>JAPFDS010000066.1 GCA_026168805.1 Caryophanales bacterium | reverse complement strand
TAATTAAAAAATTAACGAGTAAACATGTTATATGTTTCTCTTACCATAATGATTGTTCTGTTCAGTTTTCAAGGAACAAATTACATTGGTGGAGCCTAGCGGGATTGAACCGCTGACCTCCTGCGTGCAAGGCAGGCGCTCTCCCAGCTGAGCTAAGGCCCCATTACATTCGATGGTCGGGAAGACAGGACTTGAACCTGCGGCCCCATGGTCCCAAACCATGTGCTCTACCAAACTGAGCTACTTCCCGTAACATATAAAAACAACTTTAAAAATGGCGCGCCCGAGAGGAGTCGAACCCCTAACCTCTTGATCCGTAGTCAAGCGCTCTATCCAATTGAGCTACGGGCGCTCGTAGTGCCGAGGGCCGGAATCGAACCGGCACGGTAGTACACCTACCGCAGGATTTTAAGTCCTGTGCGTCTGCCAATTCCGCCACCCCGGCAAGACACTACAAGTGTATAAAGTTTTACTGGAGCGGAAGACGGGATTCGAACCCGCGACCCCCACCTTGGCAAGGTGGTGTTCTACCACTGAACTACTTCCGCATATATATAATGGTGCGGGTGGAGGGACTTGAACCCACATGTCCGAAAACACTAGATCCTAAGTCTAGCGCGTCTGCCAATTCCGCCACACCCGCACAAAATGGTGAGCCATGGAGGATTCGAACCTCCGACTCTCTGGTTAAAAGCCAGATGCTCTACCGACTGAGCTAATGGCTCAAAATGTATTAAAACGTCTCAAGGACTTGTGTACCTTTTATGAAGTTGGTTAGCCCGCCCTCGGTAAAGTACTTTCGCTCGTTTTTTAAGTATATTAATCCCATTAGATGGGTACTTTTCACACATAATGTTTTAATGGTGCCGGCCAGAGGAATTGAACCCCCAACCTACTGATTACAAGTCAGTTGCTCTGCCAATTGAGCTAGACCGGCATTTTAAATGGTGGAGGATGCAGGGCTTGAACCTGCGACCCCTTGCTTGTAAGGCAAGTGCTCTCCCAGCTGAGCTAATCCTCCTATCGCCCTTCACATTGCATAAAAAGATTGCCTGGCAACGTCCTACTCTTGCGGAGACAAAGTCTCAACTACCATCGGCGCTAGAGAGCTTAACTACTGTGTTCGGTATGGGAACAGGTGTGACCTCTCTGCTGTAGCCACCAGACCTATATGGATCTGTTGTTCTTTC
>JAPFDS010000033.1 GCA_026168805.1 Caryophanales bacterium | reverse complement strand
TATAATGGTCATAGGGAGTACTCCTCCAGTCTTTTGGTTAGTCTTTACTCAACTACCATTATACAAGATTTGGGGAGGTACTTCCTTTTTTATACTTTGAAACCCTTGCCCTGCAAGGGCTGTGAATTATGAAATTCACTCGTTTATATAACGTACCAATTTCTACACGTTCGGCATTATTGAAGACAGGAATATTCACACTTCCTGGAATAGTTGCTTCATTATATTCTTTAGGGGAACGAACGTCGACAATCGTATGATTGTTGTCATTCATGGAGCGTAACTCCTGTATCGTAATGTCTTTGAACATAGGATCACCTTCTGTTGATTGTTTATCTATACTATTTCACTTCAAAGTCTACTCCTATTATGTGCCATTTACCAATGGTTATTTTTCTTATATTGAGTTTGAAACCGATATCAATTATTATGAGGAGTATACACGACACACGTTTAAAAAAAGAGGGATATACAATGGATCCAATTGATCAAAAATTTTTAAAGTTAGGTGCTGAATTTGCACCTGGACAAGAAGTACGCCAAGGTACAGACGATATAGAAATAAATGGAGAGAAAATCTCTGGTACCTTTGTGGATTTCTCACACGGGGATGTGGACGCATTTCCTCCAATTCCTGGCGCAATCGATCACTTTAATGAAGGGGTCGAGCTTGGTGCAGAGCAGGCATATACAGAATACAGGGGAAGCATAGATATCCGCGAATCCCTTGCGAAAAAGTTGACGAGGTTTACTGGAACGACGATGGACGCGGATAAAAACTTGATTGTGACTCCAGGTACACAAGGCGCATTGTTTTTAGCCGTAGGTTCTACCGTTAGTCGAGGGGATCAAGTAGCGATTGTCGAACCAGATTATTTTGCCAATCGAAAACTTGTTGAATTTTTTGACGGTGAAATTGTTCCCATCCAGATGGATTATGATCAAACAGAAACAAAGGCAGGAATAAACATCACTCAATTAGAGGAAGCCTTTATGTCAGGTGTTAAACTCTTTTTATTTTCTAACCCAAATAACCCAGCAGGTGTGATTTATTCGAAAGGTGAGATCCAAGCGATTGCGAATCTTGCTGAAAAATATGACGTAACCGTAATTGCTGATGAGTTATACGCTCGCCAAGTGTTTGACGGACGGTCATATACACATTATTGTGCACAAGAAAATGTTCATCCGGAGCATGTCATTACCATTATTGGCCCATCGAAAACTGAATCGCTCAGTGGGTATCGGTTAGGTGTTGCATTCGGGTCTACTACTATTATTGACCGAATGGAAAAGTTACAAGCGATTGTATCTTTACGAGCAGGAGGATATAGCCAAGCGGTTTTACAATCATGGTTTGATGAACCTGTTGATTGGATGAAGACGCGCATTTCTCAACATCAAGCAATCCGTGATGATTTAGTAGCTTTATTTAAGGCCGCAGATGGATTTGATGTTCGACCGACGGAAGCAGGGAGTTATTTGTTTCCAAAAATGCCTCCATTAAGGATTTCCATTCAAGAATTTGTGAAAGTTCTTCGATTGCAAGCTTCGGTCATTGTTACGCCAGGAACAGAATTTGGCCCACAATTCACGAATAGTATCCGGCTGAATTTTTCCCAAGATCATGAAGCGGCTGTTGACGCGGTGAAGCGGATTATTCAAGTGGCGGAGGAGTATCGGGCATGAATATAAATAGCGGAGAAAACAAACCAATTCCTCAAGGGAAGTACGTTCCTACAACACGCTTTGAACAGATCATTTATACGGCCGGAATGACTCCACGAAAAAATGGCGAGCTCATTCAAAAAGGAAAAGTGAAGACATCTGAGCCAATTTCTACTTATAAAGAAGCGGTAAGACAAGCAGCAGAAAATGCGCTCATTGCAGTAAAAGATACATTACAAGAACACGAAGAAATCAAGCAAGTGTTGCTCGTGAATGTATATATACATGCGGAAGAATCTTTTGAAGCACATGCACGTCTAGCTGACTTTGCTTCTGAGTATCTATTTGAACAAGTAGGGGAAATAGCCATCAGTAGTCGGGCGGCAGTGGGAGTAGCGTCGCTTCCAGGAAATGCTCCCGTTGAAATTCAAATGGTTGTTGCCGTGACGGAATGAATTTTATATGTACCAAAAAACAGCTATATCATTACAACGAACAGTTGTAGCGATATAGCTGTTTGTATAATCATGGATTTTCTGCGTTAAACATGTGGATAAACGACAGTTCCGTCATCTTCTACAATTGGCATCGCACCCCACTGGCCAAGTTCATGGAGGTCGATGTGGATCTGATCTCCCTGTTGAATGATGTGATAGACGTTCCATCCATGTGCGGTTAACCAATTGCTAATGAGTAATCGATGGCACCGGGCAGGATGCCTTTCTGAACAGCATATGACTGTTCGTTTCTTTTTGGCAAGTTGCTTTAATTGGCGAATCCCTTGTTGAAAGTCTTTCGTTAATGTGTAATCGGCATAATTATGAAAGGACTGATTATTCCATCCGTCATTTAATTCATCTTGAAATTGTTGGGATTTATTTCTTCTTCCTCCGAGCAATGAAAAATGTTCATATGCAATATCAACATCTTTCAACCAGTTGCGGAAATTGGTTTCATTAAATTGGGGAAACTTGCGACTCGCAGGAAACGCTCGAATATCTACTAACACTTCTATTGAAGCTTCATGTAACATCTCTAAAAATTCATCTGTAGGATGTGTTGAATGACCGATCGTATAAATATTCAACGTATGTTCACCTCGATATGTGCAATGTGTAGTCACGAGTAGTGTAACATAAAAAAACTGCCCGATATACAACCGGGCAGCTGATGACATCTATTCATATATTAGAAAAACATAGCAAGTTCTAGTTCAATGGCTTTTTTAATATTTTCTAAGCATTCTTCAGGTGTACTTCCATGAATTCGTTTCCCGTTCACCAGGGCAAAGGGACGAACTTGACAAAGACCACAAAAAGAAAGGCAATCATTGGTGAGAACTGCTACTTCAGGATATTCTTCTGCGAAAAGAGTTTCTAAGTCATATTGACTCATTAAATTACCGTCGCAAACTTCAACAACAACTATCCCCATACGTTGCTCACCTTTCTTTCATGAAATAGTAGAATCTTCATTGTTAGTTGTACCATGAAGAGATGTGCATTGCAAAAATGACGAAAAACAAAAGCCTAGTATCTGAGTGAATTTCATAATTACCAAAACCCGCTATATCAATACAACATGTAGTTTCGAAAGGTTCGACGAAACTACATGTTGAAGTGATATGGCGTAAAATACGTATTATGAAATTCACTAACCTCTTAAGAACTAGACTTTTGTGGCATTGGATGTTTAGATGTCCGCTCATGTTTATTCCAAATATATAGCATAACGCCTCCGCTTGCGAGTAGAAGTGTACTCGTAATAATGAATACTGCCGGAAATCCATATGAGCTCGCGATGAGACCACCAAGTGCAGGCCCAGCAACGTTCCCTAAGAAACGTAAACTCGTATTGTATCCAAGCACTTCTCCTTGCATGGACAGCGGCGCAGCTTCGCGAATGTACGCTACCCTGAGTGGGATAATTCCACCTATGGCCGTTCCAACAAGGAAGCGTAAAATAATCAGCTGCCAAATATTTGTTACAAATGCTCCTGGGAAATAAAAGATTCCTGCCATAAACAATAAGAAAATCAAAATCTTCACGTACCCAATGCGATCTCCAAGACTTCCGAGCCGTCGGGCAAATAATAGATTTCCGAGTCCAGCAACAGAGAAAGCTATTCCTGACATGAACGCAATATTTGCCGGTCCGTTTAGCTCAACGACATATAAAGATAATATGGGTTGTATGCTAAAATGAGCAATTTGCACAACCATCGAAATGAGCATGACCGTCAAGAACATCGGGCTTTTCACAATGTGCATGATGACTTCTTTTGGCGTGTAAGATGTTTTTTCCTCTGCATTTGTTACTTTTACCTGGAGTTCCTTAATCCCAATGGCAACGACAATAGCAGACATGAATAGTGTAATGGATGTTAACTTAAAGGATGCACCATATCCGATCGTGTCGGCAAGTACTCCACCAAATAAAGGCCCCATGAGAGTTCCTGTAATACTACCTGTTTGTAGAGTTCCTAATACCTTCCCGGCGATCTTTGAAGGTGTTTGTACAGAAATGAACGCTTGTGACATTGGGACAAATCCAGTGAACACACCCATGAAAAATCGGAGCATGAATAACTGAAATACAGAAGTTGCATATCCCATCAATAGGACAGAAAGTGCCATCCCAGTAGCTGAAATGACTAATATTTTCTTTCTTCCTATTTTATCACCAAGTCGCCCCCAGATGGGTGAAAAAATAAATGCTGTGACGAACGTGATTGCGAAAACAAGTCCTGACCATTTTTGAACATATGCCTCTGAAAAATTTCCAAGCGAATCAATATAGAGGGAGATGAAAGGGATGACCATCGTCATACTACCTGCTGCGAAAAAATTCGCCACCCACATAATCCCTACATTTCGCTTAACGACTCTTTCTTGATATTGGATGATATATCCTCTTCTTTCTGACTGATTTTATTTCGTTACTCTAAGTATATAAGGAGTTTGAGCATAAGGAAACCGATATGCTCAAAAGGAAACCAGCGTGTTTAGGCATAGCTGATTTTGATAATTACGACATTCAATCGTATAAAAATATATTGCTTATATAACAAATACATTGGTATAATGTAGACGTATCATAAATAGAGTTAATTAAAATGTGTTCTAAAAGGAGCTTGCCAAAAATGATGAAGCGTTTATTTACTTGGACTGCTTTATGCACAATGATTGTAGGATTATTTTTACTAACGACGAATGCACAGGGTGTACAAGCATCTGATGGGATTAATGAAAAGCTAGGTGTTCCGATTATTGTTTATGGAGATACATTAAGTGCAGAACAAAAAGAAGAAGTAGCAAAACTTCTGGATGTAGACAGTCATGATGATGCAAAAGAATTTAATGTAACGGGGGCAGATATTGCCAAATATATTGATGGGGATCCTCATTCTCGGATGTTTTCTTCCGCTAAAATTATTCGAGAAGAAAAAGGAACAGGTTTAAATGTTCACATTGTTACTGCTGACAACATTACCCAAGTAACGATTGAGATGTATAAAAACGCACTTCTTACAGCGGGAGTAGAGGATGCTACCGTACATGTTGCATCTCCAGTGAAAGTAACAGGCCACTCCGCTTTAACAGGAATTTATAAAGCTTATGATGTCGAAGGAGAAGAGCTTGATAAAGAACGCATGGAATTAGCGAATGAAGAGCTTGATGTAGCAACTGATTTATCCGAGAAAGAAGATGTCTCCGATGAAGAAGTGAGTGAGCTACTAACAGAAATTAAAAAAATGCTCGCTGATCGTAAGCCTGCCACAAGAGAAGACGTTGAGGAAATTGTTAAGGAACAAATTGATAAACTAAACATAAAATTAGATGATGCAGATATTCAACGCTTAACAGATCTTTTTGATAAAATGCGCGATATCGACATTGACTTTGATAAAGTGAAAAATCAACTAGAAGATATTGCTCAAACGGTTAAAGATAAATTAAAAGATTTAAATATAGATGATAGTTTTTGGGAAAAGGTTGCAGATTTCTTTAGAGATGTATTCAATTGGTTTAAAGGTTTGTTTAACTGAGTGAATTTCATAATTACCAAAATCAGCTATGTCAATACAACATGTAGTTTCGGAAGGTTCAACGAAACTACATGTTGAAGTGACTTAGCGTAAAATACGTATTATGAAATTCATTAAACTAAGAAAGCATCATTTATATGTACATTGAACCAACAAACATGAGAGACTCAGGTGAACCATACAAAGAGTCTCTCTTTTTATATATCACGCATTAACGAGTAGTAATACCCCCACTGAATGAAGTTTCACTTTATCATAGGCTTAAGGAGATGACGGAGGAATGGAAGAAACGAAAAAATCTTCACAAGGTTGGGCCATATCCTTATTTACCATTGGTGTGTTTATGGCTGGTTTAGATAATGGAATCATAAGTACGGCTTTAACGACGATTAGTAATTCTTTTGAGGTGTCTCCTTCATGGGGTGCATGGTCGATTACTTTATATACGCTTGGTGTCGCAATCAGTGTACCTATTATAGGGAAGTTTTCCGATCGATATGGAAGAAGACGGCTATTCCTCATTGAAATTGCTTTATTTGGCGTGGGGTCATTACTCGTTGCATTAAGTCCCAATTTCATATTTTTACTCATCGCTCGTTTTATTCAAGCCATTGGTGGTGGCGGTATATTTATTATTGGTAGTTCTCATATTCTATCGACCCTACCAAAAGAAAAACAAGGTAGAGCACTCGGTTTACTCGGTGGAATGCATGGATTATCAGCAGTCATCGGTCCAAATTTAGGTGCTGTTGTGCTATCGATTACTGGTTCATGGCATTGGATGTTTTTGATTAATATTCCGATTGCTATCGTTTTACTCATTGTAGGGTATATTAAAATTGAGGAAACGAAGCCAGGAACAGACAGCCCACTTGATTTTGCTGGAATTATTTTATTGTCGGGATCCATATTAGCCATGATGGTTGGGTTTACACAACTAGATAGTGCTGCATTTATCCAAAGCTTTACTGAACCACTCGTCATCAGTACGATTGTTGCTGGAGTCCTTTTGTTCTTGTTTTTAATGAACCACGAAAAGCGCATCGAACGTATGGGAGGGGACCCGATTTTATCTTTCGCTCTGTTACGAAAACGTCCGTTTCAATTAACGATGATCTTAGGGTTGTTATCGGGTGGTTTTTTAGCTGGAATTATTTTTATCCCAGCGTACGTGCAGCAAGTGTTTCACATTCCGGCGGAAAAAGCTGGGTTTTGGGTAACTCCATTAGCACTTGCGTCAGGAATAGGGGCTGGGCTTGGTGGATTTTTAACAGACAGGATCGGTGCAACAAAAACAGTTGTTACATCGGGATTCATCGGGGTTGTTGGTTTTGGATTATTCCCTTTATGGGTACATGATGGATTTTCATTTACGATCACAAGTATTGTCGCGGGGGTAGGCTTTGGTATTTTACTCGGGGCCCCACTGAATGTACTTGTGGGAGAAAATGCTAAAGAAACGGAACAAGGTTCAGCGCTCGGAACTTTATCCCTCGTACGTCAAGTAGGTTTGACACTTTTTCCGACCATCTATGCAGGGTTTATTACCGGAGGCTTTACAAAAGCGGGAACGACTGTCGTTGAGACATTTCCTGAAACGGTAGAAGAACTAGGGTTACAAGCGTCATCGTTCTCACAAAGTAACATTGGTGAAACGATTAATACCATTGAAACTTTACCAAATGAGGACATGCGGACCTCCATCATGGATTTTATATTTTCATCCATTCAATCCGGATATAATATATTGTTTATCGTTTCAAGTTTGCTAGCCATTATCGTTATAGGTGTTGGATTTGATTTGCATATTCGGAAAAAGGAAAGTTTGACAAGAAGAAGTCGACAACAATAATAAAAGATAGTTTTTAAATAGAGGAAAGAGGTTGAGACAAATCAAAGTTGTATCTCCCGAAATACGAATAACATTCTAATGTAGCGTAGGAAATATACGTAGACAAGTGAAGAATGAACTGCAATTCTTCTTCCCCGCGGGAGCAGAGGCATAGGCAAGACCCGTGCCCCGGCAAGGGGAGTCGTGAGTTGGCTCGCAAAGGCCGGGTTTAGTCGACCTTCCTTAAAACGAGGAGGCTTGCCAGCCGCCCGCGGGAAAGCGAAGTATATTTCCGAAGCGGGTAATTCCACTTGTTACATTAGAGTGTTCGTATGTGAGTTAACTTTAAATCTATTGTCCCCCAACCTCTTTTTTGCTTTTTGAGGATAAAAACATAGTACTTATGTCACGAAACGACTTGGTTTTATCGTTCAATTGTAATGTAAACGGTTGTATATGATTGTTTATTACTATTCTATGATATTTGTAATAAAAGTCTCTTTTTTTGGCCATCCTTGTAATAGACTCTTAACGGTCTTGTTACTGAATTGCCTATTTCCCTGTGATAGGATAGGCAATGTGAGAAATTTAAGGAGGGACTACCTATGAAGAAATATGTAGCAATGATTTTTGCTATAGGGGTCATATGTGCTGGCGGACTAGCAACATCAGTTTCAGCGAAAGAACATACAGTTGAAAAAGGAGATAATCTTTGGGATCTAGCTAAAGAATATAATACAACGATTGACGATTTAGTTGATTTAAACGAACTATCAACAACCGTTATTCAACCAGATCAAGTCATTCAAATCTATCAAGTACATGAGGTAGAAAAGGGAGATTCCCTATTCACCATTGCAAAAGAGCATGATGTTACCATTGAAGAACTTACAGAATGGAACGATCTACAATCGAATCTTCTTATAGTAGGACAAAGATTAACGATTGAAGATGTACCTGAAATAGATGAAAAAGAAACAACTGAAGTAGCAGCTCAACCAAAAGAGGAAAAGAAAGAAGTAGAAGAAAAGAAACAGCCGAAAGAAGAAACAAGCCAGTCAAGTGAACAAGCGCAAGAAGAAGCAAAAACGCCAGCAACAAATGATGGAGAAACAATGTCCGTTACTGCAACGGCATATACAGCAAGTTGTGAAGGTTGTTCAGGAGTCACTTACACAGGAATTGACTTAAACAACGACCCAAATGCAAAAGTCATTGCTGTTGATCCAAATGTCATACCACTCGGTTCTAGAGTGTATGTCGAAGGATATGGTGAAGCAATTGCAGGGGATATCGGTGGAGCCATTAAAGGAGACCGCATTGACCTGCACGTTCCAACAAAAGATGAAGCATATAACTGGGGCGTTCGCGAAGTAGAAATTACAATTTTAGATTAAAAATATTAAAAAACAGCATCGATTAATATAATCGATGCTGTTTTTTTGTGAATGTTGATAAATATTTTAAAAGAGAATACAAAAGATCATATAAACAAACAATAAATATAATCCGTAAAGATACGTATTATGAAATTCATCAAAATGTCCTTATATAGTAAACAAATTTAGTCCGTTATGATATAGTATATACAAACCAACGAATAAAAAATGTATTTGTGCACTCTGTAAATACACATGTTTATAGAGCGCTTACAAAACAAGGAGGAAAAATGAATGACTGCAAAAGTACTTGATACTTTTCTAAAAGAAAACATTGATGATTTAAAGAATAAGGGTATGTATAACGAGATTCATCCTGTCACTGGACCAAATGGACCGACCATTATAATTGATGGAAAGAAAATGGTGAATCTATCTTCAAACAACTATTTAGGTCTAGCAACTGATGAAAGACTAAAAAAGGTAGCAAAAGAAGCGGTAGACTCTCACGGAGTAGGGGCAGGCGCGGTTCGTACGATTAATGGAACGCTTGACTTGCACGTTGAATTAGAGAAAAAAATTGCTGCATTCAAAGGAACAGAAGCTGCGATTTCTTTCCAATCTGGATTTAATTGTAATATGGCTGCGATTCAGGCAGTTATGAATAAAGAAGACGCTATTTTATCAGACGCACTGAACCACGCATCGATTATTGATGGATGCCGTTTGTCACGTGCAAAAATTATTCCTTTTGAACATTCAAATATGGATGATTTACGCGCGAAAGCAAAAGAAGCAACAGAATCAGGCAAATATAATAAAGTGATGGTTATCACAGACGGCGTATTTTCAATGGATGGAGATATTGCTAAGCTCCCAGAAATTGTGGAGATTGCAGAAGAATTTGATCTTATTACGTATGTTGACGATGCTCATGGTTCAGGCGTGCTTGGAGACGGAGCAGGAACAGTGAAGCATTTTGGTCTAGAAGACAAAGTAGACTTCCAAATGGGAACACTATCGAAAGCGATTGGTGTTATTGGAGGATATGTCGCTGGATCCAAACAACTGATTGATTGGCTCAAGGTAGCATCTCGTCCATTCTTATTCTCAACAGCTGTATCACCGGCAGATGCTGCAGCAAGTATTAAAGCGATAGAATTATTAATGGAAAGTACAGATTTAAACAAAAAGCTTTGGGAAAACACGACCTATTTACGTGAAGGACTTGCAAGTTTAGGATTTGATGTTGGGAACAGTGAAACTCCAATCACTCCTTGCATCATAGGTGATGAAAATAAAACACAAGAGTTTAGTGATGCTTTATCTGAAAAAGGTGTATATGCTAAAGCAATCGTATTCCCAACAGTCCCACGTGGAACAGGACGTGTCAGAAACATGCCTTCAGCTGCACATACAAAAGAAATGCTTGATGAAGCATTATCTATTTATGAAGAAGTCGGAAAAGAACTAGGAATCATTCGCTAATAGAGGTTAGTGTTTGGTCTTGATTGGAGGATGAATGCATCATGAATAAAATACTCATTACCGGAGCAAATGGCCAAATCGGATCGGAGTTGCTCACACACTTAAGAGGAATCTATGGCGAAGATCACGTGGTTGGATCAGATATCCGACTACCAAAGAATAAAGATGATGCAGGGTTGTTTGAAATAGTAGATGTTACGGATGCACATCGATTTCATGCGGTGGCAAAAGAGCACCAAGTCGACACAGTGATTCATCTAGCCGCATTACTTTCAGCAACAGCTGAAGAAAACCCGATGAAGGCTTGGGATTTAAATATGGGTGGATTAATGAATGCTCTAGAAGTAGCAAGAGAACTCGATTTGAAATTTTTTACGCCTAGTTCGATTGGTGCCTTTGGACATTCAACACCAAAGAAAAACACACCACAAGATACATTACAACGCCCATCAACGATGTATGGTGTCAATAAAGTAGCTGGAGAATTACTATGTGATTATTACCACCAAAAATTTGGAGTGGATACGCGTAGTGTTCGTTTTCCGGGACTCATTTCTTATGTAACTCCACCAGGTGGAGGGACGACAGATTATGCAGTTGAAATTTATTATGAAGCGGCGAGAAAAGGGTCCTATACTTCATTCATTGATGAACATACGTACATGGATATGATGTATATGCCTGATGCCCTTGAAGCTATACATCAACTGATGGAAGCAAACCCAGACCATCTTGTTCACAGAAATGCATTTAACGTTAGCGCGATGTCATTTGCACCAAAAGGTATTGCTGCAGAAGTTAAAAAGCATATCCCGGACTTTACGATTGATTATGATGTAGATCCAGTTCGTCAAGCAATCGCAGATAGTTGGCCGGATAATTTAGATACAAGCGCGGCTCAAGAAGAGTGGGGATTCGCCCCTTCATACGACCTTGCATCGATGACAAAAGATATGCTCACACATGTAAGAGAAAAAACAACGAACTCGTTGTAAATATAAAAGGAAGCACCTGCATTTTTAATATAATATGCAGGTGCTTTTTTCTTTTGAAAATAGGTTCATATATTTCATCCAGATATAGACATTCTCTCGCGTACATTGCATAATAATAGAAAGTATATTTGCAAAAAGGAGAGTGTGTATGTCTTTTATGGAAACGTACCAATGGGAAATAATCATAGTTTTAGAAGTGATATCCTGGGTCTCACTCTTAATCTTTGGTGTGACTCGATATTTTTTTGATAAACGAAAACTAAGTAAGTACTTTCTTATTTTATTTATAAGCTTCATTGGTATTGAAGCACTAGTAGGGTGGTTTATTTATGTAGAAACAGGCGAATTATCTACGATCCAGCTAGTGATCACTGTGTTTGTTGTTTATGCAATCACTTTTGGGGTTTCGGATTTTAAAAAGCTCGATCGCTGGATGCGAAAACACATTGGTACATTGCGCGGAATAGATTTGTTGACTGAAAAAGATCGAGCCATTATGAAGCGGGATAAAGACCCAGCGCATATTGCTAAAAAGTATCGCATAAGCTCACTCATTCATCTAGTTCTATTCGTAGCTGTCCAAATTGGGTTTTTGGTATATAGTTTGGGGAGCTTGAGTGATGTAGTTCCATATATAAAAGACCTATCATGGATTGGTACAGAAGACTACACCATTACTCCGTATGCAAATGACACTTTGTACGGCATTTCCATGGTATGGGGAATCGTCTTCATCGCTGACTTTTTATATTCGTGGTCATATACGCTTTTTCCGTCTCAAACGAAATGAATGATGTGAAAATTAGACGTATTTGGGATATGCGTTTAAAAAAGTCACATCTTCAAGCAAAAACTAGACGCAATTGAGTAATGCGTTTAAAAATCTCGCATCTTCAAGCAAAAACTAGACGCAATTGAGTAATGCGTTTAAAAATCTCGGTTCTTCAAGCAAAAACTAGACGCAATTGAGGAATGCGTTTAAAAATCTCGCATCTTCAAGCAAAAATTAGACGCAAATGAAGAATGCGTTTAAAAATCTCATTTCTTCAAGCGAAAATTAAACGCAATTGAGTAATGCGTTTAAAAATCTCGCATCTTCAAGCAAAAATTAGACGCAAATGAGTAATGCGTTTAAAAATCTCGCATCTTCAAGCAAAAACTAGACGCAATTGAGTAATGCGTTTAAAAATCTCGGTTCTTCAAGCAAAAATTAGACGCAATCGAGTAATGCGTCAAAAAATCTCGTTTCTCCAAGCAAAAATTAAACGCAATTGAGAAATGCGTCAAAAAATCTCGTTTCTTCAAGCGAAAATTAAACGCAATTGAGGCATGCGTTAAAAAACACCGCCACTTCATGCAACTTTTAAACGCAAGGGCGCATGTGTGCTTAAAATAATCTATCTTTCTGCACTTTTGTGTTAAAATGCTACATATAGAGGTGATGCAAATGATAGAAGAAAAAATAACCGCGCTAGGTCATACTTTGCCAGAAGCGTTGCCAACCAAACATGCTTTTTCAAGTGTACTTATACATGACGGGATAGCCTACGTGAGTGGTACGTTACCATATGTTGACGGGAAATTACCGCAAACGGGGCAATGCGGAAAAGAAGTAACCATTGAAGAAGGGAAAAGACTTGCTGAAATTTGTATACTGAATGCGCTTGCTGCATTAAAAAACGAGCTCGGTGATTTACGTAAAATAAAACAATTTATTAAAGTAACAGGTTTTATTAGCTCTGCAGATGATTTTACACAGCAAGGAGCAGTTCTTAACGGCGCAACTGAATTGCTAATCAATGTTTTTGGAGATCAAGGCAAGCACGCGCGTTCAGGAGTCGGAACACCCGTCATGCCTGGTGGGACACCGGTTGAAATTGAATGTATCGTTGCAGTAGATGCATAAAGTGAAACTTCATTCATTGGGGGTTTTTATTCACCCCCCACTGACAATAGGGGAACAAAGGATAAGAACGTCACGTCCTGTGACAAATCCTTTGTGACCTACGTCCTGTAGGCCCGAACAGAATCAGGGATTTACGAGCAGTTTATCCCCCACTTATTTTTTTGGTTTTCTTCAGAAATTTGAAGTGGGGATATTGACTTGCCGTTAATGCGTGATAAAAAATACCTCCAACGTAAATGTTGGAGGTATTTGACTATTCGTCTTCCGTATACATTTCACTAATTTCTTTTTGTAGATCATGATCACGTACATAATCTGTATATGACATGTATTTATCTACGATTCCGCTCGGTGTGATTTCAATCAGTCTGTTCGCGATACTGTCAACAAATTGATGGTCATGGGATGTGAATAACATAGACCCTTTAAACTTAATCAATCCATTATTCAGAGCAGTGATTGACTCAAGATCCAAGTGGTTCGTTGGTTCGTCCAGCACTAAAATGTTCGCATGGCTTAACATCATTTTGGATAACATGCAGCGGACTTTTTCTCCACCAGAGAGAACATTTGCTTTTTTCAACGCTTCTTCACCAGAGAATAGCATTCTTCCTAAAAATCCACGTAAAAATGTTTCCGTCTCATCTTCCGGTGCGTATTGACGGAGCCAATCCACAAGAGTCTTGTCGTTATCATCAAAGAACTCCGAGTTATCTTTTGGAAAATACGATTGGGCCGTGGTCACACCCCAAGAAAATGTTCCTTCATCCGGTTCCATTTCACCCATTAAAATTTGGAACAATGTTGTTTTCGCAATATCATTCGGCCCAACAAAAGCAATTTTATCATCTTTGTTCATCGTAAAATGTACATTGTCGAGTACTTTTTTACCGTCGATTGTTTTACTAATACCTTTTACTTGTAATACATCATTTCCAATCTCTCTACCAGGTGTAAAAGCAACATATGGATATCGGCGAGAGGATGGTTTAATGTCGTCTAGTGTAATGTTATCAAGTAACTTCTGTCTAGAGGTCGCTTGTTTGGAGCGAGCTGCGTTTGCACTGAATCGTGCAACAAATGCTTGTAAGTCCTTGATTTTCTCTTCTTTTTTCTTGTTTTCTTCTTGTGCCATCTTTGCAGCAAGTTGACTAGACTCATACCAGAAGTCATAGTTCCCAACGTAAATTTGAATTTTTCCAAAGTCAACATCAGCAATTTGCGTACACACTTTATTTAAAAAGTGACGGTCGTGGGAAACGACGATGACTGTATTTTCAAAGTTAATGAGAAACTCTTCTAGCCATTGAATGGCTTGAATATCAAGACCGTTTGTCGGTTCGTCTAACAGTAAAATGTCTGGATTACCAAAAAGTGCTTGAGCGAGTAATACTTTTACTTTTTGATCTCCTTCCAGTTGGCTCATCGTTAATGAATGGTACTTCTCTGTAATTCCGAGTCCCTTTAATAAGATCGCTGCATCGGATTCTGCTTCCCAACCATTTAACTCTGCAAACTCTCCTTCAAGTTCAGCCGCTCGCATGCCGTCTTCCTCGGAAAAGTCAGGTTTCATATAAATCTCATCTTTTTCTTTTTTGACGTTATACAATTGTTCATGGCCCATTAAAACCGTATCAAGTACATTTTGCTCTTCATAAGCAAAGTGATCCTGTTTTAGAACAGCTAGACGTTTACCTGAAGCAATGGACACGTCTCCTTCTTGCGGCTCAATTTCTTTAGATAATACTTTTAAAAATGTAGATTTACCAGCACCATTTGCTCCAATAAGTCCATAACAATGGCCTGGATTAAATTTTAAATTAACGTCCTCAAATAGTTTCTTATCACCATATCTTAAACTTACATTACTAACAGTTATCATGTAATATCCTCCAATTTCCTCTATCTTGCCAAGTTTACGAAATATTTATCTATACGTCAATGATAAACGAAGTCAATGGAACTTCAAGGGTTTTAATAAATAGGAAAAATAGCCCTTGTATATTTTGCATTCTTTCTGTAATATTTGTCTAAGTGAGACAAAACCGCTACAAGATTCATATATTAAAAGTAAAATATCCATAAAATTTATAAAAGAATACTTCTTATATGAGAGTATGAGATAGATTCATAAAGAAATGCCTTTTATTGGGGGGAAATAATGTGGGGAAGAGAACGCTATACTTTCTCTTTACAGATACTGGAACAAACTTATCTCGTTTGATCAATTTTTTTACACGAGCATCATTAAATCACGTTTCGATCGCTTTTGATGAAGATCTTTCAACAGTTTATAGTTTTGGGAGAAAGCGGCCTCGAAACCCATTTATAGGTGGCTTTGTGACCGAGGAAATTCATGGTGAATTTCTCCGTAATTCCAATTGCGCCATTTATACATTAACGGTATCGGAAGAGCAGTATAAAACGATTCAAAATAACATTAAAGTGTTTGAAGATAAAAAAGATGATTATCGCTATAATTTTTTAGGATTAATAGGCTATTTGTTGCGTGTTGAAATAGAGCGAGAAAATGCTTATTTCTGTTCGCAATTCATTGCAACAATTATGGAAGATACTGGTCTCTTTGAATTGAAGCAGCCGTTTTGCTTTGTCACACCGACAGATATTCGTCAGCAAAAGGGTATGGAGTTGATGTATGAAGGGATTTTAGGTGAGTACCAACCAATCGATAAAGAGAAATTAAATGATGCATCTATAGAAGTCGAAACATTAGAGCGAGAAGAATCAATTATCTTTTCAATTTCTAAAAAAATGAAACAGTTAGTAATTAGATAAAAAACCACTTACGCGAGTAAGTGGTTTTTAATTGGGTGTTGTTAATAAATCAATTCCTAGCGTTTTGTATGGCACAAGTATTTTCAGGGCAATATTGTTCGCTTCTAAATCAAAATGTTCTACACTGACGCGGAAGTTACTTTTAATATCCATTTCAGAAACAGCTACATGGATCTCTTCATCTGCCGGATTCACCGTGACCCAATCAGGCATCGATAAGAATTTTTTAATGTACTCCATAATTTTTTTATTCGGAAGTTCTAACAAACCGACAGAGATCGAGCGTTGCTTCAATATAATATCGCCATTTTCTTGGACGAGAGGTTCTAAATGAATCGACAAGGGAACAGTTGTGGAAAAAATTGGTAACTCTCCTTGTAAATGAACATCCTCATCTAAAGAAATAGAGTATTGGTGATTTGTATTTGCAAGAAACTTATCAATGTATGCGTTAATGAGTTCATTTAGATTTTTTCGTGTAGTCGTGACGACAAACTCAGAACTCGCGTCTTCATCATAAAAGTCACTTGGTTGAGAAGATATTTCAATGCGTTCTGTTGGCCAAAATATTAGCAACGCCAAAATGGCAATGATTGCTAGATTGACTACCCCTAAAATAATGAAATTACGTTTCCATTTATTTTTTTCTCGCATGGAAATCACCTTTCTTTTGTTAGATATTCGAATACTCGTTCGGCCATGCGATGGTATCCTGTTGTGTTAGGATGAAAATTATCATCAGAAAATAAATTTGTAGTCGCCTCATCAAAAATATCCTGAATCGGAATAAATGTTGCTTGGTCAAATTCTTCTGTAATTGTGATGCCTGTTTGGTTCCACTCATTGACAATAATATTTAGTTCCTCAATTTCTTCAAAGTATTTTTCAAAAGGGTTATAGATCCCGAGTAAATAAATTTCGGCATCGCCGTTTAAATCGTGAATAGTTTCTATAATCTCACGAAGCCTTTCTTCAAAATGATTCCGTTCTTCAGTAAATAATTCAAGTGTGATATTCGTAATGTTTTCTTTCACCACTTGCATAATGTCATTTGCACCAATCGTGATTAAGACAATATTTGCTTGGCGAATATCAGCCTGAATCTCCTCATCTTCAAGCCTTTCAAGCATTTGATCCGTACGGTTTCCACGTTTCCCATAATTGCTAAATTGAATGGACAAATCATGCTCTTCATGATCCATTGTTCGTTCTAAAATACCGACGTAACCGCCTTGGTCTGTTTGATCCCCTACACCTTGCGTAAGAGAATCGCCAATGGCAACAATATTTACTTTTTGATTAAAAACTCTAGATACGGCCGAGCGAACTTTTTTTGAAAGTCTTCCGGCAGCTGGTTCACTTTCTTCTTCATCTTCCTTTTCCGCTTTTTCATCATCTTCCGTTTCTTCTATGTCATCTTCATCAGGAAAAGATTCATCTTGAAATGCCTCAGGGAGAGGGTTTTCTAGTCCTTTGTCATTCTTAACGAAAAGTACAATGATTATACTTATAATTAAAAGTGCAATCGCGCTTATACCAATAATTTTTTTCTTTTTCATGATTACCACACCTAGTTGTTCATTATATGGGGGAAAAGGTTGTATAAGACTTACTCCGAACCTTTTGTCTAGCTATCATTTTACACATAATTGCCTTCGTGTAAACAGCAAAGCGGGCTTTTGTCATAAGAACTTCAACAAATAGAAAAGAACCTTCCACTTTGTAATATACGTGAAAGGTTCTTCAATGAATTTATTTTCCGCGAATAGATTCAATAAATTGTTTTGTATTCACTTCGCTGAATACAGGTAGATTCGCACCACGTGCATCTTCTATTAAGTCTTCTGTTGCGTCTGCGTGTTCAACGATAATTCCTTTCCCTTGCTTGTTTGCAAGGAGTTCTATGGTTTCTGTGTCAACATCACTTGTTTCTGTAATGAGAATATCTACTGGACCATCGATAGTAACAAGATCACTTGAATTTTCAATCCGCGTTGCTTGAAAGCCTAATTTTGTAAAGTACGCTAGCAATGCTTCGTTTTCGTCTAACAGAGCAATATGTTTTTTCCGAATTTCTCCACTTCGGTCAAATGGCGTTGAGAAGATTTTGCGTAACTGTTGTTCTTGGGCTTCCTTGATCGTCGGCTCCGTATCTGTTGCTAAAGCAATGGTTTTATCTAAGTCTTGCAATAAATCATCGACATCTTCTAGTCCAATGGATAAGCGCACAAGTTCTTCGGATGTACCGGTAGATTTTAATTCATCCGCACTTAATTGTTGGTGTGTCGTAGAAGCTGGATGAATGATGAGTGATTTTGCATCGCCCACATTCGCTACGTGTGACCAAAGTGAAATGTTGTCAATGAGTTTTCGTCCCGCTTCTCGCCCACCTTGAATACCAAATGTAATCACGGATCCAAAGGAGTTATTAAAGTATTTTTTCCCTAATGCATGTGTCGGGTGTTCGGCTAAACCTGGATAATTCACCCATTCAACGGCAGGATGTGCTTGCAAATAAGTAGCTACCTTTTGAGCATTTTCATAATGCTTTTGTAGGCGTACGTGCAATGTTTCAAGTCCTTGTAAAAATAGAAATGCACTTTGTGGACTGAGCGAAGCACCGATATCACGTAATAACTGGACACGTAATTTTAGTGCAAAAGCAGGTGCACCTAATTCAGCAAATTTAATTCCACCATAACTTTCATCCGGCTCTGTAAATCCTGGAAACTTGCCATTTCCAAAGTTAAATCTTCCACCGTCAACGACAACTCCACCAATCGTTGTCCCATGTCCTCCAATCCATTTGGTGGCTGAGTGAACGACAATATCTGCTCCCCACTGGATTGGTTTACAGAAGTATGGGGCAAATGTGTTGTCGATGATCAATGGAATATCGTGATTGTGTGCAACATCAGCAACCTTCTCAATATCGAAAACATTCAAACTAGGGTTTGTAATGGTTTCACCGAAAATAGCTTTTGTTTTGGAAGTAATTGCTGCTTCGATTGCGCCAATATCTGTACCGTCAACAAATTTCACATCAATTCCATATGTTGGAAGGGTATGAGCAAATAAATTATACGTACCACCATATAAATTACTATCCGCAATAACTTCGTCCCCAGCACGTGCAAGGTTTAGGATGGCGAACGTAATGGCAGCCATTCCTGAAGATACTGCAACAGCAGCAACTCCGTCTTCCAACTGGGCGATTCGCTGTTCAAAAGCATCTGTCGTCGGGTTCATAATCCGTGTATAAATGTTCCCTGGCTCAGCTAATCCAAATAAGTTTTGCGCATGTTCCGTATCGTTAAACACGTAAGAAGTTGTTTGATAAATAGGTACGGCCCGTGATCCTGTCGTTGGGTCTGGTTCCTGACCTCCGTGAAGTAAAATCGTGTCTGCGTTTTCTGTGTAAAAATTTGTCATTAAAAATCTCCTCCTTATAAAGTTGAAAAACTGTCGTCCGTACATACGGACATTCGATTGTACATCTGGATAAGCAAGAAAGAGGAGCTATATAAAAAGCCCCCTTCCTAAGAAGAGGGCAATAAATTTTGCGTGTCCTCCTCTTATCTTCCAGATCAAACATTGACCTGTAGGATTTGGCACCGTAATAAGTATAGATATACTTAAAGGTTGCTGGGCTTCATAGGGCCTATCCCCTCCACCACTCGTGATAAGAGTTGCTTCATATGAACTTAAGGAGTATTATATAAGACTGAATGAATTTTTGTCAACCCTTTTTTCATAAAAAACAGAATACTTGGATGATTACAAGTTATTATTGAAATGTAAAGGCGGGAATATATGCTTCACCATATAAAAGAAATAGATTTATATAAACCAATTGAAACATATTTTTCTGAACAGGGGTTTGAAGTGCATGGGGAAGTTAAAGATTGCGATGTTGTCGCAGTTAAAGATGATAGAATGATTATTATCGAGCTCAAAAAAGTTTTACAACTAGAAGTAATCATTCAAGCAACCAAACGTCAAAGGCTTACCGACCATGTATATATTGCTATTGCGGAGCCTAAGATATCCTTGAAGTCGCGCAAGAAAAGTGATTTGAGACATCTCCTCAGACGGTTAGAAATAGGATTACTCACTGTGAATCTTAATCAGGAGACACCGCATGTTGCGGAAATCCTTTCTCCAAAACCTTTTAACCGTGATAGAAGCATGCAACAAAGTAAGCGGACAAGAAATAAATTACGAACAGAAATTGCTGGACGGCATAAAAATATGAATGTTGGTGGTAGTCACCAAACAGAAATAATGACCGCATATCGAGAAATGTGTATTTTTATTGCGTGTTGCCTAGAACAGTTTGGCCCGATGTCAGCTAAACAATTAAAAGAAATTGGTACAAATGAAAAGACCTATTCTATTTTATATAACAATTACTATGGATGGTTCACGCGGGAAAGCAGAGGAGTATACAGTCTAACAGAAGAGGGGAAAAGGGAATATAAAACGTATGAACAGGTCGCGCATCATTATAACAAACAGGCCAAACAGAAGAACCTATAATCCCATTCCCTTGATTTGTAATCGAGAATCCTGTAGTTCTATATGTAATACTATGATCTAAAGGAGAGATAGTACATGAGTTATGCGGATTTGTTAATCACATTAACAGCACACGAAAGTGATGAGAGCAATGTAACGATTACATTTTTAATGGGCAATAAAGCGTTAGATAAAGGGCACACGGTAGAAATATTGCTATTAGCTGACGGTATTCACCTAGCTGAAAAAGGGTATGCGAGCAAAATAAATGTAGGGGAACCATTTGAACCGACAGATAAAATGCTAGCATCCTATCTTGAAAAAGGTGGGAAAATTAAAGTATGCTCATCGTGCATGGAGCATAATGGCGTAACGGAAGCAGATTTATTTGATGAAGCCGAAGTTATTAATGCGGATTACGTCATTGACGCTCTCATGAACTCTAAGAAATCCCTACAACTGAATTAATACAAGCAGGCAGCTGTTTCTATATTTCAATCGATAGAAACAGCTTTTTCTATGCTTGTTGTTTGGATGGTTTCTCTTTTCGCATGTACAGGACAAGAGCTGTCCAAATCAAAATAAATGCTATTAGATGAGCAAGTGTAAAAGGTTCCTTATACAATAAAACACCGATTAAAAGCATGAGTGTTGGTGCAATGTACTGAAGGAAACCAAGTGTTGCTAATGGTAAAGTTGGCGCTCCAGCGTTGAAAAACAAAAGTGGAACAGCAGTTGCAACTCCAGCCCCCGCTAATAACAGGACGTGTAGCGAAAAAACTCCATCTGTTGCGATCGCATTTGTCGGTTGCATCATTAGATAAATGAATGCGACAGGAGTGATGATAATCGTTTCAATGGTTAATCCGAAAATAGGATCCACATTGATGACCTTTTTAATAAGTCCATATGTTGCGAAAGAGAATGCTAATAAGAAAGAAATCCATGGGAAAACACCAATACTTATGGTTAAAAACAGCACTCCAACAGCTGCTAAAATAAAAGAAAAAGCTTGTGAACGCGAGAATGTTTCTTTTAACACAATGATCCCCAGTAAAATACTAATAAGTGGATTGATATAATAGCCAAGGCTTGCTTCAACAACGAAGTCGTTATTCACAGCCCATATAAATATAAACCAATTAACACTGATAAAAACGGATGCGAGAATAAGTCCGAGTAGCTTTTTCTTATCGCCCCACACAGATTTGCACGTATGCAAGAAAGGTTTCCACTTCCCTCTAATTAAAACGAATAAAACCATGAAAACAAATGCCCAAATCATGCGATGTGCAAGTACTTCACTAGAAGGAATTGCGTCTAACCATTTCCAGTAAATCGGCAGCAATCCCCAAATTGTATATGCAGAAATGATGTAAATAATTGCTACTTTTCGTTCGTCTGTTCCCAAAAACATCCCTCAAATCGTATTTCTTTTCAAATGATAAAGTAGAACTATCATAATCGGATATGGCCATAAAAACAATCAACATGCTTTCATTAAAGCCTAAATTCATTTATGATAGAGATGTATGAAAGCGTTAACAAGGAAGTCTAAATATGAAAAAATTGTATAGTTTTTAACGAAAGATTTAAAAAATGGAGGTTTAAAAAATGGCAAAAGATCGAATGCGCTTTGAAACATCTGTTATTCATGAGGGATATGATTCAAAAGATATGTTAGGGAGTTTAACACCACCGATTTTTCAAACATCGACGTATACGTTTGATAGTGCTGAACAAGGGGAACGACGATTTGCAGGGGAAGAGGACGGGTATGTGTATTCTCGGCTTAAAAACCCAACCGTAGTAGCATTGGAGGAACGAATTGCAGCACTTGAAAATGGCGAAAGAGGGCTTGCTTTTGGTTCAGGCATGGCTGCGATTTCGGCTGTACTTGTCGCCCTTACAAAAGCCAATGACCACATTTTATGCTCTGTCGGATTATATGGGTGTACATTCGGATTACTGCAAATGATGGAAGAAAAGTACAATATTACCCACGATTTATCAGAGATGGAATCAGAAGAAGCAGTTCGTGCTGCCATTAAGCCTGAAACAACGTGTATCTATATTGAAACTCCCATCAATCCAACGATGAAACTCATTGATTTAGAGATGGTCTCTGCCATTGCGAAAGAAAAAAACATTCCAGTTGTCGTTGATAATACATTCTCTTCACCTTATTTACAGCACCCGTTAGAGCTAGGGTGTGATGTCGTTGTTCATAGTGCAACAAAGTATATTGGTGGACATGGGGACGTCGTAGCAGGCCTCGCTGTTGGTACGCATGAATTTTTAGATGAAGTCGCTTCAACCACTCAAAAAGATATCGGCGGAATTATTGGTCCGTTTGATGCCTGGTTATTGTTACGTGGCTTAAAGACATTACCAATTAGGATGGATCGTCATTGTGATAATGCGCAACACGTATTTGAAAAGTTACGGCATCATCCATTAGTAAAACATGTATACTTCCCAAATGATGAAGACCATCCAGACTACTCTATTTTTAAAAAACAAATGGATCAAGCAGGCGGGATGATTTCGTTTGAAATTGCTGGAACGAAAAAAGATGCACAACAATTTTTAAACCATTTGAAGTTCATTAAATTAGCGGTCAGTCTCGGTGATGCAGAAACACTCATTCAACATCCTGTGTCAATGACACATGCTGTCGTACCTGAGGAAGATCGGGCAAAAATGGGGATTACCGATGAACTCATTCGTTTGTCTGTTGGATTAGAAGCGTGGGAGGATGTATGGGAAGATATCGCGCAAGCATTGGATAAAATTTCATAGTTGAATTCTTAAAATAAGGTGCAGCGTTCATCGCCGCACCTTTTTGTTTTCCACTGAGGGGAGTCCCATAGTGCTCGGTTTATTCGAATGTAGCAACATTGAGGCACTAAAATGGTTTATAGTGCTTCGTTTACGTGAGAATCGCCGAAAAGAAGCACTAAGATCAGTTATAATACCTCGATTTAGCTGGAGTGTGAAAATACAGGCACTAAACGAGCTCATAGTACCTCTAATCTGTCGCTTCACTGAAATGGCGGCACTAAACACGAGTCACCTTCCAACACACTCATAAAAAAGCTACCATCACAAGTGATGGTAGCTTTTATGATTAATTTCTCTTTCTCCGAGATGTATTATGTTGGATCTCCCTATTTTCGGCCATTAATGACTGGTATAGCGAAACCATCATGAGAATAATGATGAGGGAGAAGGGCAGTGCTGCAATAATAAGTATATTTTGCAGGGCATCTAATCCACCACTGTACAGTAATATAACTGCAACAGCTGCTTGCGCCAATCCCCACGTAATTTTAACTTGGTTCGGTGGCGTGAGTGAACCATTGGTTGTCTGCATCCCAAGTACAAACGTAGCAGAGTCTGCAGATGTAATAAAGAACGTCGTAATTAAAGCTAAAGCAATAATTGATAAGATTGTTGCCCAAGGAAATTGGCTAAATGTCGCAAAGAGCACTTCTTCTGTTTCCAGTCCTCCAAGATCAAGTATGCCTTTTTTCTGAACTTCAATCGCTGACGTACCAAATACTGTAAACCATAATGCGCCAATGACCGCAGGAATGATGGTGACCCCGACTAAAAATTGTCGGATGGTACGACCTTTTGAAATTCGAGCAATAAAAATACCGACAAATGGGGACCAAGCAATCCACCAAGCCCAATAAAAGACGGTCCAATCATTAATCCAACCGCGTCCACCTTCATCTAATGGCGAACTTCTAAAGCTCATCTTAATAATATCAGAGAGATATTGACCAAAGGAATCTGTAAATATGTCTAGCATTAAGATGGTTGGTCCAAGAATAAATGTCACAACAAAAATCAGAATGGCAAGCACTAAGTTCGTATTACTCAAATACTTGATACCTTTACCCAATCCCGACCAAGCGGAGATGATGAATAGAACCGTAACAATGGCAACAATGACTAATTGAACCGGAAAAGAAATGGGAATATCAAATAAATATGAAAGTCCTCCATTAATTTGCTTTGCCCCGAATCCAAGTGTTGTTGCAACACCAATTACAGTTGCTGTAACTGCTAAAACATCAATAATATTGCCCCAGATTCCATCCATTTTATCTCCAAATATTGGTTTTAGCGTAGATGAAATGAGTCCTGGAGAATCTTTTCTAAATTGGAAGTATGCTAACGCAAATCCAACGATTGCATAGATTGCCCATGCATGAATTCCCCAATGGAAAAATGAGTATTTAAGTGCTTCTTGATACGATTCGACAGTTTCACTACCTGCAGTAGGAGGTGTTATGTAATGGGATAATGGCTCAGCAGCACCCCAAAACACAAGGCCGATCCCCATTCCAGCACTAAACAACATTGCAAACCAAGTAGCAGTTGAATATGCTGGACGATCATCAGGCTTTCCTAATCGAATCGCTCCAACTGGATGGAATATAAAAAATCCACAAAAAATAACAATCGCAGCAACAATAATTAAATAGTACCAACTAAAATAGGTTGTGATTAATGTTTGTAGTTGCTGTGTCACGTCTTCGAACACTTGTGGTGCGAATGTTCCAAATAAAACGAGTACTAATACGATTGCAATTGAAAACCAAAATACATTTGTAATTTTTTTCATAACGAAATCCTTTCATTCCTATATGTAATTGAATTTTATACTTGAATAGTACTTTAAAAGAACGTTGTAAAAAGTATGCCCTAAAATGAATCTAATTATAGAGTGTGAAGTTATTCTTTTAAAATGTCAATAGGAACAGTAATGAATAATATGTATACCATTGAATAGATGTAAAAGGATATTAGTGAAAGGTCATGAAAAAGCTTAAATATAGTCTTTTTAACACGATAAATGAATATAGGTCATCATATCTATCTATAACGCTTTTAATCTGCATGCAACGACCATTAAGAAAGTATTTCGAGCGAAAAATATTATGTATATTATTTAATAAATTTCATTAAAGGAAAGTCATAAATTAAATGTACTCATTGATAATTTCACAAAAAACACTCTTGAAGAGTGACAAGAGTGTTTTTAATTACTATTCAATTTCAGCATACTTAAGTTCTATACTTCCAACTGGTGGTCTAACGATGTTTTTCACATTTTCTTTTTGTAAAACGGATCCATTATAAAAGTAGAGCGGGAGGAGTGGAGCTTCATCAATTAAAACACGCTCTGCTTCTAGTAATAAGTCCCATCTTTTTTCAGAGTCAGCTTCTTTGCGTGCTTCCTTTAATAAATCATCATATTCCTCATTGGACCATCCAGTGCGGTTCATAACTGTATTGCTTGTTGTGAAGTTTTCAAGAGCATTTATTGGATCTGCATAATCATGACCAAATGTTGAGCGTGAAAATTGAAGCTTTAAATCTGCTTGTTCATCACGAAACACATTCCATTCTGAATTTTCAAGTGTGACCTCTATATCAATGTTTTCTTTCAATTGGTCTTGTATAGTCTCTGCAACGTCTTTCAAAACATCATCTGTATTATAAGAAAGTACAACATCTGGAAGTGTATCCCAACCTTCTTCTTCCATCCCTTCCTTAAGAAGAGTTTTTGCTTTTTCAGGATCGAATTCAACTAAATCTCCTTGAGTCTCACGGAAGTCCTTTCCATCTGGACCAGTAAAACCATAAGAAACAAACCCGCGAGCAACTTTGTTACCTGTTTTAACAATGTATTCAACGATATCATCAGGATCAAGAGCAAGAGTGAAAGCTTGACGTATTTTCTTATTTGTAAATGGCTCTTTTGTTACATTAAAACGGTAAAATTGCGTTCCAGCTAAATCATAAATGATTGCTTCAGGATCGTCTAATAACTGATCTACCATTTCAGTCGGGATACCTGAAACATCTAAGTCACCGGTTTGATACATTTGATATTCCGTATTATCGCTATTTACCATGGCCCATTCAATTCCATCGATTAAGACATTGTCTGCATCCCAATAATCTTCATTTTTAGTCATGATAATATTTTCATCGTGGTTCCATCCAGTCATCTTGAAAGGCCCATTTCCTACAAAGGTATCAGCTTCTGCGTACCATTTTTCATTTTCAGTCGCAATTTTTTCATTGATAGGGAAAAATGTCGGTAACGTAATAAGGCCTAAAAAGGAATCGAGTGGATATACAAGACGAACTTCAAGTGTTTGATCGTCTATAGCTTTAATACCTACATCTTCAGTCTCTGCTTCACCTTCATTGTATGCTTCCGCGCCTTCAATATAATTTGCACCAAGAAAGGCTGAATATGAAGCCGTTTCAGGATCAAGCATATGAAGCCATCCATAAACAAAGTCATCAGAGGTTACTGGATCCCCATTTGTCCACTGAGCATCGCGTAATGTAAATGTGTATGTTAGTCCATCTTCTGAAACTTCATAGGACTCAGCCATTGCTTCTTGTGGCTTGAAATCTTCATCAAGTCTCATGAGTCCCTCCATAATTTGGTTTAATGGATCCCAAGAAACAGAATCAAACCCCATAGATGGATCAAAGGATGTCGGTTCTTCCGCATTATTTAAATAAAGAACTTTTTCACCTGTGTTATTGTCACCTGTTTGCTCAGAAGAATTATTGCCATCATTTGCAGTCGTTTCTTTTCCTGCATCCTCACCTGCTGTACAAGCTGTTATGAATAAAATAAACAAAAATGTAACAATAATGAATAACCACTTTCTCATCATCAGTCCCCCTTGTATATCTTGATAATATTACAATTATTAAACCATAATAAATAAAAAACGCAACCGTTTTCAGTTAATTCTATACATTTAAAAAATTCACTTGCTGTATAAAATAACTCTAAAGTAACATCATACTCACTATAAATGTGAGATTATGATAGAATATAAATACTATTCATGTGCACTATTGGTTGTATGGAGGGGGAATGTGTAGTGCAGTTTATTCCGTATTTGTTAGGGTTTGTGCTTATTGTCAACATAATTCTTGCATTTACTGTTATCTTTTTAGAGCGCAGAGACGCCACGTCTACTTGGGCTTGGTTAATGGTCCTCTTCTTTATTCCGATTGTTGGATTTATAGTATATTTAATTTTTGGAAGACAATTGACCAACCGTAAAATCTTTGAATGGGACGCTAAAAGTGAGCTTGGCACAAAGACAGCTGTTCAAAAGCAGATGCGTGCGATTGAAGCGGGAGAAATTACATATAAAAATGGAGAATTAGATTACTATAAAGATCTCTATTATTTACATTTGCGAAACAATGATGCGGTACTTACACAAGATAACGACGTTCATATTTTTACAGATGGAGAAGAAAAGTTTAACGCACTTATTCAAGATTTAAAGCAAGCAACCGATCATATTCATTTGCTTTATTATATTGTCCGTCATGATGATTTAGGAAATCAAATTGCCGATGTATTGATTGAACGAGCCCAAGCAGGGGTAGAGGTTCGTTTTTTATACGATGATATGGGATCTAGACGCCTTGGAAGGAAATATAAGCGAAGATTGGAAAACGCGGGTGTAGAAGTCGTTTCTTTTTTTCCTCCGAAAATCCCTAAGATTAATTTAAAAATTAACTTTAGAAACCACCGTAAACTTGCTATTATTGATGGAAGTGTTGGGTATATTGGTGGTTTTAATATAGGGGATGAATATTTAGGAAAAGATGAAAAATTCGGTTATTGGCGGGATACGCACTTGCGTGTACAAGGTGGGGCCGTTCGAAACATGCAAGTACGTTTTACACTTGATTGGAATCAAGCTTCTCCACATAAAATGACCTTTGAAGATCGTTTTTATGAACGAGCACATAATGAACATGGAGATGTTGGTGTCCAAATTGTCTCCAGTGGACCTGATTCAGAGTGGGAACAAATCAAACTTGGCTATATTAAAATGATTTTAAGTGCAAAAGATTACATTTATATTCAAACGCCATATTTTATACCAGATGAAAGTTTAATGGATGCCGTTCGCATTGCTGCACTTTCTGGTGTGAAAGTAAAGCTGATGATTCCGAATAAGCCGGATCATATGTTTGTTTACTGGGCAACCATGTCTTATGTAGGTGATTTACTCAATGCAGGGGCAGAAGCGTACATCTATCAAAAAGGATTTTTACATGCAAAAACCATTGTTGTTGACGGGAAAATTGCATCTGTTGGTACTGCGAATATTGACGTGAGAAGTTTCCGGTTAAACTTTGAAGTGAACGCATTTTTGTATGATAAAGAAATTGCTAAAGAACTGGTCAAAAAGTTTCAAGAAGATATGCTAGAATCTAGTCAAATGACGCAGAAGTTATATCAAGAAAGATCATTAGTCATTCGATTTAAAGAATCCGTTTCCAGATTGCTATCACCAATATTATGATAAAGAGAGGTTTTAATCATGAATGTAGAAGCAAAGTCTTGTGCAAATTCACTAACTGTAAAAACGTCACATGTCCTACCGCCTGATGCGAATTCTTATGGCACGCTATTTGGTGGAAAGTTAATGGCGCACATTGATGATGTCGCAGCAATTGCGGCTGTGAGACACGCAAGAAAAAACGTCGTTACAGCTTCCATGGACTCACTTGATTTCATTGCTCCTGTAAAAGTAGGAGATTCTATTTGTATCGAAGCATTTGTCACGTGGACCCACAATACATCGATGGAAGTGTTTGTAAAGGCAGTGACAGAGGATTTGATCACTGGAGAACGAATGGTGTGTACAACAGCGTTTTTAACATTTGTAGCAGTCGATGAGGATGGAAGACCCATTCCAGTACCACAAGTCTATCCTGAAACAGAACATGAAATTATGTTGCATGAAGGCGCAGCTGCTCGTGCAGACTATCGTCGAGAGAGAAGAAAAGAATCAAAAGACATGGCTAAAGAATTTGGAACAGATTTTCCTTGGCAAAAATAAATGTACAAAGTGGAGGTTACATATATGGTAAATCAAGAAACACTCGAAAAATATGCACAACTAGCAATTGAAACAGGCGTTAATTTACAAAAAGGACAAACCCTCGTCATTAATGCACCTATAGAGGGGGCAGACTTTGCAAAACTTGTTGCTAAAAAAGCGTATGAACACGGGGCAAATTATGTCCACATCAATTGGGCAGATGATGAGTTATCTCTTCTTCGTTTTACATATGCACCAGATGACGTATTGGAGAATGTACCAGATTGGTTACAAGAACAATATAATTGGTTCGCGGACATAGACAGTGCTGTATTGTCTATCCATTCTTCAAATCCAGATTTACTAAAGGATATTGACCCAGCGCGCGTAGCTCTGGCACAAAAAGCATCGTCTCAAGCGATGAAGAAATTCAGAGAATATCAAATGAATGACCGCATTCGCTGGTCAATTATTTCCATTCCAACAGGTGATTGGGCACAAAAAGTATTTCCAAATGAATCACGCGAACAAGCCGTTGCAAAACTTTGGGACGCTATTGTGAAAATCGTTCGTGTCGATCAGGAGGATCCAATTGCAGCGTGGGAAGACCATAATGAAACACTACGTAAAGCACGTGCAGTATTAAATGAGCGCAACTATAGTAGCTTACATTTAAAAGCTCCAGGAACAGATTTAAAAATCGGGCTTCCGAAAGGCCATATTTGGCATGGAGGAGATGCACTTTCGGAAAAGGGTGTAGTATTTAATCCAAACATTCCAACAGAAGAAGTGTTTTCAGCACCGGATAAATATAACGTGAATGGTACAGTATCGAACACATTACCACTCAATTATGGTGGGGGAGTCATTGATGACTTCACACTTACCTTTAAAGATGGGAAAGTTGTTGATTTCTCGGCGAAACAAGGGGAAGATATTTTAAAACATTTACTGGATACAGATGAAGGTGCTCGCAGACTCGGAGAAATTGCACTTGTTCCAGATGAATCACCGATTTCCCAATCAGGAATTATCTTTTATAACACATTGTTTGATGAAAATGCCTCGGTTCATATTGCCCTTGGTAAGGCATATCCGACAAACATGAAAGACGGCGATCAAATGGATGATCAGCAATTAGATGAAGCAGGAATCAATGACAGTTTAACACACGTCGATTTCATGATTGGATCGGACAAAATCGATATTGATGGCGTATTTGAAAATGGTGAAACAGAAGCGGTCTTTAGAAATGGTACATGGACCATTGATGTGAAATAATAGAACGGCTTCATTGTTGCTCATATGAGCGACAATGAAGCCGTTTTTATGTCCATAAACCATTTTTAACGAGGACTGCTTTAATAATTAAATATGTAAATTCCTCTGGCAATAATTCTTTGATCAGCGATAATTTTTGTTCCTCTATCTTTTCTCTCGCTTCTAATACTGCTTTTTCTTGCTCCGGGGAAAAGAAAATATCCCACACGAGTGGATGCCCTTGATCAAATGCTTTAAATAAATGATTTTCAATGGTTTGTTCAGTCAGTTCACGCCTAGCAGCAATATCTTTGATAAGCGTACCCGATTGGAATGCTTTATATGAAATCATATGGCTTGGTTCGTCACTTACCTCTGTTTGAACGCTTCGATAACCAGGACTTGAAACAGACTGGATTTGGACACGTTTAGTTTCTTGCGGATTCTTCTCCAACCATGTTTGAATCTCTTGTAAAAAACGCTCTCCATATTGCTCATATCGTTTTGGTCCAATTCCTTTAATGGATAGCATGTCTTCTTTTGTTTCAGGAAAGTATCTACAAATATCTGTTAATGTAGCATCTGAAAAAAGTACATATGGTGGTACACCGTCTTCTTCCGCCGTTTCCTTGCGCAAGATACGTAATGTTTCAAATAAATCGCGATTATAGTCGGCAACTTCTTTTTTCGGTATATGTGGAGTGACCATCCACACTTCCTTTTTACCAGTCAAAACATCAACCGATTGTTGGTTTAATTTCAAAGTAGGATATTTACCTTCAGCCGTCCCTAACAGTTGATCAGCCACTAGAAATTGAATCATTTCAGTAATCGCTTTTTCGGTATGTTGCCTCATAATTCCATAGGTGGAGATTTTATTCAATCGATAGGAGTGAATCCGTCGATCATTCGAGCCTTTTAACACTTTGGCCGTGAGCGCAATACCGAACCGTTCATCCATTCGTTTCACGCACGAAAGAATCATTTGAGCAAATTCGGTAATATTGGTCTTTTCTTTATCTGTGGTGCAGTTTGTACATTGTTCACAGACTTCATCTTGTACGTTTTCGCCGAAATATACACGAATATAGGTAGCTAAGCAACTATGTGTATGACAGTAGTTTACCATTGCTTGGAGCTTTTGATATTCAAGCTGCTGGGCATCTTCACCTAATTCAGATTGCTCAATTAAAAATTGTTGCATGCGGACGTCTTGTGGGGTGAATAATAAAATACAATCGCTTGGTTCGCCATCTCTCCCAGCACGTCCCGCTTCTTGATAATAGGATTCGATGTTCATCGGCATGGCATAATGAATCACAAAGCGAACGTTTGACTTATCAATCCCCATTCCGAATGCATTTGTCGCGACTACAATTTGTGATTGGTCATAAATAAATGCATTTTGTGCATCCTGCCGTTCCTGTTCATTCATTCCCGCATGGTACTTTTCTGCTTTCACTCCAGCACGTTGCAATTGCTCATACAATTGATCGGCTTGTTTCCGTGTCGCCGTATAAATAATTCCGGATTCATTTTTACGTTGGGTAATGTACTTTCGAATGTACGTCCATTTATCAGCCGTTTTCAATAGATGAAAAGATAAATTATCTCGTGCAAAACCCGTTTGAACGACATTTTCATCATAAATATGAAGCAACTTTTGAATGTCACGAATCACTTCTTTTGTAGCTGTCGCCGTTAATGCAACATATGTTTCGATATTCGGTAATGCTTGTAATGTTGGAACAACCGATCGATAACTCGGTCTGAAATCATGCCCCCATTGGGAAATACAATGTGCTTCGTCAAATGCTACAAAAGGGATGTGTAAATTGCGAATGACGCGCATGAAAGAAGCCATTTCTAGTCTTTCGGGTGCAACATAGACAAATGTGTATGCCCCTTGAGCAATTCCACGCAATCGCTCTGATTGCTCTTCTCTTGACAGTGAACTATTAATATATGTAGCGGCAATCCCAACGGCTTCAAGTGCATCGACTTGGTCTTTCATTAATGATATAAGCGGGGAAATGATCAGAGCCGTTCCGCCCATAACCATGCCAGGTATTTGGAAACAGAGCGACTTCCCACTTCCTGTCGGCATGACCGCAAGGGTGTTTTTTCGTTGTAAAATATGTGTAATCGTTTCTTGTTGTCCTACTCGAAACGAAGAATAGCCAAAATAAGATTGTAACACATGAGTACTTTGATCAAGCATGTACGTTCCACCTTTCTCAACGTATATTCTACCATAGGTGTTTGTTGGATTGTTAGAAAAGGAAGTTGAAGTATTATGAAATTCATTAAAGAATGAATAGATTGTAAGCGAAGGTTGTATGTGGTGAATTGTTCTACATCCATTATACGCGAAAGAAAAAATAAAAACAGACTGCAAAATTGGAAAAGGGGCCAGTATAATTGACATACAATTCAAAAAGGGGGAGACGTTTATGCAAGGGGTCGATCGCTCGGAAGTAACGTTAGTACCATATCATAGAGAATGGGGAGAGAAGTTTTTAACAGAAAAAGAACTTCTGGAGTCTATCATTGGAAAACACATCATTGATCTCCAACACTTTGGCAGTACAGCTATCGGGGGAATTGCGACGAAACCTGTTATTGACATACTCGTTGGGGTAGAAGATTTGGCTGATGTTGAACGGTTTGACAGAAAAGCATTGGCAGCTAAAAAGTATCACCAACTTGGTCACGTAGAGCAAGAAGGAAAAGTCGTTTTTGCTAAATTCCCAGCATTACCAGATTTAAGAAGAACACATTATATGCATGTAGTTGAACATAATGGAATGTGGTGGAAGAGCCATATCGGTTTTAGAGATGCACTTATAGAGAAACCGTCACTCGCAAAAGAATATGAAGCACTCAAAAAAGAATTAGCGAAAAAGTACCCCAATAACGTACGAGCATATACAGAGGAAAAGGCAGAGTGGATTCAATCGCTTGCTCTATAAAAACGTGCGTGTAACAAACAAAAAAGTGAAATGGGCCCTTAGAGGGTTCATTTCACTTTTATATATTATTCCACTTCTTCTAATTGTTCACGTACTTCAGCGATTTCCTTTTCGAGTCGAATGAGTTGTTCCTCAGCAGAAGATTCTCTTCCGCCCACAAATACAAGTTTTTCCAAGTCCTCCTGAATTCGAACATAGTCAGACTTTAACTCATCTAATTTCGCTTCTAATTGTTCTTTCGTCATTGATGCATTCACCTCTTTAAACCATTGTTCAACATGTGTTATTTCTAGTGTATCATATGAAAGCTTGTAGTTGCACTACTGCTCATCCACGTGAAATGCTTTGTTACTTTTTGAGTCTCGAATGGTATGGTAAAAGTGTACATAAATTGTTTTCATCACGGCATAGAATGGTACAGCGAATAAGATTCCGAGGAATCCTGCAATACTACCAGCCGCTAAAATAACAGTAATTACTGTGAGTGGATGTAGTTTTAATGCACGACCCATCACATTTGGTGATATGAACGTACTTTCAAGTTGTTGGGCAATAAGTGTAATGACACCTACCCAAATAATCATGAATGGATCCTGTATGGCGGCAACAATAAGTGCAGGAACAACTGCCATCCAAGGACCGAGAAATGGGATAACGTTCAAAATCATTCCAATCAATGCAAGTGTTAAAGAATAATTCAGTCCGATAATCACGTATCCGATGAATAATAAAATTCCTAAAACAAAACTAACGAATAATTGTCCTTGAATAAAGGCTGTTAAAGTTTCATTGACCTTTGTAAGTAATTGTGTAATGTTTTTACTCTTTTTATCATCAAACGCTTGTGTAATAAACGGAATGAGTTTGTCTCCATCTTTCAACATGAAAAACAAGAAAAAAGGAATTAAAATAAGCGACATAATGAATACGATGATATTTGCAATAATTCCGAATGCCGATGTAAATATGTTCTCCGCATGTTCCTGAAGGTTATCAACAAATCCATCAATTGCCTCATATACCTGGTCTGGAATAGCGAAAGCACCTGATTGAATATTCGAGATGAAGTCTTGCACCATTGTGACAGCTTTTGGTATGTTCGATACTATTTTCGAAAACTGTGCTTCGATAATCGGTGCAATAAATAGGACGAAGACTGTCCCCACTGCTGTAATTAACAGGAAAACAGTGAAAATAGCAAGGATGCGTGGGAATTTTATTTTTTCAAGTAGTGCTACAACCGGTTTTGTCACATAAAATAAGATACCAGCACCAATAATGGGAACTGCAACAGCAGTGATATATTGAAGAATAGGATAGAATATAAAACTTGTTTTAGATAGTAACAAGACTAATAGGGCTACAAGTACAGCACCAATTAGGAATTGAAACCACTTTTTATTAAACATATGCATTCCCACTTTCTTCTTAGTTTTTAGTTTATGTATATAGTACATTCAATTCAGAAGAATAGGAAGGAAAACATGGATGAAAAATAAAATTATGGATTTTTCCTAGAAATAGATAGACAAAATCAATCCTTTTTTGTAAAATAAGTGCATATAGTAAAAACACTCGAATGTTTATGAAGGAACATAATTACATACATTCCACTTTCGTTAAAGGGGAGTAGCTGGACAATGGTAGTCGTCAATACGAGAGAAATCTCCGGCTCCATTGGCAAAATGTTTGTTAGCGAGACCTTTACCTCATCTTCAAGGGGGGTAAGGGTCTTTTTTTGATGGCTCTTATCGATTGAGTGTCAGAATGGACAAACTAAAAGGAGCTACAAACGATGGAATTTCAATTAGTAATGGAGTATGGATGGGTATTAATTGTCTTAGTTGGTTTAGAAGGGTTACTCGCAGCAGACAACGCGTTAGTCCTTGCAGTCATGGTGAAACATCTGCCGGAAGAAGAACGTAAAAAAGCACTTTTTTACGGACTGGCTGGTGCATTTGTTTTACGATTTGGATCGTTGTTTATGATTTCATTTTTAGTGGATGTATGGCAAGTACAGGCGCTTGGTGCTGTTTATCTCTTATTTATTTCTATCAAACATATATATGACACATATGCAAAACGAGAAACTCCAATAAAAGAGGCGACATCAACGAGTGGCTTTTGGATGACTGTTCTGAAAGTCGAAATTGCTGACGTTGCTTTTGCAGTCGATTCCATTTTAGCGGCCGTAGCACTTGCCGTCGTCCTACCTCCAACAGGGTGGTTTACAATCGGAAGTTTGGACGGAGCACAATTTCTCGTTATTTTTGCTGGAGGAATGATTGGTGTAATTATTATGCGGTTCGCGGCCAATGTATTTGTGAACTTACTACAGCAACGTCCAGGATTAGAGGTAGCAGCTTTTGCAATCGTTGGTTGGGTTGGAATTAAATTAGCCGTACTCGTCTTATCGCATAAAGACGTTATGATGATTCCACAATCATTCCCTGGATCAACTGCATGGAAACTAACTTTTTATGGTGGGCTTATTGCTATTGCTGTATCCGGATGGCTTTTATCGAGTAAAACGCATGAAAAAAATGAATAATGCACGCCCATATATTTCACTAAAAAGACAGACGAATATATTTCGTTTGTCTTTTTTGTCGATGGCAATCGAACTTTTACTGTTTAGGTAAACATATTTGTTTCATCTTGTCATGTTATCAGTAAATTTAGTTAATTGTTAAAATCCTATTGCATTCTGACTAAAAAGAGACTACAATGAAAAAAGAGTCAATTATTCAGATGGGGGGAAAGTGAGTGTGAAAAGCTTTGAAGGCGTTTGCGACGATGCAAAAGAAAAGCTTGGAAGAAAATTGGCAGAAAAGGAAAAAGATTTTTTGCTTTGGATGTTACATCGACATCATGATGAAACGAATAAAGAACAACATATGGTTGTTCATTCGAAATAGAAAAAGAACTTGCAATGATTATTGTATACATAATTTCAGTCATAAGTGTTTGCAGGGGGTAAAGGGAGTTTATAAATTAATGGTTAGCCATAAAAGAAAAGTCTAAAAACCATCTTACAGTCAATCGATTGTGAAGATGGTTTTTTATTTGTGTTATTTACATGCATCATTATTCAAACGTTGGTATACTAAGCATAGTGAAAAGGAGTGTGTTTGATGACTATATCTCAAGAAGTACTTATGCGGAAGATCAAAGAAGAGGTAGCACATGCTGAAGAGCATATGCATACAGACCAATTTTCAGTATATATAGGTAAATTACACGTCCTCTGTGAATTGTTATTAGACCAACCAAATGATGAAAAACCTAAGGAATATGTACGTGCAACTAAAAACCATGTACATACGTCCAAAAAGAATGCATCACATGTACAAGAAGAAAACCCTGAATTGCTTGAAGGGGATTCAATTTTTGACTTTTAATAGGAGGGGCCAACGATGAAATTTTTTATGTTGTTCGGAGCGATTAATGGATTTTTAGCCGTTGCTTTAGGTGCCTTTGGAGCACATGGTTTAGAAGGGAAAATTACTGAAAAGGCATTAGCTACGTGGGAAAAAGCTGTACATTATCAAATGTTTCATGCGATTGCATTGCTTGTTATTGGATTCATCGCAACAAAAATTGATGCAATGAGCGTTATGTGGGCAGGAATATTCTTTTCCATTGGAATTGTTCTTTTCTCGGGAAGCTTGTACATATATTCAACAACTGGCGTCAAACAATTAGCGATGATTACTCCATTTGGAGGTGTGTTTTTCTTAGTTGGTTGGGTCTTGTTAGGCTACGTGATTATCCGTTATATCTAAAAGATCAGAGATAAAAAACAAGCCAACAAATAAGAAAAAATAAACAAATGGCTCGAGCAATTTGTTTGTACGCATCGATATAATGGAATGTATACCAAAGCAAGAGAGCATTGCTTAATATGCTACAAAAGATGAGGAAAAGGGCGATGATGATCATCACAAATATTCCTTTGAACAAAGCGATTGTTCCAATGACAATCGCTAACAGGAGAGAAACCAATTCGATTTGTATCAGTTTATCACTTCGATGATGCATGAACAACGCCTCACTCTCACTGTTATCCGTTCAGTTTTAAGAAGTTCATTCAATCGAATAAGGAATAAAAAGACCGTATAGGATCATCCCTACTGTATACGGTCTTTTTTCATGAGAAGAAATCTTTTTGATCGTTAGCGAGGAGGTTGATTCGCGAAACCATTTGAGTTCTCAAACGGATACGAATAATTGATTTCTTCATCAAATACTAAATAATCCACATATACCATGAGTAACAAGTATCTTTTACCTGTATCTGGATCACTAATGATAATGTGATCTCTTCCCGCTGCTTGGATAATTCCTTCGAACGTTTTTGTTTTCCCCTCAATGGTCATAAATATAGTGACGTTTTTACCTTTATTCATACGAACAATATTTTCAATGTACGACTCTTCGATGGGAAGCATGTCATTGCTTCCACTAGGTGGTGTCGATGGCGTTGGTTGGTTCGTTGGTGCACGCTGATACATTGGCTGCTGGTATGCAGGTGATGGATAGGGATAAAATTGATTTCCAATTGGTTGAGTAGGGTAGAATCCATTATTATTCATTCACATTTCCTCCTTTTTTGCCGACAATAGCTATTTATTCACCTCTTCTTCTCTCAAAAGCTACTAGTATATGTATGTTGTGTATGTGTAAAATATGAAAAAACTGCACATTCCATTTGTAACCGTTTGGTCATGTGTGGAATGTGCAGTTTAGAATGATGAAATTCACTCTACTGAAAAGAGCGAATAAGCTCATTTCGTTTTATCATTTGATCATACCGTTTATAAAATTGTTCTCGTTCATAGGCAGAGAAAGGCTCTTGTATAATTGTAGTGCTTAAGTTTTCGATTGTTTGAATGACTCGAGACTGCATATCGGGAACTGTTACCTGCTTGTTTGTAAGTGATGAAATCGAACCCATGACTACTGGATTCACTGTCGGATATGTGAAACGCGTGTCTTCTCCTTGAATGCTTCGTTCATAAAACGTTTTTATATCATTTGCCCGCTCTGTACTATTTCCTTCGATATCTAAATAAATTTGAATCGCCGCTGCATCACGTACGCGACGTTGTGAAATACCTGCAAACTTCACACCACCTATACTTAAATCGTAATCACCGGGGCAATACGATCCGACAATCTCATACGCTTGGATCTGTGAGGAGAGATCTTTCAGCATATGCTTAATGAAATGATACATCGCCTCATACCCTTCGTTGATGGATACGTGCCGAATATCAGGTAAAATGAGCGAAACATTTAGTACCCCTTCGTCAAGTGCAACGGCAAGGCCACCAGAGTTTCGCACAATCACGTTATATCCCTTTGCGGATAAAAACCGGACACCGTCTTCTATATAGGGTAGTCGACTATCAGGAATCCCTAGTACGACGGTTTTAGGGTGTTTCCACATACGAATAACGGGAGGGGAATATGCATTACTAACCGATAGCGCAAGTGCGTCATCGATCGCAAAGGACGTGAGAGCCGTATATGGACGATCTTCAAATGTATGGATATCCGTATGGTCAATGGTACGGAATGTTGTATGTGTAATAATTTCTTGCCAGTTTTTCATAGCTTCACCTATCATTTCTTGAAAGTGTAATCATTTTTGTTTTGCTTTAGAACATTCCTACTTTATTATATAATAGAAAAAAGATGTCGCAAGAGGAAAGAGTTGAAAAAAATGGCATATAAAGATGAACAGTTACATGAAGTGAAAGTGTTTAAGGATCCCGTGCACCGATATGTACGTGTAGTAGACCGTGTGATTTGGGATTTAATCGCAACGAAGGAATTTCAACGTTTACGAATGATTAAGCAACTCGGCACGACAAATGTGACGTTTCACGGAGCGGAGCACAGCCGATTTAACCATTCCCTTGGTGTGTATGAGATTGTCAGGCGGATGGTAAAAAACTTTAAAAGTGAAGAAGGTTGGGACCGTGATGAAGATTTGCTTTGTCTTTGTGCTGCCCTTTTACATGATTTAGGCCACGGACCTTTCTCACACTCGTTTGAAAAAGTGTTTGATTTAGATCATGAGAAGTTTACCCAAGCAATTATTTTAGGGGACACAGATGTACACACAGTACTCTCACGTGTTGCTTCAGACTTTCCGGAAAAGGTGGCGTCTGTCATTGCGAAAACATATGAAAATAAACTCGTAGTCAGTCTCATTTCCAGTCAAATAGATGCGGATCGGATGGATTATTTACAGCGGGATGCATATTATACAGGTGTAAGCTACGGCCACTTTGATATGGAGCGAATTTTACGTGTGATGCGCCCCGGAACAGACGAGGTCGTCATTAAATCCACCGGAATGCATGCGGTAGAAGATTACATTATGAGTAGATATCAAATGTATTGGCAAGTCTATTTCCATCCAGTGACTAGAAGTGCAGAAGTCATTTTAATTAACATTTTCATGCGTGCGAATATGCTTTACCACTCAGGCTATCCTTTCCGTTTAAAGCCGACACATTTTCAACCATTTTTTGAAGGGGATATATCTGTGGAAGAATACCTCGCTTTAAACGATGGAGTCGTTCAATATTATTTCCAAGTATGGCAGGAAGAGGAAGATCCAATTTTGAGTGACCTTTGTAGTCGATTCTTAGAACGACGATTGTTTAAATATATTGAATACAATCCAATGCTACAGGAAGACGATTTCTTTCAATTACAAGTGCTATTCAGAAGAGCAGGGATTGATCCGGACTACTATCTTGCGGTAGATAAGTCAGCTGATTTGCCCTATGATTTTTATGAATCTGCAAGTGGAAGCCGGACACCAATTTACTTACAAATGCCTACGACGGAGTTGGTTGAACTTTCACAAGAGTCTACCATCGTCGAAGCATTGTCTCGTAAAAAAAGGTCAGATCATAAATTGTATTATCCACTTGATTTTATTGAACGCATTAAAGATGATGACCTCAGGGAAGAAATCATTCGCTTGTTACGCAAGCGAGGGGAGTCTCATATCCACTCATAAGCTATATGAATGAAGTGTACTCTATACATGTGCTACAATAACAAATGAACAATGATAAAGGGGGATCTGAATCTTGGGATTCAATCAATCTTCAGATAAAAAGCGTCAAACATTTACAATTATTAGTGATGATTCAACAGATGGACACGGAGGATTTGGAATCGGTTCCATTAGTTTAGAGCATATGTCGTCCATTATTGTCGATACGACGAACGAAGAAGTATATGTAGATATGGATGCGATGCATGCCCGAAGTTCTATTGAACGTCGTGTGAAATATATGCCACATAAAGAAGATGTTCCAGAAGGATTACTGTATTGGATCGTATGGGTGACGGTTGAATATAAGGACGACCAGCCTTATTATGCAGGTGTTGCAGGTAGTGAGTTACGTGTAGACCGTCCAAATAAACGGGCATACAAATCAATGCCTCAGCATGTTACACATATGGAGGGGTCGCTTAAAGGTAAGATTATTTTAGACCATATGGACGAGAAATCAAAACAGCTCCTAGGCAACTTCTTAAAAGAGTTTAACCCAGAAATGTGGGAAAATTCCTCAGAAGAGTTGACGAGTATCCTTCAAGAAAAGTGAACGATTTGTGACATTTTGTAATAGGATACATGCTGATTATTATAAATACAACTACATACAGGTGTTTGTTTTGCTCGAATAACTACATGTAGTGTTTTTGTAATCAAAAAGTCTCGTTTGACCAATATAAAAGAACGTTCAGTAATATCTTGTACTTTACGATGAAACTTTGTAAAATATGAGTACATGGACAATTCATGTATTACTAGGACAATAAAAAAGTCGACTTCGTTGTGTAGACACACAAAGGGTCGGCTTTTTTATTCGCACTTATTAATTGAATATTAAAACAAGTCGAATAACCTTTTAAAAATTCCGTCTGGGGATTCGTCATCTTCTATCGGATGTTCGGGACAGTATTCATTGGGCTCCGTTCCTTTTTCATAGACAAAGGTTGCTGCGTTTGAACAATAGGAGCTTGAGCGCAAACCGGATGCAGGATCGATGGCCACTTCAACGGATCCGCTAGGGATGGGGAATTCTTTTGATGGTTGGCCATGGTGCACTTTTTCCATAGTATTGGCCCAAATCTCCTTTGCAAAAGTAGTATGGGATGTTTTTTCAATGGCTCGATGATCATCAAAGCCAACCCACACACCTGTTACAAGCGTTGGGCTAAATCCAATCATCCAACTATCGTATGAAGTAGAACCTGATTTTCCAGCATACGTATGTGTGAGGTCATCTGCGACTTGAGTTCCGGTGACTTCCATATATCCATTCAAAGCAGGGTTAAACATTCCAGTTAATAAAGAGGTTAAAACAGCCATTTTATTTTCATCAAAAACTTGTTTGTTCGTGTTGTTCGAACGTTCATATAAAATATTTCCGCGTGCATCTGTAATGGTTTCAATCGTATGATTGGTTATTTCTTTCCCGTAGTTCGCAATGTGGCTATACGCAGTAACTAGTTCAATTAATGAAATAGAAGCTGTGCCAAGAGCAAGGGACGGAACTTCCGGAAGTTCGCTCGTAATTCCAAAGGTTTCGCCAAGTTCTGCAAGCGTACTCGGGCCGATAAACAAATGGGTTTTAACAGCGTAAATATTGTCAGATAAAGCTAAAGCTTGCGCAAGTGTGACAGGTTCATTGGCATAATAACCATTATAATTTCGTGGTTTGTACGATTCGTTTTCGTCAAATTGAAAAGTCGTTGGTTCACTGATTAACTTTGTGCTAGGTGTAAATTGATGATCAAGAGCAGCATAATAAAGCATTGGTTTCATCGTCGAACCTGCCATACGTTTTGCATGTACTGCACGGTTGAAGTGACTGTCATCATAAGACTTTCCGCCAATTAAAGCCCGCACACCTCCTGTACGAGGGTCCATGGAAATAGCGCCGCCTTCTATATCTGTTCCATCATGAAGTGCTTGCTGTACTTCTTCATCTAGATGGTTTTGTACGTCACGATTGAGGGTTGTGTAAATCCGATATCCCCCAGATCGAACGTTTGATTCAGATATATCTAAAATATGAGCTGCTTCTTGCAAGGCAATGTCTTGAAAGTGGGGGGCAACCGCTTCTCGTTTTTTTTCTTTTACCGGAGCGAGGACAAGTTTCTCGCTTTGTGCTTCCCCGAATTCTTCGTCTGAAATTTTGTCTGCTTTGTGCAACCGTTCTAAAATGAGCTGTTGGCGTTCAGTAGCTTTTTCTTCGTCGTTTCTCGGAGAGTAATAGGTAGGTCCTTTTGGAATTCCCGCAAGCATTACGCTCTCAGCAATGGTTAAGTCCCCCGCATGTTTATTGAAAAAATGCATACTCGCAGCTTCAATTCCATGTGCACCATGTCCAAAGTAAATCGTGTTTATATATCCTGTTAATAATTCCTCTTTTGAATAAAAATGTTCTAACCGCATCGTAAAAAATGCTTCTTTTAATTTACGTGTCCACGTTTTGTCGTGTGTCAAATACAAATTTCGTGCATACTGCTGCGTAATTGTACTCGCTCCTTGCTTGAGAGAGAGACTTTTAATGTCTGATAGTGCAGCTGCTGCAATACGTTTTAGATCAAAACCGTTGTGTGAGAAGAAATGTTGATCTTCCGTTAATATGAGCGCATCGATAAACGAGGGTGAAACTTCATCAAGTGAAACGGGTTGTCGATTTTCAGCTCCGCTTTCTTCTCCAATCATTTCTTCATTCATATCGTAAAAAATCGTGTTTTCTTCATACGCTAAAGAAGGAGGACCGAGTAGGAGAACACATATATATATCATTAGATAGCTAACAATTGGGAGTGCAACAATACTTCCCGTGATTTTCCATTTTAAAGGCGTATTTTTTAGCCATTTTCGAATTGTCCTCATCAGAACGCCCTCCTTGACGGTAAGAATGTTTTTCTGTATACGTTCATTATGGGAAAAAACAGCAACTGTTAAACAAGAAATCATTGTTTATTTGAAAGATATAACGAAAAATTCGTTTAAGGTTATATCTTTCCATTGTCAATAGAGCAGGAATCGTTCTATAATGTTTATAACGGAACCGATGGAATGAATCTCATAATGATGAGATTGATAAAGTGAGGAAAGTCTGTAGTAGGAGCGATGAAAATGAGTTTAGAACGTACACCTGTACATATTCAGTTAAATACAGTGATTCGAGATGACCAAACAATGGACCAAGTGAAAGATTTTTTTCAAGGAACGATTGCAGGAAATGAACGAATGACTGTGATCACCTATCGAGAGCAGCTTGAGGATCATCATTACGTAGATACGTTAATGACGATTACCAATGAAAAAGTAAACGTAAAACGTTCTGGAGCTGTATCGATGAATCAATCATTTATTGAACAGACATTAACAGAATGTCTATATACGCACCCTCATGGAAGTATGCATATGGAAACTTTTACGACAGAGACCAAACACATAACGACGAAATCGGGTGGTAAAGTTACTCTTATATATGAAGTGAAACTGAATGGACAAAATCCCCGTCAGCACGAGTTAGAGTTAACGTACAAGAAGGAGGATAAATGAATGAACGTTTTAGCAGAAACAGAACAACAATTAAAAAAGGAAATTGGTGCTGCCGTTTTACGCGCCTCTTTAGCGACTGAAGAAGAACTCCCATCTGTTGTTTTAGAAAAACCACGCGAAAAGTCTCACGGAGATTTTGCGACAAATATTGCCATGCAATTAGCGCGTATTGCCAAAAAAGCTCCGCGAATGATTGCTGAAGATATTGTAGAGTCTCTGGACCAAGAAAGTGCATCGATTGATCAGATTGAAATTGCTGGACCAGGGTTTATAAACTTTTTTATGAAAGAAGATTATTTAGGAGAACTTGTACCGACTATTTTAAGCGCAGGTGAGGACTATGGCCACACAGATAGCGGGAAAGGTGAGCGTGTCCAAGTTGAATTTGTATCTGTGAACCCAACAGGTCGACTCCATCTAGGACATGCTCGCGGCGCTGCATACGGCGATGTATTATGCAATGTCCTTGAAGCTTCAGGATATGAAGTAGAAAGAGAATACTATATCAATGATGCAGGGAATCAAATCGATAACCTCGCCCGTTCAATCGAAACACGTTATAAAGAAGCTCTTGGAATGGAAGCGGACATGCCTGAAGACGGGTACTTCGGAAAAGATATTCAGTCGATTGGTGAAAGAATTGCGGCGGATGACGGAGATAAATGGTTACACGTTGACGAAAAAGAGCGCATAGAAACATTTAGAAATCTCGGTGTCGACCAAGTGTTAGAACTGATTAAAGAAGATCTAGCTGAGTTCCGCGTGCACTTCGATCATTGGTTCTCAGAGAAAACACTGTATGAAGATGAGCAAATCACCGATGCAATTGATGTCCTTGAAAAAGGAAATCATACGTTTGAAAAAGATGGAGCATTATGGTTCCGTTCCACAGAATTCGGTGATGATAAAGACCGTGTGCTCGTAAAACAAGACGGTTCATACACCTACTTAACACCAGATATTGCTTATCATAAAAATAAATTAGATCGAGGATTTACCAAACTTATTAACGTTTGGGGTGGAGACCACCACGGATATATTGCACGTATGAAGGCAGCCATCCGAGCGTTAGGCTATGACAATGAAACACTAGACGTGAAAGTCATTCAAATGGTGAACTTATTAGAAAAAGGAGAAACACAACGAATGAGTAAGCGGAGCGGGAACGCGGTTCCGTTGGCAGACTTTTTGAAAAAAGTTGGAATTGACGCTGTCCGTTACTTCTTCATTGCCCGTTCAAATGATTCACAACTAGATTTTGACGTTGAACTTGCTCAATCAGAGTCGAATGATAACCCTGTATATTATGTTCAATATGCGCATGCACGGATTTGTACGATGCTTTCCCAAGCAGAAAAACAAGGATATACAGTCGATTCGAAAAGTGATTTTTCCTTATTAACGAGTGAAAAAGAGAAAGAGCTATTAGCAAAACTTGGCTCATTCCCATCTGTCGTTGCTGATGCGGCTACGAAACAAGAACCCCATCAAGTGACACAGTATGTATTCTCATTAGCAACAGCTCTGCATAGTTTTTACAATGCGGAAAAAGTACTGGATCAAGACCACGTCGAGCGGACAAAAGCTCGTATTGCACTCATGAAAGCTGTGCAAATAACACTAGCAAACGCTCTTGCGCTTATCGGAGTCAATGCTCCAGAAAAAATGTAATTTTTATAACGCACTCCCGCTCCCGCATGCTGCCCCTTCCTTTTAAAGGAAGAGGCGAGGTTCATTTCCAGTAAATGTCTTGCGGGAGGACACTTGCGTTTAAAAGTTTGCTCAATTGCAGAAAAACTAAACGCATTTGTAGTTTGCGTTTAAAAAATTTGCTCAATTGCTGAAAAATTAGACGCATTTGTGGTTTGCGTTTAAAAATTCCGCTCAATGGCTGAAAAATTAAACGCATTTGCTGTTTGCGTTTAAAAAATCTGCTCAATGAGTGAAAAACTAAACGCATTCTTGGTTTGCGTTTAAAAATTCCGCTCAACGGCTGAAAAATTAGACGCATTCTTGGTTTGCGTTTAAAAAATTTGCTCAACGGCTGAAAAATTAGACGCATTCTTGGTTTGCGTTTAAAAATTCCGCTCAACGGCTGAAAAATTAAACGCATTCGTGATTTGCGTTTAAAAATTCCGCTCAATGGCAGAAAAACTAAACGCATTTGTGATTTGCGTTTAAAAATTCCGCTCAATGGCAGAAAAACTAAACGCATTTGTGGTTTTCGTTTAAAAAACCTGCTCAATGGCTGAAAAACTAAACGCATTTGTGATTTTCGTTTAAAAACTAGCCATTAAAGAAAAAACGCTGCATAACTCGGTTGTAAGAAGGATTGCTCACTCTCAGCGTACAATCTGTTGACTGAATGCTCATTCATATAGTAAGGTATATAATAGATGAATTTGTAAGCGCTTTATATAAATGGGATTTTAAAATAAGATTGATCTTGATTCTTATTTTATAGAATGAAATCCCATTTCAATCGTGTAAAATCTATTATGCAAACGGTTCAAAAAGAATGTATACTAATCATGAGGAGGATTACATAATGGACCGATTTTTATTGTTTAACTTATTAGCATTTATATTGGTTACTCTGTATGCGCTATATCTATTCGCGAAAGCGGTAGCAACAAGAATTGCATACATACGAACAGGACAAAAAACGGAATTTGACTTGGCATTAAAAGAGCGTCTGAAAAAAGTGGGCGTCATCGTCTTTGGACAAATGAAGTTGTTCAAAGATAAGAAGTCGGGAATTATCCACTTCTTACTCTTTTATGGATTTATCCTAGTTCAATTTGGTGCCATCGACATGTTTGTTAAAGGGTTAGCGCCAGGGAATCATCTTCCATTTGGACCCTTATACCCAGCATTTACATTTTTCCAAGAAATCGTAACGATTACTATTTTAGTAGCTGTGTTCTGGGCATTTTACCGCAGATACATGGAAAAGCTTGTTCGCCTCGAACGCGGTTGGAAAGCAGGACTTGTCCTCATATTTATCGGTACATTAATGGTAACCGTATTGCTCGGAAATGGTATGATTCATGTGTGGCAAGGGACAGCACCTGTTTGGTCGGAGCCAGTAGCAAGCGTGATTGCTCTTGCATTTGGGTGGATGTCAGAAACCGCTGCAATGGTCACATTCTTTATTTCGTGGTGGATTCATACGATTACAATTCTTGTCTTTTTAGTGTATATTCCACAATCGAAACACGCACATTTAATTGCAGCGCCAGTAAACGTATTTTTAAGCAAGCGCGTTCCTGGTAAATTAAAAACATTAAATTTTGACTTTGATGAAGAAGATTTAGAAAGCGAAGAAGAACTGTCTTTCGGAGTTGGTAAGGTAGAAGACTTTGATCAACTACAAATGATGGACTTTTATGCTTGTACAGAGTGCGGAAGATGTACAGATGTCTGTCCAGCTGCTGGTACAGGAAAAATGCTATCACCAATGGACATCATGATTAAGTTGCGTGACCATTTAGGTGAAAAAGGTGCAGCTATCACTGGTAAATCACCATGGGTTCCTGCCTTTTCTTTTGCTGATGCACCTGAAACAAAGCTTGCACGTGCGTCAAGAGAAGAGGCAGCTGAGCAAATGAGCGCTGTACAAATGATTGGCGACGTTATTACTGAAGAAGAACTTGCAGGCTGTACAACGTGCAGAAACTGTGAAGATGCATGTCCGGTAATGAACGAACATGTCGGACAAATTATTGACATGCGCCGTTATTTAGTCATGACTGAAGGGAAAATGGATCCAGAAGCTCAACGTGCAGTAATGAATATTGAGCGTCAAGGAAACCCTTGGGGACTCTCTAAACGCGACCGGATTAAGTGGCGTGAGTTAGAAGAGACCGTTGAAATTCCAACGGTAAAAGAACTGAAAAAAGAAGGAAAAGAATTTGAGTACCTCTTCTGGGTAAGTTCGATGGGTTCATATGATAGCCGTAGTCAAAAAACAGCGTTAGCATTTGCGAAGTTAATGAATAAAGCAGGAATTTCATTTGCGATTCTCGGAAATAAAGAAGCGAATTCAGGAGATACAGCACGCCGCATTGGGAATGAATTTTTATTCCAAGAAATTGCAGAAAAGAATATAAAGGAATTTAAGAAAAACAATGTTACTAAAATTGTAACGATCGATCCGCACGCATATAATATCTTTAAGAATGAGTATCCAGACTTTGGCTTTGAGGCAGAAGTGTACCACCATACACAAATGCTTCATGATTTAGTGACGAGCGGAGCACTTCAGCCGAAGCGGGCTATTAACGAACGACTCACGTATCACGATTCATGTTACCTAGGACGTTATAATGGAGTGTATGATCCACCTAGAGAAATTTTACAAGCGATACCTGGTCTTGAGTTGATTGAAATGGACCGTTCCAGGGAAAATGGTATGTGCTGTGGTGCTGGTGGAGGTCTCATGTGGACAGAAGAAACAACAGGTAACCGCATCAACGTCGCTCGTACAGAACAAGCAATGGCAGTAGAGCCAACGATGATCTCAAGTGCTTGTCCATTCTGTTTAACGATGTTAAGTGACGGTACAAAAGCAAAAGATGTGGAAGAAGATATTAGCACAATGGACGTTGCTGAAATTCTAGCTATCTCTGTGTTAGAAGATAAGGAAGAAGCAACTGCATCATAGAAGGCATATGGAGATAGGAAACTATCTCCATAGCTTATACTTATCACTCGAGCGAGCGTTCAGTCGTAAATCGTAAGCGCTATCATTGAAGCATTATAAATCAGAAAAATTAAAGGGAGGAATATATTCAATGAGAAAAACAGTAATCGTATCAGGAGCACGTACGCCGTTTGGCCGTTTTGGAGGATCACTTAAAGACGTGAAAGCATCCACACTAGGTGGTATTGCGATTAAAGAAGCGGTGAGTCGTGCTTCGATTGAAGGAGAGCAAGTGGACGAAGTAATCATCGGAAACGTCTTACAAGGAGGCCAAGGACAAATCCCATCCCGCCAAGCTGCACGAGAAGCGGAACTTCCGTGGTCGGTAAAAACAGAAACAGTGAACAAAGTATGTGCTTCAGGCATGCGCAGCGTAACCCTTGCTGATCAGTTAATTCGACTTGGTGAAGAAGATATAATTGTTGCTGGTGGAATGGAAAGTATGAGTAACGCACCATACATGCTTCCAGATGCACGTTGGGGAAATCGGATGGGAGATAAAACAGTAGTCGATTCCATGATTCATGACGGTCTCACGTGTTCGTTTACAGGAGCACATATGGGTACATATGGAAACCGTACAGCTGACTCCTTTGAATTATCACGGGAGGAACAAGACGAGTGGTCATACAATAGTCACCAAAAAGCAATCGCTGCGATTGAAGCGGATAAATTTGCTGAGGAAATCGTACCTGTTGAAGTGCCGCAAAGAAGAGGAGAACCAGTCGTTGTCGATACAGATGAGGCGCCAAGAAAAGATACAACCCTTGAGAAACTAGCAAACTTACGACCTGCATTTGGAAAAGATGGAACGATTACAGCTGGAAATGCTCCAGGTGTAAATGATGGAGCATGTGCATTTGTCCTAATGTCTGATGAAAAGGCAGATGAACTCGGGAAAGAAAAGCTCGCAACGGTTTTAGGGCATGCAGAAGTAGCGATGGAAGGAAAGGATTTTCCAGAAACTCCAGGCCACGTCATTAACAAGTTGCTAGAAAAGACAGGGAAGACTGTTGATGATATTGACTTATTTGAAATTAACGAAGCTTTTGCAACGGTGTCACTTGCAAGTATAAAACTAGCCAAGATTGATCCAGAAAAAGTAAACGTGAATGGTGGAGCAGTGGCTCTAGGTCACCCAATTGGAGCAAGTGGAGCGCGTATTATTTTAACATTAGTGCATGAATTAAAACGCCGTGGCGGTGGCATTGGAATCGCAGCAATTTGTAGCGGTGGTGGCCAAGGCGACGCAATAATGATTGAAGTATAAACAGGTGAAGTGAGGAGGATCAGCAATGGATATTAAAAAAATAATGGTGATTGGTGCAGGGCAAATGGGAGCTGGAATTGCCCAAGTATGCGCGACTGCAGGGTATGCAGTTACCCTTCATGATCAAAGTGAAGATGCTCTTCAACAAGGAATCAAAGGAATTGAACGTAGATTCGCCCGGTCGGTTGAAAAAGAACGAATGACACAAGAGGAAATGGATGCAGCTGTAAAACAATTAACGACTGCCTCTGATCTGCATGCAGCGAGTGACGTTGATGTGGTAATTGAAGCCGCTGTTGAAAAAATGGACGTGAAAAAACAAATTTTCCAAGCGTTAGATGACATTGTTCCTACGCACACGATTTTAGCAACAAATACATCATCACTACCGATTACTGAAATTGCCGCATCTACGTCACGACCAGATCGGGTCATCGGAATGCATTTCATGAATCCAGTACCAGTGATGAAGTTAGTCGAAGTCATTCGCGGCATCCAAACGAGCGACGACACGTGCATGAGAATTGAAAAGGTAGCTGCATCGCTCCATAAAACAACTGTTGAAGTAAAAGACTTTCCAGGATTTGCGGCGAATCGTATTTTAATGCCGATGATTAATGAGGCGATTACTACGGTGCATGAGGGAGTCGCTTCGAAGGAAGATGTAGACACCGTTATGAAGCTTGGTGCGAACCATCCCATGGGTCCACTCGAGCTGGCAGACTTTATCGGACTTGATACGTGTCTCTATATTATGGAAGTATTATACGAAGGCTTTAAAGATAGCAAATATCGTCCAAGTCCACTACTTAGACAATACGTTCAAGCTGGTTGGCTCGGCCAAAAAACAGGTAAAGGTTTTTACGAATACAATCGATAGAACAGCAGGTGAATGGCATTTCGGGTGAATGAATTTCATAATATATATTTTACGCTATGACACTTCAACATGATTTTTCGTAGAGACGTTCGAAAAATTATGCTGTATTGACACAGCATATAAAGGTAATTATGAAATTCATTTTGGGTGAAAAAGCATACATGATTAAACGTTTTTTCACCCGTTTTTACATGTAAAAAGACGAACGAAGGAGGGGATGTATATGGACATGCAATTTACGGATGAGCAAGAAATGATGCGGAAGGTGATTCGCGATTTTGCTGAAAAAGAAATTGAACCTGAAATTGAACGCATGGAAAAAGAAGATCGTTTTCCAACAGAAATTGTCAAAAGAATGGGCGAGCTCGGTTTCATGGGAATTCCAATTCCGACTGAATATGGTGGAAGTGGAATGGATTTCGTGTCATATATTTTAGCGATTGAAGAGCTATCAAAGGTAAGTGCAACGGTTGGAGTCATTTTATCTGTACACACATCTGTTGGTACAAATCCAATTCTCTATTTTGGTACAGAAGAACAAAAGCAACGTTACATTCCAAAGCTTGCAACAGGAGAGTTTGTTGGAGGATTTGCACTCACAGAACCAGGTGCAGGATCCGATGCTGCACAACTAAAAACACGTGCAGTCAAGGACGGAGATACATACATATTAACAGGTTCAAAAGCGTTTATTACAAATGGTGGAGAAGCAGATACGTATGTTACCTTTGCTCGAACAGGAGAAGAAAAAGGCCCTAAAGGGATCAGTGCATTTATTATTGAAAAAGATACACCAGGTGTCATCATTGGCAAAAAAGAAAATAAAATGGGGCTACGAGGGTCACCAACCGTCGAACTTATTTTTGATCAATGCCGTGTACATAAAAGCCAGTTACTTGGAAAAGAAGGCGACGGCTTTTCCATTGCTATGGCCAATTTAAATATCGGGCGCATTGGAATTGCTGCACAAGCCCTTGGAATTGCCCAAGCGGCCCTTGCAAATAGTGTGAATTATGCGAAAGAAAGAGAGCAATTTGGTAAACCCATCGCTCATCAACAAGGCGTGTCATTTAAGTTGGCAGATATGGCGACTGAAGTAGAAGCAGCAAAATTACTTACATACAACGCAGCATCCCTCGTAGAACGAGAGATGGACTGTATTAAAGAAGTATCTATGGCAAAAATGTATGCCTCCAAAACAGCCATGCAAGCAGCGATTGAAGCGGTGCAAATTCATGGCGGATATGGATATACAGAAGACTATCCTGTTGAGCGTCTATTCAGAGATGCAAAAGTAACGGAGATCTATGAAGGTACAAATGAAATTCAACATATTGTCATTAGCAAACAGTTATTGAAAGAATAAAGGGGGAATTGGCAATGGATTTTCAATTAACAGAAGAACAACAAATGCTAAAAAAAATGGTCCGTGATTTTTCAGAGAAAGAAGTTGAACCAACAGCTGCAGAACGAGATGAGGAAGAACGTTTTGACCGAGAGATTTTTGATCAAATGGCAGCTCTAGGCCTCACAGGAATTCCTTGGCCGGAAGAATATGGTGGAATTGGCTCAGATTATATAAGTTATTGTATTGCAGTCGAGGAATTATCAAGAGTATGTGCGTCAACTGGAGTCACACTTTCTGCACACGTATCCCTCGCAAGTTGGCCGATTTTTACATATGGCTCAGAAGAACAAAAACAAACCTTTTTAAAACGTTTAGCTACAGGTGAAGCACTCGGAGCATATGCGCTTTCGGAGCCTGGTGCGGGGAGTGACGTTGCCTCGATGAAAATGACCGCTACAAAAGACGGAGATGAATACATTTTAAATGGGAGTAAAGTGTGGATTACGAACGGGGAAGTCGCCGATATTTACGTCGTATTCGCGAAAACAGATGAATCTGCTAAACACCGCGGGATTTCAGCCTTCATTGTAGAAAAGGGTACCGAAGGATTTTCATTTGGGAAAAAAGAACGCAAATTAGGCATTCGTTCATCTCCGACAACAGAACTCATTTTTGACCAATGCCGCATTCCTGCATCGAACCTGCTAGGTAAAGAGGGCGAAGGATTTACCATCGCTATGAAAACACTGGATGGTGGTAGAAACGGTATTGCTGCGCAAGCATTAGGCATTGCTCAAGGAGCCCTTGATGCTTCGATTGATTATGCGAAAGAGCGGAAACAATTTGGCAAACCCATTGCTCACAACCAAGGAGTCTCTTTTAAACTTGCAGATATGGCTACCGATATTGAAGCAGCTCGCTTACTTACGTATCAAGCAGCATGGTTGGAATCTGAAGGAAAACCGTACGGAAAAGCATCGGCAATGTCAAAACTCTTTGCTGGGGACGCTGCTATGCGGATTACGACAGAAGCTGTACAAGTCTTTGGTGGGTATGGATATACGAAAGATTATCCGGTTGAACGATATATGCGGGATGCAAAAATCACCCAAATTTATGAAGGAACGAATGAAATACAGCGCTTAGTCATCGGTCGCATGGTTACATCTGAATAATGGTATAAAAATCAGAGAGGAGAATACCAATGTCTTCACAAGGAGGATGGATCAAACAACTAGATATGCGTGCACTCGCTCGAGTTATAACGATGATTGAAAATGATGATCCAGACAAACTCTCCCTTTTGAGTGAAATATTCTCCAAACAAACAGATACAACATTTGTAGGGATTACGGGTTCACCTGGAGCAGGGAAAAGTTCCCTTGTCAGTCGCTTAATTACTCAAGTGCGCAGTTTAGATAAAACCGTTGCTGTCATAGCTGTTGATCCGACGAGCCCGTTTAGTGGTGGTGCGTTGTTAGGGGATCGTGTTCGGATGCATGAGCACTATACAGATGACGGTGTATTCATCCGGAGCATGGCAACACGTGGTAGTTTAGGTGGACTTGCACGTTCAACGAAAGATGTCATGCGCGCGTGTGGTGCTTTTGGGTTTGATATTGTCATTGTCGAAACCGTTGGCGTTGGTCAATCCGAGCTCGATATTATGAAGGTTGTTGACACAACAGCAGTTGTTTTAACGCCAAATAGTGGAGATATATTACAGATTTTCAAGGCGGGCATTATGGAAATTGCTGATTTGTTTGTGGTGAATAAAGCAGATATACCTGGCGTTGTGAAACTCAGACGAATGTTACAAGAACTAGTGATGATCACGAGTACAGAAACACATATTAAAGACATCGTCGAAACCGTCGCAACAGAAAACAAAGGAATAGATACGTTATGGGAGAAAATAGAAGACCATCAAGCGTTTTTGCAACTGACTGAAGCGGGACAAGAAAAACGCAAAGTCCAGCGCACCTATGAAATACAAGAACTCATTCGAGAGGAAATATGGCGTGATATTACACAGTTTCTAGAAGAACGACAGTTAACAGAGACGATCGAACCAGGTGACGACCCTTACGAAAAAGCAAAAAAATGGTATGCGCTTTGGAAAGAAGAGGGGCGATAAGCATGGTGGAATCAACAGTGAAAAATAGTGCGCTCATTCAAGTTCGTAGAGACCAAATTATTCAAAGTGCATTAAGTCTGTTTAAAGAAAAAGGATTTCATAAGACAACTACACGTGAAATTGCCAACGTTGCCGGGTTTAGTATCGGTACATTGTACGAATACATTCGCGCAAAAGAAGATGTGCTCTATCTTGTCTATGAATCCATTTATGAACAAGTCACGACACACATGTATCCATTAATGGATGAAAAAAATCCAACGATTGAAGATGTGTTATCAATTGTTGAATCATACTTCCATATGATGCATGACATGCAGGAGGAAGTCGTTTTGCTCTATCAAGAAATGAAGTCTTTGCCAGAAGAGAAACGATCGATTGTATTAAAGAAAGAGCGAAAACTGATCCGTCTATTTACACATATGATTATAGAAGTTGCACCTATCAAGCTTACCTCGCTTGAAGCAGACATCATTGCAAATAACATATTTATCCAAGGGCAAATGTGGGGTTTCAGAAGATGGGCATTACAAAAACAATTTACATTTGATGAGTATATCACGTATCAATTAGCATACATTAAACGCGTATTACACATCACAGAAGGTTGATTGAAAAGTTGGAGACACACATGTACTCCAATCGTATACAAATCGGATGTCCGACTTTTAAATATATTAAAGGGGGATTTACGGATGGAACAACCGACGATTTATCAGCCGAAACATCCTGTACGTTTCGTAACAGCTTCAAGTCTTTTTGATGGCCATGATGCCTCGATTAATATTATGCGACGAATTATGCAAGCAAGTGGAGCCGAGGTTATTCACCTCGGGCATAATCGCTCCGTGCAAGAGATTGTCGAAGCAGCCATTCAAGAAGATGTGCAAGGAATTGCTGTGTCATCTTATCAAGGTGGGCATGTAGAGTTCTTTAAATATATGGTCGATTTGTTAGAAGAAAAAAACGCTTCACACATTCGCATTTTTGGCGGTGGTGGAGGAACGATCATTCCTAGAGAAATAAAAGAATTACACGATTATGGGGTTGCATGGATTTTTTCACCAGAAGACGGGCGCAAGTACGGCCTACAAGGGATGATTAACAAAATTCTCGAACAATGTGATTATCTACCTGAGCTTGAAGAGTCCACTACGATTGAAAAGATTACATCAGGTGATAAAAAAGCATTGGCACGAATGATTACGTATGTGGAAAATGCGGAAGAACAAGAGAAAGAAGATATCTTAACGAAAGTGAGAACACAGCAAAACAAAGACATCCCTGTGCTCGGCATTACAGGAACAGGTGGGGCAGGAAAAAGTTCTCTCACAGACGAACTCATTCGCAGATTTATTCATGAAATACCAGATAAAAAAGCAGCGATTGTATCCATTGATCCGACCAAACGAAAGACAGGTGGGTCATTGCTCGGAGATCGTATTCGAATGAATGCGATATTTAGCGATCGCATTTTTATGCGTTCGTTAGCAACACGGGATTCTAGAAGCGAATTATCAGCATCGATTGAAGATGCTCTCGATGTGTTACGTGCAACAGATGTTGATCTAATTATTGTCGAGACGAGTGGAATTGGTCAAGGGGATGCAGCGATTACAGATATAACAGATCTATCAATGTACGTCATGACAGCTGAATTTGGAGCTCCTACCCAACTTGAAAAAATCGACATGATCGATTTTGCAGATTTTATCGTCATTAATAAATTTGAACAAAATGGATCAGAAGACGCCCTTCAACAAGTACGTAAACAATATGAACGGAGCCACATGTTATTCGGTGGAGAAGCGGAAAAGTTTCCAGTGTTCGGAACGATTGCGAGTCAATTCAATGACGCTGGTACAAACGCTCTTTTTGCCGCTATTGTTGATGCGCTGAATGAACGATATCAATGGGATGAAGACATCGACTTTGAACGCAACGTCATCGCAACAAAAGATAGTATGATTATTCCAAATGAACGAAGGCATTATTTACGAGAAATTAGCCAAACGATTCGGACACACCATGACCGGACTGAAAAGCAGAAGAAACTTGCACAAACTGCCTACCAATTAGATGGAGCAGCAGAAGTGGTTGAAGAAGAGGAACTCAAGCAAACACTCATAGACAAAAAACAAACCTACCTCGATCAACTCGATTCTGAAGCACGAGCAGCTTTAGACGGGTGGGATGACACAAAAGATGCTTATCAACAAGACACGATGGAGTTTAAAATACGCGATAAAATCATTTCAATGGATCTAAAAACAACTTCTTTAGCGGGATTAGATATACCTAAAGTTTCATTCCCATCATATACAGATTGGGGGCAGCGCATTGAATGGATGATGAAAGAAAATGTTCCAGGTTCATTCCCATTTACAGCTGGAGTGTTTCCGTTTAAACGTGAAGGAGAAGATCCAACAAGACAATTTGCTGGTGAAGGCACACCTGATCGAACGAATCGACGTTTTCATTATTTGTCGAAAGGAGAACAGGCAAAACGTCTATCGACTGCGTTTGATTCAGTTACATTATATGGAGAAGATCCGGATGAGCGTCCAGATATTTACGGAAAAGTTGGCGAAAGTGGGGTAAATATTTGTACGCTTGAAGATATGAAGAAATTGTTTGCTGGATTTGATTTAACCGATCCACAAACATCCGTCTCCATGACGATTAATGGACCAGCTCCAATTATCTTGGCGATGTTTTTCAATACTGCAATCGATCAGCAGTTGGATTATTTCACAGAAGAGAATGACCGACAGCCGACAGAAGAAGAGGCACATGACATTCGTGAACAAACGTTAGCAGTCGTTCGTGGAACCGTCCAAGCAGATATTTTAAAAGAAGACCAAGGGCAAAACACGTGTATTTTCTCAACTGAATTTGCACTCCGGATGATGGGAGATGTCCAGGAATACTTCATTGATCAAAAAGTCCGAAATTATTATTCAGTATCTATATCTGGCTATCACATTGCTGAAGCCGGAGCGAATCCGATTACCCAGCTCGCATTTACGTTGGCCAATGGATTTACGTACGTGGAGTATTATTTAAGCCGGGGGATGGATATTAACGATTTCGCACCAAATTTATCGTTTTTCTTCTCTAATGGACTTGACCCAGAATATACGGTTATTGGCCGAGTGGCCCGCAGAATTTGGGCAGTAATGATGCGTGATAAATATGGAGCGAATGAGCGTAGTCAAAAACTAAAATACCATGTACAAACATCTGGTCGTTCCTTACACGCACAAGAAATTGATTTTAACGATATCCGAACAACTTTACAGGCATTGTTAGCGATTCAAGATAATTGTAACTCTCTTCATACAAATGCATTTGATGAGGCGATTACAACACCGACAGAGGATTCTGTCCGCAGAGCAATGGCCATTCAAATGATTATCAATCGTGAATTCGGGCTGATGAAAAATGAAAATGCTTTACAAGGTTCATTTATCGTCGAGGAACTGACAGATTTGGTCGAAGAAATGGTTTTAGTAGAATTCGACCGAATGAATGACCGTGGTGGAGTATTAGGAGCAATGGAACGTCAATACCAACGCGGAAAAATTCAGGAAGAGTCCTTATACTATGAGTCGAAGAAGCATTCAGGGGAACATCCAATCATTGGAGTAAACACATATCTCAATCCAAATCCACCTGAAGACGATATGATTGATCAGATGGAATTAGCACGCGCAACAAAAGAAGAAAAAGAGACCCAAATACATTCTTTACAAACGTTCCAAAATCAGCACGAAGATGTCGTTGAAGATGCACTCAAAACTTTAAAAGAAGTTGCATCCTCAGGAGGTAATATCTTTGCAGAATTAATGGAAACTGTAAAAGTCGCTAGCTTAGGACAAATTACCGAAGCACTTTATGAAGTCGGAGGACAATACAGACGAAATATGTAAGAGGGCGATTATAAAATAGAAGCTCATTAAAGTAGTAATCAACCGGCATTTTTTCTCATAAAATAGACTGAGACAGATCAAAATTGAATCCACAGGTACACGAATAACACTCTAATGTAGCGAAGGAAATATACGGAGACTCCCACGGGAGAAGAGGCTTGCCAGCTGCCCGCAGGAAAGCGGAGTATATTTCCGGAGCGGGTAATTCCACTTTTTACATTAGAATGTTCGTATGTGAGTCAATTTTATATCTCTTTTCTCATAAAAAAAGCCTACACACGTGTGTAGGCTTTTTTTATGAATGTTATTATTTTGCTCGTTCTTCTTCTAATAAGCGTATAGATTCATCAAATTCTTCTTCAACTTCTGGATCACGTTTATATGTCATGTTACTGACGACAATTGTGACAATTAGGTTTAAAATAAACGCAGGGAAAATTTCATATAATGTGTCGGATAAAACACTAATGTTCCCCCACACACCTACAATCACCGCACCTGTAATCATCCCAGCTAAAGCTCCAGTTCTCGAAACCTTTTTCCAATATAAAGATAAAAGAACTAAAGGACCAAAGGCACCACCGAAACCGGCCCAAGCGAAAGATACGAGGCCTAAAATTGATTCGTTGTTCGGCCATGCTAAAATAACCGCTACGACAGAAACAACTAATACAGCTATACGTCCTAAAAGCATATAATGTTTATCTGAAGCCTCTTTGTTGATCAATTTCTTATATAAATCTTCAACTAACGCACTTGACGTTACGATTAATTGTGAAGCAATGGTACTCATAATTGCTGCTAATACAGCTGCTAGAACAATCCCTCCAATAAGTGGATGGAAAATAATTTGCCCTAAATCGATAAATACTGTTTCTGGGTCGACTAATGTATACTCTGGGAAAAGATCGAAAAACGCAATCCCAATTAAAGCTGTAAAGGATGTTCCGATTAAACAAAGAATCATCCAACCAATTCCGATTCTTCTCGCGTTTTTAGTTTCCTTAACAGACGTAATCGCCATAAAACGAACGATAATATGTGGTTGACCAAAATACCCTAACCCCCAGGCCAAACCGGATATAATCACAAATATAGAGACCCCGTTGAATAAACTAAATGTGTCAGGGTTAATGGATGTAATGACATCCTTTGTCTCTGCAGGACTTCCTGTAAACGTAAGCGCTACGATTGGCACAAGTAATAAAGCGAAAAACATGATCGCTCCTTGTACAGCATCTGTATAACTTACGGCTAAAAACCCACCGAACAACGTATATAAAATAACGACGACTGCAACAATAATAACTCCTGTGTGATAACTCGTATCAAAAGAACTTTGGAAGAATTTTCCACCTGCAACAATTCCTGAGGATACGTAAAAAGTAAAGAAGACTAAAATAACTAAACTCGAAATGATTCGTAAAATACCCGACTTATCTCTTAATCGGTTATCAAAAAAACTAGGAATAGTAATGGAGTTATTAGATACTTGTGTATACACACGAAGTCTTGGAGCGACGAACATCCAGTTTAAATATGCCCCAATGGTTAAACCAATCGCAATCCATAATGCGCTAAGCCCAACCTCATAAATTTCTCCAGGTAACCCCATAATGAGCCAACCAGACATATCTGCAGCTCCAGCACTAAGCGCAGTAACTAATGCACCTAAATTTCTTCCTCCTAACATATAGTCATCTAAATCAGTTGTCTTTTTATACCCATACCAACCAATTAATAGCATGACTAGTAAATATAGCGCGATTGCTATACCGTGATACATTACCTCTGACATGGTAACTTCCTCCTTTTTTAAATCTAGATTAATCATCCAATGACACTTTGTTCAAGCGGTTACAAAACAAGTAAAAATCCCAGTTAATACTACCATTTATATAGACATCTATCAAATGTATTTATTGTCTTACAATTTGTCATCTTCTTAAAAATTTCTTTTTAAAATTAGATTTATTTTGATAGCATATTTATCATGAATTTGTTTATAATGTATTGGGAAGTTGGAATGTCTATAAACCTTCCGTTCAAAACCCTTCAAACAATAGGTAAAAAAACAAACGTTGTTGTTGACTTTTACGCATAGATTTGTAATAAATATACTACAAATAATTTTCACATGAATAACGGTCAGAAGTATGTTATGTAATTGGGTCAAGATTATTTATAAATATATATGGAAAAGGGAGTGTATGCTGTGAGTGTGAAAGAAATTAGCCAAGAAGAAGTTGAAAAAATGTCGATGGTGGACGTCGCAAGCATTATTTTAGCAGAAGAAAAACAACCATTATCTTTTTTAGATACATTTAACAAAGTAGCTGCGTTGAAAGAATGGAATAATGACATGAAAAAATCAAAAGTCGCGCAATTTTATACGGACCTAAACGTTGATGGACGCTTTATCTCAAATGGTTCAAATACATGGGGATTAAAACGTTGGTATAAACTGGATGAAATAAGCGAAGATCTTACGACTGATTCCATGGAAGATTTAGCAGATGAATTTGAAGATGAAGAATCTTCATTTTTAAAAGTACCTGGATTTGAAGAAGACGAGGAAGACGAGGAAGATGAAGAGGACGAAGAGACTGCATTTGATGAAGAAGACGAGAAGGATTTTGACGATGAGTTTGAAGTAGACGAAGACGAAGGTGAAGATTTTAGTGAAGATCTTGATGAAGAAGATGACGACGAATAAACACCGAAAAGCTTCTCACGCACTGCTTGACTTTTAATCAATAAATGAGTATTATTTTATTTGGGCTCATGAATTAAACGGTATGTACAGCGTTTCCCCATATAGTTATGGGGAGGCGCTTTTCTTTTTTATATACAATAAATCTCATAATTTTTAAAAAACATTATACGATCGAGCATATCTAAAATGATTGTAGGAAATCGTATCATTAAGATATCAGAAAGAGGGATGAACATGACAAAATACATTTTTGTTACAGGTGGTGTCGTATCATCACTAGGAAAAGGAATTACTGCGGCATCGCTTGGACGCTTACTTAAAAATCGAGGCTTACAAGTAACGATTCAAAAATTCGATCCATACATTAATGTGGACCCTGGAACGATGAGTCCATATCAGCATGGTGAAGTGTATGTCACTGAAGATGGTGCTGAAACGGATTTAGACTTAGGCCACTACGAGCGTTTTATCGATATTAATTTAAATAAATATTCCAATGTCACGACTGGAAAAGTGTACTCAAGCGTCATTAAAAAAGAACGACGTGGTGAGTACGGAGGTGCAACCGTCCAAGTAATCCCTCATATTACGAACGAAATAAAAGAGCAAGTATACCGAGCAGGTGAAGCGACGGGAGCAGATGTCATCATTACTGAAATTGGTGGAACAGTTGGAGATATTGAATCGCTGCCATTCTTAGAGGCCATTCGCCAAATTAAAAGCGACATCGGAAAAGAAAATGTCATGTACATTCATTGTACACTCGTCCCTTATATTAAAGCTGCCGGAGAAATTAAAACAAAGCCAACCCAACATAGTGTCAAAGAATTACGTTCATTAGGCATCCAACCAGATGCCATTGTATTGCGTACAGAATTACCAATTAGTGTAGAAAACAAGGAAAAAATTGCTCTGTTTTGCGACATTGATGAAGAGGCAGTAATTGAGATGCGCGATGCTGAAATTTTGTATGAAGTACCTATTGAATTACAAAACCAAGAACTCGATAAACTTACGTGTGAACATTTAAATCTCGAGTGCAAACCAGCGCAAATGGACGAATGGCACACGCTCATCGAAAAGGTTCGTAATTTAACGAAAGAGACACATATTGGCCTTGTAGGAAAGTATGTGGAGCTTCCAGACGCTTATTTATCCGTTGTAGAAGCGCTTAAGCACGCAGGTTTTGCCTATGACACGGATATTAAAATACATTGGATTAACTCTGAAGATCTGACGAAAGATTCGATTCAAGCAGAGTTAGCAGATGTCGATGGAATTGTTGTACCAGGTGGATTTGGAGACCGTGGGATTGAAGGGAAAATTGAAGCGATTAAATATGCTCGGACAAATAATATTCCGTTTTTAGGAATTGGACTAGGTATGCAACTAGCAATTGTTGAATATGCTCGAAATGTCCTTGATTTAAACGGAGCTCACACAACTGAAATAGATCCTTCTACGCTTCATGCGGTGATCGTTGATCCTGATCCAAAAGAAGAGCATGAACATTTAAATGGAAAGCTCCGACTCGGATCATCTCCTTGTATGATTCAAAAAGGAACACTTGCATATAAAGCTTACGGTGAAGTAGAAGAAGTTCAAGAAAGACACCGAAACCAGTATGAATTTAACCCAATCTACAAAGAGCAATTTGAAAATAGTGGCTTTGTTTTCTCTGCTACAAGTCCGGATGATTTATTCGTAGAAATGATTGAATTGCCTGACCACCCTTGGTTTACGGCATGTCAGTTTCACCCAGAATTTTCATCGAGACCAACAAATCCACACCCCCTGATGAAAGGGTTTATCGAAAAGTCAGTCAAATAATACATTGTCAAAAGTGAGATGAGCATTTGTTATGGTCATCTCACTTTTTTGATATTTATTTTACATAAAGGAAGGATTAATGCGTTCAAAAGAGAAGATATAAGTATTGACAATAAATGGAGGATGATCCATGGCTTCTGAGATTTTGGTCGTTGATGATCAGGAAGGTATTCGTACGTTGTTATATGAAGAGCTCTCAAATGCGGGCTATCAAGTACATACAGCAACAACAGGAAGAGAAGCATTGGATGAGTTCAACCAACGAGAGTTTCAATTACTTATCATAGATTATAAATTACCAGGTTTGGATGGATTAGGTGTGTTAGACATTTTAGAACAGCAAGGTCGAAAAGTACCAGTGATTATGATCAGTGGGTTAGCAGAGGAAATTACAACCGAAAATAGGACGTATTCGTTTATCCAACATATTCTTTCAAAACCATTTGATGTTAATGATATGACAAAACTTGTGCAGGCGATTCTTTCCGAATGAATTTTCGGAAGAATCGCTTTTTACGTATAATTCTTAAAATTATGTATCCTGGTGCGTGCAATGGACTGCTGTTGAATGTTGACACCGGAATTGGTATTCTTATAGCGCATAATGGAATAAGTAAATGTGCGAATGTATCTCCTTAAGACGTGCATAATCCCCTTAAGTAATGTATGATATAAGGCCAAGTGTGGATTTTAAGAACCGTGAAGAAATGTACATACAAAGGGAGGAATAAACATGAAGTTTTTTATTGATACAGCGAATATTGAAGATATAAAAGAAGCAAATGCTTTAGGCATTGTTGCCGGAGTTACGACAAATCCTAGTCTCGTAGCAAAAGAAGGCGTTTCTTTTCATGATCGCCTCAACGAAATTACGAAAGAAGTATCCGGATCCGTAAGTGCGGAAGTCATTGCTGAAGATGCGGAAGGTATGATCAAAGAAGGGAAAGAACTTGCAAAAATAGCACCAAACATTACTGTGAAAGTTCCCATGACGTTAGAAGGACTAAAAGCAGTGAAAGCTTTTAGTGATGAAAAAATTAAAACAAATGTCACTCTTATTTTTAATGCCAATCAAGCATTACTAGCAGCCCGGGCAGGAGCAACGTACGTCTCGCCATTTATTGGACGTTTAGATGATATTGGGCAAGATGGAATGGATCTCATTGCAACAATCGCCAATATATTTGATATACACGGAGTCGAAACAGAAATTATTGCAGCCTCCATCCGTCATCCGCTGCACGTAACTGAAGCAGCGTTAGCAGGAGCTGATATCGCAACCATTCCATACAGCGTACTTGGCACACTTGTGAAACACCCATTAACGGATCAAGGTATCGAAAAGTTCTTAGCTGATTGGGAGAAATATTCGAACGAATAATCCGTTTAATAAAATACGCAATCAGAGGACGATTCATTCACTAGTGATCTTGGGTCGCCTCTCATTGCTTTCTCCTGCACAATCCCCTCAATAAAAATCCAGGACAAAAATGACTTCCAAGAAAACCAATCACGTGGTATGTTATTCATATGAAAAGTGAAATGTAGACAATAGGACAAAACTTGTAAAGCATTTGCCTACTGTGAATAAAATATAGGAAAAAGTGAGGACTTACCAGATGGAAAAAATATTAATCGAAGGTGGACATGAACTCGAAGGAGAAGTGCACATTAGTGGAGCAAAAAATAGCGCCGTTGCACTTGTTCCAGCCGCGATTTTAGCAGATTCAACCGTTACCATAGAAGGATTACCAGAAATATCTGATTTACGAACGCTTGGTGAACTTATAGAAGAATGTGGTGGAGAAACTTCATGGGACAGTAATGATTCTGGAACTGTTCATATTGATCCTTCTGAAATGATTCTTATGCCACTTCCAGATGGGAAAGTTAAAAAATTGCGAGCGTCTTATTACTTTATGGGTGCTATGCTAGGAAAATTCAACCAAGCTGTTGTCGGTTTACCGGGTGGATGCCACCTAGGCCCCCGTCCCATTGACCAACATATTAAAGGATTCGAAGCCCTTGGTGCGGAAGTAACGAATGAACATGGAGCCATATACATTCGTGCAAAGGAATTAAAGGGAGCACGTATTTACCTAGATATAGCTAGTGTTGGAGCGACCATTAATATTATGCTTGCAGCTGTTCGGGCAAAAGGCCAAACAATCATTGAAAATGCTGCAAAAGAGCCAGAAATAATTGATGTTGCAACATTGCTTACGAATATGGGTGCGAATATTAAAGGTGTCGGAACAGACGTTATTCGAATTGAAGGAGTTTCTAACCTACACGGGTGTAAACATACAATTATTCCTGACCGAATTGAAGCAGGAACTTATACCATTATTGCAGCCGCCCAAGCGAAAGAAGTACTCATCGATAACGTTATTCCCCAACACTTAGAATCGCTAATAGCGAAATTACGTGAAATGGGTGTGTCTGTTAAAGAGAGCGATGATCAATTGCTCATTGCTTCTAAGAAAATACTTACGAGTGTTGATATAAAGACGCTTGTCTATCCAGGGTTCCCAACGGATTTGCAACAACCGTTAACCTCATTGCTTACAAAAGCATCTGGAACAGGTGTCATTACAGATACGATCTACCCAGCACGTTTGAAACATATCGATGAGCTCAGACGAATGAATGCAATGATTAAAGTGGAAGGCGGATCCGCAATTGTCACAGGTCCTACCCCACTGGAAGGTGCCAAAGTAAAAGCTTCAGATTTACGAGCAGGTGCATCACTCATTGTTGCAGGATTAATGGCCAATGGCATTACTGAAATTACGGGTATTGAACATATTGAGCGTGGGTACGAACACATTACTGAAAAACTCACAAGTTTAGGAGCCCACATTTGGCGAGAAGATATGACAGAACGCGAAGTCAAATCGTTTCAAAATCAATAATAGGGGAAGTTGTACGAGCACGAAATGAAGTGTTATAAAACAGGTTCGTTTTTAAAGGAGAGAGTCACAGTGGAGAGAAGTTTAACAATGGAATTAGTACGTGTGACCGAAGCGGCAGCATTATCATCTGCGCGCTGGATGGGTCTAGGATTACAAAATGAAGCAGATAACGCGGCTACGGAAGCAATGCGACGTGTATTTGATACCATTCCAATGCAAGGTGTCGTTGTCATTGGTGAAGGTGAAATGGATGAAGCTCCAATGCTTTATATTGGAGAGGAACTCGGAACAGGTGTAGGTCCGGACGTAGATGTCGCTGTCGACCCGTTAGAAGGTACTAGCATTGTAGCACAAGGGACATGGAACGCTTTATCCGTCATTGCTATTGCTGACCGTGGGAATTTACTTCATGCACCAGATATGTATATGAAGAAGATTGCTGTCGGACCAGAAGCAGTCGGAAAGGTAGACATTAATGCTTCTACCCTTGAAAATCTACAAGCAGTTGCCAAAGCAAAAGATAAAGATATCGAAGACGTTGTCGCAATCGTACTTGATCGTCCTCGACATGAAGATTTAGTGAAAGAAATTCGTGCAGCTGGCGCAAGAATTAAGCTTATATCTGATGGAGATGTAGCAGCGGCAATGAACACAGCATTTGACGACACGGGAGTAGATATTCTCTTTGGTATTGGTGGAGCTCCTGAAGGTGTTATTTCAGCCGTTGCATTAAAATGTTTAGGCGGAGAAATTCAAGGAAAACTCACTCCGTCAAATGATGACGAAATTGCTCGCTGTAAAAAAATGGGCATTGAAGATTTTGATCGTGTCTATTACATGGATGACTTTTGTCCAGGAGACGATGCAATTTTTGCAGCAACAGGTGTTACAGACGGAGAATTACTCAAAGGCGTTCAGTTCAAAGGATCTGGTGCATCTACGTCCTCACTCGTCATGCGAACAAAAAGTGGTACCGTCCGCTTTATTGATGGCATGCACAGTTTAAAGAAAAAACCAAACTTAGTTATGGAAGATTAAGAATCGAGTAGATTTCATAAGTGAATGATTTTCATAATCCGTATTTTATGCTCCACCAATACAACATGTAGTTTCGGTAATTATGAAATTCATTCACTTGTAAAAGAACTTGTTTCATGTATTCTAGATATAGACGAATCGTTCTAATAATTCTAATGTTGAAAGCAATTCTTCATACCCATTCATTGTGCCTAAGCCCTGTTTAAAGAATGGGTGTGGGAATATTGTTTTCATGTCTCACGTTTAAAAAGTAGCTCATTTGACGAGTATAACAACGAAACTATTATTCTACCTTCCACAAATCTTCACTCAACGAATACCAAAAAGAATACAAAATAAACATTTGACCTGTTTTTGCATGTAGTAACAGGAGAAAAACAGCTCACTTGAAAAACAAATAGGCATGGTGATTGTATGGACTCACTAACGATATCTCATTTAGAAACGCTTAATTTAAAAGAAATTTATGGACTTGCACGTGATTTTAAAGTTTCCTATTATGCAAAATTAACAAAAAAGGAACTTATTTTTTCCATCTTAAAAGCACAAGCAGAAAAAGATGGTTACTTATTTATGGATGGTGTACTAGAAGTAATACCTTCAGAAGGATTTGGTTTCCTTCGCCCCATTAATTACTCTCCAAGTGCAGAAGACATTTATATTTCCGCTTCACAAATTCGCAGATTCGATTTACGTAATGGAGACAAAGTATCAGGTAAGGTACGCCCACCGAAAGAAAATGAACGCTATTATGGGTTGTTACATGTGGATGCTGTCAATGGGGAAGATCCTGAAACTGCAAAAGAACGCGTACATTTCCCGGCTCTTACACCATTGTACCCCGATCGAATGATGAAGCTTGAACAAGATAAAAATAAATTATCAACACGACTGATGGACATTATGTCTCCGGTTGGTTTTGGACAACGCGGACTGATCGTCTCTGCTCCAAAAGCCGGAAAGACGATGCTTTTAAAGGAAATCGCTAACAGTATTTCTACGAATCACCCTGAAGCAAAGTTAATTATTTTACTGGTCGATGAACGCCCAGAAGAGGTCACAGATATTGAACGATCTGTATCAGCAGACGTTGACGTAGTGAGCTCGACATTTGATGAAGTTCCTGAAAGTCATATTAAAGCTTCGGAACTAGTACTTGAGCGAGCGATGCGACTTGTCGAACATAAACGCGACGTTGTTGTCTTGATGGATAGTATTACACGTCTTGCACGGGCATATAACCTTGCGATTCCACCAAGTGGACGCACGCTTTCAGGAGGGATTGACCCAGCAGCTTTCCACCGACCAAAACGATTCTTTGGAGCTGCTAGGAACATTGAAGAAGGTGGAAGTTTTACCATCCTTGCGACAGCACTTGTAGACACGGGTTCACGCATGGACGACGTGATTTATGAAGAGTTTAAAGGAACTGGAAATATGGAGCTTCACTTAGATCGTGGCTTAGCTGAACGCCGCATATTCCCAGCAATTGACATTTTACGTTCTGGTACCCGGAGGGAAGAGTTGCTCTTACCTAAAGATCGCTTAGATAAAATGTGGGCAATCAGAAAAACGATGCAAGACTCGCAAAACTTTATCGAACGACTGTTACGTCGCCTAAAGGCATCTGAAACCAACGAGGATTTTTATGCATCGATGGAAGAAGAGATGAACCGTAGAGGGACGAAGTAATCGAATGAATCATATTTAAATGATATATAGCTATTGCAAACAATAGACTACACTGTTATAATCATTTTATGTGCATTTTTGGCAGAACATATGTAAGGATTTTGCAAAAAGGAGTGTAAGAAAATGAAGAATGGAATTCACCCAGAATATAGAAAAGTTATTTTTCTCGATACAAGCTCTGACTTCAAGTTTCTCAGCGGATCTACATTAGATTCGGACGAAACAATGGAGTGGGAAGACGGGAATACGTACCCAGTCATTCGTGTGGAAATTAGTTCAGATACACACCCATTTTACACGGGTAAACAACGCGAAGACAAAGCTGGTGGACGTGTAGATCGCTTCAAGAGAAAGTACAACTTAAAATAAAACGATTGTACTTGAACACGTTTTAAGCGATGTATAGTAAATACAATACGTACACTATTCAAATATGAAAACAGGCATATTCTTTTATTTGCCTGTTTTTTATTTGTCTTTTTTCGCAAAAGATGATGAAAAAGATGACGAAAACCATTAGAATGAAATATACATATTTATTTAAAAGAATCGATTAAAGAGGGTGAAATGCCAAATGGGGACTAATAATAAAGCAGGGCAAATTGAAGTCATTTGTGGAAGCATGTTTTCAGGTAAATCAGAAGAACTCATTCGACAAGTTCGTCGGTATTTATTTGGAAAAATTGCTGTTCATGTGTTTAAACCAGCAATGGATGACCGGTATGCAGATGAAGCAATTGTTTCACATAATGGAACATCCGTGTTTGCTCATCCGATTCATCAATCGACTGACATACTAGGAATGATTGGAAGAGATACTGAAATTGTAGCGATTGATGAGGCACAGTTTTTTGATAAAGGATTAGTTGAAGTGGCTCAAATATTGGCTAATAAAGGAATTCATGTGCTTCTTGCTGGACTTGATACAGATTTTCGTGGAGAGCCATTTGGCCCGATGCCAGACCTACTAGCGATTAGTAATGCGGTTACAAAACTTTCCGCTATTTGTCCAATCTGTCAAATGCCATCAAGCCGAACACAGCGATTAATTAACGGAAAACCAGCGCTGTATGATGATCCAATCATTTTACTCGGTGCAAATGAATCCTATGAACCTCGTTGTAGAAAACATCATGAAGTTCCTCGTACAAGCGAAGAACAAGCAGAGTCTTTTACAATTGAAGTGACTGCACAAAAATAAATGAAACTTTATTGGCGGATCATCGTATAAGTAATATAAAGTAAAATACGTTTGAAAAAGGAGGGATACATGTATGATGAAGAGAAGGGGTTGTTTCTTTCTAGCATGTGCCCTCTTTTTCGTGCTCGCAAGTTGTAGTAAAATGCCTACAGAGCAAGAGTCCCAAGAGCGCGCACAAGAGGTTTTTGCCACATTGCAAACGGAAGATATTGAACATACGTATGATACATATGGGTCTAAGGAATGGAAAGAAAAAAATTCAGTAGATGCTTTTGAAGAAAAGGTCTTTCCTCAAACCGATGATTCTATCGAAGAATTTGCAGTGGAAAGTGTTACAGAGACAAAGGATGAACGTATAATGGTCGATGGTACGGTCGATTATGCAAATGTCACAAAAGATGTTCGGATGATTTTCACGAAACAATTGCTGATGGATTCTTTTGAGTTGAGTAATCCTGTCGCACGTTTGGAATTTCCGGATTCAATCGTTGAAGAAGATGTGACCATCGGAGAGGAAACAGACTTCCCTTTGAACGGGAAAATAACATTACCAAAAGATGTGGATGAGGATATCCCAGTCGTTATTTTAGTCCATGGTTCAGGGCCTGCTGATGCGGATGGAACAGCCTATGCATATAAACCATTTCGCGACATTGCTTGGGGATTAGCAGAGCAAGGCATTGCTTCCATCCGGTACGACAAGCGCACGTTTGTCTATGGAGAAGAATCCTTTTCTGGTGGAGCTGAAGAAATGAATGTCGAAGAAGAAACGATTGATGACGCTTTGCAAGCTGTCGAACAAGCCGCTTCTGATGATCGAATTTCGGATGATCATATATATATCATTGGGCAGAGTTTAGGTGGGATGCTCGCCCCACGTATCGCTGTCAATGATTCTCGTATCACCGGAATTATTTCTCTTGCAGGTTCTCCCCGTTCTTTGGCGGATATTTCCTTAGACCAGCAACAGATGCTAGTAGATGAACAACCAATATCGTCGTCTAAGAAGGAAGAACTAGAAAAAGAAATTGAAGAGATGCGAGATGAAGTAGATGAAATATTAGCACTTTCAAAAGAAGACGTACGATCGACGAGTCTATTAGGATTTCCAGCGTACTATTTATGGGAAATGGAACAATATCCGGTAGAAGACATGATCGAGTCACTCGATATTCCCATGTATATATTACAAGGGGATGCAGACTTTCAAGTGTTTAAAGAAAAGGATTTTGTCCAGTGGAAGGAATTATTAGCGCATCGAGAAGAGGTTAGTTTTTCTTCCTATCCACACCTGAATCACTTTTTTATTGAACACCATGAAGAAGCAGGAGATTTCCAAGAAACGTATGAATATCCAGGGATCGTTTCTGAAGAAGTGATTGAAGACATGGCTACTTGGATCCATGAGCAATGAGCAAAAAAAGGAGCGAACGACCGTTGCGAAAACAAATAGTCTTTTTACTAGTTGGGATGCTTTTTACATTTGGTGTACTCGCATCTTGTCAACAAGGTGAGTCAGCACAAGACGTAGCTGAACAATTTATGGAACATATCAGTGCGGGCGAGTCAGAGGAAGCATACGAGTTATTAGATGCAGACATGCAAGATTCAATCGAGGTTGGTGACTTGTCCTATATATGGACCGCCTTAGAAATGTCATCAGGTGAAAATGAATCCCTAACATATGATAAAACAGAAGAAGATGGCGCCAATGAAGTTGTATTTATCGATGGAGTTTTTGCTGAAGGAGACATTACGTTTTTAATTACAGTGAATGAAGATCATGAAGTGGCAGGATATACGGTTGTATAAAAGGAGATAAAATAATGAGTAAACGCATATTTTTAATCATGATTAGTGCATTTGCAGTGCTGACGATTTTAGCTGCATGCCAGGATGAATCCACCGAAGAAGAGTCGGCAGATGCAACTGCTGAAGAAACAGCGGAGGTATTTTTAAATCATTTAGCAGAAGATGAATATGAAGAAGCATGTGACCTACTTGATGAAACAATGGAAGATGAAATTGCCGCGTCAGATTTAGAAGAGCTGTGGACAGCTCTTAACCAACAATTTGGCGATCATATTGAATTTGAATATCAAAACACAGAAGAAGGCACAGACGATGACTTTGACTTAGTATTTATAGATAGCCATCATGAAAAAGAAGACATCACATTTAGGGTGACTATAAACGAAAATCAAGAAGTGGCAGGCTTTTTCCTTGAATAAAATTTTTCAGAACAGCTCATCCATCGTTTTGAGCTGTTTTTCTTGTTTTTGCATAATATATATGACTTGTTTTTGACCAGCAGGCAATCCTATACTATAATTAGACTGTTAAACTAGAGAGGTGAATCGGATGTTAGAACGTTTAGAATTGGTAGAAGACCGTTATGAAAAGCTACATGCATTATTAAGTGATCCGGAAATTGTATCAGATATCGACAAGCTCCGTGAATATTCAAAAGAACAATCAGACATTGAGGATGTTGTAACAGCGTATCGTTCATATAAAGATTTAAAAGAAGAGTTGGCGGATGCAAAAGAAATGCAGTCCGAGGATTTAGATGAAGAAATGAGCGAGATGATTAAAGGTGAAATTAGTGAACTCGAAGGAAATATAGAAAAATTACAAGAAGAACTAAGAATTCTCCTATTACCAAAAGACCCCAACGATGATAAAAACGTTATCGTTGAGATTCGCGCGGCTGCTGGCGGCGACGAAGCAGGGCTATTTGCAGGTGACCTATACCGCATGTATTCACGATATGCAGAAGTTAATCGGTGGAAAATAGAAGTCCTCGACTCACATACGACTGGTGTTGGTGGGTTTAAAGAAATTACATTTATGATTCATGGTAAAAGCGCTTATTCCAAATTAAAATACGAAAATGGTGCTCACCGTGTACAACGTGTTCCTGAAACTGAATCGGGCGGCCGTGTACATACATCAACCGCAACAGTAGCCGTTCTTCCTGAAGCTGAAGATGTTGAAGTCGATGTTCATGAGAATGATATTCGTGTAGACACGTTTGCTTCGAGTGGTCCAGGGGGACAAAGTGTAAACACGACAATGTCTGCCGTTCGTTTAACACACGAACCAACTGGAATCATTGTTTCCTGTCAAGATGAGAAATCTCAAATCAAAAACAGAGAAAAAGCAATGAAAGTATTACGTGCACGTATTTATGATAAATACCAACAAGAAGCAGAAGCGGAATATGCAGAATCAAGAAAATCGGCTGTTGGAACAGGAGACCGTTCGGAACGCATCCGTACGTATAATTTCCCACAAAATCGGGTGACAGATCACCGCATTGGTTTAACGATTCAGAAGTTAGACCAGATTCTCGAAGGAAAAATCGATGAATTTATTGATGCACTGATTGCAGAAGATCAAGCAGAAAAAATGAGTCATATCGGTGAGTAATGTGGAAAACCAAATGAACATCCATGAAGTCCTTTCGTGGGCTTCTCTTTTTTTACGGACAAATGATTGTGATGAATCCGCAGCTCTTTTATTATTAGAACACCACTTAGATTGGGAGCGTTCAAAGATTTATGCCCATTTACAAGATCCGATGCCTAAACGTGCCGAACAGTCTTTCAGAAAAGATGTTGAGGCACATGTGCAAACAGGTATTCCAGTGCAACATTTAATGGGGGCAACCGAGTTTTATGGGCGAACGTTTAACGTAAACGGGGATGTACTTGTACCTCGATTTGAAACGGAAGAACTCGTGGAAGAGGCTCTTCGGGTGATGAAAGAAAGAGAAGGGCAGATCACATCGATCGTTGATTTAGGGACAGGTAGTGGAGTCATTGCCACTTCCATTGCTTGTGAGCAAAAAGGCGTGACTGTATACGCAACAGATATTTCTAAGGAAGCTTTACAAGTTGCCCAGGAGAATATGAAAAACCACGATGCTCCCGTCACTTGTTTCCAAGGAGATTTTGCCCAGCCCCTCATCGATCGAAAGCTACGCGTACAGATGATTATTTCTAATCCGCCCTATATTGCTTATCGGGAGCGGGAAGAGCTTTCGAAAACGGTGCGAGAATTTGATCCTAGTCTCGCTTTATTTGCGGAAAATGAAGGTTTAGCCACGTATGAAACTATTATTAAACAAGCGACATACATACTCGATACGAATGGAGTACTGTTGTTTGAAATAGGTGCTGAGCAAGGCAGTGCAGTCAAACGTCTCATTAAAGATACATTTCCAACAAGTAAAGTGGCTGTTTTACAAGATATAAATGGAAAAGATCGAATCGTGCGAGCATATGTATAATGTTCGCACGATTTTTTAGATGGAATCATTACGGGGGAAGAAAATCCCCATATAACAATTGACTTTATTAGTATGTCGCTTTGATATACCATGGAATAAAATGCCAATGTAGGTTAAAGGCAGTATTTATAAATGAAAAGAGGATTTTTCATGAAGCGTAGCGGAAAAGTCATATGTATAAGTATTCTCCTTATTGGGATTTTTATAGGCGGATGGCTCTTTCAAAATCAAGTACAAAAACAAAAGGTGCAAAAAGAGAGCGAAGAGTTGTATAAACAATATCAATCAGCAGCTAACCATATTCTTATGGACTTAGATGAGAGTATTTATGAACAGACGGGTAATCCTAAAGATCTCATATTGACTCCAACGCATATGACGTTTGCTTTACTAGAACGATGGGAAATTATTGCGAAAAGCTTTCCTGAAATGGAATACCCCGGGAAATTAATTGATCAGGGGGATTGGCTCCAAGTGAGCGATGTTTTAGGGAGTCTAGCTTTTACTATGGATGAGGTGTCGATTAAAATTGGTGAAGAATATGGAGCCAATCCAGACAGGAAATTGAATCCGAAAGTTGTATACGATTGTATTTATCATGATGATCCATCGGAATCTTATTTTCAAAAGTTTCTAGAGGATCATGGATTGGAGTAAGCAAGTCGAGGCCTAGTAAACAAAGCACCCTAGAGATAGACGGAAAATCTATTTCTAGGGTGATTATTTTAACGAGAATTTCTACTGAAGTATGTATCGATCGAATCTTGTATCGATGCTGGAAGCTTTTGATACAGTTTTCCTCTATATTTCAAATCTGCTAATCCTGCTAGCAACAAAATGCCTCCAAAGAAAAATAATGTTAGTCGTTTATTGGATTTCACGATATTTCACTCTCCTTTATATTTTTAACGGAACAGGCTGATCAATCGTTAATGTATCTTCACTTACTATGCAATCATAGACGAAGATCCGTACCCCTTTTTCCTTTGCTTCTATTAACGCTTCTGTAAATGCTGGGTCCATTTCTACGTTTGGTCTAAAAACGGAACAGCCTTTCATTTGTACGACAAATAACACGGTCGCAGCATATCCTTCCTGAGTCGCATCGATTAATTCGCGGACATGTTTTGTCCCCCTGGTTGTAGGTGCATCAGGAAACATCGCTACTCCATCCTTTTCGAGCGTGACACCTTTGACTTCGATAAATCCTTTTTCTTTTTCGTTTTCATAGTAAAAATCAAAACGCGAGGATTGAAAGGTTGTTTCACGTTTTAAATACGTCACTTCACCAAAGTCAGCAATCTTTCTAGATTGAATTCCTTCATATACGACTTGATTCGGTGCTTGGGAATCAATATTGATCCAATTCCCATTTTTGTTCACCGCAATTAAGGAGTAATTTGTTTTTCTGTTTGGACGATTGACGTGTTCGAGCAAAACTTCCACCCCAGAAATAAGTAACTCTTTACAACGGCCAGTATTTTTCACGTGAACCCTTTCTGTTTTTTCGTTAATGGATACTTCAGCTATGAATCGGTTGTGCCGTTTTTTAAAGATCCCGTGAACGATTGTTTCATAAAGCATATTGATCACATCCATCTTCTACTAGTAAATGATTCACAAATAGGTAAAGGAACTATTTTTTTTACATTTGCATACATTACCATAACATTTATTTGGTGGTGTTTATATTGATTATACATGTTATTCAAAGGGGTGAAACCCTGTGGCACATTGCTCGTCGATTTAGTACGGATCCTCAAATGATTATTGAAGTAAATGCGTTGGAATTTCCGAATCGGTTAGTGCCTGGTCAATCGCTTGTCATTCCTGTTCCCGGAACAACGCATATCATACAGCAAGGGGACACACTTTGGTCTATTTCTGAACAGTATGGTGTCCCTATGGACGTCATCATTCAAGCAAATATGTTACATGATCCGAATCAAATCCACATAGGAGAGACGTTAATCATTCCTCCGCAGATCCATATTGTTCAGCCTGGGGAAACAATCGCACAAATTGCCAATCGACACGGGGTTCCTATTCAACAGATTGTACATGAAAATAACATTCAAAATCCAGATGTTATTGTTCCAGGTACCCAACTGATGATTCCGAGAGATAAACCGCTGATTGAAGTGAACGCGTATACGTACCAACCGCCTGGCGAAGCGGTGGAATCGATTCAAGAAGTTGGGAGTTTGCTTACTTACGCAAGTCCTTTTGCCTATGAAATTACGGAAGATGGTTCACTCGTTTCAATACAGGATGAAGACATAATTGCGGCAGCTATCGCTCAAGATGTTGTACCAATGATGTCGATTACGAATTTCACTTCTACATCGACAGGGTCGAATTTGGCGCATGTCGTCTTAGCGAGTCCTGAATTACGGGAAAAAGTCATCACGAATGTACTCGATGTAATGGATGAGAAAGGATATAAAGGGTTGAACATCGATTTTGAAAATGTCCTCCCTGAAGACCGTGAAAACTACAATACCCTACTTCAACTTGCCGTTGATCGACTCCATCCGAAAGGGTACTTCGTATCTACAGCTGTTGCCCCAAAAGTAAGTGCAACCCAAACAGGAACACTGTATGAAGCTCACGATTATGAAGCTCATGGAAGAATCGTTGATTTCGTTATTTTGATGACCTATGAGTGGGGCTATCGTTTTGGCCCACCACAAGCCATTTCTCCCATTAACGAAATGAGACGCGTCGTGGAATATGCATTATCTGTCATGCCGGCGGAAAAAATTATGCTTGGATTTCAAATATATGCCCGTGACTGGCTCATTCCTCATGTGGAGGGACAAGAAGCGGATACATTTAGTCAGCAAGAGGCAATTAGGCGTGCCGTCACACATGGTGCCATCATCCAGTATGATAGAGCGACTCAATCACCTTTCTTTCATTACACAGATGAACAAGGGGGCAATCATGAAGTATGGTTTGAAGACGCACGAAGCGCCCAAGCTAAATTTGAACTCATCAAAGAATATGGGTTACGTGGAGTGAGTTATTGGGCATTAGGTTATCCATTTCCGCAAAATTGGGCGTTACTACATGATAACTTTACAATCGAATGAAACTCATTAACTCAAAAAGAAATAAAATTCCAGTTATGCATATTTTACCATTCCTCGTTCCATACTAGTACAAACAAAACAAGGAGTGGTCATCTATGCTGAAACTTAATTCAGACATTGAAGGACAAATTATTAGGTATGACTCCATGTGTAAGATTATTAAGAAGCATGGGTATGTATTATGTGGGAACTGGGAGTACGACCGGGGCAAATTTGATTGTGTACTCTGGAGCTCTGAAGGGGAGACGATTTACGTGCGATTGCCTTTTAGAGTTGTGAAAGGAATGCTTGATAAACGAGATGCTCACCTTAAATTTGGAACTCCTTATGTGATCAAACACGTTGTCCATCTTGGGCTTGAAAATGATTCAGAAGGTTTAATGACGGTAGCTGGCTTCGCTCAGTTCCAAAAACCTCTTGATCCGGATGGGAAAATCAATGACCATGACCAATGGCGCGAAATCGCTCGAAACTCCATTGATCCCATCATTGAAGATATGACCCCATTTGCGATCGCTTAAAAAAATGTGCGGAAATCAGCCAACTCTGATTTCCGCACGTTTTTTCTGTATAGAACAGTAAATCTATCAATCTTTTAAAATTGTCCGTTTAAAAATAAACAGGTCCGTCCATACTGCTGAATACAACCGAATGAATTTCATAATTACCAAAATCAGCTATATCAATACAACGTGTAGTTACGAGCGTTTTAACGGAACTACATGTTGAAGTGAGACAGCATAAAATACGTATTATGAAATTCATTAAACAAACAAAAAGGCGTGATGAAAAATGAAGAAATGGACCATACGGACTCTTATCTTATGTATTCTCTTATTTAGTTTACAAGGTTTACACGTACACGGAAAACAAAAGCAAATGGAAGAACATATAGAAACGTTTGAAGTGATTCCAGATGAAGCGATTCGGTTGCGTATTTTAGCACACAGTGACGATGATGACGATCAAGCCATTAAAGAAATGATTCGTGATGAAGTGAGTGAACATATTACCGAATGGGTCGAACAAATAACTGATATAGACGAAGCGAGAGAGAAGATTGCTAACGGCGTACCTGAAATTCAGGCCATTGCGCAAAACATTTTAGATCACGAAGGTAAACAGCAACATGCAGATGTAGATTACAATGAAGAAGTTTCTTTTCCACATAAACTATATGGCGACTTCGTATATCCAGAAGGAGACTATGAAGCGGTACTGATTACGATAGGCGAAGGAGATGGATCCAATTGGTGGTGCGTGTTGTTTCCACCGTTATGCTTCCTTGATTTTTCCAACTCGATGACTCTTGCAGACAATGAAGAAGCAGAAAACCCACCTGTAGAAGAGGAAGTAGAGATCAAATTCTTTCTATTTGAATGGCTAGGATTGACATAGTTTTACGATTGGGCACATAGACTACTAGTAAAAGAAGAAAGTAGAGTGATAACCGATGAAAATGGTGCAAGCGAGCGTAGCTGATCCAAAAAAAGTAGAACATTTTTTAATGAAAAACGAAGCCATTAATGCTGAACAGTTACTGGAAAAAGGATTTGTTGTAGAAATAGATGACGCGATTAAAGGCTGTTTCGTCATCGAACCTCTTGATCAAGAAACATATTGGTTGAGGCAATTATACATGACTCAAGAAGAAATCATAGCACTTCCTCTCATCATTGAATCGATTGTCCATCGTGCACAAGAACGCAATATTAAGAATATTTATGTACACAGTCATCAACAGGTTGTGGATGAATTACTGGAAACCTTGGAGTTCTACCCACAAACAGCTCCGAAGCCTGTGGATAAAGGTAAGCTTCAACAAGGTAATTGGTGGGTATATGCTATTTCATAAGTAGTTATACACATTATCAACAACAGATTGTGCATAACTTGTTGAAAACGTGTGAGTAAATAAAATTGAAGCGATAAACCATCTATATTTACGCACAAAAACAATGCACACCTTGTGGATATATATTATCCACAAGGTGTGCATTGTTTTATCGCAACATGTATCAAATAAATCAAAATTTCTTGTCATGCATGCTGCCCTTTAGTATGGTTACTTAATGGAATGTATTTTATAGTACATAAGTGACAACACGTAAAGGAGGAAACAATATGATGCATGGACCACATCACGGTGACACTGAAATGCACTGGATGCACACATATGGAAATGGCTATGGAACCATTTGGATGATCCTCTTTTGGATTCTTTTATTAGGAATTGTCGTTTATTTAATCGTGAAAATTATAAAGAGTAGTAAAAAAGAAATTCCACAACCGACGGAACAAAAACAAACTCCCTTACACATTTTACAAGAGCGACTTGTCAGAGGAGAAATTGACGAAGCGGAATATGAACGTTTAAAAGCAATTATCAAAAAAGATGAATGATTTTATACGAGATGGTAGAAAAGAGGTACAAGTGAATGATGGATACAAAGGAATGGGCACTAATTGACTCTCATGAACAAACAACAAAACTACAAGAGATCGCAGCGACACTTCAAGCAGGTAATGTCGTCGCTTTTCCAACAGAAACGGTCTATGGACTAGGGGCAGATGCGACAAACGAGCAAGCTGTGGATAAAATTTTCAAAGCAAAAGGTCGTCCACAAGATAATCCACTGATTGCCCATGTGGCTACAAAAGAAGATTTAGCAAAACTTGTGGATGCTTATCCACCATATGTAGATCAGCTCATAGACTCGTTTTCACCTGGACCGATTACGTATATTTTACCGAGCAATGGTACATGTGCAGAAAATGTAACAGCAGGGCTCTCAACAGTTGGAGTTCGAATTCCTTCGCACCCAGTCGCTCAAGCTATTTTGCAAACATGTTCGTTTCCAATTGCGGCACCGAGTGCAAATACGTCTGGAAAACCAAGTCCAACAACGGCGGCGCATGTGAAAGAAGATTTATTTGGAAAAATCGCCGGGATTGTCGATGGGGGAAAAACCGGAGTAGGCATGGAGTCAACCATCATTGACTGTACGTCAGATGTGCCGATCATTTTACGTCCAGGTGGGATTACGAAAGAACAAATATATACAGTCGTTGGTGATGTCATCGAACATCAGCCAAGTACACATACTTCAGAAAAGCCTCAAGCACCTGGAATGAAATATACACACTATGCTCCAGACGTTCCTCTGACACTCGTACATGGGAATGCCGAGCGGCTACAGCAAGTTATCCACGCCTATCAAAACGAACATTTGCGTGTGGGTGTCTTAGCTCGGGCTCAGCTGAAGGAGCACATACAAGCGGATCAATTCATACCTCTTGGCACAAATCTCGTAGAAGTGGCAACGAATTTATATAGTTGTTTGCGACGTTTTTCAAGCCATGATATCGATGTGATTGTTTGTGAAACATTTCCAAAAGAAAATATTGGAGTAGCGATTATGAACCGGTTAGAAAAAGCAGCTACAAAGATCATCAAGTAATCGTGATTCGTCATACAACCTTCTTGGCATGCATATATTTGACTAGCATGTCCGAGGAGGTTTTTTAATGGATGTTTCACAACTCGCAGGCGTTGTTCCATTTCTATTTATGGGACTAGCCCTTGGAATGGATGTCTTTTCAGTGAGTTTGGGGCTAGGGATGAACGCCGTTCCTTTTAGAAAAATGGTTTGGATTGGAATTGTTTTCGGGATTTTTCATATCATTATGCCATTTAGTGGGGTCATATTTGGTCATATTCTTTCAAGTGAATTTCACTTCGTTGCTGATGTCGTCGGTGGACTATTGCTTGTAGGATTAGGCGCTCATATGGTTTTCTCGGCGATGCGACTAGAGGATATTTCATCCACTCCATCCATGGGAATCGGCTTGTTTATACTTGCATTAACCGTTAGTCTAGATAGTTTTACCGTTGGAATTAGTCTTGGGATTGTTGGATTGAATTTAATCTGGATTTTATTATTTATCGGCATATTAAGTATGTCCCTTGCATGGTTTGGCATGCTGATCGGAAAAAAGGTGAATCGGTTTTTAGGGGTATATAGCGAAATTTTGGGTGGAAGTATTTTATGTTCATTTGGTTTGTATATTATATTTACGTGAATGAATATCATAATTACCAAAATCAGCTATTTCAATACAATATGTAGTTAAGAAAGGTCGAGCGAAATTACATATTGAAGTGAAATAGCGTAAAATACGTATTATGAGATTCATTCACGTAGTCACATTCGTTACTAACAAGGTTCTTTCTGTGCTATATTAAAAGGAATGAAAATATACGGAGGTAAACGATGAACATCCTATTTATTTGTACGGGAAATACATGTAGAAGTCCAATGGCTGCCGCGTTACTGAAAAATAAAAAACCACATTTACATATTAAATCTGCAGGCATTTTTGCCAACGAAAATTCTGCACCAAATCGCCACGCTGTTCGTGCGCTTTACGAGTATGATATTCAACTGCATCATACGTCAACCCAAGTAACTGAAAAATTACTACATTGGGCAGATCTCATTTTAGCGATGACCACCAATCATGTACAATCACTTATTTTGCACTATCCACAATTTCAAGAAAAATATTATACACTTAAGGAATTCGCACTTAGTGCCGATAATAAGGTATGGAAGCAACTTCAAGAAGCTTATGCGAATGTTGAACGTATACAAACGGAAATGATTCAAAAACATCAACTCACTGATGACCAACAAGAATTAGAAGAACGGATCATTGAAGCGTGCAAAAATGACATGGAGACCATTCGAACGCTTGAAGGTCAAATGGTTGATTATAATATATCAGATCCATTTGGTGGTTCGTTAGAGGTGTATGAAAAAACATTAGATGAATTGAATACGTACATTGATTTAGCCATTCAGAAAATAGAAAAGAATTGAGGGACACAGTATGAAAAGTACATATCGTTTTAGCTTGCGATGGAAATTAGTTTTACTTGTCACCATATTAGCCATTATTACATATTCAACGAGTGCACTCTTTTTGTATGTTATCTATGATGTTGTTCAACAATATTGGGGAATTTCGCAGTTTTGGTTTACGATTATAACATTAAGTCTCGGTATTATTTGGTCGGGGATTTTAGCATTCATTGCTGCGCGCGTCATAACGAAACCGCTGGAGAACTTAGAACAAGTAGCTTCTAAAGCTGCAGAAGGGGATCTCAATCACGAGGTAGAAATACCAAAATCTGATGACGAAATACGAGCGTTAAGTGTTGCTGTCAACACAATGTTAGAAAACTTAAAATCGATGGTTCATAATATTGATTTACACTTTGAATCCGCCAATAATACAGTGATAGAAATGCGTGCAGCATCGGAAACATCAGCTGAACACTCCTCTCTTATTCGTTCTTCCGCGGATGATATTTCTAAAGGTGCAGAGAGTTCGGCTGATGCGATTCAACATACAGCTGAAGCGATTGAAGAAGCAACGTCACTCGCACAAGAAGTGCAAGGTAGAGCGACTCAATCACAAGAGAAATCAACAGCGATGATTGAAGTTTTACATCATAGTAAACAAGTTGTGAATCGCTTAGTAGAGGGTATTCAAACATTAGCAAAAGACCAACAAGCTTCTCTAGAAGACGTAGAACATCTCAAAGAAAATGCCTTACAAGTGGAATCGATTATTTCTATGGTTGGAGATATTGCCGAGCAAACAAATTTACTCGCACTAAATGCATCCATTGAAGCAGCCCGTGCTGGGGAACATGGTCAAGGATTTGCCGTTGTCGCTGATGAAATTCGTAAATTAGCCGATCAAAGCGCCCAAGCTGTTTCTAGAATATCCGGTTTAATTACAGCGATTCAAACGGATGTAAACAACGTTGTGAGTAAAATTAATGATAATGTTATGTATGCGAATGAAGAAGCAAGTAGTGGAGTCGAAACAAATGAAGCCATTGAAGAAATGTCAGGTTCTGTTACAGAAGTAGCGACAGAAATTGAGACCATTTCGGATGTCGTCAATCGTCAACTTGAATCCATCCAATTAACTGTGCAGCAATCCCAAGAAGTAGCGGCCATTGCAGAAGAAACATCTGCTGCAACAGAAGAAGTGAATGCTTCCGTGATGGAGCAATCAAACACCATTGAGCAAGTAGATCAACTGGCTCATGAACTCGAAAAGCAAACAAATTCTTTAAAACAACAAATTGACCAATTTAAAACAACATAATGATCACAACATACGTATGGCGAAAGGTATGACGTTTTTCACACAAAAATGTCATACCTTTCAGCATTTTGTTCGGTAAATGGAGCACATTATGTGTATAATGAAAGTAGCGACAGATGTGAAATGACTGAACAAGGAGCGATGAAACAATGAAGGTAATTATTACTGCAGACCATGCGGGTATGACGATCCGCAACGAAGTAAAAGATTTGCTAGATGAAATGGAAATTTCGTATGAAGATGCTGGAGTGGATGGGACATCATCCGTCGACTACCCAGATTACTCACTTGCAGCAGCTAAACGCATTGCAGCAGGAGAATTTGATCGCGGAATTTTTATTTGTGGAACAGGTATTGGTATGTCAATCGCTGCCAATAAAGTAAAAGGAATTCGTTGTGCACTTGTTCATGATGTATATAGTGCAAAAATGACCCGCCTCCACAATGATTCAAATGTCATTGCTTTGGGAGAACGCGTCATTGGAGCGGGGCTCGCACGAGAAATCGTGAAGACATGGCTTGAAACGTCATTTGAAGGCGGCAGGCATAACCGCAGAGTTGAAAAAATTACTGCCTATGAAGAAGAGTAAATGTAGATTATGTAAATGAATGAATTTCATAATTACCAAAAACAGCTACGAAACTACATGTTGAAGTGGATTAGCAGAAAATACGTATTATGGAATTCATTAAAATAGAAGGGTGTGACTACAGATGGAGAAATTACTCACAGATATTACACGATCAATGGATGCTGTTGTAGAAGAATGGACGAATAAAGATTACTTGCAAGAAGGCGACTTATTTGTCATCGGATGTTCAACAAGTGAAGTAGCTGGCAAGCATATCGGGACTTCTGGAAGTGATGAAGTAGCCGAACGAATCTTTGTTGCTCTGCAAAAGCTTGAAGAAGAAACAGGTGTTCATCTTGCTTTTCAGTGCTGTGAACATTTAAACCGGGCACTTGTAGTCGATTATGAAACAGCTGTAGAACATGGATTAACAGAAGTAAGTGTGATTCCTCATCGAGATGCAGGTGGAGCGATGGCAACACACGCTTACGAACAACTGAATAGCCCAATTGTCGTAGAAGACATCCAAGCTCGTGCAGGAATTGATATCGGGGAAACAATGATTGGCATGCATTTACAAAAAGTTGCTGTCCCCCTTCGCATGAAAGAAACACACGTAGGATCAGCACGCGTAACAGGAGCATTTACCCGTCCGAAATTAATCGGAGGAAACCGCGCCGTTTATGAGTAATAGATGTTCCACGAGGCTGATACAATTGATTTAAAGTTAACTCAAATACGAACATTCTAATTGAACAAGTGGAATTACCCGCTTCGGAAATATACTTCGCTTTCCTGCGGGCGGCTGGCAAGCCTACGCAGGCTATCGCCTTGCGGGGTCTTGCCTATGCCTTTGCTCCCGCGGGAGTCTTTGTATATTTCCTACGCTAAATTAGAGTTTTATTCGTATTTTGGTAGATACAACTTTGATTTGTCCCAGACTCGTGAGTGATATACATAAAATACATTCAATGAAATGATTAGGGGAGGAAATAAAACATGGACCATATTTTAGGACAAGACAAAGAAATTCATGACGCCATCCAAGCAGAAAAGGATCGTCAACATGACAAAATCGAACTCATTGCATCAGAAAACTTCGTATCCGAAGCAGTTATGGAAGCAATGGGATCCGTGTTAACGAATAAATATGCAGAAGGGTACCCAGGGAAGCGGTACTATGGTGGTTGTGAGCATGTAGACGTTGTTGAAAATTTAGCACGTGATCGCGCAAAACAACTCTTTGACGCTGATCACGTAAACGTACAACCACACTCAGGTGCACAAGCAAATATGGCTGTTTATTTTACGATTTTAGAACAAGGGGACACTGTTCTAGGAATGAATTTAAGCCATGGAGGTCACCTGACACATGGAAGTCCCGTGAACTTCAGTGGACGTTTGTATAACTTTGTGGATTATGGCGTAGACAAAGAAACAGAACAAATTGATTATGAAGACGTACGTGCAAAAGCAAAAGAAGTCCAACCTAAACTTATCGTTTGTGGTGCAAGTGCATATTCACGCTCGATTGATTTTAAAAAGTTCCGTGAAATTGCGGATGAAGTCGGTGCTTATTTTATGGTGGATATGGCTCACATAGCAGGGCTCGTTGCTACGGGGCATCATATGAACCCAGTTCCATATAGTGATTTTGTCACAACGACAACACATAAAACATTACGTGGACCACGTGGTGGAATGATTTTATGTAAAGAAAAGTATGCGAAAGACATTGATAAATCAGTATTCCCAGGAATGCAAGGAGGACCGCTTATGCATGTCATCGCTGCAAAAGCTGTGTCATTTAAAGAAGCGCTCTCCGACGACTTCAAAGAATACTCTGCAAAAGTCGTTGAAAATGCAAAAACACTAAGCAAGTCACTTGAAGCGGAAGGTATGCGTATTGTTTCAGGTGGAACAGATAACCACTTAATGCTCGTAGATGTCCAACCTCTTGGAATTACCGGGAAAATTGCTGAGGAAGTATTGGATGAAATTGGGATTACGGCAAATAAAAATACGATTCCATTTGATCCAGAAGGTCCATTTATCACAAGTGGTTTACGCATCGGAACAGCAGCAGTAACGACACGCGGATTTGGTGCAGAAGAAATACAAGAAATTGCATCCATTATTGCTAAAACATTAAAAAATCATGAAGATCGAGAAGTGCTGAATGAATCAGCAGCTCGTGTTAGTGAACTTACCAAAGGTTTTGTATTGTACGCATAATGGTTTAAAAACTGTCTAATACTTATATTAGACAGTTTTTTTGAGCGAAGTTTTGATAATCTATGAAATTAGTTTACAATCGCTACACATGTTTAGTACAATTCGAGAGATACAAAAAACATAAAAGGAGTGAATATGGACATGTCAAATGTACACGTACTTGATCATCCACTTATTCAACATAAACTAACATATATTCGAGATAAACATACAGGAACAAAGGAATTTCGCGAACTTGTAGACGAAGTTGCTATGCTCATGGCATTTGAAATTACACGTAATTTACCTCTTCAAGAAAAAACCATTGAAACACCAGTAACGGAAGCAACAGCTCATGTATTAAGCGGTAAAAAAATTGGTTTAATACCTATTTTACGTGCTGGGCTCGGCATGGTTGATGGTATGTTAAATTTACTTCCAGCTGCACGTGTGGGGCATGTCGGGCTATATCGTGACCCAGAAACACTCCAGCCAGTTGAGTATTATATTAAACTTCCGAAAGATATTTCTGAAAGAGAGCTCATCGTAATGGATCCCATGCTTGCGACAGGTGGGTCTGCTAACGATGCGATTCACTCAATCAAAAAACGAGGTGCAAAACATATTAAATTAATGTGCCTAGTTGCCGCACCTGAAGGCATTGAGCTCGTTCAAAAAGAACACCCAGATGTTGATATTTACTTAGGTGCGTTAGACGAACGTTTGGACGAACATGGCTATATTATACCAGGGCTTGGAGACGCGGGAGACCGGTTGTTTGGCACGAAATAACTCTTGCTAGATGGTTGCGTAATGGAGGCGTAAGAATGGAGAAACGAATAAAGGTTTTGACAATATTTGGAACAAGGCCTGAGGCGATTAAAATGGCTCCAGTTGTACAGGCGCTTGAAAACAGGTCTCAAGAAATTGAATCTCTAGTGGCTGTGACTGCTCAACATCGTGAAATGCTTGATCAAGTGCTTGATTACTTTCAAGTAGTCCCTGATTTTGATTTAAATATTATGAAAAAAGGTCAAACACTTGCACAAATAACGACACGAGCATTAGAGGGCCTAGACCGAGTTATGAAAGATGTAAACCCGGATATCGTTCTTGTGCACGGAGATCCAACGACAACATTCACCGCCTCGTTAGCGGCATTTTATAATCAAATTCCTATTGGACATGTCGAAGCCGGACTGAGAACATGGAATAAATATTCTCCATTTCCTGAAGAGATGAACCGGCAGCTTGTAGGTGTAATGGCTGATTTGCACTTTGCACCAACCGAGCAAGCGCGAAAGCAATTACTTGCTGAAAATAAAGATGACGAAACCATTTTTGTCACAGGTAACACGTCCATTGACGCGCTGCAAACGACTGTAAGAGATGATTATACCCATCCATTATTAGAAGAGGTAAAAGGTCACCGTCTGATTCTAGTGACAGCACACCGCAGAGAAAATCTAGGTGAAAATATGGAGCATATGTTTCGGGCCATCAAACGCCTAGTCGAAACCCATGAGGATGTTCGGGTCATTTATCCGGTGCATTTAAATCCAATGGTCCAAGAAATTGCTGAACGTATTTTAGGAAACGATGACCGGATTCAATTAATCTCCCCACTGAACGTGATTGATTTTCATAACTTTTTAGCGGCTGCTCATCTTATTTTAACGGACTCAGGTGGCATTCAAGAGGAAGCCCCTTCCCTAGGTGTTCCTGTGCTCGTTTTGCGAGATACAACAGAACGCCCCGAAGGAATCAAAGCCGGTACGTTAAAGTTAGTCGGGACAAATGAACATACCATTTATGATACAGCCCATGAATTACTGACCGATGAAGCACTGTATACAAAAATGGCCCAAGCAACAAATCCATATGGAGACGGAAAAACATCTCAGCGGATTGTCGAACATATTATCGAATACTTTCGAACAACATAGATGAACTATATCAAGTATGTAATGGTTTAATTGCCATTGCATACTTTTTTAATGTATGAAAATGGAATTTCTCCAAAAGCTACATATATATGAGGAGGAATCCATTGTGCGTATAGTCATTGTTGGAATCATTAGTTGCTTCATTGGATTGTGTATGCCCATACAGACAAATGCCTCGATTCTCGATGAACAAACCGTCATCATCGAAGTAGATGGCGATCCGCATGAACGTGTGGCAGCAATGAAAGAGATAGATGCTATGTTAGAAGTGTTAACAGTATATGACACCCTTTTACAAGGAATGGCTGTAAAAGGAAAGCAAGCGACGATTCAAAAACTACTTCGAGAGCCTTATGTTCGCACCCTGCATCCAATCCAAGAGTATGAAACATATGAGCTCCAAGCAGAGGCAACCAAAGATGGAGTTCTACCAAATGACGTACATACCACCCCATTCACTGGCAAAGGGGTAAAAGTTGGCGTAGTCGATACAGGAATCGATTATACGCATCCAGATTTACAAAATAATTACCGCGGAGGATATGATGTCGTCGATTTTGATGACGATCCGATGGAAACACCAGAAGATTCCGGACTCGGGACGAATCACGGAACACATGTAGCAGGAATCATCGGCGCAAATGGCCAGTTGCTCGGGGTTGCACCTGACGTTGACTTGTATGCCTATCGTGCCCTTGGTCCTGGTGGAAGCGGGACATCTGTCCAAGTCATTGCTGCAATGGAAGAAGCGGTAAAAGACGGTGTTGAAATTTTAAACTTGTCTCTCGGAAATACGATTAATGGACCAGACTTTCCGACAAGCATTGCGGTCAACAAAGCGGAAGAGCTTGGAGTCATGACTGTCATCGCCAATGGGAATGCTGGTCCTGAAGACTGGACAATTGGCTCGCCAGCAACAGCGTCACAAACATTTTCGGTAGGGGCGTTGGATCAAGAACATACCACTGTATCTTTGTATGAACCAAAAACAGATACAGATATTCCACTGATGGAAATGATTGGATCTGTACCATGGGATTTCACAACAGATTATCCACTCATCCCTTTTTCAAATGACGCTTCATTGAATGGAGCAATTGTTTTGGCAGAACGAGATGACGTACCGTTTACAGAAAAAGCACAGTACGCACAAGAGCAAGGGGCGGTAGCTCTCCTTCTCTATGATCCTGATTCAGATGAGGATTTCTTAGGTTCTATTGATCAAGAAGAAGAGGAAATAACCATACCTGTCGCTTCAATAGGTAAAAATGACGCTGAGATGCTACTAGAAAAATCAGCCCTATATATCGAAACAACATACACAAAGGTTCCAGATCAAGTAGCATCGTTTAGCTCCCGTGGTCCGGTCACAATGGACTGGAGAATCAAACCTGATATTCTCGCCCCAGGCGCGCGGATTATAAGTACGGTCCCAGGTGGGTATGCTGAACTACAAGGAACAAGTATGGCAGCACCGCATGTGACAGGAGGTCTTGCGTTATTAAAAGAAGCCCACCCAACATGGACGAATGATCAAATCATTGCCGCTCTCGAAACAACAGCTACTCGTCTGTTCACAGAAGATGAGCAACCATTTTTACCGATTGAACAAGGGATGGGAGCAATGAATATAGATGAAGCTGTTCAAACAAAAACATTGATTCATCAACCAAAGTTGTCTTTTGGAGAAACGGCTGGATTTAAAGATCGGCAAACATCCACTGTAAAAATTGAAAATATATCAGAGGAAGATCAAACGTTTCATTTCTCCGTCCCAAAGAAAACGAAGGGAATGCAGTGGGATGTCCCGATGAGTTTCACGCTTGGTCCGAATGAAACAAAAGAAGTACCCATCTCACTGGACGTTACACACTTAGTGGATGAGGGGGTGCAACAAGGATGGATTGACCTTCATCAAGAGGATCACACATATCATCTTCCGTATTTATTCGTCTCTGAAGAAGCAGATCAACCAACATCGATGGGATTTGACTTCTATCAAGATCCTCTCCAAGAAGATATATACAATTATCAAGTGTATGTAACCGAAGAAGCAGATCGATTGGAGGTTGATGTATATCATCCGGAAACGCTTATACACGAAGGGACATTATTGACGACAGACGATATACACGCTGGACTCAATGAAGGTGAAATTTCAGCAAAGGATGTAGAGTATGATGGGATGTATATAGGAGTTGTTAGTATCTATTTATCATCTGGAGAGATTGACCGAGATATTGTCGAGATTGTACTGCTCAAACCAGAATAATGGGTCTGTAGCAGAGATTTAGGCGAAACTACATGTTAAAATCAATTTGTTCACAGAAATGTCAATCCTTTTTACGTTGAAATCAATTATACTTGAGTGAGGCCTTCAGAGCTATTCGTTTTTTGATCTTTCAAAAGTTCATACAGACATAGGTTTTTACGTGCTTTCGAGTTAATTAGCAATAGGGGTGACAACCTTTCAGTTACTCATTGACAACACCCAGTCGCTATTGTAAAATTATTTAGTGGAATGCAGGGGTATAATGGATAGATTTGTAATAATTTCTTACATGTTTGACATGCCCGAACCGATCAACGAATTGTTATAAAAGCCTACATAATTTCGATCTGAAACACGAAGGGGACGCTGAAAAATGCAAGAGTTTGATCAGTTAGTATCAAGACAAAGAAAGTGGATGCTTTATATACTGGCTCTCTTCATATTACTAGCAGCGATGTTACCAGACTACCGCCCTCTATTCTTAGGTCTATTATTAGGAAGTGTCATTAGTTATTACGGGATGCGAATTTTGCAAAACCGTTTAAGAAAATTCGGGGAATCGGCAATCGAGTCAGGGAAACCAATTGGACTAGGCACGATATTTCGTTTGCTCGGTGGTATTCTTGCAGTATTTCTTGCATTTTATCTAGATGAGAAAGTTAATTATGTAGGCGTGGTTGCAGGACTAGGAGTTGCTTATGTTGTGTTGCTAGTCGATGCATCTATTTACTATGTTTGGAAAGATTTAAAGAAATAATTCGCTTCTTAGCGTAAAATGTAGTATCATGCTTTTTTGTAACAAAGGGAAATCATAGTCTAACTCATAAAGACTATTTCATTTCTATAGATTCCAGCCTATGAGTCGACACATATCTATTATACATACGATTCATACGTGGCATACGTTTGTAATTTCGACATAATTAACGAGAAAAGGGGTGATACATTTGGATACGAAAGCGCCTATCATTGAAAATTTGTTTGGTATTTCCTGGTTATCTGTTGACTTGGGTAACGTCCTTATGATTGCTTTATCATCAACAATCGTTTTTGTAATTTGTGTACTTGCGAGTCGAAACTTACAAATGAAGCCTACAGGCGCACAAAACGTGATGGAGTGGGCAGTTGATTTTGTTAAAGGGCTCATAACAGACACGATGGATTGGAAAACTGGTAAAACATTCTTACCACTTGGTCTTACGCTCATTTCATTTATTTTAGTTTCAAACCTTTTAGGAATGGTTACGGTCGTTGTTATTGGAGACACCTCTTGGTGGAAATCTCCAACAGCAGATGCGGGTATAACCCTCACATTAGCAACAATGGTTGTATTACTATCACACTACTATGGAATTAAAATTAGAGGGGCTAAAGAATATGGTAAGGACTACTTCCGACCGATCCCAGTGATGCTACCATTCAAAATCATTGAAGAGTTTACGAATACGTTAACACTTGGTTTACGTTTATTCGGGAACATGTATGCAGGTGGAATTTTAACAGCATTAATTTTAGGAATGGCTGTTTCTAAGCCAACTGGATTTCTGTTGTCAATCGTTCCAATGGTTGCATGGTCAGGCTTTAGTCTATTCGTAGCAGGAATTCAAGCATTTATCTTTACGTTGTTAACGATGCTTTATATTTCAAATAAAGTACAAGCCGATGAGGCATAACGACGTTTCGTTCGAAAGTAAGCATCATTCACTTTGTTACTACATTTAAGAAAATAATACTTTCTTAGAGTAAAATAAATCATCACTTAGGTACACAAATAAAAGGAGGAAATTTGAATGAATACATTAGCAGCAGCAATTGCGGTTGGTTTAGCAGCATTAGGTGCAGGACTTGGTGTTGGTATGATCGCAAGTAAAACAGTAGAAGGTATTGCACGTCAACCAGAATTACGTGGTTCTTTAACAGTTACTATGTTAATGGGGATTGCGTTAGTTGAGGCGATTCCAATTTTCGCAGTAGTAATCGCATTTACAGTAATGTAGGCATTATTTTTTAAATAACATGGCGTGGTTCGTTGTAGATGAATCTACGCCATTCCTTTATGTAAGTTAGCTGTTGTCTTAAAGAAAAAATAAAAGACAAACAGATATTGTGAAAGGAGTGAATACTGTGCATGTATTTGCAGGGGTTTTAACGCTAGGTGCCGCACCCGGTGGACTAAAAGTTGTCGATATGGTTGTAATGCTTATATTCTTCTTACTATTACTTGTTCTTTTACGTAAATTCGCATGGGGACCTCTCATGGGAGTTATGGAAGAGCGTGAAAAGTATGTAGCCAACGAAATCGAAGTTGCTGAGAAAAATCGTAAAGAAGCTGAAATAGCATCTGCAGAAGCGAATAAGCAACTCAATCAAACACGTGAAGAAGCACAAAAAATCATCGAGGAAGCTCGCGAGACGGCAGTGGAACAAGAGAAAAATATTGTTGCTGTAGCCCGTCAAGAAGCAACTCGTTTGAAAGATGCAGCACAAGCAGATATTGAAAATGAAAAAGAAAAAGCACTTCAAGCGTTACAAGATAAAGTTGGATCACTCTCTGTGTTAATTGCAAGTAAAGTTATTGAGAAAGAGATTAGTGCACAGGATCAAGAAGAGTTGATCAACGAATTCATTAAAGAAGTAGGCGAAGAGCAATGAGTGAATTAATCGTTGCTAAAAGATACGCCGAAGCACTTTTCCAACTTGGTACAGAGAAAGAAACACTTGACCAATATGTTGAAGAATTTACGGTTATTCGTGATACATTTCGAGACAATGAACAACTATATGTATTTCTAAAGCATCCGAAAGTCAGTAATGGAAAAAAGAAACAATTTCTAACAACCGTTTTTGAAGGAGTGCACGTAGATGTTTTAAATACCCTACAGTTACTCGTTGAGAAAAAAAGAATAGCTATTGCTCCTTCGATGGTTGATTATTTCATTGACATGGTAAACGATGCAAAAGGAATTGCAAAAGCAACGGTTTACTCTGTTCGTCCGTTATCAAAAAAAGAACAGAAATCATTAGAAAAAACATTTGCAGAACGATTTAACCAACAGACTGTCAAACTACAAAATGAAGTGGATCCTTCGATTATTGGAGGACTCAAAATTCGCGTAGGAAATACAATTTATGATGGATCTGTTCAAGGTAAATTGCAGCGTATGGAACGAAATATTGCTACTGCGAATAATTGATGATAGGGGTGAATTGGTATGAGCATCAAAGCTGAAGAGATTAGTGCGCTAATTAAAGAACAAATCGAATCATTCGATTCAGATATAGAAGTAAGTGATGTCGGAACAGTTATTGAGATTGGTGACGGGATCGCTCGCGCTCACGGTCTTGATAATGTAATGGCTGGTGAGCTTGTTGAGTTTTCAAATGGTGTAATGGGTATGGCGCAAAACCTAGAGGAAAGTAACGTAGGTATCGTTATTCTTGGACCATATGTCGACATTAAAGAAGGCGATGAAGTTCGTCGTACAGGTCGTATTATGGAAGTTCCTGTAGGTGAAGAACTATTAGGTCGTGTTGTAAACCCACTTGGCCAACCAATTGACGGACGTGGAGCTACAGGCACAACAAATACACGCCCAATTGAAGCAGAAGCACCAGGAGTAATGGCACGTAAGTCCGTTCATGAACCAGTTCAAACAGGAATTAAAGCGATTGACGCGCTTGTTCCAATCGGACGTGGACAACGTGAATTAATTATTGGTGACCGCCAAACAGGAAAAACAACTGTTGCAGTAGATACAATCATTAACCAAAAAGAGGAAGATATGATTTGTATTTATGTAGCGATTGGACAGAAAGAATCTACCGTACGTGCGACAGTAGAAACACTACGCAATCACGGTGCACTGGATTACACAATTGTTGTATCCGCAGGAGCATCTGATCCAGCGCCAATGTTATACTTAGCACCTTATGCAGGAGTTGCAATGGGTGAAGAATTTATGTACAACGGAAAACACGTATTAGTTGTATATGATGACTTATCTAAACAAGCGGTAGCATATCGTGAACTTTCATTATTACTACGTCGTCCTCCAGGCCGTGAAGCTTTCCCAGGAGACGTATTCTATGTTCACTCACGTTTACTTGAACGTGCAGCAAAGTTATCAGACGAATTAGGTGGAGGTTCATTAACAGCACTACCATTCGTTGAAACACAAGCAGGGGATATTTCTGCATATATTCCGACAAACGTAATCTCCATTACAGATGGACAAATTTTCTTGCAGTCTGACTTGTTCAACTCAGGAGTTCGTCCAGCGATCAACCCTGGTTTATCAGTATCCCGTGTTGGTGGAGATGCGCAGATTAAAGCGATGAAGAAAGTTTCTGGAACACTTCGTCTTGACTTAGCAGCATACCGCGAACTAGAAGCGTTCTCTCAATTTGGTTCTGACCTAGACGCATCTACTCAAGCGCAACTTGGACGTGGTGAACGTACAATTGAAGTACTTAAACAAGGACTTCATAAGCCACTAACAGTTGATAAGCAAGTCATGATTATTTATTCTCTCACACATGGACACTTAGATGATATTCCAGTAGAGGATATTACACGTTTTGAATCTGAATTCCATACATGGTTAGATTCGAACCGTAAAGAGTTACTCAATCATATTCGCGAAACAGGTCAATTAGGTGAAGAAGAAGACATGGAAGACGCAGTAAAATCGTTTAAAAATGTTTTCTTACCAACGAAAGAATAAAAAAATGAATTTCAACATTACCAATGGTAGCTTTTTCAATGCAATATGTAGTTAAGGAAGGTTCAACGAAACTACATATTGAAGTGAAATAGCGTTAAATACGTATGTTGGAATTCATTCAAATGAATACACGTGCAACCATCATACATTTGCTTGTAGATGTTGCACGGCACATATACAGTAGTCCGCAACCTTTTAAATGAAAGGGTGGTGAAATAGCTTGGCATCACTTAGAGATATTAAACATCGTATTGATTCAACTCAAAATACGAAACAAATAACAAACGCAATGGAAATGGTATCTGCATCTAAGATGACTCGTGCGGAGCAAAACACAAAGGCATTTTTACCTTACAGTGAAAAAATGCAAGAAGTGGTCGCGAGTATTGCGCAAAATAACACCGATGTATCTCATCCAATGTTGGAAAAACGACCGGTTAAGAAGACAGGATATGTTGTCATCACAGCAGAAAGTGGATTAGCTGGAGCATACAACAGTAGTGTTCTTCGAGGCTTAACGCAAACAATCGAAAAAAACCATCAATCCAAAGATGAGTATACAGTTATAGCATTAGGTCGCATGGGATATGAGTTTTGTAAAAAACAAGATATTCCAGTGATTAAAGATGTGATTGGCTTACCAGATCAACCGTTATTTAGTGATATTAAGGATTTAACATCTGAAACGGTACAGCTATATATTGAGGAAGAAATTGATGAACTCATCATTTTCTATAACCATTATGTAAGTGCCATTTCTCAAGAAGTTACGAAAACAACGTTACTTCCAATTACACAGTTTGATGAACAAGAGGAATCTGCTAGTGAGTATGAGTATGAACCAAGCCAAGGCCAAATTTTGGAAGTACTTTTACCACAATATGCAGAAAGTCTGATTTATGGAGCATTGCTTGACGCTAAAGCAAGTGAACACGCTGCACGTATGACAGCGATGCGTAGTGCTACGGATAATGCTGATGATCTCATTGATGATTTAACATTATCTTATAACCGTGCACGCCAAGCAGCTATTACACAAGAGATTACAGAAATTATCGGTGGAGTGGCTGCATTAGAATAGCTCCTTGAAGAGAGTTTGAAAGTAAGTTAGGAGGGAAATCGATGAGCAAAGGACATGTAACACAGGTTATGGGACCAGTTGTTGACGTTAAATTTGACGACAACAAACTTCCAGACATTTACAACGCATTAACTGTTGATATTCAGACAAATGAAGAAGTTAGAGTTCTTACATTAGAAGTTGCTTTGCATCTAGGTGATAATACAGTTCGTACGATTGCTATGTCTTCAACAGACGGATTGCAGCGCGGTATGGACGTAATAGATACAAATGATTCGATTTCTGTTCCAGTTGGTGACGCAACTCTAGGTCGTATCTTCAACGTTTTAGGAGATATTATTGACCAAGATGACGATTTAGCAGATAACGTTCAGAGAGACCCGATTCATAGAGAAGCTCCTGAATATGAAGATCTGTCAACTGAAACAGAAATATTAGAAACAGGAATTAAAGTTGTTGACTTATTAGCACCATATATTAAAGGTGGAAAAATCGGTTTATTCGGTGGTGCTGGGGTAGGTAAAACAGTACTCATTCAAGAACTGATTAACAACATCGCACAAGAACACGGAGGTATTTCCGTTTTCGCAGGTGTTGGAGAGCGTACACGTGAAGGTAACGACTTGTACTTCGAAATGAAGGATTCAGGCGTTATTGAACGTACGGCAATGGTATTCGGTCAAATGAACGAACCTCCAGGTGCACGTATGCGTGTAGCACTAACAGGTCTAACAATGGCAGAACATTTCCGTGATGAACAAGGACAAGACGTTCTACTGTTCATCGATAATATTTTCCGTTTCACACAAGCTGGTATGGAGATTTCGGCACTATTAGGCCGTATGCCTTCAGCAGTTGGTTACCAACCAACACTATCAACTGAAATGGGACAATTGCAGGAACGTATTACATCAACAAATAAAGGTTCTGTAACATCTATTCAAGCTATTTATGTTCCAGCGGATGACTATACCGACCCTGCACCAGCAACAACATTCGCACACTTAGACGCTACAACAAACTTAGACCGTAAATTGTCTGAAATGGGTATTTACCCTGCGGTAGACCCACTCGAGTCGTCTTCACGTGCGCTTGATCCAAACGTTGTTGGAGAAGAGCATTATGAAGTTGCGAACGAAGTACAACGTACATTACAGCGTTATAATGAATTACAAGATATTATTGCTATTCTAGGAATGGATGAGCTTTCTGATGAAGATAAATTAACGGTTGCACGTGCACGTCGCGTCCAGTTCTTCTTATCTCAGAATTTCCACGTAGCTGAGCAGTTTACAGGCCAAAAAGGTTCTTATGTTACTGTTGAAGATACGATTCAAGGATTTAAGGAGATTTTAGCCGGTAAGCATGATGATATTCCAGAAGATGCATTCCGTTTAGTCGGACGTATCGAAGAAGTAGTTGAAAAAGCTAAAAACATGTAACATGATGATAAGGAGCATGGGCAGATATTCTTGCAAAAGAACGGTCTAGTACCATACGGTCATTGAGCAATCAATGACCCTACTTCTTATGAATCATAAGGAGGGTTATAATGAAAACACTAACTGTGAGTGTTGTTACTCCTGATGGACCTGTCCTAGAAGATACATTTGAAATGGTTAGCTGTAAATCAGAGAATGGTGAACTTGGTATTTTACCTGGTCATATTCCGCTTGTAGCCCCACTTCAAATTAGTGCTGTACGTTTAAAGAGTGGCGAGACGGAACAAAAGATCGCTGTAAGCGGTGGTTTTTTAGAAGTGCGCCCAGATAAAATAACAGTACTTGCACAAACAGCTGAAAAACCTGAAGACATTGATAAAGCAAGAGCCGAAGAAGCGTTGGCTCGTGCAGAAGAACGTCTGAAGCAAAAAGGCCAGGATGAAATAGACTTTGCAAGGGCAGAATTATCTTTAAAACGAGCAATGAATCGAATTACTGTATCGCGGTAATTTGAAGCAATATGAGTCTCTTCTATTTGAATGGATTTCACAATTATTGTGACCCATTCATTTGTTAGAAGGGGCTTTTTTGTGTGAAATAGAAATATTTTGTCGATTATTTCCCGGGAAATGACAACGTTTTCCAAAATAAAACAATCCAGCAATATGAATTGACTTCAATTGTTTTTCATGGCAAGGTGAAAATACGTTATGAAAAGTGATAGGTGATAGAATGATATCAATCGGACAAATGGCACTTATTAGTATTTTAAGCCACATTGTATGTATCGTATTTACGTGGAAAGTCATTACGTCTATAAATTTCGAACCAATCTTGCGTAGAGGAAAAGAAGCAGAAACACGTGTCTTTCTTTTATTTATCGCAATCATTATTGGTGCTGGCGTAAGTCGGTTTTTGCTAGATATATTAAGATGGTCACAGGATTTAATTTATTTATTTTAATCTCATCACGTGTGTGGTCTATTAATCTATGAAACACGTATATAAAACTACCTCTATGTTCATGCTAACAATAGTATAACTATGGAGGTTTTTTTATGCGGAAAATAATGGTATGTATACTTTTTATATTTCTTTTATCAGGTTCGATTCACGCAAAAAGTTCACAAAATGATATTCATCGTTTGCAGGATATCCATGCAATACTTGGACAGAATAATGACCAGATGGAATGGGAAGTAACGATAAAGGAGTCCTTAAATGAAGGCGAAGCAAAAGATCTTGTGAAAAGTGTCGAAAATAGGCATTTAGTAGCTAGCACTTCTGATGAAAATGAGATACAATATATAATGGATATAAATGAATTTAAAAACATGGATATACAATTGCATGTGCACCATTATATAGATGAAAAACAAGCTGAAATAATAATCAAAATACATGGTAGTAAATGGGACAACAAAGTAGCACAAGAATACAATACATTTGTTGCACATATAAAAGATTTTTATATATCCAAGAAAGCGCGTATATTTGCTTGTCTATCATCAACATATAGTGCTACAATAAGTCGGGACCAGCTAGAGAAGCAAATCATTAATGGGCTTTCGCTTCAGCATGTTTCTAAGGGAACGGATCCATTAACAGATCCACAGAAGCAAATAGAATTAACTGGTTACAGTCCATATATGGAGCAAACGATTCGATTAGCAAACGACAAAGAATTTAATGTGCAAGTAGTAATAAAAACGATGGATAGAGAAGAGTTTTTAGTAATGATTGGAACACCTATCCTCATAGATGAATATTAATATATTGAAAAGCGATTTTGAAGGAGATCTGTTAAATGGATAAAATTATCGTCAAAGGCGGGAAAAGCTTACGTGGAACTGTTCGCGTTGCAGGAGCAAAGAATGCAGTATTACCTGTAATTGCTGCTAGCATGATTGCAAGCGAAGGAAAAAGCGTTATCACGGATGTGCCTGACCTTGCAGATGTACGTACAATTAATGAGGTATTAAAACACTTAAACGTCGATATAACATTTGAAAATAACGAAGTAACAGTAGATGCTACAAAAGAATTGACATCAGAAGCACCTTTTGAATATGTACGCAAAATGCGTGCATCTGTCTTAGTGTTAGGGCCACTTTTAGCTCGATACGGGCATGCAAAAGTAGCTTTACCAGGTGGTTGTGCGATTGGTTCAAGACCTATTGACCTTCATCTGAAAGGATTCGAAGCTATGGGTGCAAAAGTGCATGTAGGGAATGGATTCGTCGAAGTTTATGCAGACGGTCGTCTTCAAGGTGCCAAAGTTTATTTAGATATGCCAAGTGTAGGTGCTACACAAAATATTATTATGGCAGCGGCGCTCGCAGAAGGGACAACAATTTTAGAAAACTGTGCAAAAGAGCCTGAAATTGTCGATTTAGCAAATTACTTAAATAAAATGGGAGCACGCATTGTTGGAGCAGGTACTGAAACCATTCGAATTGAAGGGGTAGAAACACTTAAAGGTGCTACACATGCAATTATTCCTGATCGAATTGAAGCAGGCACATTCATGGCTGCAGCAGCCATTACTGGTGGAGACGTTTTGATTGAAAATGCAATATCAGAACACTTACGTCCAGTCATATCGAAGTTAGAAGAAATGAACGTCACAATTACTGAAGAAAATAATGGTATTCGAGTTGTTGGACCAGAACGTCTTACACCAACCGACATTAAAACATTACCACATCCTGGGTTTCCAACAGACATGCAAGCACAAATGATGGCACTGATGGTCTGTGCAGAAGGAACAAGTGTTGTTTCTGAGACAGTATTTGAGAACAGATTTATGCACGTAGAAGAATTTAGACGCATGAATGCAAATATGAAAATAGAAGGTCGAAGTGTCATTATTGAAGGACCAACAACTTTACAAGGAGCTGAAGTTGCAGCAACGGATTTACGTGCAGCAGCTGCGCTTGTATTAGCAGGACTTGTAGCAGAAGGTCTTACACGTGTAGTAGAGCTAAAGCATTTAGACAGAGGGTATGTTGATTTTGAATTAAAATTGGCAGCACTGGGCGCAGATATTGAGCGTGTGGATGCAGAAGGAAACCCTGTTTATACAATGAAAGAAATGGAAGTAGATTCAACAGAAAGCAAGGTTTTTATTGAATAATATTGTAAAAAAAGTGCATGTAAAACAGATGGAGTGCGAACCCCATCTGTTCACTGAATAGAAGATCTCCTTCTAAAAAGGAATGCCAAAGCATCCGCTTTACATTCCTTTTTTTAGAAGGGACCCAACATTGAAAGTATATGTACAACAAACGTAATTATGAATGGAATCATGTAATTTAGTGACATTCATAACACGAATTTTACGCTAGAGTTTCATGGAAATTCAACTTTCGTACAATTGCATATATTATATATTCTTCACACTCTAAAACTTGAAAAAATATGTATAACTTGTTAGAATTAACGTAATCTTAAAATTATAAGGAAGGTGAAACATACCAACAGATAATCGATAAGGATCTACATAAAAACATACGTACGAACATATTGTATAAGGAGTTATACACGCATGAAAGATACTCAACAGGATTGTTCAACTTCATACAAAGCTATATTTTATTGAATGTTGATCATTATTTTTTTATTGAATTTGAAATCGCTTACATAAAAACACGCGAAGTGTACGGATCCTGTAAATGTATGAACCAATAGTAGGTAAACGATATTATTAAAAATTGTTAGTGAAGTTATCAGAAAAATCATGAAAGTGAAGTTTGTTTTTTACTTGGGGGGTGGAACTTCTTGCTACGATACATATTAAAACGCTTTGGGATTATGCTTATTACACTTTGGATTATTGTTACGCTCACCTTTGTACTGATGAATAGTATTCCAGGTTCACCATTTACAAGTGAGAGTACAACAAACGAAGTCATCCAAGAAAACTTAGAAAAACATTATAACTTAGATAAGCCTTTATTTGTTCAATATTTAAATTATATTAAGTCGATTGTCACGTTAGATTTTGGGCCTTCGATTAAACAACCGGATCGGTCTGTAAATGACTTGCTCGGTCAAGGTTTTCCAATTTCAGCGGAACTCGGGGGCTTTACCATTCTCTTTGCGATTATTTCCGGCATTACACTAGGGATTGTTGCAGCCCTTAGACACAATGGTGTCATTGACTATTTAGCCATGGCATTTGCAGTTCTTGGTATTTCCATACCAAACTTTATTCTAGCAACCTTACTCATCCAAAAATTTGCCGTAGACTGGGAGTTGCTTCCAGTTGCGACATGGGCAAGTTGGAAGCATATGGTTCTTCCGGTCCTAGCGTTAGCAACAGGCCCGATGGCAATCATTGCTAGACTGACAAGGTCTACCATGCTTGAAGTACTGACACAAGATTATATAAAGATGGCACGAGCCAAAGGGTTATCTCCTTGGAAGATTACTGTTAAACACGCACTAAGAAACGCCTTGATGCCTGTAGTAACATTGTTAGGTACATTACTCGCAGGTATTTTAACTGGTACATTCGTTATTGAAAAAATATTCGGTATCCCAGGAATGGGGCGGTATTTCATTGAAGGAATTAACCACCGTGACTATCCAGTCATTATGGGAACAACCGTGTTTTACAGTGCATTTTTAATCTTTACATTATTCTTAGTAGACATTGCTTACGGATTGTTAGACCCCCGTATCAAAGTGCATGAGAAGGAGGGGGATTAACGATGCGTAAAGATGAACGATTAGATGTACAATCAACAGCAGCTGTTCCAGACGAATGGTTTGAATGGGACGATAAAGAAGGTCGAAGCGCAGAAGCCGTTTCACGTCCATCCTTATCGTATTGGAAAGATGCATGGCGCAGACTACGATCTAATAAATTAGCTATGCTAGGGTTGGTATTTTTAGTGTTACTTGCACTGCTAGCTATTTTTGGTCCAATATTCTCACCGTATGATGTAAACCAACAAGATCGTCCAAATCAATACCAAGCTCCCTCCAGTGAACACTGGTTCGGGACTGATTCAGCAGGTAGAGACGTGTTTACAAGAACATGGTATGGAGCGCGTATCTCTTTATTTGTTGGATTTATGGCAGCATTACTAGACGTGACGATAGGAATTATTTACGGAGGAATCTGTGGATATAAAGGTGGAAGAACCGACAACATTATGATGCGGATTATCGAGATCTTATATGGACTTCCATATTTGCTCGTTGTTATTCTCCTATTAGTTGTCTTAGGCCCGAGTTTAGGGACGATCATCTTAGCACTTACCGTCACCGGTTGGGTCGGGATGGCGCGAATTGTGCGGGGACAAGTGATGCAAGTAAAGAACTATGAATTTGTTCTCGCCTCTCAATCATTCGGGGCCAAAACATGGCGGATTATCCGAAAGAACTTACTGCCCAATTCAATGGGACCTATTATCGTACAGATGACATTAACCGTACCGTCTGCTATTTTCGCAGAAGCATTCTTGAGTTTTATTGGACTAGGAATTCAAGCTCCACATGCGAGTTGGGGTGTGATGGCGAATGATTCATTAGGTGCTATTTTATCAGGGTATTGGTGGACATTGTTCTTCCCAGCATTCTTTATTTCATTTACGATGTTCGCATTTAACGTGTTAGGGGACGGATTACAAGATGCTCTTGATCCGAAACTAAGGAAGTAGGTGGCAACATGGAAAAGATACTTGAAGTAGAGGACCTTCACGTTACGTTTACGACGTATGGCGGAACTGTTCAGGCAGTTCGCGGTGTGTCGTTTGATTTACACAAAGGAGAAACACTTGCCATTGTAGGGGAGTCTGGTTGCGGAAAGAGTGTAACATCGAATGCAATTATGCGACTCATTCCCAGTCCTCCAGGAAAAATTACCAAAGGATCCGTGAAGTTTAAAGGAAAAGATTTAACGAAAGTCTCTGAAAAGAAGATGCGCTCCATTCGTGGAGTTGATATATCAATGGTGTTCCAAGACCCGATGACAGCTTTAAACCCAACATTAACCATTGGAACGCAGTTAACTGAAGGAATAAAGGAACACCAAAATTTATCAAATAGTGAAGCGGAAAAGAAAGCTTTACAAATGCTTGAACTTGTTGGCATTCCAAATCCGGATGAACGTATGAAGCAGTACCCTCACCAATTTAGTGGAGGGATGAGACAGCGAATTGTTATTGCAATAGCACTCATTTGTCAGCCGGAATTACTCATTGCAGATGAGCCAACAACTGCGCTCGATGTTACGATCCAAGCGCAAATTTTAGAATTATTTGATGAGATTCAACAAGCAACAGGTGTTTCGATTATTTTAATTACCCATGATTTGGGAGTCGTTGCTAAAGTTGCTGATCGCATTGCGGTCATGTACGCAGGGAAAATTATTGAAACAGGCACCAAAAGAGACATATTTTATAAGACTGAACATCCTTATACAAAAGGCTTGCTCAGTTCAGTGCCTCGATTAGATCAGCGTGGCAGTGAGTTAACTTCCATAGAGGGAACACCGCCAGATTTATTCGCACCACCTGAAGGCTGCCCATTTGCAGCACGTTGTGAATTTGCAATGGTTGTGTGCAATAAAATGTACCCAGATGAAACTTCCTTGTCAGACGAACACCGTGTACATTGTTGGTTACAAGATGAACGTGCAAAGAAACTTCAGGCAGCTTCATCGAAATAAGTAATATAGTGACTGATCTGTCGGTCGCTTTTATTACTCTTCATTAACGATTGAATGTCATTCAATCGTTAATGAAGATATATATGAACCACATTTTATAAAAGGGGGAAACAAGATGAGGAAGTATGTATTGTTTTTGCTCGCCATAATTACTGCAGTAGCATTAATGGCTTGCTCCACTGGCGAAGATGCAGGAGAAGAAAAACCTGCAGATGACGATGACGCAGAAGAAACAGAAGGTACAGATGGAGAAGATGATGGCGGAGAGAAAATTTTCTATATTAACAATGGAGATGAACCAAAATCATTCGATCCATCGATTGGGTTTGACTCAGTATCATGGACGCCATTAAATAACTTAATGGAAGGTTTAACACGTCTTGATGAGAATTCAGAACCAACAGAAGGTGCAGCAGAAAGCTGGGAACTATCGGATGACGGCTTAACATACACATTTACCATAAGAGAAGATGCAAACTGGTCCAATGGAGACCCGGTTGTTGCAGGAGACTTTGAATATGCATGGAAATACATGCTTGATCCAGAGACTGCATCTGAAGCAGCGTTCTTAGGATACTTTATTGAAGGCGCAGAAGAGTATAACGCTGGAGACGGTGATGTAGAGGATGTAGGTATTACTGCGGTTGATGATGAAACATTAGAAGTGGAATTAAAACATCCAACAGGGTTTTTCCTTGATTTAATTTCGAACCCTGCATTTTTCCCAATTAACCAAGAAGTAGCAGAAGAAAACGACAAATGGCACGCAGAAGCGGACACGTTTGTTGGAAATGGTCCATTTAAGTTAGAAGAATGGAATCATGATTCTGATATGTTCATGGCAAAGAATGAAGAGTATTGGGATGCGGATGCTGTTAAATTAGATGGAATTGATTGGGCAATGATTGATGAAGATAATACATCTTATCAAATGTATGAATCAGGAGACTTAGATACAGTTAGTATTCCTTCTGAATTATCTGACCAATTAATGGAAGATGACGATATACGCATTGAAGAAGAAGGTGGACTAGAGTTCTTCCGTTTTAACGTAACAGAAGAGCCGTTTACGAATAAGAAAATTAGGCAAGCGTTTGGATTAGCGATTAATCGTGCAGATATTGCTGAATTCGTTGTTAAAAACCAAGTAGAGCCTGCATACGGATATATTTCACCTGGATTCACTGCACCAGATGGAAGTGATTTCCGTGATGAAAACGAAGACATCGTACCATTTGATCCAGAAAAGGCACAAGAGTTACTTGAAGAGGGAATGGAAGAAGAGGGATGGGATGAGCTACCTAAAGTCACTCTATCCTATAACACAAGTGACACGAACAAAGCGGTAGCTGAAGCTATTCAGGATATGTATATTGAGCACTTAGATGTTGAAGTCACCCTTGAAAACTTAGAGTGGCAAGTATTCTCTGATGCACAAGTAGCTAATGAACTTCAGTTCTCACGTAGTTCATTCCTGAATGACTACGATGACCCAATCAACTTCTTAGAAAGTTTCATTACGGATTCATCTATGAACCGTACTGGATTTTCAAGTGAAGAATATGATGCGTTGATTGAAGATGGAAAATATGAAGCTGATGAAGAAGCTCGTTGGGAAGCAATGTATGAAGCAGAGCGTATGTTAGCTGATGAAATGATGGCTACTCCTATTCGTTATTACAACGACGTGAAATTAGAAAAAGAAGGCGTTGAAGGTGTACTTCGTCATCCAGTTGGCTATTTAGATTTAAAATATGCTGACAAAAAGTAAGCAAACATTTGTCATTTAAGTGATACAATCTATGCATAAAAAGGAGGCTCATTTACATATGCATGTGTAAATGAGCCCGTCCTTTTTACTACAGAAAGTTGGGGGAGTATCATGTACAAACCAGCACGTTTATCTACAGGAGATACAGTCGGAATTATTGCTCCAGCAGGGCCAGTAGATGCACAAAAATTAAAGCAAGCCATTCCATTTTTTAAAAAACGAGGACTCCACGTAAAACTAGGAGAACACGTCTATGAAAACAATGGGTTTATTGCTGGTACGGATGAAGAACGTGTAGATGATTTTCATAAAATGATTGCAGACCCATCTATTAAAGCTATTTTCTGTGCACGAGGAGGGTATGGTACCGGAAGAATAGCCTCCATGCTTGATTATCATTTAATACGAAAGAACCCTAAGATTATTTGGGGGTACAGTGATATTACATATATACATACAGCGATTAGACAGGAAGCGGGTTTTGTGACATTTCACGGGCCGATGATCGCTTCAGATATCTCATCCAATCATTTTGATCTAAAATCTGAACAATCGTTTGAGCAACTATTTAATCCCGCCCCAATTACATATGATGAAACAACTTCTCCACTTCGAGTGATTTCTAAAGGATTAGCCAAAGGACCTTTCGTCGGTGGGAACTTATCGGTTCTGATGAGTACCATGGGAACACCCCACGAAATAGATCTGCGTAATTCCATCTTGCTCATAGAAGACATTGGGGAAGAAGTTTATCAAGTCGACGGATTATGTAATCAACTTAAACAATCTGGTAAACTGGATGAAGTAGCGGGGATTGTTATTGGTGACTTTAGAGCGAGAAATTTAGATCAAACCGTGAGAAGTGAAGCGTTTGATTCTGTCTTTCATCATTACTTTTCAAAATTGAACAAACCTGTTGTTGCAGGATTTCAAATGGGGCATTGTTTTCCAAACATAGGAGTTCCATTAGGTACACAAGCGATCTTATCTTCAGAACCAAAACGTTTGCATATTGAACAAGGGGTAAAGTAGATGCACGTATGGCGTATACCATCTAATCTAGAGGAGAATGTAGGATGAAAGAGAAAATACTAGAAGTAAAAGGGTTAAAAAAACACTTTGAAGTAGGCAGAGGACAAATATTAAAGGCCGTCGATGATGTGTCCTTTGATGTCTATCGCGGGGAAACGTTTGGACTCGTTGGAGAATCTGGATGTGGAAAAACGACAATCGGTAGAACTATTATGGGACTTTACAATAAAACAGATGGAAACGTACTATATGATGGTGAAGATGTACATGCATTATCGAAAGAAGAGGAATTTGACTTTTATAAAAAAATGCAAATGATTTTCCAAGATCCGTATGCATCATTAAATCCACGTTCCACCGTCCGCGAAGTGATAGGAGAGCCGATGGAAGTGCATGGTTTATATGAGAGTAAAAAAGAGCAACTGGATGAAATCATCTCACTTCTTGAGGAAGTAGGTCTTGATCGAGACCATGCGAATCGATATCCCCACGAATTTAGTGGAGGTCAAAGACAGCGGATCGGAATTGCACGTGCATTAGCGCTGCAACCTGACTTTATTATTGCAGATGAACCAATCTCAGCACTTGATGTCTCCGTACAAGCCCAAGTGGTCAATTTGTTAAAACGCCTGCAAACTGAAATGGGTCTGACTTTTTTGTTTATTGCCCACGATTTATCAATGGTTAGGCAAATTTCAGATCGTATTGGTGTCATGTATTTAGGGAATTTAGTCGAATTAACGACGAGCGATCAACTGTACGAAAACCCTTTACATCCGTATACAAAAGCATTGCTCTCAGCTATTCCGATTCCAGATCCAGACGTAGAAGAAAAACGCGAGCGAATTATTTTAGAAGGGGAACTACCAAGTCCCATCGATCCACCAAGTGGATGTGTATTCAGGACACGTTGCCCAGCTGCAATGGATATATGTAGTGAAGTTGTTCCAACATTTAAAGAGCAAGAAGAAGGACATTATGTAGCCTGTCATTTATATTAATCGATACGAGGTTGAGACAAATCAAAGTTGTATCTCCCAAAATACGAATAACACTCTAATTTCCGAAGCGGGTAATTCTACTTGTTAAATTAGAATGTTCGTATGTGAGTTAACTTTAAATCTGTTGTCTCAACCTCAATTTTTTTCCTCGAAAATCCTCCAATCAAGTTCTATTTTTACCTATCTGTGTATAGATTTAATAGTAGAGTGGATGTCATAATAACCGATAACGCTACATCGATACAAAATGAAGTTACGAACGGTCTAACATAACTTCATACAGGAGAGATGGAGCTAAAAATGAAAATTATGACATCCTCAAAGTAGAGTGGATTCCACAATAACCAAAAAACTACGTAGAGTGGATTTCACTATCTATATCCATCGATAGGAGGAGCATATGAAGAAAAACATGTACCCGTATTTGAAGAGGAAAAAGAACTCGAAAAAAACGAACGTTCGCCAACGCATTTTAGAATTACAGTCAACCCAACAGAAGCAACTAACACAATCGCGCCCACTAGATGCAACATCTACAGCAAAAGACTCCAAAGGACGCAAACTATTTATACCATATCCAAAAAAACGATGGAAATTAGTATCAGCTATATTTTTTATTACTCTAGGGATTGTAATTTTATTACTCCCAACAGTAATTGTTCTCCCTTTTACAACAGAAGCGGATGAACAACTCGTATCCGAAGGGACTCCACAGGAACCAATGGATGTTGAAACACTTGATGATGCTTCTTTAACTGTTCCTGTCATGCGCACTCAATCTGAAGAGATTGAAGATGTGCCTTTAGAAACATATGTTGCTCGGGTGATTGCCTCAGAAATGCCTGCAGAATTTGAAATGGAAGCCTTAAAAGCGCAAGGAGTAGCCGCACGTACGTATATTGTTGATCTGCTGATGCATCATGGAGAAGAAACGGATGCATTTATCAGCGACCAAACAGATGATCAAGTGTATTCCAATGATGAAGAATTACGTGAAAAGTGGGGAAGCGACTATCAGTGGAAAATGGATAAATTGCTAGAGGCAGTAGCTGCGACAGAAGGAGAGGTTATCACCTATAACGAAATGACCATCACACCGGCTTACTTTTCAACAAGTAATGGATACACCGTGAATTCAGAAGACTATTGGGAAAATGAATTACCGTATTTACGTAAGGTTGAAAGTAAGTGGGATGAAGAATCTCCTTCATTTTTAGACCAACAAACATTTACCAAAGCAGAAATAGAGCAATCTTTAGAGATCACTCTCCCAACGACTGATGTTGTGAATGTTCAAATGACACATACTGAAAGTGAACGCGTGGAAGAATTAAAGATTGGTGACTATATATTTTCAGGAAGAGAAGTTCGAGAAAAACTAGGGTTAAAATCAAGTGATTTTACCATTGAGCAAAAGAAGGGCCATTTTGTATTTAATACAAAAGGATTTGGACATGGAATTGGCATGAGTCAGTATGGAGCAAATGGAATGGCAAAGGAAGGAAAAAGTTATACCGATATTCTTGCATACTACTACGATGGAATTGATGTCCAAAAAGTAGACGATATCGCCCCGATGCTCGTTCAAAAATAATAGAAAATCAAAAAACTTGGTAGAAGGTAGCTAGAAACACTCCTTTTACCAAGTTTTTCAATGTATTTAATCGATTGACGTATAGAATCCTCACAATCTGTTCAGAATGGTTGTTGAGGTGATGTCATATGAAGGAAGAAAACAACCGCGAATCTAAAAATAAATGGACTCGCATCTTCCAGAAAAAATGGTTTTTTCCGGCGTTATACTTAACGCTTGCCGTCGTTCTTCTCTCTGGAATCGTTTGGTTTCAAAATGTAAATAAAGCTGAACCTGATGCTGAACCAGCTGGTGGAGGCATGGAAGAATACGATCCTAATCTGTATGGTGAAGACGCAGAACCAGTTACACAACAAGAAGAATCCATCCGTATGCCAGTGGCAGACGAAGAAAAAGCTGAAATCGTTACTACATTTTTCGATTCCGATGCGTCAGAGGAAGAAAGAGCGAATAGTCTCATTCACTACAACAACCGCTACTACCAAAATGAAGGAGTTGCAATTGCATCGACTGAAGAAACATCTTTTGACGTGATTGCATCGTTAAGTGGAACGGTTGAAGGAGTGAAAGAAGATCCTTTGCTCGGAAATGTTGTTACACTATCTCACGAAGACGACATCAAGACGTATTATGCTAGTCTTGAAGAAGTAGTTGTTAAAGAAGGAGATACGTTAGAGCAAGGCGATTTAATCGGGAATGCAGGAGAAAACTTGCTAGGTCAAGAGAATGGAACGCACGTGCATTTTGAGATTCTTAGAAACGGAGAAAAACAAAATCCTGAAAAACTCTTCGATCAGCCTGTTTCTAGCATAGGAGCAGAAGACGACGAGCAAGATTCAGAAGATCAAGTATCTGAAGAACAAGGTTCCGAAGATGAAGAATCGGAAGCATCAACGAGTAATGAAGATGAAGAAGATGCTGAGCAAGATGAGCAAGATGAACAAGAAGAAGACGAAGACGAAGACGAAGAAGAAGACACGGAAGACGGTGAAGAACCACCTGCTTCTGAAGATTCCAATCAATAAACAATCGTAAGAGGCCTTAGCTCTGCATGAGCTGAGGTCTTTTATATTGTCGAATATTGTCGATTAAAATATACTGAATCTTTAAACAGATGATGGTATAGTTAAGTATAATTTATGAAATGTCCATTCAACTGAATACAATAAGGGAGCGATTTCCAATGCATACATCAATCTTAAATCAACGAGTAGACCATTTAGTAGAAGCCAGAAGATTATTGTATGAACAGGAAGAAAATGAAGAAGTGATTAATCGTGTATTAGTGAAGTATTGTTTATGTTCGAATGATGCTTATATCAATCGAACAGGACTTGAATATGTGTATATGAAAGAAGACTTCATCCAATTACAAAGATTGATCTTTAAAAATGCCGTTCACCCGAATTTAAAAAACAGACAATGGGCAAAGGTGTATCAAGTATTACTCGATTATAGAAATGGTACAGACGCACCGCATCTATTATTAAATCGCCTGCGAGCCATTAAGACAGATTGTACCGAACTGAACGTCGTTATTACGTTTGCTAAAGTGCCACTCTATTATACATTGAATGAATATGGATATATAGGCGAAATTACAGCACAGAAAAAAGATGTCTTCCAATCGATCAAAGATCCAATGATCCGTAAGAATTTGTATATACGCTTACGAGAGAGTTTGTTTATTTATCATTTGAAACGAAATGAAGTCATTATTGCTCGTAAATACGCATATAAACTGACAAAATATCATTTGAAACCAGAAAGAGCTTTACGAATAGAAATGAACTTAGGGCTTTCGTATATTTTTGAAACATATGAACAGGGAATATACCATTTACATCGTGCACAAACAATTGCTAAACAAAACGATCTACATGAAGCTTATCAATCATTAAGTGACTCGATTATTCCTTTTTTCTCTGCCCACTTCAAACGAACCGAAGGAATTTCAACAGACACTATATTAGGACAAGCATTTCTTCATATTGCCAAAGGTGAGTATGAACATGCAATGCATATACTAGAACAAACAACCTTAAATAATCCATACCTATACTATTTGATGGGATTAGCCACAGGAGAAAGGGACTATTTCATCCGTTCATACGATTGTTTTATGGAAAGAAGAAGCAATTTCTTTTTTGCACGACTCCCCCTACAACAACTAAAAAAATAGTAAAAGCATTGAACAATCCAATTCTTCCACAGTGTAGAATTGGATTGTTTATTTTTTCTTCAAAAAGTAGTCATAAAAGTACATCTTGTCCTTTTTTTGGAATCATACATAATCATGACGGGCTCGTAATAAAATGGTACAAACCACGAAAGAATGAACAACGTCTGAGGTGAGAGCTCGTGTAGGAGAAAAGAGAGATGGCTTCCTACACAAATTGAATGTATACGTATTTTTATACTCAATTGAACGAATTTCATCAATGAAATTCACTGACCGTATCCATGACCACAATTTAATAATTGCACCATGTCTCAAAAGCACCTCAGAAATATCCAACTTAGGGAGGCGAATGGTGTGCATGATTACATCAAAGAAAGGACTATCAAGATCGGCAATCATGTCGTGGAGACGAGGGAAACCGTCCGAGTGATAGCGAAAGAATTTGGTGTTTCAAAAAGCACAGTGCATAAAGATTTAACAGAACGTTTACCAGAAATAAATCCACTCCTAGCGAATCAGGTGAAGGAAATATTACATTATCATAAATCGATTCGACATATTCGTGGGGGAGAAGCAACACGGAAGAAATATCGTAAAGGTAAACAGGCATGTGATGCAAATAAAGTCCATTAAATCCATCCAAAAATCATTGTAAATAAACGACGTTCACAAACAACTCCCTGCCAATCATGAATTGGTAGGGTTTTGTTATGTTTTGGTAATGTAGACAGACAAACTTAAGACTTTATTACTAAAAAAGCATCAAAAGACGAGTTTATTGTTGAAGTTTGTGGTAAAATATATGATTAGTAGCATTATGTTTTCAAACTAATGCGAGATGAGCTGAACTGCTAAGGAGGACATAGATCCATGTTTTCTAGGGATATTGGAATTGACCTTGGGACTGCCAACGTGTTAATTCATGTAAAAGGAAAAGGAATTGTATTAAACGAACCAGCTGTCGTTGCTATGGACCGTACAACAGGCAAAGTGCTTGAAGTCGGAGAAGCAGCATATCGAATGGTTGGTCGTACACCAGGAAACATTGAAGCGATCCGTCCACTAAAGGATGGGGTTATTGCAGACTTTGATGTAACAGAAGCGATGTTAAGGTATTTTATAAATAAAATCAACGTAAAAGGATTTTTAACAAAGCCAAAAATGTTGATTTGCTGCCCTACGAACATTACAAAAGTAGAGCAAAAAGCAATCAAAGAAGCGGCTGAAAAATCAGGTGGAAAGAAAGTATATTTAGAAGAAGAAGCAAAGGTTGCCGCAATTGGAGCCGGAATGGAAATTTTCCAACCGAGTGGAAATATGATTATCGATATAGGTGGAGGAACGACTGATGTAGCAGTTCTTTCCATGGGGGATATCGTGACGTCAGAATCCATTAAAATGGCGGGTGACAAATTTGATGTAGCTATTTTACAGTACATAAAGACAAAGTACAAGTTACTCATTGGTGAGCGAACAGCAGAAGCCATTAAGAAAAACGTTGCGACAGTCTTTCCGGAAAGCCGTGATGAAGAGATGGAAATACGCGGACGCGATATGGTGAGTGGGCTTCCACGTACAGTAACCATTCACTCACATGAAATTGAAAAAGCTTTACGCGAATCCGTCGCACTCATTACTGAGGCTGCCAAAGACGTCCTTGAAAAAACGCCGCCAGAATTATCGGCAGATATTATTGACCGAGGAGTCATTTTGACAGGTGGGGGAGCACTCATCCACGGAATTGATAAATTATTAGCTGAAGAATTAAAAGTACCTGTGTTCTTAGCGGAGGAACCGATGAATTGTGTAGCTGCAGGAACAGGTATTATGATCGGAAATATCGACAAAATTAACCGCAGATCAATTGTATAAAACGATAGGGGGAGGGATTTGTCATGTTACGAGGATTTTATAACGCTGCTAGTGGAATGATTACGCAACAACGTCAGCAAGATGCACTTTCTAATAATTTAGCGAATATGAATACACCTGGCTATAAAGCAGACCAAGCAATGATTCAATCATTTCCAGAAATGCTATTATCAGAGATGAACACGAAACAAGTGGGGAAATCTGGAACTAAGATTCCATTTCAACAACAAATTGGACCATTATCGACGGGTGTGTATGTCCAAGAAATGGTTCCCCAGTTTTCTCAAGGAGATATCCGAGAAACTGGGAAGGACACCGATGTAGCGCTTGTTCATCAGGAGCTTCCGGATGAAAATGGCGGTGTGTTTTTTACAGTGCAAGCAATGGATGCGTCGATCCAACTTACGAGAAACGGTAATTTCACGGTTGATGAAGAAGGCTATTTAACAACAAATGATGGCCTTTACGTCCTTGACCAAGCAGAAAATCCGATCCAAACAGGTGGACAAGAATTTACAATTTCTCCCGATGGAACCATTGATACAGTCACAGGGCAGACAGTCATTGGTACTACCTATATCGAAAATGCCCAGACCCTAGAAAAGCTAGATAATGGCATGTACGCTGGTGAAGATGGAATCGTTCCTCCTAACGGAACATTCACGTTGCAGCAAGGATTCTTAGAACGTTCGAACGTAGATCAAATGCAAGCGATGACGCAAATGATGGAATCCTACCGCATGTTTGAAACAAATCAGCGTGTGTTACGAGCATATGATCAAAACATGGAAAAGACAGTCAATGAAATTGGCCGAATTGGATAAAAAGGGGGATGAGACATGTCACGTGCAATGATTCAAGCAGCCGTTACGATGGGGCAATTACAAAACAAAATGGACTCCATTGGGAATAATTTAGCAAATAGCGAAACCAATGGTTATAAGCGGAAGCAATCAGAGTTTTCCTCGATGCTCGTCCAACAAATTGATCACTTACAACATGAACATCGTGCTGAAGGAAGGCTTACTCCAGACGGCATACGTGTAGGTACAGGTGCACGATTAGGAGCAATTCATCAAGATGATACACTAGGCGCTATAAAAGAAACCGATCGAGGACTTGATCTTGCATTAAACAAGCCGAATCACTACTTCCAAGTACAAGTAGATGAAGCAGGAACGACCGAGACTCGATACACGCGAGATGGGGCATTTTACTTACAACCTGTGAATAATGATACGGCAGTTATGTTGACAAATGCCTTAGGAAATCCAATTATAGGAACCAATGGACCTATCGTACTTGCGAATGGGTTTGATGCCATCGATATTACAGACGAAGGTGCTATTGTCACGAGACGCAACGGAGCTGAGCAAATAGAAGGACAAATTGAAATTGTTGGGATTGAACGATCACGTACATTAGAGCAGACTGGAAATAATATGCTCCGTGTTCCTACGCACATTGCGAATATGGATGAAATCGTTCAACCAACAACCGGAAATGGAGCACTTCTTACCGTAGGAGCTCTGGAGCAGTCGAATATAGATATTGCCGACGAAATGACAGAACTACTTATGGCCCAACGTTCGTACCAACATAACGCACGAACGATATCAATGGGTGATCAAATGTACGGATTAATTAACCAATTACGATAAGTATCTCCAATCGTTTAAAATGTGAGGGTATGTTACTTTTGTGTGATGGGTTGAATTTCATAATGATGTAGTTGGTGAAATTCATTAGATTAAGGAGAAGCATAACTATGATAGCGAAACAAGAGCCACGTGCAACTGACGAACAACAAACGAGAAAACAACATAAAAAGGAAAAGAAAACACCTTTCTCCCTACGAAAAAAAGAGAAAGAGACAGAAGTGTCTTCTCGGAAGGACAAAAGGAAAAAGAAAACACGTCGACCGATGAGACGGATTTTTCCGATTTGGCTTCGATTAATTGTTTTCATTGTCCTATGTGCAGGTGCGCTTATTATTGGTTTAATGATTGGCTATGGTGTGCTTGGAGACGGATCACCAAAAGATGTTTTAAACGTAGAAACATGGAAACACATTATTGATGTTGTGAAAAAAGAAAAATAATACGCGAACACTTATACATAAAGGAGCAGGATGAATGGATATCCAAGAAATTAAAGACGTTATCCCACATCGTTATCCTTTTCTTCTTGTTGACAAAGTACTTGAAAAAGAAGAAGGAAAACGTGTTGTTGGATTGAAAAATGTAACAGCGAATGAACCTTTTTTCCAAGGACATTTCCCAGATTATCCTGTCATGCCAGGAGTGCTTATTGTTGAAGCATTGGCACAAGTAGGAGCAATTGCAGTTCTAGATATGGAACAAAACAAAGGAAAAATTGGCTTTCTCGCTGGACTTGATAAATGCCGGTTTAAGCGCCAAGTGAAGCCTGGTGACCAATTACGACTAGAAGTGGAGATTTTACGGATGAAAGGTCCTATTGGTAAAGGTAAGGGAGTCGCAACGGTAGATGGCGAACTCGTGTGTGAAGCGGAAATTATGTTCGCTATTCAATAAAAAAACTCCATCCTGCATCACTTTGTTAAAATTGGTTAAGCTACCCTTGAGAATGAATTTTACTCACAAAGGGGTGAACCAGATGAAAAACAAATGGATTGTTAAGATTGGAGCAGTTTTACTTACAGGAGCGTTAATGACTGGTTGCGGAACCACAGATGATGAAAATGAAAACGACCAGCATCAAGATGAAGCACCTGTAGAGGAAAACGACATGGATACGAATACAGACACAGACACGGACACGGACACCGACATGAATGAAGATGAGAATCGTAATGATCAAGATCGTGACGATGACGATCTTTTAGATGAAGATAATAACGATGAGAGAAAGCGCGACGACGAACAATAAACGCTTTTTACAGGTTCTTTGTCAAATAACGTTGGTGACGAATTTTCGCCGATCAATATTTAATTTAATGGATTGCACAATATGTTAATTACAAAATAAATCCGAACGCTTATGATGGGTGTTGGCTTGCATTCTAGGCGGCTGCTTTCCGCG
>JAPFDS010000042.1 GCA_026168805.1 Caryophanales bacterium | reverse complement strand
TTATCCACCTTTATTTCCTCCATCACTAATACTATTAAATAATTAATATCATATCAGTGATTGAGTGTTTTTTGACTAAATAATTGAAAATATGTTCACTTTTATTTAGCGGAAACTGTACTATTTAGTTTATCAGTTACACTACTCTGAATTCCTTTCCTAATATATACTCATTCCGTGCATTTGCTGCTCGCAATCGGCGTAAACGACGTGTTGTATTGATATAAGCGGCGATCATAAAGATAAAAATAATTCCCGATGGAAATCTAACATCCGCAAAAAACGCATTGTTCCAAATAAAGCCTGCCACACATATCGGCGCACAACCTACGGCAATCCACCGATACCATGGCAGATTCTTTTCTAATGCACGTGTATATAGCTTTTGTTCTTTTAAATCTGGCATGTGTAACAAACTCCTTTATAAACAAAGCTTCTATAACAATTTCAGCAAATTATTTCCTTTTACTCATAATGACTAGCTTCGGATGTAACTTTTAATATCATTGTTAAATTCGATTCGTATAACCTCTTGATTTGCTAATTCTTCTAAGTCTTTTTTTGATACACCATAAAAGGATGTAAAATAAATTGGGATTCCTTTCTCATCTTGTAAATAAGAAATAATTTCATTTATCTCGTTATATCCATCATAATGGGTTAGGCTAACAAAATGATCTTGATGATCTTTCATATATTTTACGTGTATATTTACGATTGTTTTATCATACCTGTTCGTATGGATTTTTTTAATAATATAACATGATTGTATACTAGAAATTGGCTCTTCAACCGTTTTGTCATTGCCTTTATATAAGAACGCATTTGGATATAAAACAAAGGTCCATGTGCTCGAAGGAAACAACCCTCCAGCTAAGCCCATTATTAATAAAAACATTGAAAAGATAAAGTATAAAACACTCATAAAAAAAAGGATCACGTTTCCAAACCAGCCGGCTTCATTGGTCGCACTACCAAATATTATGAAAAAGATGCCATCCCAATTGCCAGGGGATCCAAACACAATATAAATAGCGAGACCCAACATAAAGAGTCCTGGCACTACCCAAATAATGCCAAAAAGCATGTTGGAGATGTGTTTGCGACTCCACCTTTTATGATCTGTAGCAACAGTAATAATAGACGGATCGTATGTTACATTTGCCTTCCTTAACACTCGATTCATCAAAACACCCCTTTAACTTGTATGGCTAAAGTCAGTATTATAATGTTCAACTAGCTTTTGTTACATCATTCATACTATTTTGGACTATCGTACCACATTTGGCATACAACACAAAAACCCTCCCCCACCAAAGTAAGAAAGGGTTGATAAGCGCTAAACAACAAAATTAAAACCCATTTCTACTCTTTTATTGCTTACACTGTTTGTTGTGACCTTTTCTACCAATTTTTATTAAATTATTCATTTATTGGTTTCCATTTGTTATAATAATTTCAATTTCATTTGTATAGAGGTGTCGACATATTCTCACAGAAATTATAGAAAACCTTCCAGATATTATTTTAGATTCATTCTTTTTAATCATTGTTATATTATTTATAATCTTTGTTGGTTTTATTTTCTTTTTATTAGGGAAAATTCCATTGTTTCGATGGATGGGTATCACAATAATTACGATTCTTAAATATGCTCTCATAACGATTTTCAACATATTAGCTATTGGAGTTCTCTCGGGGATGGTTGCCATTGCTATAGTTGGAGCATTAGCTTTGTTTCATTATTTAGATTGGGAACTTTTCATCGTTGGAAGTGAAATATTAATTATAAAACATGATGCATTTTTCACAACCTCTTTTTTAATGGCTCTATGCTTTGTTGTTAGTATTTTATTCGGTACGCTTATTTTTTCTTTCGTATCCCTATCGACAAGAAAGTATGTTATCACTTCCTATGCTACAGGTGTCATTGCATTCGTCTTACTATTGCCAACTGTTTTAGAATTTTACCTTCCTGAAGTGGAAGCAACATTTTTAGGTATGATTGTAATTTGTGCAATATTACCCCTAATTGGACTGGTTTACGCAATTGCGACTGCGCAAAATAGAAAGGAGAGAAGAAGAGAGATGACGATGCAAGAACGTAAAATAGAAGATGAGGAAGACAAGCGAAAGGAAAACTTTCGTAATAACGTTATTTTCCCCTGGATAAGAAACCGGTCTCGGTAAATTTGATGTATTCCTCTTCAACTTCTTTTTTTACGTGCACAAATCATCGTTGCAATGAAAGCTTTTTAAGGTATGTAAATAAACTGATCCCATTATTAAAAATATAAAAACCCTTTCCCACCAATGTGAGAAAGGGTTTGAAAACGAATAATATAAAATTACCGTTTTGAGTTTTAGCAAGCTTGATTTGGATTTGTTAAAAAGATAAAAGGGGTAATAATTATTCATTTATAAAAAGTTCATACTTGTCTTCCGAAAATCTTATCTTATAAGAATCATTCTCTGGGACATCATATATTACACCAATATTAGTTACACCACCATCCAATTCCTCAAAAGTGGTCTCTTCTTCAATTCGACTATAGCTTTTTCCTTTACTAGAAATGACACTCGGCACATGATGATCATCATAGTTATGTTCTTCACCTGATAAGTCTTCTAACGTAATATCTACACGAATAAGTTGTTCTTCTTCTGGTGTAATTCCGTTTAACTCATCGACTACTTCTATTGAATTAACAGTAAATTTAATATGATCTTTACCCACTGCGTCATCTAATTTTAATTCGCTAGAATCCCCAACCCCTAAATACTCTCTCTCTTCTTCCGTTTCATTTTCATTATTATTTTCACTGTTGTTTTCATTACTGTTTTCATTACTATTACTACAACCGACAACTAAAATCATGGATAATACGATTAATACTATAAAACCAATTCTTTTCATGCTAAATCTTCTCCCTCTTTTTTTACATTTTAAATATATATACTAAAGCTTTTGTTATTTTCTGTCAAAAAACATTGCTGAAAGTTATTATTTCAATCTTTATCTTACTTTTTTTCCTTTTAATCCAACTATACCAGCAATAACTATACCAATTGAACCTAGTGCAGTAATGTATCCACCTTTACCGTAGTCAACATATATTCCAGTGAGGGCGTTGATACCATAACTTAAATCAATGAAAGAGCGCAAAACAAGTAAGAAAGATAAAACACCAATCACTAATAAACTAATCGATACAAGTTTCCATTTGTTTTGAGTAAAATAATTATGCATTTGACTTTACAATTGAGGAGATATTCATTTTGCCCATAAATGAACTAATTCTTATTTACACAAAAAAAACCCTCTCCACCGAAGTGAGAAAGGGTTTGATGTACGGTAATATAAAATTAACGTTTTGATTTTTACGGACACCCATTTAGTGGGTAGTCAGTCCATCTCAATCCCTTCTCACCAATATTATGAAAGATAAGTATGGGATACAAATGGATTAGAATGTACTCGGCGGGATATCACTTGCATCATTTTACACCTTTAGATAGTTGTTAGTTTAGTGAAATAGCTGATTTGAGTAATTATGAAATTCCCTCAGTTATATACAAAGTAAAATATTATCTATCGAACAACTCCAAAACATTATAGTTAAAATATTCAACATTTCTTTTTTGAAGTGGGTCTTTAAATAACAGATTCTTTTCAACAAGTGCATTCAACGCTCTTCTAGCAGTACTAGGCGCAACTTCAACATGTTTTGCCGCTTCCACTACAGTAATATTCGGCGAACTAAACGTAATCATATAGATAAGCTTTTCTGTATGGGTTTCACATTTTGTTATACCCTCTTTCGCTAGCTGGTTGGCTTGGTCTAATAGGCTGTTCAATTTTTCTGCCATTCGGCCAGATGCATCTACAAAGAAATCAAGCCAGCTATACCAGTCAGGGGAATTACCACGTGTTCTATTTAGTAAATGATAATACTTTGCTCGTTGTTTTTCTAACTCTTCACTCACAAAGAAAATAGGACTGGATAGTTGATCGGATTGCATCATAAAGAGCGCTATTATAATTCTACCTATCCTACCGTTCCCATCTAAAAAAGGATGGATGGATTCGAATTGGGCATGAAGAATCGCAACTTTTAATAAAGGATGAGTAATTTCGTCTAAAATAAATTCATCTTTTGAAAGATGAGTAGTATCCATCGTTTCTCCATAAGGATGTTTATTGGCATAAACCTCCCAATTCTTCATATAACTTTCAATTTCATCCGCTTCTACAGGAATATATACGGCATCCTCAAATCGCTTTGTAGGTCCTATCCAATTAGGAACTTTTCGAAACTCTCCACTACTTGCATTCGTTCCTCTAGCATCTTCCATCAACACTTTATGGAGATCTAAAACGAGCCGAGTTGTAAGAGGATAGCCGTTTTGAATTCGTTCTTGTCCAAGAGCCAATGCTTTACGATAGTTCAGAACTTCTATATGTTCCGCTTTTTGTTTGGATAGATGTTTGTCATTAACCATATCTGTGAAGGTAACTTGAGTGCCTTCAATTTTTGTCGATTGAACAGATTCTTTTAAAGCTAGCGTATTAACTAAATCACTTTTTACAATAGAATGTCTTAGTTTTTCATCTAGTCTACTTATATCCGACGACACACGCGCTAACTTCATAAACAGTTCTGGTGCTAACTCTCTATTAACACTAACTGGCAACTTTTTAATTCCTTTGATTGGTGACATCACACCACTCCTAGTAAGATCGATTTTCATTAAAATGAACTTAGTATGACTATTATACACATATTAGTTTCAAATTAGTACTTTTTATCATTAGTTATTTCTATAAGACACAAAAAACCGGTTCTATAATATATGACGTTGGTGAAGAAAAATCCCATTTCTCTTTAGAGGAAAAGTGGGATGGAAATTCACTAGCGTCATTTTTATTTTATAATAGAAAACAAGTGAATTTCCCTGTAGAATAATAGTCGACTAAAACA
>JAPFDS010000035.1 GCA_026168805.1 Caryophanales bacterium | reverse complement strand
TATTAGGCATGCCGCCAGCGTTCGTCCTGAGCCAAGATCAAACTCTCCAAAAAAGTTTGAAGCATAGCGAAACACCGTTCGCTATTCTATTGGCATCAGCTATTGCTGACTAATTTCAAAAATTAACGAGTAAACATGTTACATGTTTCTCTTACCATAATGATTGTTCTGTTCAGTTTTCAAGGAACAAATGTTTGCCGCTCTGTTGGCGACTTCTCTATCATAACACGTTGGAATTATCATGTCAACAAGTTATTTTAGAATGTTTTTTGTTTCGGTTACTCATTTGCTTAATTGAGCAACGTTTAATAATTTACCACGGATAAAATAAAATAGCAAGCATTATTTTAAAATTAATTTCATAAAAGTAATATCGCCTTACTTTTCTATGTGTACATACCATAGAAGTAAATGAATAGGCCTATTATAAGTGCATGGCCATACGTTAGTGAATTTTAACATTACCGAAACCATCTACGTCAAGGACTGAGTTTGTTTTCACCATGTAAAAGATTCATATGATAGTATGCCATAACTCTACAATAATAATCCCACTTGCACAGAAGTTATCCTGTATCTCAAACGTTAGGCCTTTTACAAGAACATCTGGATTCAGAATGAACCTTTCCTATACAAGTGGGAGTCTTTATTATTTATGACGCATTTGCGGGAATAAGAGTACATCACGAATGGAAGGTGCATTTGTTAGTAACATGACGAGTCGGTCAATCCCAATACCAAGTCCGCCTGTTGGTGGCATCCCGTATTCGAGTGCTTCAATAAAGTCCTCATCCATTAGATGGGCTTCATCATTTCCTTGTTCTCTTTCTTCTACTTGTGCTTCAAAACGTTCCCGTTGATCAATTGGGTCATTTAATTCAGTAAATGCATTCGCATGTTCTCTTCCTACAATAAAGAGTTCAAAGCGATCTGTGAAACGCTCATCCTCTTTATTCATCTTAGCAAGAGGTGAGATTTCTACTGGGTGCCCATAAATAAATGTTGGTTCAATCAGTTTCTCTTCAACAACTTGCTCAAAAAATTCATTAACAATATGTCCATAAGTCATTGTGTCTTGAATCCCAATGTTATGTTCTTTTGCAAGAGCACGTGCTTCTTCATCAGTCATTTCCTTCCAGAAGTCTACTCCTGTATGTTCTTTAACAGCATCTACCATATGAACTCTTGCCCATTTTGGTGTCAGGTCTATATCGTATTCGCCATAAGTGATTTTCGTAGATCCAAGAACTTCTTCTGCAATATGTGCAACAAGACTTTCCGTTAAGTCCATAATATCGTGATAATCAGCATAAGCTTCATATAGTTCAATCATAGTAAACTCAGGGTTGTGTCTAGTTGAAACACCTTCATTTCTAAAGACGCGTCCAATTTCATATACTTTTTCCATTCCACCAACAATTAAACGTTTTAAATGAAGCTCAATTGCAATACGCATATACAGTGGAATATCAAGAGCGTTATGGTGCGTTTCAAATGGACGTGCTGATGCTCCGCCAGGGATGGCATGCATCGTTGGTGTTTCTACTTCTAGGAATCCTAGGTTGTCCAAATAACGGCGCATCGATTGGATAATTTTACTACGCAGAACAAATGTATTTCTACTCTCTTCATTCGTCATTAGGTCTAGATAACGTTGACGATATCTTTGTTCAACATCTCTTAAACCGTGGTATTTCTCTGGTAAAGGTCTTAATGACTTCGCTAGTAGTTCAAATTCATCCACTGCTATCGAAAGCTCTCCTACATTTGTTTTAAACATTTCTCCAGAAACCCCAACAATATCCCCAAGGTCAATTGTTTTATATATATTATATGTTTCCTCTCCTACGGTATCTTTACGAACATATAATTGAATTTGTCCATCTGCATCTTGAATGTGAGAAAATCCTACTTTCCCTTTCCCACGTTTGGTCATTATACGTCCTGCAATTGTTACACGCTCTTTTTTCTCTTCTAATTCTTCTTTCGAAAAAGATTCATATAACTCGTGTAGTTCACTAGACATATGTGTTCTAGCAAATTTCCCTCCAAAAGGATCGAGTCCTAACTCGCGATGAGCTGCTAACTTTTCTCTGCGGACCTGCATTTGGTCATTCATTTCTTCTGACACATTCATCACTCCATCATTTATTTTCAGCTTTTGTAAGAAACGTTTGTCATTCGCTACTTAGTTAACGAATATGTATTATCTTACCTATTTTCTTATAGGATATCTCAAAAATCAAGAACGAATGAAGTCTGTTCTATATACTTTGTTATCATAGCATAAAAAAAGGACGTACACCTATATATTTGATGTACGCCCCGGCATTTTTTATTCTTCCTCTTCAAAATTATATAGAGGTGTTGATAAATAGCGCTCCCCGTTACTCGGGAGGACTGCCAATACTTTCTTACCGCTTCCTAGTTCTTCAGCTACTTGGCGCGCGGCAGCAATGGCTGCTCCTGAAGATATTCCTCCTAATATTCCTTCTGTGCGAGCTACTTCACGTGCGACTTCAAAAGCGGTGTCATTCGGAACTTGAATGACCTCGTCGTAGACATCTGTGTCTAAAATACTCGGAATAAACCCAGCACCAATTCCTTGGATCTTATGTGGGCCCGAGTCTCCTCCTGACAGAACGGGAGAATCGGTTGGTTCTATCGCATATATGCGGATGTCCTTAAAGTGTTTTTTTAAGACGTGACCTGCACCGGTAATCGTACCACCTGTTCCTACTCCTGCAACAAATGCATCCAGTCCATCTTCCATTTGGCGCACAATTTCCTGTCCAGTTGTTTGTTCGTGAACGTGTGGATTTGCCTCATTTTTAAATTGTTGGGGCATAAAGTATCCTTTTTCCGCTTGCAGTTCGGTTGCCTTTTCAATCGCACCATTCATTCCTTGTTCCCCTGGTGTCAAAACGAGCTCTGCTCCATATGCTTGCAACAAATTTCTGCGCTCAACGCTCATCGTATCAGGCATCACAAATATAGAACGATACCCCTTTGCTGCCGCAACCATCGCAAGGCCGATACCAGTATTGCCACTTGTAGGCTCTATAATGGTATCCCCTTTATTTAAAGTACCATCTTCCTCTGCCGCTTCAATCATTGCTAAAGCAATCCGATCTTTAACAGAACTCGCTGGATTCATAAATTCTAGTTTTACATAGATATCTGCAAAATCTTCGTTTGTATGCTGTAACTTAACAATGGGTGTCTCCCCGATGAGAGACGAAATACTGTTTACTACTTTCATGACGGAACTCCTCCTCATTAGATTGGTAAAAGCTTATATATTGTATGAACATACGTACTAGAAATACCTTGATCAACGTTTTTTATCATATGAAATTCAATGAAGTAATATCCCTTTTTATTTAAGACGGATGGATTTATTTATTCATATATCCATTCTGCATCATACGCTTCCCATAAATCGGTTGCATCTAACTGCTCTTCTGAACCTTTCAGTAGTAACTCGCGTTCAATATAAGGTTTTAACTCGTCATATGTAAATGTATAAGATGGATAATGTTCATGCAAGTAGAGAATGACGACTCCTTGGTCTGTTTGAAATGGTTCACCATATGAATAGTTATCTAGTTCAAGTGCCTTTTGAAAATACCCTTCAGGCATAAATTGACTATCCGATGATAGATGGCCTAAGTAACCACCTTTATTTTTCGTATCTTCATCTAAAGAATACTCCTGGGCAAGTAATTCAAAAGGTGCGCCTTGATCTAACTCTTCTACTATTTGTTCAGCATCCTCCATTTTGTGGACGATGATGTGAGAAACCTGGATCGATTCTGAGAAGTTGTATTGTTTTTTATACGTATCATAGTAGGTTTTTACTTTTTCTTCATCTACGGAAAGGTCTTCTGTTAAAAGTGCCTCAAGTGTATATCGATACACGATTTGTTCTCTCCAACGTTCCTTATCCCGTTCAATATCTTCTTCCGTTTGCCCATGTTGCATCGTTGCTAAAAGTGCGAGATCACGTTCGATTATTTTTTCATCAATAACAATATCTTTTTCTTCAGCCGCTTGTTTAACAAGTTCCTTATTCACTAATTCTTTCAATTCATCTTTTCCATGGACTTCCTGCAATTGACTAATCAAATCATGATATTCAATCGAACGCGAACCGACTTTTGCTACTTCTGTATCTTCTTTGAATTCTATTCCATCTATATTATTCATATGAACACTAGAACCCGTTTGTGTTTGCCATAAAAATAATGTAGCGACATTTAAAAGCAGTAATACAGTAATGATTTGGAATAATGTCTTTTTTCGCATACGATATTCCTTTCCACTTTAATAAACATCTAATAAAGCTTAGTATGCCTTATTGTTCTTTCGCTTCTTCCAAACAGTGCAAGAGTTCTTCTTCAGAGAAGTGGTATGTTTCATTACAAAAGTGACACTGTGCCTCTGCACCTTTATCTTCGGTAATCATTGATTGAATCTCTTCTCTTCCTAGCCCTACAATCGCTTGTTCGAATCGTTCTTTTGAACATTGACAAGTAAACGCTATCGGAGACTTATCTAATATCGTATAAGATGCATCACCAAATAACAAATCAAGTAGCTCCTCAGGTGTTTTTCCTTGCTCAATACTTTCTGAAATAGCGGGCATTTCTGTTATGTTTTTTTCAACCGCTTCAATCACTTCTTCTGTAGCACCTGGCATCATTTGAACAATAAATCCTCCCGCAGCCAAAACCGTATGATCTGGATTGATTAATACTCCTGCTCCTACAGCTGAAGGTATTTGTTCTGAATGGGCAAAATAATAGGTGAAGTCTTCGCTAATTTCGCCTGAAACAAGTTCTACCTGTCCTGTAAAGTAATCTTTCATTCCTATATCTTTTACGATGCTAAGTGTACCAATAGTTCCTACCGCACCTGCTACATCTAGTTTTCCAAAAGGATTTGTTGGGAGGTCCGTTTGCGGTTGTTGAACATATCCGCGAACGTTTCCTCTTGTATCCGCATCAACAACAATCGCTCCAAGCGGTCCATCTCCTTCAATTTTTACAGTGAGGGTATCATCACCTTTCAACATCGCACCCATCATCGTGGAAATCGTCATCGTTCGTCCAAGTGCTGCCGTGGCGGTTGCCCACGATTCGTGCCTTCTGCGTGCTTCTTCAATAACACCCGTAGTTGTACTTGTATACGCTCGTACCATTCCGTCAAAACCTGTTGCTTTTACTAAATAATTATCCATATATGAGATAAACTCCTATCTATTTTTCGTATTATTTTTATAAATGATATAAAGACCCTTTAATGTTAAATGGGAATCAACATATTGAATCGTCTCTGATCCATCTGCAATCAAAGAAGCTAATCCACCTGTCGCAATGACCGTTGGAGGTACTTCTGTTTCTTCAACCATTCGTTTTACAATTCCATCCACTTGTCCAACATATCCATAAAAGACACCTGATTGCATGGCTTTAACCGTAGAGGTTCCAATGACTTGTTTCGGTGCTTGGATTTCAATTTTAGGTAATTTAGAAGCTTTGTCATAGAGAGCTTCCATTGAAACTTTAATACCTGGTGCAATAAGCCCACCATAGTATGCTCCATTTTCATCAATATAACAATATGTAGTTGCTGTCCCAAAATCGATGATTACAAGTGGAGCTCCGTAAGTCTCAATGGCTCCTACCGCATTTACGATTCGGTCAGCACCAATTTCTGATGGGTGTGGATACGCCATTGCTAAAGGAACGTCCACATCATCCCGTCCGACAATAAAGGGAGGTAAGTGAAAGTATGTTTTACACATCTTTTCAAGCGCCACAATAATCGGAGGAACTACAGAAGAAATAATTACCCCTGAAAAATCAGCAAAGCTTATTTGCTTATGATCAAATAGTGACTTTATTAACATACCAAATTCATCTTCGGTTTTATAACGATCTGTCTTAATGCGCCATTCATGAATGAGTGTACCCTCTTTGAATACGCCTAAAACAGTATTTGTATTTCCTGTATCGAGAACAAAAATCATATATGTTCAGACCTTCCTAAGACGTATTTTTCTCCCTTAATATATCACATTCAAAAAGACATGAACATTATTATGCAATTCCCTCATCAATCATAAAAAAAGAGATGCCCACACTCCCTCTTCGTTGAAAGGAGTATGAAGCACCTCGTTTGTAAAAGACTTATTCTTCTTTGTCAGTTTCGTCTTCTTGATTATCTTGTTCGTTCGACTCTTCTTGTTCCTCTAATTTACGCTTGTTTTCTTTTTCATATTTCTTTTCTTTTGCGTCTTCATAGGAAGAAACGTCTGGTTCATCTTCTTTTTTACTAATGTTGACTTTTACGTCTTTATCGTCATCTTCAGAAGAAGTACCTTCAACTTCTGCTTCAGCGTTTTCTCTTGTATCTTCTGGTGGTAATATACCTTCATTAAAGAGAGATTTAATTTGCTGCGCATCTAATGTCTCTACCTCAAGCAATGTTTTTGCTATGAGTTCAAGTTTGTCTTTATTCTCTGTAAGAATGGTCTTCGCTCGGTCATAGCAGTACGTAATAAAGTGTTGCATCTCTTTATCAATTTCATGAGCAATCGCGTCACTATAATTTTGTTCGTTTTGAAGATCTCTTCCGAGGAAGACTTCTCCTCCACCACTTGTAAATTGAAGTGGACCGATTTTTTCACTCATTCCGTATTCTGTAATCATGCTATGTGCCAATGCTGTAGCTCTTTCAAAGTCATTGGAAGCTCCAGTACTTACTTCCCCTTCACCAAAGATGACTTCTTCTGCTACTCGACCACCTAAGAGGCCGGTAATTTTATCAAAGAGTTCTGGTTTTGTAATAATGTAACGATCTTCTTTCGGCAACATAACTGCGTATCCACCTGCTTGGCCTCGTGGTACGATCGTAACTTTATGTACCGTGTCCGCATCGTCTAACACCATTCCAATAACTGTATGCCCACTTTCGTGATAGGCAACAATTTGTCGCTCTTTTTCTGAAATAACTCGGCTCTTCTTCGCTGGTCCGGCAATAACCCTGTCGATGGCTTCATCCACATCATACTTATCAATCTTCTTCCGGTCATGCCTTGCAGCAATAAGTGCAGCCTCGTTTAATAAGTTTTCTAAATCTGCCCCAGAAAATCCTGGAGTACGCATGGCGATTGTTTTAAAGCTAACAGAGTCGTCAAGCGGTTTGCCTTTCGCATGTACTTTAAGAACAGCTTCTCTTCCTTTAACATCTGGGCGATCAACTGTAATTTGACGGTCAAAACGTCCCGGACGAAGTAATGCTGGGTCTAAAATATCTGGACGGTTCGTAGCTGCGATCATAATGATTCCTTCATTCGCATCAAATCCATCCATTTCAACGAGTAACTGGTTTAGTGTCTGTTCACGCTCATCGTGACCTCCACCTAGACCTGCTCCACGTTGTCTACCAACAGCGTCAATCTCGTCAATAAAGATAATACATGGTGCGTTCTTCTTCGCATTTTCAAATAAGTCACGTACTCGTGAAGCACCAACACCAACAAACATTTCAACGAAGTCAGAACCACTAATGGAGAAGAAAGGTGTTCCTGCTTCTCCTGCAACAGCTTGTGCAAGAAGTGTTTTACCTGTACCCGGAGGACCTACTAATAGAACCCCTTTCGGAATACGTGCTCCTACTTTTGTAAATTTACGTGGATCTTTCAAGAACTCTACAACTTCAACTAATTCTTGTTTCTCTTCATCTGCTCCAGCTACATCTTTAAAGCGTACTTTCTTTTGCTCTTCATTGTATAGCTTCGCCTTACTCTTACCAAAGTTCATGGCACGGCCTGCACCGCCACCTCCACCTTGGGCTCTTGTAAGGAAAAAGAAGAAAATCAGACCTATAAGTAAGAACGGTAGCATCATTGTCAAGAAGTTTGCGAACATACTTGGCTGTTCTTCTGGCTCGACATTTACAACGCTTTTATCCTGTGCTGTAGTTCTAATTGTTTCAATCAGAGTTGGGTTGTCTGGTACTTGAGCAACAAAACTTTTACTATCTTTCTCGAGCTCCCCAGTGATTCGATAAATCTTATCCTTAGGTTGCATCGTCATTTCTTTAATTTCATTACCTTCTAATGCTTCCATAAATTCTTGTAATTCATATTCCTTCGTTTCAGTTCCATTATCTGTAAGTAATGTAATAACAGAAAAGATTACTAATAAAATAACACCCCAAAAGAATATATTACGAAACGTTCGATTCATTGCTTACCTCCTCCCAAGCGGGAAAAACTATATAACATAATACCATAGAGAAAAGTTTAAATACAACTCATATCTCTTGCAATATATGTATTGATTGCATTTCCTTGTCCAAATCTACCCTATCTGTGTTATACACATGGGTCATCTTAGAAATACACCGCTTAATTTATCTTGCTTTCATATATTTTAATCTTCCCCACCATAAATATGCGGTTTTAATACACCAATATATGGTAGGTTCCTGTATTTCTGATCAAAATCAAGTCCGTAGCCTACGACAAACTCGTCTGGAACTTCAAACCCAATCACATCTGCTTTAATATTTGCAGATCGACCAGTGGGTTTATCAAGCAACGTAACAATTTTTACGGAATTTGCTTTCCGATACTTAAACAAATCTACTAGATAACTTAACGTAAGTCCACTATCGATTATATCCTCTATAATAAGTACATCTCTTCCTTCGACTTTCGTATCTAAGTCTTTGACGATTTTCACCTCTCCTGTGGAGCGTGTCCCACTGCCATAACTTGATACGTCCATGAAATCCATTTCCAAATGTGTTTCGATTTTCCGGACGATATCTGACATAAAAGGCATAGCTCCCTTTAAAACACCGACAACAAGCGGGTATTTCCCTTGATACTCTTTTGTCAATGCATCGCCAATATCTTGACACTTCTGTGCAATTTCTTCCTCCGATATTAAAACGTGATCAATATCTTTATACACGTTATTCCCCCTCCTACTTCCTCGATTTCTCTATACTGGTTTATAATGAATAGAAATATATGTACGTTCTGTTGAACGATTTACTTCGGTATGCGATTTACGCAAGCCAACTACCCATAAAACATGTCCTTCACTGTCAGAAAGAATCGGCCACACATCTCGCTTGGCACGGGGGATTTTCTCATCGATAAAAAGGTCTTTTAGTTTCTTTGTACCTGTGAGCCCTTTCCAGGACATGCGGTCACCATTTTTACGTGTTCGAATATATAAAGGAAAGTGAACATCTTTCACGTCACATATATATGTAAGATCTCCAACATCACTCGGTTCATCTATATATGACGTTGAAAAAGAATCACCACTTGGTAAGATAACTTCGCCTGGAATAGGCAATTCATACATATATGACTTCACTTCATCTCTATGCTTTAGATATAGTTGAATGTCATCATATTGTTTACTAATCGTGCAACCATTTGGTAAATCAACTTGTACATGGGGCTTTTGATTATTGCATAGTGCGATAAACGCTTCCTCATGTGCGTAAGTGATTCCATCTATCTTATTTTCATACAGATAGTTTAATATTAGATGAAAGACTCTCCTTTGTAAAGCAATCGGAAACGCTAAAAATTCCCCTTTTTGGAAACTGGCTTTCCTCGGGCTTTCTTGGAATATTATAAGCTTTTCCAAAGCATTTTTTGCTGCTTTTTGTATATATTTTTCATCCTCATGTAAATGCTCACTTAAATGTTGCATCGTTTGCCGTATATTCGGATTTTGCTTAGATAATAGCGGTACAATGTGTTGTCTAAAATAGTTCCGTTCATACGAATCATCTTCGTTGGATGGATCCACTCTAAAAGAAATGTCGTTAAGTGCACAATACGCATAAATGTCTTCTTTTGCTAGCGAAAGAAAAGGCCTAACAATTTGTCCACACGCAAATATACGCTTCGTAGGAATCCCTGCTAATGAACGAGTATTTGAATGATGTACAAAACTCATGGCCATCGTCTCTACTTGGTCATCTCCATGATGTCCTAATGCAAGATAATCTGCCTGATATTCCTGCATCTGCTCTTTAAAGAAGTTGTATCTAAGGGTACGAGAAGCAACTTGTGTACTTACGTTCGTTTTCTTTTTATATCCCTTAACATCTATACGGGTAGCAACAAATGGAATATCCCACTTCACACATTGTTGTTCAACAAAACGGACGTCTTCTCTTGCCTCTTCTCCTCGTAATTGGTGATCGACGGCAACGGCAATGACTTGCAAGTCCCACGCTTGCCTGAGTTGTTTATACATATGAAGAAGTGCCATGGAGTCAGGACCACCTGAGACACCAACAAGTACGGTTGCTCCTTGATGTACAAGTTTGTGATGCTTCATAAATTGACGTACCGTTTGTTCCATTTTTCTTTCATCTCCATCGTTTTTCTCATTATATACATCGTACCACGTTCCCTTTTAAAAGAGGTACTAGTTTCTTTCGCAAAATTATAATGTAAGCAAATAAGCTATTCCGTAGGCACTTCCGGTAATAAGACTAGTAGATATATATTCTACTGGGGTCGTCCGCTTCCAAAATGGAAGGGTTTTATGCATAGAACTTCTCGTTTGATGTTGGCGAGCTACAATGTAAATAACGTCTTCTTTCATTTCGGCACTTGTTTTATATACACCCCTTAAGGCTTTATCAAAACATGTTTGGTAAGGTTCAAGCGCGCGAATAGCCGATAATTTTCGTCGCAACAAAGGTAATGACTCCCCTTGCTTTTCAAATCGATTGGGATAAAACAAATGGATAAAAATCATCACAACAGCAAATAAATCATAACTAGGTTCCGCTTTTCGAGAACCTAATTGCCAATAACCACGATCATAAAATTCAGTATATTCTTTAATGGCCCGCCCTTGTTGCGTCGTCCCGCCAACGTCAATTAGGCGTACGCGCGGTGGTTTTGGATAGATGAGTAGATTATCTATTTTCAAATCGCCGAACACCCACCCCGCCAGGTGAAGACCTTCTAGATCATTTAATAATTGCAGTAAAAAGGGACCAATCCAATTCGTTCCATTCCGCCTTATAAACCGGTCCAGCGGTTCTCCTTTAATATATTCCATCACGTAAAAGGAATATGTCCTTCCATCTTTAGCCACCCAATCATCTACATCATACAAAGAAGGCCCAAGCTGATTTCCTTGGACCTTCTGAAGTGCTTTTAATACATTTACCTCAATTGTAATAGACGTGTTTTTCTCACTTACTTTTAAGGCAACTTTTCGTCCATTCATCGAACATAAATACACCGCTCCTATTGCACCCATTCCTAACCTTTTATGAACCACGTACTGATGGTGGTGCCACTTACCGCGTATACGTGTACCTATAGGAATTGCATTATAAGAATTCTTCTTCGCTTTGTGCATCACTTCTCTTCATACTCCTTACTAAGTTCTGTTTACCAAATTGATAGATTGCTTCTTGCAATGCAGGTCCTGTCGGAGTAATTCCTCCACTCGCTAACTTCGGAAACGTGTCATACATTCCATCTAGATTCGGCGACCATTTCATAATCGACTCAATATCTGAACGTTTCCCAGGAAATTGATACATCGAAAATTCATTCTCGCCAACACGTGCATTTAAACTAATGGACAAATCTATCAGTGCCTCTTTCACAGTTGCTAGTTTATGGTACATACTTGCGCTCGTGTCGATTAAAAGGAGCACCTCTAATTTACATGTCTCCCCCATATCTTCGACGACTTCCATAATTTCTCCGCGTTTTTCTGGGTCAACACTTTCAAGGGATTCCTCTTTTCCTAAAATTGCTTCTAGTTCTTTATTGACGAATCCTTGAATCGTTTGCGTCATTGCTTGTTTCGTAACCATTTGTACCGTCTGTGAAAGAGATGCCGGATATACGAGTTGGCTAATCCCTCCACCAGATGCTGCGATATTTTCTACCTCTTGTAATCCGCTCGTTTCTTCTGATTCATGTTGTTCCATAATACCGATGACATTTACTGTAATTCCTTGTTCATAGGCAAGCGCTGCTACCGGTACAGGATCCCCCCCTCGGTTGGAGCACCCATCCGTAATGAGTAATATTTGCCGTAATGTTCCTTTTTCCATCACATATCCCTCCTAATTCCTCTCATCATCATCGACGAAATAGAAAGGATTTATACATTGAAATAGGCCGTATATCAGCAATCGATCGATATATACTTATGATGGTTTTGCTTCATATTCCGGCAAAGGAATAGACGACCACACAGGCGTGTTTTTCTTAATGTGAGCAACAATTACTGTCATATCATCGTTAATCTCACCGGACCGCGTGCGAATCACTTCTTCTAACAAAACATCAGCAATCGCTTGAGGGTCTTCTGATTCAATTGATTGGATTTTTTCCCTCACCCAACGATCTGGATTACTCACATGTGTCGGACCATCAAAAATCCCATCACTCATCATACAAATATAGTCCCCAGCTTTTAATTGTTCCTTCACGATATCGACATCAAATTCTTGAATCATTCCCATCGGTAAATTACTTGCCTCTACATTCAGCATCTCTTCTCCACGCTTAATAAAACTAGGGGTACTTCCTATTTTCAGGAAACGAACAGCAGCACTATGCAAATTGATAATTGCTAAATCAAGCGTTGCAAATATCTCCTCTGTCGTTCGAAGAGATAAGATCGAATTAATGGATTTAATCGCAATGTGTTCTGGAATACCTGTTTGTAAAATTTGTTGCAGTAAACGAAGCGTTTCTTCACTCTCCTCACGAGCACGACTTCCATTTCCCATTCCGTCACTAATCGCTAAAGCAAACTTTCCTTCCCCTAATTCCATCATTGTATAACTATCTCCTGACACAAGTCCTCCCCCTTTGGCCGCATGTGCCACGCCTATATCTAACGTAAATTGGCGAGCAGAACCGAACGTTAATGCACAGTACCCATTTGGGAATGGAGACAGTTCTTCCTTTTTCACAACGACAAGTTCATTTAATATATCCGATAGCACAGGAGCAATTAACTTCGCACCTTCCCCTCTATATTCATAAAAGGATGCCGTCATTTCGATATCTATATTTCCTTTATCTAATTGATAAATATCAAGCTTGTCTAGCTCAATCCCTAGTTGATTCATTGCATGGATAATTTGTTTTTCTTGGCGTTCATGGTATTCTCTTTCTTTCACAATTTCTTTGGCAAAGTCGTCCATTACTTCAGACACGCCTTGCAATTGATCGGCAACCAGTCGTTTACTATCCACGACTTGTTGTTTTAACTTCTTATGCGCGTTAACGTCCAACAATGTTTCCTGCATCACATCCACCACTTTCCCAGAACGGATGCAATGATTTTCAAATGTACGTTTTCGAGCAACGGTAAGGCCTCCTTGCTGTTCCATTTGATGCTTCATTTGCTCCATTAATGTATAGGTTGTATCGAATTCCTTTTCCCAACACCTTTCTTTCATAAAACAACTTTGGCATGTTTGTTCCGTTACCCGACTTAAAAATTCATCTGTCTCCCGGGTTGCTTCGGATGGATCGAGTGGATCCTGTTCAGGTCCAGAAAAACTAAGCGAGAGAGCACCGAAAACATCTGAAAATTGCTCGACACGCTTAGCCGTTACATTTCGTATCTTTTGTAAATACTGTTCTTGTTCTTTCGTATTTTCCGTCGTGCCGGGAATATATCGTGCCAGTTGTCTAAACCAACTAGCAGGGGTAATCATAAATAAAGCGATTGCAATAGAAGATTCAATAATGGAGGGTAAGACATCCCCCATTTCTCCGTAAATACCTACGAGTAATGTCCCAATCAGCAATCCAACACTTACGCCTAGTTTTTTCCCTTCTTTTAACAATCCTCCAAGCAAACCAGAAAAAGCAAGAACTCCCATTTGATACATATTTGCTACATTTGCAAGGGATAACACAAGCCCAGCCACTACACCTACAGTCGAACCAATCGCCGCACCGCCGATAAATGATAATATGAGAACAAAGTAACGAGCAAAAACATGTTCCACTGCAGCCCCGTAGACCGTCCAGCCAATCATTCCAGTTAAAATTGAAGAAATTAAAATAATCATACAAACAATTTCTTCATTTTTTAATGTAGGTTTAAATCTTTCTGGTGATAAAAGGGGAAGGCTTTGCATAAAGATTAGAACAAGAACCGTTCCCAAAACACCCTCGACAAATAATAAGATCCATTCATACGAAGTTAATGGATGCACAATTGAAAATAAAAATAAACGGGATAATACAATTGAGATAAAAACGAACAGAGGAATTTTTACGTGATTTTCTTTCGAGTGAAACCAAGCGGCAAGCATTAAGAATACAATAAGAGAAACAGCAACAAATGCACTTTGAACAAGCGAGAAACTTAACGCACCAATCAGTAATGCAAACATGACTTTCAGAGCATTTTTTCGATGAATACACCACACGGTTGCAAAAAATGCAACGGCAAACGGGGAAATTCCCGATAAGATCACAGCTCGTCCAAGCAATACGCCAACAACCATCAGTAACCAGCCACGATCGATCAGCAATTCCTTTAACCGATTATTCACTCGTGTATGTAATACATTCCATTTTGTGACAGCTCCATTGAACTCTTTTGTTGCGACATTCTTCATCAACGATCACTCTCCCCATGAGCATATTAAAGCACAAACATTCCTTTTATTTTGTCAAAACAAGGAACAAGCCCATAAAAATCGTTCGACTCTTTTCCAATGAAGAAACGCTCTTTCTACAAAACATCTAACGAATTCTACAACCCTATAAGTCAGCCAAAAACAGAGGTAAACGCTCCGTATTGCTATTTCATTACAATATGTAGATGTATTCTCTCATTTTCAACTACATCGTGTGTTCAGGTCTCCAGCTGAGACAAAATATAATTGATTGAAAAATGTTAAAAAACAGTCTATTCTCAGCTATTTTTGTTTCTTTATGTTTGACGTTGACATGAATGAATTCCTATTGTATGATATTGTTTGTGCTTCATTAGAGATCTCATACATATATGGCGGTGTAGCTCAGCTGGCGAGAGCGCTCGGTTCATACCCGAAAGGTCGTGGGTTCAACTCCCTCCGCCGCTATCAAACAATGAATCCCTTCATCTATTCATAGACGAAGGGATTCATTTTTTTGCTTCAAAAAAACCATAAAAAAACAGATACGAGAAGATCGTATCCGTTTCTATTATTTAGTATATTGATTAGAGCATCTTTCATAGACAGCAAATGCTATCCTCTTTTAGCACCTCGACCTCCACGTCTGGATTCCGTGTGCTTCTTCAAAGAGGCTAAACGGTCCTCAGAATCTTTTAGAAATTGGTTCATTTTGGATTCAAATGTCTCTGCACGTTCACGACTACTTCTTTGTGGACGGGCTGGCTTATCTTTGGCTTTCTTAATGGACAAGCCAATCTTACCATCTTTTTCTACATTAATAATCTTCACTTCAACCGTATCACCAACAGTTAAATAATCATTAATATCTTTTACATAACTATCAGCGACTTCACTAATGTGCACAAGTCCTGTTTTGTTTTCTTCTAACTCCACAAAAGCCCCAAAATTAGTAATACCAGTTACTTTACCTTTTACTTTGCTGCCTACTTCAATTGACATAAAAAAAATGCTCCTCCTTATATTTTGAAAACATATTCACTATATATAGTATAGCCGAGTAAGTGAAGCGGTGTCAATAAGACGGCTCTTCATCCGGTATTTTAAAGATTAACTCGCCTTCTTTTGAAAAGAAGTAATTCGTTCGAGCGATCTCTAAAACATATTCCTCATTTTTAAGCAATGAAATTTCTTCTGTTAAGTTGTTTTCAGTATGTTGCATAGACGTAAGTTCTTCTTGTAGTTCTTCATACTGCTCCTGCTTTTGAGCGAGGACACTCCTCTGCTTTAAATGATACACCGTCATACTTCCAATGGCGAGCACGGCTATGATGGAAAAGAACACAAGACGTCTGTACAACCGCTTTTTTCTTAAACGTTGCCTCTCGACATAAGCATCATATTGTTTCATGTAATTGGTATGCATTCTTGTTACCGAACTTTTCTCCATGGACACGAGCTACTACCTCCTAAAAGATGACCATATTTTCCTCCAAATTTTAGCTATATTTTTCATTATACTATAAAATCGGTCGCCTGTGGGAATAATTTTTCTTATTTTACTAGGAAGGATCGCATATACTTTTTTTCCGACCCATGTAAAAGGTGTAAACACAACTTTTAACATAAACAAAAGAACCGTTCCAAGCACACCTAGAATCAATAAAATACATTTTTTCAACAGATGAAAAATAAATTGTATCGGACGAACAAGCAACAAAGAGCCAAGTTTGCCTATCCATGTGAAAAAGGTTGTTCCAATGCGAATACAAAACTCTAATATTCGTTTATACATAGTAGATGCAAGTGCTTGATACATGGAGTACCCGAGTAAAATCGCTACAAAAACAATCAGGCGTAGCTCACCTGCGTTCACTATGAATAAGACGTAATATAACATAACTGTATTCATCAACCAAAAAGTAATTTCAATCGTATACGTAAGAAAAGGACGATGTTCCCACACTAGGGAAAATCTCCGTATGGTATCTTTCGCTATTCCTACATAAAATCCTCCTGCAATCATTGTGAATAACGTGATAAATTGCACGCTGAGTGTCATCGAAAGAGCTTGCTAAAAAATCCTTTAGCTTTCTCCCCAGATTGCTCGTCTACATAAGAGAGATCATAAACTTTTCCCTTAATGGAAACAATCCCTCTGTTCACATCTAGATTGTTTAATTGTAAATATTCCCCACGAATAATTAAATACCCCATAACTGTTTCTAGTAAAAACTCTTCATTATCAAAACTATCAACTTCTTTTACACCTGTTATTTCTAACATTTTTCGATTGTTTAGTTGCAGCGTATGACTTTGTAAAGCAGTCGGAGAACCTTCACGTTTATATTGTTCCACTTGTTTCACCATCCCTCACATACATTCGTCTTTTTTAATAGTTTATGAGAGGGTGGACAAGGTTAGAACTATGAATTGTTATTTATCCGTTCTTCATTTGTGACACGATACATCGTTTCTGCTTCATGTTTTCGAACAACATCTCGTACGGATTGTACGACCACTGTCAAACGTGTTTGACCAAAGGTGATCTCAATTTCATCGTTCTCTGACACATTTGTTCCTGCTTTTGCAACTTGTCCATTAATGGCAACTCTTCCTTGGTCGGCAAGCTGCTTCGCTAACGTTCTTCGTTTCATTAAGCGGGACGTCTTTAAAAACTTATCAAGTCTCATCGTGCTTTCCCCCTTTCTTTCGCCTCTTCCCAAAGCGTATCAAGTTCTTCGTCTGAAGCATCCGTAATTCCTTTATGTTCTTTACGCAAACTTTCCTCTACATAGGAAAAACGCGTCATAAACTTTTCGTTCGCATGATGTAATGCGAGCTCTGCATACACATCATAATATCGAGCTATATTTACAAGTACAAAGAAAACATCACCAAACTCATCTTCAATGGCTTCTTGATCCCCTGAAGCAATGGCTTCTTTTACTTCACCTAATTCCTCTGTTAGTTTGTCCCACACATCTTGTACGTCTTCCCAATCAAAGCCAACCTTCACAGCTTTTTTCTGAATATCCTCTGAACGCATGAGAGCGGGGGTATTTGATGGAACAGAAGCGAAAAATGGTTCTTCCTCTGCCGTTATACCCTTTTCTGCTAGCTTTATCTCATCCCATGTTTGATGCATTTCTGATGAATCACTAAACACATGCGGATGGCGTCTCATCATTTTTTCTGTAATCGACTGAATGACGTCTTCCACTGTAAAGTATCCGGCATCTTCACCGATTTGACTATGGAGCATGACTTGCAAGAGGACGTCTCCAAGTTCGGCAATAATTTCGTCATCATCTTGTTTCTCAATAGCTTCGATTAATTCGTACACTTCTTCAAGGGCATATTTCCTAAGAGATTCATGTGTTTGTTTTTGATCCCACGGGCATCCATCAGGACCTCGTAAAGTTGCGATCACTTCGCGTAAGGTCTGAAACTGGTGATGGAGCAATGACTCATCCACTGGCGGAACATAAACAACCATTAAGTTGCTCGGACGCACCTCACGGTCAAGTTCTTCAACGGGTAAATAACGAACAGACTCTTCCTCTGTACCTGCCGCATCAATAATGGCCACCTCAAAGTCCGGTGGTACATCCTCCAACAACGCTAACTTTACGTCTGAAGCAACCATCTCGTCGTACACTTGGCAAAATATCGTATGTTGTTGATACATAATGTCTGAACGATCAAATTCTGTTGCATCGATCAGTTGAAATCCATCAATCGGATCGATTTGAGCAGCGGTAAACACGTCATCTAAAAAACTTTTTCCACCAGAAATGTGCACCTCTACTTCAGATTTCCCAAGCAATAATTCAACCGTTTTTTCAGCAACCATTGGATGTCCTGGAACTGTGTAGATGATTGACTGGGATGTAGAATGTTCCAAGAGCATATCTACTATTTCCTCATACACATCTTCAAATTGATCATGCTTTTCATACACGTCATCAAAGGAATGAAACTCCACACCTTCTTCTTGTAACGTACATACAACTGGATGATCCATCGTTCGCGTATATACAACACCTTCCGCTTCGGTAATTTTTTTATATAAACCATAGGGCAATTGATCGATCGTTCCTGCGCCTAAACCAATGATTTCAATCTGACGTGTCAACACCATTCACTCCTTACAATTTGTAAATCTTTTGAATCCATTTGGATCCTGGGAATAATTCTATCATCTCTTTCGTTAATAAGTTCAAGCGAATACATGCCCATAGATAGATCATCGCTCCGGTGCTAACAACAAATGCTACATAGATGAGCAACGTAAATCTGCTTGGGTCATGTACATATGAAAATGCGTATTGAGCGATATATAAATAAACGCCCATTAAAACTACTGCATATAACATACCACACCATTTTGATATGCGCATAACTACAACAGTCCCGTATGTTTTTCTCATGCGGACAAGTAAGTATATAAATAAGATCAACAGACTCCCAACCGTCGCCCATGCACTTCCAGAAATGCCCCATAACGGTACAAACAGCATATTCAACACCCACTTCAATCCACAAACGGCACCAATCGCAAGTGCTGTCTCAATCATTTTTCCCGCACCTTGCAACATGGCCATCAGTGTAATGGCTGAAGAACTAAGGACAATGGATAAAACGAGAATACGCAATGCAGCTGTCCCATTTGCATCTGTAAACAACAATGTATTTATTTGGGGAAATAAAATAAATAATCCTGCTGTTGCTCCTGCGGCAATGTACATACTACATGCATAAGCAGTCGATATATGCTCATGAATTTCTGACGTTCGCTTCTTCCATGTAGCTGTTGACATGGCCGGAAGTAATGCCAGTGCAAAAGATGAGCCTAACACCGTGCCAAATTGAATCAGTGGTTGTCCACGATCAAACACACCTTTCATCTGCATCGCTTGACTGGATTCCATACCGTAGTGTTCCAATTGCGGTACGAGTGTAAGCGTGTCGACAAGCTGCAATACGAGTAACATCATGTGATTCAATGAAGCTACCAAACCAAACAGTATAATCGTTTTGAAATAAAAGCCCCACTGGATCCGATGTTTATAATGTTTTTTGGGGAAACTTTCCTTTCGAAAATATAATAAGCCAATGATTATAGCCGTAAAACTTCCACAAACCGTCGCAAGTACTGCAACATAACCAATCGCATGCAGTTGAATAGTCCCGACATACGTAGCATATGCACCGATAACAATAATCACTACGCGAACAACTTGCTCGCCTATTTGTGAATAAGCAGTTGGATGCATGACATTATTTCCCTGGAAATAACCTCGAAAAATGGAGGTGAATGGAATCAAGAGAAAGACAAAGGCCGCTGCTCGATATGGACCCGCTAAACGTTCATCTCCAATCCATTGTGCTAGTTCACTATTATAAAAAAATAATGGCAGAAAAAAAGCACTACATATAAGAAGTACAATCAGTACAATGGGGAGGATAAATGTTTGTATGGTTACAGGTTGCCGACGAAGGTCCATTTGCGCTCGCGCAATGGATATCGCAGACGGAAATCCATATAAAGCCATCATGAGAGCAATTCCAAGAATAGGATAAATTTGTTGATAGGTGTAAAACCCAATATCCCCCGTTAAATTTTGTAATGGGACCCGGTAACTTGCACTTAACACTTTACTAATAATTCCTGCTACCGTTAAAATAAGCGCACCCTTTACTACATGTCCCGTATGTTTCTCTGTCATATGTAACGCCTTTCTTTCACAAACTCTATTTTCAATTAGTATAGCATAGAGTACAACGCATCGTTATTAATATTTCCAATATAAAAGGCAACATAGGAGAAAGAGATGCCCTCTCCCATGTTGCCAAAGTTTACTTACATTTATTCCATCTGTTTCGCCAAAAATCGTGCCGCAGTATCAATCACTTTTTCTTCCATATTTGACATCGTACCCGCATCAATCGAAAAGGCCATGACACAACCAATCGGGTCTCCGTTGGCTATGATGGGGCTAATACAGTATGCATCCAATTCTTCTGTTTGTCCTTCAATAATCTCAATGACAGAAGAATCAAATTCCGTTATTGTCTTCCGCTCCTCCATCGCATGTTCAAGCTCAGTTCCTATGTGTTTTTGCAAATAATCTTTTTTAGAAATGCCTGCCAAAGCAATAATTTCATCCCGATCACAAATAACAATCGGAAACTGCAAGGAATCATATAATGACTCCGCGTATTCTGTTGCAAAATGCCCCAGTTCATTAATCGGGGAGTATTTCTTCAAAATCACTTCCCCTTCACGATCAACAAATATTTCTAGTGGATCTCCTTCTCGAATGCGCAACGTCCTTCTAATTTCCTTAGGAATCACAACTCTTCCTAGGTCATCAATACGACGTACAATTCCAGTAGCTTTCATATCGATATACCTACCTCTCTTTCGTATAATCCTGTTACACACATGAACGATGCACCTTCCATCCGTTCGTGTTTCATGAATATTTAGCACCTTTGTACAAACGTGTAAAAATATCCCATGATATGTGTAGTATTGATCATCTGGAAAGAACTATGCATACCGACTGTTTTTATTATTCTTCTCTGTCGACATTTTCCATTTGTCGAATGAACTTTTCTACTGTTTGATAGCGTTCATGACGATCTTCTTTTGACCAACGGATACCTATTTTTAGTTTCTGATGTTCCGTTCCGAGTTGAACATTTCGACCAAATTCATTGGCAAGTTCAAATACCTTAGCTCCGTCAATGCGCTGGCTTCGATTTTCTTCAACGATTAACTCAATTTTATTTGGTAACTCTTCAATCGATTCAATGCGCTGATCTTTGGCAAATCTTTTCAATGTAGCAACAATAAATAAGTTTTCTACTTGTGGTGGATAATCTCCAAACCGGTCCATTAATTCATCTTGCAAATCTTGAACATCTTCATCTGATCGAATCGTTTGGAACTGTTTGTACATATCGATCTTCTGCTCTTCATCTGAAATATAGCTTTCGGGTATATAGGCATCTAATGTTAATGATAACTCTGGTTCAAAGACAACATAATCATCTAGTTCTTTACCTGCTTTACGTGCTTCAATGGCATCTTGTAACATTTGTGAGTACATATCAAACCCTACTGAATCAATAAATCCATGTTGTTGGGAACCGAGTAAGTTCCCAGCACCACGAATGGATAAATCACGCATAGCAATTTTAAATCCAGATCCGAGTTCGGTAAATTCCTTAATGGCTTGCAGACGCTTTTCGGCAACTTCTGTTAAAACTTTATCTTTTTGATGTGTAAAGTATGTGTAAGCGACTCGATTGGAACGTCCTACACGACCACGTAGCTGATACAATTGACTTAATCCCATACGGTCAGCATTATGAACAATCAACGTATTCACATTTGGAATATCTACTCCCGTTTCGATAATTGTCGTACTCACCAACACATCAAATTCTCCTTCTAAAAAGGAAAGCATAACGTGTTCTAGTTCCGCTTCATTCATCTGTCCATGGGCAATTCCGACACGAGCATCTGGCACTAAATTGCTAATTTCTCTCGCTTGTCGTTCAATACTTTGCACTTGATTGTATAAGAAAAACACTTGTCCGCCACGAGATATTTCCCGCTCAATCGCTTCTTTCACAAACATTGGATTATATTCGACAACATATGTTTGAACTGGAAAGCGGTTCTCTGGTGGGGTTTCGATCACAGATAAATCTCTTACCCCAAGCATTGACATATGTAATGTACGCGGAATTGGAGTCGCCGTTAATGTGAGCACATCTACATTGGATTTCAATTGCTTAATACGTTCCTTATGTTTGACGCCAAAACGCTGTTCTTCATCAACCACAAGTAAACCTAAGTCGTAAAATTTAATGTCTTTTGATAACAATCGATGTGTACCAATGACAATATCTACAAGTCCGCGTTCTATTTTTTCAATCGTCTCTTTTTGTTGAGCACGTGTTCTAAAACGACTTAACAATCCAATATTTACAGCGTGGTCTTGGAACCGTTCTTCAATCGTTTGATAATGTTGTTGTGCTAAAATTGTTGTCGGAACTAAAATGGCTACTTGTTTCCCATCGGATACCGCTTTAAATGCCGCTCGGATAGCCACTTCAGTCTTTCCATAGCCAACATCACCACAAAGCAGCCGATCCATTGGCCGTTCTTTTTCCATATCTGTTTTAATTTCTTCAATACAACGCAACTGATCAGACGTTTCTTGGTACGCAAACGAAGCTTCAAAATCTCTCTGCAAGGAAGTATCCTCCGAAAATGCATACCCTTTACGTGCTTCTCTCTCTGCATACAATTTAATGAGCTCATCAGCTATATCTTCTACAGACGAACGAACCCGGCTTTTAACTTTCGTCCATTCACTTCCACCTAATTTATACAAACGAGGTTCTTTGCCCTCTGAACCAACAAATTTTTGGACAAGATCGATTTGATCGACCGGGACGAATAATTTATCATCCCCTGAATACATAATAAGCATATAATCTTTATGGAGGCCACCAACTTCAACTGTTTCAATGCCCACATATTTACCAATTCCATGGCTTTCGTGAACAACATAATCGCCTACCTTTAATTCTTGGTAGCTCTTAATACGCTCAGCATTCGAAATCTTTTGTCGACTTCGCGTACGGTGAACTTTTTGTTGTTTAAACAATTCGGCTTCGGTAATGATCGCCACCTTATACAACGGCAGTTCAATTCCTGAACGAATATTTGCAACAATAATAATTGGTTTCGGTGTAGGTAACTGTACTTCATCAACGATGCTCGACTCTATTTTATAATCTTCTAAAATGGAATGAACTTTTTCTGCACGCTTCGCTGTAGGCGAAACAACGATAATTGAATAGTCACTCTTTAGCCAACGTTCAACTTCCGTTTGAAACAAATTCATTTGTCCATGAAAATCTTGCATCGGACGAGACGATATATTAACAATATTTTCAGGTTGTGTGTTTGGTACGTGACGTAAAAATACAGATAAATACAATCGTTGCATCGTTACACGATTCCAAACATCGTCCCATGTAAACGAAAATGTACTATCGCCTAACATTTGGTTTGTGAGAAGTAAGCTTTTATACCACTCCGCTTCCTCTTGATCTAAATGTGTTGCTGTCTCCTGAATTCGACTCATTTCATCAAAGATTACCACACCATCTTCAGGCATATAATCTAGTAAACTAGCGGGTTGTTCATAAAAGTAACTGACGTGTGTATACATCTCTGGAAAACGTTCTGCCTCTTTTAAGCGTTCAATATCATAAGAAACTGTCTCCATAAGGGACTCTTTCGCTTCAGCATCTGCCATACGAGAAAGAGATTTACCTAATGCATTTTCCATGCGGTCTGCTCCCGCTACAAGGTCTTCATCCGTTAAAATGATTTCCGTTGCTGGTAAAATATCAATCTCCTCTTTTTGGTCGAGAGACCGTTGTGTGCCCACGTCAAAATATCGGATGGAGTCGATTTCTTCATCAAACAACTCAATCCGAACAGGATGATCTTCTGTAATTGGATACACATCGATAATTCCACCACGTACACTAAACTCACCAGGTGAAGCGACCATAGGTGAGCGTTCATAGCCCATTTGAATAAATCGTTTGATCACTGCCTCAATATCAATGACTTCTCCAGTTCGTATGTGAACCAAATGACTTTTCCAATAGGAAGTGGGGGGTAAGTATCTTTTCAATGCGGATACTGGAGCAATGAGAATACCACTTTTCTGTTCCATCCAAGAAGTGAGTGCTGCTATCCTTTCACTTCTTAATTCAGGACTAGCAATCGTTACTTCTGAAGCAACGAGTTCGTTGACTGGATATAAGTGGACGAGTGATTCATCAATTAATCCAGAAAGATCGTCGTACAACTGCTCTGCTTGATTTAACTGATGGGTAATAAGTAGGAGTGGTCGGTCGATCGACTGCTGAATATTTGCAACGAGTAAACTTCTAGCTGACCCGGATAATCCCGCAATCAATTGTTCATTCATGCCGCTTTCTACACCAGCAATAATCGATTGTATATCTTTATTTTCCGCTAAATAGCGATTGATTCCGTTCATCGTTTAAACCTCCAAGGTATGTGAGTGAATTTCATAATGGTCAACATCAGAGTTGGGACAATAGATCTAAAGCGAACTCAAATACGAACATTCTAATTTAACAAGTGGAATTACCCGCTTCGGAAATATACTTCGCTTTCCTGCGGGCAGCTGATGAGCCTCCTCGTGCTTCGCACTGTGGGGTCTCATCGAGGCTTTTGCTCCCGCGGGAGTCTACGTATATTTCCTACGCTACATTAGAATGTCATTCGTATTTTGGGAGATACAACTTTGATTTGTCCTAGCCTTATTACATACGTATTATGAAACTCATGAATGCATACAAACACTTGTATATGACAAGCATAACGTAATAGTGCTATATGTGAAAAAATGCTTTGGCCTTCTCGCCAAAGCTAACTTCTATTTAATGAATAAAGTAATGCAATTCATGAAATTCAGGATATTTAGTTAGAGTATCTTCACACTGTTCACAAATCGATTGAATAATCATTGTTCCATCTTCTTTATATTCAATCATCTCTTCTTGTTCCTTTTGTGAAAGAGTATTAATTCCAAGCATCGTTTCTGATACTTCGCTTTTTGAAACGGACCCAATGGCATCCGCACAGTGGCGACATTGCAATAAAATAGACATCGTTGATCACCTCGGATACTATACATACTCTTTAAAGTGTATCCGAGAAAAGCATATTTATACGTATATCTATATATGTTTCAGCGAAATCATCCGCAAGAAGTTTAGTTAAACATATTCATTACTTCTGTGAAGTCACGTTCGATCCACTCTTCACAAGCATCTGCCGCTACGTTCACACTATGATCCATATCCTCTTCTTGTTCTTTAGAAAAACGTCCGAGCACATAATCAACTACTGCCATTGATCCTTCAGGTCGTCCAATCCCAACACGTAAACGCTTAAATGTTTTCACTTGTAAATGATCAATAAGTGATCGAATGCCATTATGTCCACCATGACCACCTTTTTGACGTAAGCGGATTTTTCCTGTCGGTAGATCAAGATCATCATAAATAACAAGAATATCTTCCACTGGAATACGGTAATAATCTAGCAGTGGCTTCACGCTCTCCCCAGACAAATTCATAAATGTATGAGGTTGCATGATGAGCACTTTATTTCCGTTTATGTTTTCCATTGTGTAAAATCCTTTAAATTTCTCTTTAGATAATGACCACCCATGTCGACGAAGTAATTCGTCAATCACCTGAAACCCAACATTGTGACGCGTATGCTCATATTTTTTTCCAGGATTCCCGAGTCCAATGATACATTTCATAAATAACTCTTCCTTTATTTTATCAATATTTTAATGAATTAATGAATTTCATAAAACGTATTTTACGCTAAGTCACGCACGTCTGCAGTTTCGTTGAACCTTTCGCAACTACATGTTGTATTGACATAGCTGATTTTGGTAATTATGAAATTCACTCGAATATGTAGCTTGATTGTACCTTTTTCTTCAAAAATTACAAACAAGAACCCTCCTAACGAAAGAATAAGCAAACAGGTTACTATTCTTTATACTAGGAGGGATGTTTAATTGCTTACACATGCTTGGAACTTAGTCAATCTTACTCTTCTTCTTCTTCTTCCTCATCTTCATCCGCGCCTACAAGCTCAGGTTCGAGACTTACATCTCCTGCCTCTTCTTCCTCTTCCTCTTCAGCTTCAGGTGGTAAGACAATTGCAATGGATTCATCTTCTTCATGTAAAACTTCGTAAGCATCTGACTTAGCTAAGTCTGCAATGGTTAATGAATCACCAATATCTAATTCTGAAACGTCAATGGAAATTTCCTCAGGAATTTCTCTAGGAATCGCACGTACTTCAAGTTCGAATAGTGGTTGTTGTAAGATTCCACCTTCTCTTGACCCTACTGCTTCTCCTTCTAGACGAAGTGGTACAGATACATCCATTTCTTCAGTCATATCAACGACGTAAAAGTCAGCGTGTGTTACATGACCTTTTACAGGATGAACTTGATATTCGTGAAGCATGACATCTACCTTTTTGCCACCTTCAACATCTAAAGAAATAACTGCATATCTTCCTTCGTCACGAACCGTCTTTATTAAATCTAAGTAGTTCACAGAAATAGCAAGTGTTTCTTTATCTTTTCCATATACTACTGCAGGAATGCCTCCTGTTGAACGCACTTTCTTTGTAGCTGAAAGTGTTAAATCTTCTCTTTGTGTTGCCTGTAATGTTACTGCCATTTGTTTACCCTCCACATATTTACTTAATATTACTTCGGTTGACTTATAATCTTTCACTGTACATGCATACAGTCTTCATTATAAATCAGCATGTATAATCGTCAATTAGATTATTTTCTTGTTCGTCCTATGACTTCATCTATTTTACACGCTTAAACGTGTCTATTCAAATATTAATCAAATAATTTACTAACTGATTTATGTTCGTGCACACGAATAATCGCTTCTCCGATTAAAGATGCTACAGATAGCTCTTTGATTTTATCAATTTGTTTTTCTTCTGGAAGCTTGATTGTATTGGTTACAACAAGTTCTTTTATTTTTGATTCGGCAATACGCTCGACTGCCGGACCTGACAAAACAGCATGTGTACAACAAGCATATACTTCTTTTGCTCCATTTTCAATCAGCGCATTTGCTGCTAGTGTAATTGTACCTGCCGTATCGATAATATCATCAATGAGAATAACGGTTTTATCCTCTACTTCACCGACAATATTCATTACTTCTGCTACGTTTGGACGAGGTCTTCTTTTGTCAATAATTCCAATTGGTGCTTTCATACGATCTGCCATTCTACGCGCACGCGTTACGCCACCGTGATCTGGCGAGACAATTACTACATCTTCAAGGTTTTTTGCCTTAAAGTAATCTGTTAGAATTGGGACTCCTTGTAAATGGTCGATTGGAATATCGAAGAACCCTTGAATCTGTGGAGCATGTAAGTCGAGTGTGATTACACGATCTGCACCAGCTGTTTGTAATAAGTCTGCTACTAGTTTGGCCGTAATTGGCTCTCTTGAACGTGCTTTACGATCTTGTCTCGCATACCCATAATAAGGCATTACAATGTTAATAGAAGTTGCTGAAGCTCTCTTTAGTGCGTCAATCATAATGAGCAACTCCATTGTGTGGTGGTTAACAGGTGAACTCGTTGACTGGACAACAAAAACGTCACAGCCTCTCACACTTTCTTCAATGTTCATCTGGATTTCTCCATCACTAAATGTAGTTACTGTAGATTTCCCTAAAGAAGTTCCAATCCGTTCTGCGATTTCTTCTGCTAATTCTTCATTTGAGTTTAGCGTAAACACTTTCAACGTATTGTCCTTGTAGCCCGATGTCATAAAAATGAACCCTCCGTTATTATTTATCTTGTTTTTTAAGACTTTTCGCGTAACCTTCTTTATTCGCTTGGCGTGCTCGTCCAAAAGCTAAAGCCTCACTCGGAACATCTTTCGTTACGGTTGAGCCTGCTGCAACAAAAGCATCTTCACCAATCGTAATTGGTGCAACTAAATTTGCATTGCATCCAATAAATGCTCCATCTTCTATGATTGTTTCATGTTTCTCTCTTCCATCATAGTTTACTGTTATTGTACCACATCCTACATTTACATGGTTACCAATTTTTGCATCTCCTACATAGCTTAAGTGAGGAATTTTACTTCCCTCGCCAATCGTCGACTGCTTCACTTCTACAAAGTGGCCGACTTTTGCATGGTCTAGGACATTCGTCTTCGGGCGAATATATGCATATGGTCCCACATGAACATCATTTGCAATTGTACTATCCATTGCTACGCTTTGCTTCATAACAACGCGTTCACCAATGTTCATATTGTTTATTTCTGTATGAGGTCCAATAACACTATTTTCACCAATTTTTGTAACGCCATAAATCATTGAACCAGGATGAACAATAACGTCTTGTCCTATTTCTACATCCATTCCTATATATGTATTGCTTGGATCGATAATCGTTACACCATTTCTCATGTGTTTTTCGTTTATACGTCGTTTCATAATGACTTCCGCTTCCGCTAGCGCTACACGATCATTAATTCCTAGCGTTTCTTCGAAGTCAGCTGTCATATATGCACCAACTGTTTCTGCCTGTTGCTTTAAAATTTGGATGACATCCGGTAAATAGTATTCACCTTGTGCGTTATCATTCGATACGTGTTGTAATGCATGAAATAAAGCTTTATTATCAAAGCAATATGTACCTGTGTTTATTTCAGACACGAGCAACTCTGCATCAGACGCATCTTTATGCTCAACAATGCGCTCAACTTCATTATGTTCATTTCGAATGACTCTGCCATATCCAGCTGGATCTGGCGCCTGGGCAGTTAATATCGTCGCTTTTGCGTTTGTTTGTTCATGATGATCAACTAAAGCTTGAAAAGTCTCCGCCTCAATAAGTGGAGTATCTCCACATACAACAAGTGTTGTGCCTTCCATATGTTGCAACATATCTTCCGCTTGTTGCACAGCATGTCCTGTCCCTAATTGTTCTTCTTGAACAACAAACGAACTCTGGTCTCCAAGGGTTTCTTGCACGGCTTCTGCACCGAAACCTACAATTGTCACAACCTTTTCTAACGCAAGAGGTTGCAATTGATTGACAACATGTTGTACCATTGGTCGTTCGACGACTGGATGGAGAACTTTATAAAGATTTGACTTCATTCTCGTTCCTCGACCTGCTGCTAATACGATAGCATATCGGTTTTTCATGAAGAATCCTCCATTCTGTTTATCCGAATAAATTTCATAATACGTATTATGAAATTCATTAATCCATTAATGAATATATCCTAAAACATCCTACATTTCAACAGTTCAATCATAAACTTTTGCAAATGTCAATTTCGGGTGAACATTCTTTATTAATGTATGCTTTGATTATACTCTATTTTAAGACTTAATCAATTTCATGAGAGTCTTAACTCCATTAAAAAAGGAAATCGAATCAATATACGCATATATTGATTCGATTTCCTTTGAATAATGTCTATCATTCAGTTTTACGAGACTCCCGCTTCTTCAAAAGCCTTATCTACTTCACCAGCACGATGATATTCTGCTAGTACTGCATCTTGAATCTTCGCACGTGTACTAGAATTAATCGGGTGTGCAATATCTCTAAACTCCCCATCCGGAGTACGCTTAGATGGCATCGCTACGAATAATCCATTGTTCCCATCAATTACACGAATATCGTGAACAACAAATTCTTCGTCAAAAGTAATCGATGCGATTGCACGCATCCTTCCTTCTGAATTTACGCGTCTTAACCTGACGTCAGTTACTTCCATGATGATTCACCACCTTTATAAAGTAAAAAGTCCCCTTACAGTAATAATTCAACAATTATTTCAATAATCCTGCTTGGCTTTCGAAAAAGTCAGTAATATTCGCATATAATCAACAATGAAAACGCGTTCATTTTCAAGTGAGATAGATGTATGAAAGCCCTTTCAAAAATCTATTTAAAATCATAGCACACATTTCCAAAAAAAGAAACCTTTCAACTAAGAAAAGTCTCTTTTATGATAGATTTAAGTATCTTTTACGCTCGTAAAACCCTACTCCCATTGACGTATGATCGTACCGGGATGTACTTCAATAATTTGTTTAAGACTATTTACGTTTGTAATTTGAACGAGCGACATATAATCTAACACAACCCGTTCATCTTCTTCGTCTTCCGCTTCTGCTAGAACGCCAATCGCTTTTACATTCGCATTAAATTCATCAAGTAAACTCTTCATACCCGTAATGGTTCCGCCTGCTTTCATAAAGTCATCAACAATACAAACATTTGACCCTTCTGGTAGACTACGTCTCGGAAGTACCATCGTTTGAATTTTTCTGGAGGAACCGGATACATAATTAATGCTTACAGAAGATCCTTCCGTTACTTTTGGATCTCTTCGTACAGTGACGACTGGAACATTTAAATAAGACGCAATTGCGTTTGCTAGAGAGATCCCTTTTGTTGCCACGGTTACAATTGCATCGATATGTAAATCGGAAAAAGCTGTTGCAAAAATATGCCCAACTTTTCGCATCGTCGCTGGATTACCTAATATATCACTCATATATAAATAACCGCCCGGTAGTATGCGTTCAGGATCTTCTAGCTGTGTACATAGATCCTGAATAAAAGACGTGCTTTTTTCTTTTGAATAATAAGGAACATACATTACTCCACCGGCAGCTCCTGCAATTCTATCTAGAAATCCAATTCCCTCATGTTGAAACATTTCATCTACAATATCTAAGTCCTCACTAATCGAAGACTTTGAAGCACTGTAAGCTTCCGAAAAATAAGTTAATTGGACCAACTGTTTAGGATTTGACATAAAATAATTCGTTATCGCAATAAGTCGATTGCTTCGCTTCATACATCCACCTCTAAAACCGAATATTTGTTACGAATATACCATTAATGTACGTGTATTAGCAAGTACGTCTATGTAGAACCATTTAAAAATCCAGATAACCCATAATAATATGGGACTATCTGGATTTCTTAGCTTACTGGTTATTTGGACCAGGTCCACCGTTATCTGCCTGCTCGTTTGCTTTTTTTATGGCTTGCGTCACCATATTTCCTGCATCACGTGCAGTGATTCCGCCCCAACCATCTCGGACGACTGTATCGTAAAAACCTAACTCCTTAGCGATTTCTTCTTTCAGTTGGTCCGACATCATACTTCTGCGTCTTCCCACGAAAGAACATCCCCCTTCAAATTGTTATTTTTTACGACATTTGTATCTTTTCCTATAGAAAAAATATTACACAGACAAAAATTGGTTTTACTTCAACAGTGATCGTTTGAAGTGAAACCAATTTTTATCATGAATCGTATATATAGACTCTGGTCAATCTATGTACTACGTAGCTAGAAACTTCCTAGCTACAAAAGGTAAAAATATGTTTGTTTCCTGAGTGTGTACGTTCAGTCTTACTCCGAAGCAACCGGCTCTGCTACATCGTCATAAAAGCTCAGTTCTACTGCTTCTGTTAATACATCAGCATAGCTGTATGAAACACGTTCGAACGCATTTTCTTCCTGGTCAAGCTCCACTACGAATACAGAAGGATACGTTTCAGTTAAAACTCCTGAACGAATAATCGTTCTTCTTCTTCCACCATTCGCAGTAACCTCTAATCGTTTACCAATCTGACCTTCAAGATCTTGCTTAATATCGATTAATGTTTTCACTGTACCACCTCGTAAGTATAGGTTAGCACATTTTTACACATAAGTCAAATCAAACAGTATATTATATCAACTATCGAAAAACAATGTCAACCCTTTATTCATTTGTTTATGGCGAATTTTCGACATTTGACGGTATACGAGCTATTTCAGCATATTTAGTCATTATTTTCAGATGATTCCTCTTCGATAAATGGCATCCCTGTCCGGAGAAGCCCTTTTGTTTCAATACCGCCTAATCCTTTTTCTCCAGTAAACGTATTTCTTAGAACCTCCCATACATTTACTCGATCCACAAAAGATGTGTAAGCAATTTTTGCAGCAACAAAAACTGGATCAAGTGCATGAATATTAATGCGAGAGGGAGAACTAGCAAAATTTGCTCCCGCTCTTATGAGAGCTTCAAAGTGAGATTGACACGCTCCAGCAAAAATAACTAACTGATCAACATCAGGAACAACTTCTCGTGCAGCTCGAACGGCTTCCACAAAATGCTTTGAATTCCGGTAAGATCGTAGCTCATTTTTCTTCCCAAGGTTTTTTGAATACGCATCATGCCCAGTAATAATCACTAATCGCGGTTGTACCTTTTCAATCATTTCCCCAATTTCGTGGGGCATGTTCTTTTCTGTAATATGTGCACCATGCACATGCAATCCCATTCGTTTGTATAAAGCAATACACTTTCTTAAATAGGTTTCGTCTCCATCTACATGAAGAACCTTTGTTGGCAGTTGGAAAAAGGTAATATCATCGGTATATCCATCGGTCGCCTCGTATTCTCTTTTTTCTTTCATAAGTTTGAAGTCTTGGCGAAAAAGTCGATAAGACTTCTCCTTTTTTATCTTATTTTCTTTCGATTGTTCATTGATCTCTCTTTCCGACGCTTTTACAAGATCTTCCAGTGGAGCGTGAGCAATGAGTCGATAATCAACTCCGTGCAAGATCACTTCAGTTTCTTCCATAGCATGCACAACAAAGTGTAAATCATGATTGTAAGAAATACGTGTGACGATGTCGCCTACTTTGATTTGCATCTGTTCACCTCTTTTTTCGTCCCTTGCAGTATGATATGGCATCATGCTTCTATATGTTCATACTTTGAAAAGAGGCAAACATTATTCCTAGGAATTGTGTTCTTTTTTGTACATGGCATTTGCGAGATCGGCAAACTTCTCAATTGAAATAGATTCAGCACGTTGAGAAGGAGCGATCTCTACTTCTTCTAGGACACTTCCTATCTCATCTTTACTATATTTCTTCTTAAAGTAATTGGCCAAGTTATTATGAACTGTTTTTCTACGCTGAGCGAAGCATCCTCGAACGAGTTCGAAAAAATAAGGTTCATCGCAAACGTGAACGAGTGGTTTCTCCCGTTTCGTTAATTCAAGTACAGCAGAATGTACTTTTGGTTGTGGCATAAAGACGGACGGCGGGACTATCATTGATATTTCAGGTTTTGTATAATATTGCACAGCAATTGATAAGGAACCATACTGTTTACTATTTGGTTGTGCAGCAATGCGTTCAGCTACTTCCTTTTGAATCATAATCGTTATACTCTGAAAAGGAACGTCCTCTTCTAAGAGCTTCATTACAATAGGTGTCGTAATGTAATAAGGTAAATTAGCCACGACATATACAGGTTGGTCCGCTTTAAAAAACTCCGTCATTCGCTGAACAACATCCGCTTGTAAGATGTCTTCATGCAAAACGTTTACATTCGAATACTCTTTTAAAGTTTCATCTAAAATTGGTAGTAATCGATGATCGATTTCAAAGGCTAGCACACGATCCGCGTGAATAGCTAATTGTTCGGTCAGAGCGCCAATCCCTGGCCCAATTTCAATCACACCCGCTGAAGCGTCAATTCCAATCGACTCAATCATGTTCTCTAATATATTTGTATCAATAATAAAATTTTGTCCTAAGCTTTTCTTAAAATAAAATTGATTTTCTTTGATGATCTCTCTCGTTTTCGATGGAGTAGCAATCATTTTATTCTTCTCCATGTGCGTCCCCCTCTACTTGCAATAAAGCACGTTCTAATTCATCTTGTGAGATTTGAAACATTGATAGTCGCTTCAATAATTGCTTCCCGTTCGGATGTCCAATCTGCAATATTGTTCCCATTTTCTCCCTTAGTATACGGGAGTCAGGCATGCCAATGAGTCCGTACCGAACAAGATCTTCTTTCGTTACCCAACTATCATATGCAGCTTCTCTTTCATACACTCCACCGAGTGCTTCTTGTATGTCTTCAATCGACGCATGTTCAATCCCTAAGCTATCTTTCTTCTTTTTAGACCGCGCTTGATCCTGTTGTAAGAAAGCATGCTTGCATCCAGGAACAGCTTCTTCAATAATGCTTCGAATTCTATCCCCTGGATAATCAGGATCGGTAAAAATAATCACACCACGCTTGAGCTGTGCATGTCGAATAAGTGTTAACGTATCTTGATTGACTGCCGAACCATTTGTCTCGATTGTATCCACGTCAACAGCCTGTTTCACTTTTACACTATCGGACTTTCCCTCAACAACAATTATTTCTTTCACTTTACGCATATCCATCCACTCTCTTCTAGTTCTACTTTCAAAAAGAATGCTCTTCCCATCGTATCACGGGAAGAGCATTTCTCCTATATATTATAAGTAGGACTTCGTCCGACTTCTATTCGTATTAGTCAAGAATTTTTACTGTAACGGTTTGGAAGCCAAAGTTATGTGCTTCTGATGACGATGGTACATGGATATCAATTCGATTTCCTGTAATTGAACCACCTGTGTCACCTGCAATTGCTTCTCCATACCCTTCCACCCAGACTTTCGTCCCTAGTGGGATAACGCTTGGATCAACAGCAATGACTTTCATGTTAGGATTTGCATTTAAATCAATACCTGTTGCTGTAATCCCTGAACATCCATTACAACTAGCTGTATAAGCAGTTGCTGTCATTGTAAATGTTTTACCTCCGGATGGTTCAGATGATTTGGTTTCTTCTTTCGGTTCTTCTTTCGGTTTTGAACTAGATTTTTCTTTCGGCTTCGACTCCGCAAGGGTCACAACCTCTGGCTCTTTGGTGCCAATAGCTACAATGCGCGCCTCGCTATCTTCTAACACCTTTTCTTCGATAACCGAACGATCTGATTCCTTACCATTTTCTAAAGTAATTTCATGCTTTTCTACAAGCTTTCCTTCTTTTCCTTCAGAAATTACTTTTGTTTGACCTTTTTCAAGGGAATCGTCTGATTGTTCTTCCTCTTTATAAGGAATCGACTTTTCTACTTCTTTGACCTTTTTGTCAACACGAACAATGGATATTGGTGCTTCTCCATCTTCTTCATTTCCAAGGAGTACACGGTCATGTTCGTTCAGAGTAATATCATTGTTGGCTAACAAATCATCAACTGATTCACCTGTTGACCAAATCGTAACCTCCTCTCCACCGTCGTCAATCGTCATTTCGTCTGCAGTCGTTGCAACGAATACGAGATCCTCTTCAATCGGTTGTGATAAATCATGAGAAACAATGTCACGATCTGTAAATGAAATGCCTTCCTCTTGGAAAAGTTCTTCAATTGTATCAGCTGTAGTATAAAATTCATGTTCTTTATCATCTATAGTTATAATTACGTGAGTAGCTGTTTGAATGTTAATTTCCATATCATTTTGAATAGGGTCGTTCATTCGATTGGACAGTTTGTCATGTGCCCCAACTTCGATACCGACTTCTTCAAAAAGCTCGGCAACGTCACTGGAATGCGTTTTTACTGTTTGCGTTTCACCATCGTGGGAAATTTCTACAGTTGCTTGCGTCACTTCGTACATAAACATTGTAGCAAATACGATGAGCGCACCAATTCCCACTATAGGTATGACCAGCTTTTGAACTGATCCCAGCTTTGATAAAAACTTCATGCACTTACCTCCTTCATGTCTCATATGATTATAGTCAACGGATTGCATACAAGTCAAAGGCATGCCAGTTACGTTTCCTTTACAGTTAAGTAACAATTCATAAGTAATTTATAGTTGTATAATTACAGTCGTACATGTTGATCTATCAGCTTCTGTGGCAAAAATAGCTATAGAAATAAAAATAAAAAAAAGAAGAGAGGAACACGCCCCTCTCTTCTTTTATGACTAAAGTAACACCTTTTGTTACAAGGGTGTTACATAAACACCTTTATTTTAGCCCTTTTGTTACAAATTGAATACTCGTTTTGCATTTTCTGTTGTTACTTTGTGAACTTCTTCTACGGAAATGCCTCGAATGTGAGCAATTTGTTCTGCGACATAAGCAACATATGCAGGCTCGTTTCGTTTCCCTCGATTTGGGTGTGGTGCTAAAAACGGTGCATCCGTTTCAATGAGTAACTTATCCAATGGAACGTGTGCAGCAACCTCTTTTGGTAATGGTGCATTTTTAAAGGTAACTGGTCCTCCAAGTGAAATATAGAAATTCATCTGTAAACACGTATCTACATAATCAACAGAATCGTTATAACAATGCATAATCCCACCGACGTCCGCTGCATCTTCTTCTTGTAATACTTTGATCACATCTTCCGTTGCATCCCGATTATGAATAATAATCGGCATCTGTACGTCTTTTGCTAAAGCAATCTGCTGTTTGAACACATCTTTTTGCACATCTTTCGGAGAGGTATCCCAATGATAATCAAGCCCCATTTCCCCAATAGCTACGACTTTTGGATGCGCACTCAAATCTTTGATCCACTCATATTTTTCTTGCGAGAAATCAATTGCGTCAACCGGATGCCAACCAACCGCTGCATAAATCGTCTCATACTCCTCAGCAATTTCAATCGCCAGTGGAATCGTCTCATCATCAAATCCAACAACAGTCATATATGTAACCCCAGCATCAAACGCCCGTTGAATGACTTCTTCCCGATCCTCGGCAAATTGACGCGCATTCAAATGCACGTGCGTATCAAACATCATGTCGAACAACTCCTTTATAGAAAGAAAAAGGCTAGGACAAATCAAAGTTGTACCTCCAAAAATACGAATAACACTCTTAATGTAGCGTAGGAAATATACGTAGACAAGTGAAGAATGAACTGCAATTCTTCTTCCCCGCGGGAGCAGAGGCATAGGAAAGACACCGTAAGGCGATAGCCTACGGAGGCTTGCCAGCCGCCCGCAGGAAAGCGAAGTATATTTCCGGAGCGGGTAACTCCACTTGTTACATTAGAATGTTCATATGTGAGTCAACTTTAAATCTTTTGTCCCAACCTCTTTTAAATTATTTTACAATCGAACCGTTTGGCAAGTTTGCTTCCACAGTCGCAAGTACTAAATTACCTTCTTCATCTTCACCAGAAAGAACCATTCCTTCTGACATTTCACCACGTAATTTTACAGGTTTTAAATTGGTTACACAAATCACTTTTTTCCCAACTAACTCTTTAGCACTGTAAAACTCAGCGATTCCTGAAACAACTTGACGTGTCTCTGACCCAATATCTAATTGCATCTTAATCAATTTATCGGTCTTCTTCACATTTTCTGCCTCTAACACTTCCGCTACACGTAAATCAACATCCATAAACTGATCAAACGTAATTTCTTCTTTCGCATCTTCCACAGGCGCCTCACTTGCCCCTTGAGGATTCATTAGCTCTTTAATCCGTTCCACTTCTTCCTCCGCTTCAAGTCTCGGGAAGATTGGAACGCCCTTTTCAATCGTTACACCAGCTGGAATAGCTCCTATCGTGGATAAGCTATCCCACGTATGAAGTGTTTCGTCTGCAATTCCTAATTGGTTAAAGATTTTTACCGGTGTTTCTGGTAAAAACGGCTGTAGCATCACTGCAATCATGCGTAGCGATTCTGTTAAATGAGCCATTACATTGCCAAGACGTGCTTTTTTCGAATCGTCTTTTGCTAACGTCCATGGTGTTGTTTCATCAATATATTTATTCGTCCGACTAATCAGTTTCCAAATAGAAGATAAAGCGACAGAGAATTTCATCTCTTCCATAGCATCTTCAACATTTGTCACTGTTTCCTTCATGACTCTTTCTATATCTTCATCAATGGACGTCTCACTTGCCACAAAAGCAGGTACAGATCCATCAAAGTATTTATCAATCATAGCAATCGTACGGTTGAGTAAGTTTCCTAAATCATTTGCTAAGTCATAATTGATCCGTTCAACGAATCCTTCTGGTGTGAATACGCCATCTGAACCAAATGGTACTTCACGTAATAAATAATACCGGAGCGTATCTAATCCATATTGATCAACAAGAAAGTCTGGGTCAATCACATTTCCTTTTGACTTAGACATCTTACCGTCTTTCATTAAAATCCATCCGTGGGCAAAGACTTTCTTCGGAAGGGGTAAGTCGAGAGCCATTAAAATAATTGGCCAATAAATCGTATGGAAGCGAACAATTTCCTTCGCCATTAAATGTACATCTGCTGGCCAGTACTTTTTAAAGTTTCCGTCATCATCTGTTCCATACCCTAAAGCTGTAATGTAATTTGTTAATGCATCAATCCACACGTAAATGACGTGTTTCGGATCACCTGGAACTTTAATCCCCCAGTCAAATGTCGTCCGAGAAACAGCTAAATCCTCGAGTCCAGGTTTTAAGAAGTTGTTAATCATTTCATTTTTACGGCTTTCTGGTTGAATGAAATGAGGATGGTCTTCATAATATTTCAGCAAACGATCAGAGTATTTACTCATCCGGAAAAAGTATGACTCTTCTTTCACTCGTTCAACGGGCTTTCCACAATCCGCACATTTCCCGTCAACTAGTTGGTGTTCTGTGAAAAACGCCTCACAAGAAATACAGTACCAACCTTCATACATATCTAAGTAAATGTCCCCTTGATCATGTAGACGTTTAAATATTTTTTGAACAACTTTTTTATGGCGATCTTCTGTCGTACGAATGAAATCATCATCCGTTATTTTAAGTTTTTTCCATAAAGCTTGAATATCTTCAATCACATCATCTAAATACACTTGAGGTGTTTTTCCTGCATCTTCTGCTGCTTTTTGGATCTTTTGTCCATGTTCATCGGTTCCTGTTAAATAATGAACATCATAGCCACGCATTCTTTTATACCTGGCAATCGCATCACCTGCGACAGTCGAATATGCATGTCCTATATGTAAATCTCCACTTGGGTAATAAATCGGTGTCGTTATATAGAAAGTCTTTTGTTCATTTCCCATTAATAATGCCCCCTGTTTATCATTCGATGTACGTATTTCTTCATATTGTACCGATTTTTCAAACACTTTTCCATAATAAAGATAGTCCTTATAAGCTAGCCTTATTGAATGTGGTATGCTTCATACACCATTCGCTTTCGTAGCTTTCGGTCAGTCGCAACTTTCCCAATAGCATCTTTGCTACGCATACCTTGCTCATCGATGTAATAATCAACATGCTCAACAACCGAAAGATGGCTCCACCACAACTCATCTGTTACTTCATTATCGTCCAATCCTTCTATAACAATACAGCATTCACCTTTAAGCGAATTTTCGCTCACATACTGCAACACATCTTTTGCTGATCCACGAATATATTCCTCAAACTTTTTCGTCAATTCCCGTGCGATTGCAATCTGTCGATCCTCACCAAATTGAGCGATTGCTTGAATCGTTTCTTTCACACGAAAAGGCGATTCGTATACAATAACTGTTTCACCGCGAGAAAATAACTGTGTCAGTACATGTTCTTTTTCCTTCTTTTTCCGTGGCAAAAATCCATAAAATAAAAATGTGTCGGTAGGCAAACCAGAACCAACGAGTGAACAAAGGGCTGCATTCGCTCCAGGCAATACAACGACAGAGATTTCCTCATCTATCGCCGCTTGTACGAGCCTTTGGCCAGGATCAGATACTGCAGGCATACCAGCATCACTCACAAGAGCAATATCTTCGCCCCGCTTTAATCGTTCCACACATTCTTGTTCGCGGGCATCTGTACTATGTTCATGATAACTAAACAAAGGGGTATGAATATCAAAATGCGCTAGTAGTTTTTTCGTGTTTCGCGTATCTTCTGCAGCAATGGCACTCGCTTCTTGCAGCGTACGTACCGCACGATAGGTCATATCTTCTAAATTTCCAATCGGTGTCGGTACGACAAAAAGCGTCCCTGTATCTGTTTGTTCATAACTTTTTTGAACGTGGATCAATGGGCGCCCTCCTCTCTTCAATTAACGCTATTTTTTCTTCTCTCGACATTTGTTTGATTTCATATTCGCGCTGCATGGCCCGTTCTTTTGTTGGATACGATTCAGATAACTTCAGTTGAAATGGACCACGACCACGGGTATATTTAGCCCCTTTTCCAGCTGTATGCATTTGCACGCGTCTAACAATATCCGTCGTGTATCCGGTATACAAAGACCCATCTTTACATTGTAAAATATAGACAAAATGTCCTTCATGCTCCATGGATAATATCCTCCGCTTCTTTTGTATACGTACCGTCTTCTTGATATATATAAAGGGGTGGCAACATATGCATCCCTACTTTTCCGTCACGTGTTCCTTCAATTAAAACGGCATTTGCTTCTCTTCCTTGTTTAGAATATACAAACTGTACGCGCTTCGGTTCAATGCCATACTTTCTAAAAAGAACAATTAAATCGACAAATCGTTCTGGGCGATGAACGAGAGCTACTTTTCCACCTGGTCGTACGTGGAGTTTACATGCTTTGATTACATCTTCTAAGGTGCAATACACCTCATGTCTGGCAATCGTTAAATGTACGTTATCATTATGTTCGGTTGCTTTTGGGGATTTAAAATACGGTGGATTACAAGTAACTACGTCAAAAGAACTGTGGCCAATGGCCGGTTGTAACTCCTTTAAATCAGCATGCATCATCTCAATTTGTTCATGTTTGTCATTCATTTGAACACTGCGACACGCCATGTCCCACAATCTCTCTTGAATCTCTACACCAGTAATATGTGCTTGAGATCGCCTAGATAATAAGAGCGGAATGACACCATTGCCTGAACATAAATCTAAAATCTTTCCCCGTCTAATCGGTACATATGTAAAATAAGCTAATAATAATGCATCTAATGAAAATGAAAATACCGTCGGGCTTTGAATAATTTTCATCTCTTCATTGGTCAGTAAATAATCAATTCGTTCATCTCCGACTAATTGTACCACGTGATCCACCTCGTTCCTTTTCATTTTCATAGAAGAGACCGCCTCTCATTGTTCCATATGTAGAGAGGCGGTCACTATACTGTATTTATTTTGTTTTACTTAAAAAGTCCAAACAAAAAATACAATCTTCATTTTGTCTCGGGCTACCAAATTCTAAATTACAAATGTGAAACCCTTCTTCATAGAGCCTCGCTAAGTTATCATACCCTTCTCCAGGAATTTCAGCCGTGGGCTCTTTTTTCTCAAGTGACTCATTTTCTTCTTTCTCTTTATCAAGTCGATTGCGCAAATGATGATTTTCCATCTCATACCGGTGATTTGATTCAAGCAAATCTGCTAGCTTGTTTTTCAAATCACCTAGTTGCTCATACAATTCACCTATTTGCTTCTCCATATCTGATACTTGATCAAAAATTTGTCGTTTACTCACGCCTCATTACACCCCACTATTTTGTGGCTTGCATAGAAATGATTCCTTCATCCATTAATTCATCAAGCGTATATTCTATCACTCGTTCTTCTTCTGGTATTTCAATTTGTACGAGTTTTTCCAATATATTCAAACCGACAACTTTTCCGCGTCCATAGTCCGTTTCAATTCGTTCACCCATATCCGGTAACTCATGCTTAGCTTCTTCATAGGCATCATTTTCATACTTCAAGCAACACATGAGACGGCCACATAATCCGGATATCTTGGCCGGGTTAAGGGACAAGTTTTGATCTTTAGCCATTTTAATGGATACAGGTTCAAAGTCCCCGAGAAATGTAGAACAACAAAGCATACGTCCACATGGTCCAATTCCACCAAGCATTTTTGCCTCATCTCGAACACCAATTTGACGTAATTCAATTCGAGTTTTAAAAATAGCCGCTAAATCTTTTACTAGATTGCGAAAATCTACGCGTCCATCTGCCGTAAAATAAAAGATGATTTTATTGCGATCAAGTGTGTATTCAACTTCTACTAAACTCATATCTAGCTGATGGGTTTGTATTTTTTCAACACATGTATCAAAGGCAACATGTGCTTGTTTTTTATTCTCTCGTACAGTTGCGATATCGCCGTCATTTGCGATACGAATAATTTTCTTCAAAGGAAGTACGACGTCCTCTTCATCCACTCGTCGATTTTGTATGACCGCTTTACCAAACTCAATACCACGCACCGTTTCGACAATAACATACGTATCTATTGCTATATCAAGACCACTAGGGTCAAAATAATATATCTTTCCTGCTTTCTTAAACCTAACTCCAACTACTTCTATCATTCATTCTCACCTCTATATATGAAGTGCTAGTTGTTCCAACACTAATGTAGGATGGACATTTTGTTGCAATTTCCGCTTTGCATCAAGAATCTTACGGAGTACACTTGATACTTCCCCTGCAGTAAACCGATGAAGTGCACGTGTTAAATTCTCTGACTTTGGCTGATAGATGACAAGATGATCATCCATATGCATATGTGCATATAAAATATCCTTAAAAGCTATCATCAAAAGTTCATAGCCCAATTCCTGTTGTTCTCTTTCTTTAAAATGTGGTAACCATTCTTGATGAATGTATACAAAAACATCTGCAGGCGTTGTTGTATACATGTTAATCAATTGTAACACTATCGTTCTAGCTTGCGCAAACCACTCATCTTGACTATATTCCTTTGCTTCTTCTATATCACTCGTTAAGGCGCTTAGTAGAGCCGTTTCAGAAGGATCAATACCAATTGTTGCTAATTTTTTTCGAAAGGCAGATTCGTTTAACGGTTGCAGATCAATCAATTGGCAACGTGATTGAATCGTAGGAATGATTTGTCCAATGTTTTCTGTTAATAAAATAGCTGTCGTTTGTTGATTCGGCTCTTCAAGGAACTTAAGCAAACGGTTGGCGGCATTTACAGTTAACGTATGAGCGCCTGTTAATATATATACTTTCTGTTCGGATTCAAGACCTGAATATGTAAATTCTGATTGGAGTTGACGAATCTGTTCAATTTTAATAGATTGTCCTTCTGGTTCAATCCAATGCACGTCTGGGTGATTATGAGAAGTAATTCGTTTGCAAACATTACATACTTCACATGGATCAATACCGGTTTTATTTGGACAAAATAAGGTTTTCGCAAATAAGGTAGCGAGAGATTTCTTTCCCGTTCCTCTTCCCCCCGTAAGCAAATACGCATGTGATATCCGATTCTTTTGTAAACTATTCATAAGTATTCTACTAGCTACTGGTTGTTTTTCACTCACATGATCCCATGTTTCCATTGGCTGTCATCCTTCATCCATACGTCATATAAATGTATTTTATGTATATAAATTCACTAATAATCCTTTAATCTCTCCAATAAGGCCTAGTAAATCAATCGTCTGTTCTTCTTCACTTAACACAACTTCCGTCAGCTCAACTAATTTTTCATCAATTGCTTTTACGAGTGTTAATTCTCTTGGAGCACCACCCATTTGAAAATGGTGTGTTCTTTCGACATCCAGTCCTTGCTTCACAGCTTCCTCTAAAAAACGTTTCACGAGTCGTTTAAATTTAACAACTTCACGAATGGTACGAAAACGAGCAAGTGTATTTCCTTGTGTCTGAATGTTTTGCATTAAATGATGGAGTTGGTTTTGTTGAATGGTTGCTGTTTGTGATTGCATCACTTGTTTGAATGGTTGTTTATGATCTGGAGAAGGTGGTCTTTTTTGTGGGTCCATTTGAGAGCGGATGTCTTGTCCTATTTTCATACGAGCGATTCCTCCTTTCTTTCCATACATAAAAATAGTCTGCCAACTTAGTTCATCTTCGGAACTAAGTTGACAGTTTGCATATACCTTAAAATTGGAAAAATGATTCGATTGGGAGAATAAATACAGTCGCTCCTCCTACTTCCACCTTCACAGGTTTTGGAATGTATGAATCTGCATTTCCACCCATTGGTGAAATTGGGGCAACCATTTGTTCTCGCTGGGAACAGTTATCACGGATGATATTTAACGCTTCATCCACGTGAGCATCTTCACAACCAACCATAAGTGTTGTATTTCCTTCTTTTAAAAATCCACCTGTCGTTGCTAGTTTTGTTGTTTGGAAATTTTCTCCACCTAAGGCGTCTGTCAGTCGGTTGGAATCCTTGTCTTGGACAACGGCGATAATTAGTTTCATACCTTATCCCTCCCTTCTTTCATTGTTTTTCAAATAATGTGTAATATTTTCATACACGGCTTGTTCCACTTCATCTATATGATCATTTGCATTGATCCTATGAATACGCTTTGGAAATTGTTTTGCAATTAAATTATACCCTTCATATACCTGTTCATGAAAAGTCATTTTTTCTAAGTCTAACCGATTTTGTTCTCGTTCTTTATTCGCCGAAATTCGATTTAATCCTTCTCTCGGTTCAATGTCAAGTAACAAAGTGAGGTTTGGCATGCAATCTTGCACAGCAAATTCATTAATAGCAAAGACCTCATCAATCCCAAGTCCTCTTGCATACCCTTGATATGCCAAGCTACTATCGATAAACCGGTCACACAAAACTAGTTTACCCTGTTCTAATGCAGGTATGACTCGCTCCACTAAATGTTGTCTACGAGCTGCTGCATAAAGAAGTGCCTCTGTGCGGCCATCCATAGCTGTTTGTGCTGGATCTAAAATAATGTGGCGAATTTGTTCAGAAATTTCAATTCCCCCAGGCTCTCTTGTTGTAATAACATCAAGCCCAAGCTCTTGTAATCTTTTACTTACTCGGTGAAGAATCGTTGTCTTTCCAGCTCCTTCTCCACCTTCCATCGTAATAAAGTGTCCGGTCACATTCTTCTTCTCCTTTTCATTACGTATACACATTACTTTTCCCTACATCGAATGAACTCCATACAAAATTTTCGTTCACACATGCATGAGAAGAAGAGGTTATCATCTCTTAAAACAAGTTGTTCATTAAAAAACAATGTATATACAAGCAAATCGTATAATTCCTAATTAATATATATTATACCATGATTCACATTTTTATCGAACAGTTCGAACGGATTTTGTAAAAAGAAAAAACGTTTCTGTAAGATACACTTACAAGAAACGCTTTTTATGTGAACTAGAATATTTAAATCATTTATCCGAATTGATCGCATTCACTTCAAATGCTTGGGCAACGCGTGCACGTCCTTGATCAATTTTCGGATGGAATTGGATCGAAGCATTTGCTCGAACTGTTTTCACTTGTTCCATCGCATTCGTAATGTTTTCTTCTAATGAATGATCTTGTAGTGCGTGTTTTGCAATGGAATATCCTGCTACTGTCCCTTGCGCTCCTGCTACTTTTGCACTTTCAATACCAGTAATATTCCCTGCAACATACAATCCTTCTACATCTGTTTCCATTTGTTCATTGTGCACTGGAACGTGTCCGCCAAGCTCTTCAATATACTTAAATGGAACTCCCATGACAGCTGCTAGTTCAGCTAACGGATAAAGTCCCCCAGCGATACAGACAAAATCTACTTCTACTTCTTCTTCTGTACCAGGAATCGGATCCCCGTCCGTTGTTACCTTACAGATTGTAACGGATTCCACTTTCTCTTCCCCATGAATAGCTGTAACAGCTTTACGAATATGCACAGGCATTCCCCACATCTTCACGCCACCTGGAGGGAAGAATTTCACTGCTGTATTTCGGACAAACGCACTCGCTCTTGCAAATCTGCTTCCAAATTGAATAAACTTCGAAGGTGCTAAATGAGCAATTCTTGCGAGCCCGTCCATCACTTTTATTGGATTGGATCCGTCTCCTGTAATTACGTTCGCTGCCGGAAGGGCCATACTATGTAAATCAATTCCTGCTAATTGCATTTCACGAGCAATTGCTGCAGACAAAACGTTTACCCCGACGACGATTCCTTTTTCACCCACTTTTACGCGGTGTACATTCGTCATCACTTGCGCTGCTCCAATCGACATCACACCTGGTAATGTCCAACCAGGAATCGGTGCTGCGGATTCTGCTGCACCTGTTGCAATGAGAATGTTTTTAGCCTCAAGTGTTCCTTTATTTGTAAAAATGTTAAACGTGTCATCTACTTTCTCCACGTGGTAGACAGAAACTTCCAGACGAATATCTGTATCTAACATATTCGCTCGTTCTAACAATTTTTCCGTCTCTTTCACTCCATTCCACCATTCACCTGTAGGTTCTTGGTGTAATTGACCGAGTAGTCTTCCACCTGCTTTAGGGAATTCATCGAGTACAACAACGTCCAGGTCATTTTCACGACATGCAATCGCTGCTGAAAGTCCTGCTGGTCCTGAACCAATAATTACAACGTCATGCATCAGTATCACCTTTCCCCTCTTTTGATTGTTCCTCATACTCTTGATAGGTGCGCGGGAGCTCCTCAGGTGGAATCGACGCATCTAGTGGGTTCGGTAAGCCTTTTCCACTACTTACAACCATTCCTTCTTTAATCGGCGTTAAACACGCTCTCACACCTCGAGCATCATCAACCATTACACGACATTCGTAACAATGCCCAATATTGCAATAAATACTGCGTGGGCGTTTGGATTCCTCATGTACACGTAATGTTCGAATTCCATGGGCTAGCAATGCTGAAGCGACAGTGTCTCCTTCATATCCCGTATACTCGGTCCCATCAAACGTAAACGTAATTTCTTTCCGGTCTGCTAATCTTCCTAAAACAGGATGATCTACAATTCGATTATTCGTCATCTCGATCGTTCCCTCCTAACACAGATAATGCCATCGGTCGAACAGGAGGTTGTACCTTTAACGGCACGTCATTTCTTGGTTTTTCTCCTGTTGCATTCTCTAATACAGCATCTACTGCTGGTCGACACGTTCGACCACCACAATAACCCATTCCTGCGCGTGTTCGAAGTTTTACTTCTCGCGCCGAACAATTATACTTCTCGGCTGTATCGACTAAGTTTTTTAACGATACTTCTTCACATCTGCATACAATCATGTCATCCATCGATGTTCCCCCTCGTTAGTTAAATTAAAATCATGAAAAACAATCTGGGAATAAATAATCATAAAAAAATAGTACTTATTACAATACAATTCTACCATATATGATAGAATAGATTTACCTATTCGAATACATTCATTTGAAAACGTTTTATTATGCTTACCTATTATAAAATAGTATATACAATTTTACAATATGAATGAATTATTTAACAGTCATCACATTCTAACATATAGCTGTAGACAAAATTTTACGACGTTATGTTATAGTGGTATAGCAATCCTAGACATCATAAAATTCATTCAAGTACAAGGGGGATTTTTCAGTGACAAATAACAGTCATGCAGAAGTAGCCGTCATTGGTGGAGGTATTGTTGGATGCGCAGTCGCTTATTACCTAGCTGAAGCAGGTGTCGATTGTATGCTAATTGAAAAAAATGATATCGCAAGTGGTACATCATCTAAATGTGACGGTAACGTAACAATTGTAGACAAAGACCCAGGTTTTGATAGTAAAATGTCTTTAAAAAGCCAAGAGTTAACCATTGATTTAAAAAAGGACCTTGATCTTCCATTTGAATATCGCGAACTAGGAAGTATTCTCGTGTGTGATACAGACGATGAAATGCAAGCCGCAAAAGAATGGGTAGACACGCAAAACGAAGCTGGACTGAAGTTTAACGTCCTTGATCAAAAAGATATTCGTAATGAGTCACCATACTTTGCTCATGATATTCCAGGCGGGCTTGAGTGTGAAACAGATTCGCTCATTAACCCGTACTTGTTCTGCTATTCACTCATTGATAAAGCAAAACAAAATGGATTAAAACTACAAACATTTTCTGAAGTAACAAATATTAAAAAAGACGAAGATTTTCATATTGAAACGACTCGCGGAACGTTTACTGCTAAAAAGGTAGTCAACGCTGCAGGCGTATGGGCTCCATTCATCGCTAAAATGCTTGAAACTGAATTACCAATCACTCCAAGAAAAGGACATATCATCGTTGGATCTCGTCAAGAGCCAGTCATGATGCGTAACGTTATGGAGTTTGGATACTTAATGAACAAATTCGGTCGTGAGCGTGTTGTCGATCCAATTACAGCTGAATACGGGGTAGCTCTCGTACTTGAACCGACAGAAAGCCAAAACTTCCTATTAGGTAGTAGCCGTCAATTCGTTGGCTATGATAGTGCCATTGATATTCGCGTCGTAGAAACGATTGCCAACCGAGCATTACGTTTTTACCCGAAAATGAATGACTTTAACATTATTCGTTCATACACTGGAATGCGCCCATGGACTCCAGACCACCTGCCAATTGTATCTGAAGTAGATGACATTCCAGGCTTCTACATTGCAGCTGGACATGAAGGAGACGGAATTAGTTTAGCAACAGTAACAGGTAAACTGATTGAAGAGATGATTACTGGAAAAGAAACATGTATCCCAGTAGATCCACTTCGTTTCGACCGATTTGAAAAAGCGAAAGTATAATATTAGATAAAAATCAAGCGTCTGCTTCTCTCGCTTTGGGAGGACAGACGCTTTTTTGGTTGGGCTAATTATGTTATTGGTGTAAGATGTTTTAGTTCATTGACCGCTTTGCTTCATTTTTCGCTAAAGAGGGAAATGAAGGCACGGTTCATTGACCGCTTTGCTTCGTTTTTCACTAAAGGGGGAAATGAAGACACAGTTCATTGACCGCTTTGCTTCATTATTCACTAAAGGGGGCTATGACTTCACGTCTCATTGACCACTTTGCTTCATTATTCACTAAAGAGGGAAATGACATCACGGTTCATTGACCGCTTTTCCTCAAAATTCACTAAAGGGGGCAGTAAAACCAAATTTCATTGACTGCTTTTTTTATATTCAGGAACCATTTTCTCTCTTCCGGACAATGATTGATCCAACAAGACCGAACAGTACCGCTATAGCAATGATGATATTGCTCGTTGAAACAACATCTTCGTTACGTAATACGTTTATTCCAACAGTTATCATTAAAGCTAGCGTGGCACAGATGAAAATAAGATTAAAATACAACTTTTTAAAACCCACTCGCATATATAAGCCCCCTACGTTTGAATTGTTCTTATCCCCATTACTTTTTTCTTTGTATATACTAAACTAACACTTTGTTTAAATACTTTCAAAAAATTTAAAAAATGATTGAACTACCGATTGGCCTTCCGTATAATCGGTTATACAGATAGACCTCTTATGCATATTTTACATCCTCAGAAACCTCATCTGAATAAATTTCATAATAAATAAACTACATATATAAACGGATTCTATTTTACACCTAAACGAATGAAGAGGAGGGACTTTTCATGTTCAAATTTATTTGGAACAATTGGTGGCGGCGAAAGGAACGGTTTATTTTATTACTCATTGGCGCTGCTGTCATTAGTGTTGGATTGACCTATCTCTTTGGATTAAGTGGATCCAACAAAGAAACCATTATTGGTGAATTGGAAGAACGTTGGTCATCTTCTTACGACATTGTCGTCCGTCCAGAAGGCACGCGGGAAACGACGGAAGAAGATGGAATGCTTGATCCGAACTATTTAAGTGGGATTCAAGGAAAAATTACGCGAGAACAGTATGAAACCATTCAAGAAATCGAGCATGTAGACATTGCCGCACCAATTGCGATGATTGGCTATGCGGATTATACGGTCTTCTTAGATGAATTTGAAATAGAGGAACCCGGGTTATATCGTATTACCGCTGAGGAAATTGTAGATGACGGGATTCATTCACATACAGAAGTACATCATAAGTATTTATCATATGGCGAGTGGGATGAATTTGTTGAAAATGAATATGAAAGTGAAACAGGTCCAGACGGGTTTGTATACTCCAAAAATACTACATCTATTGGACCAAGCAGTGGCTCTACAATGGAGCACGTGATGATGGCAAATCAAGATCTTCCTTTTGCGGCGATCGATCCTGTCCAAGAAGCAAAACTAGTTGGACTAGACGAGGCGATTCTTGATATTGGAGAAAGTCGCTATTTTACGGAAGACGATCAAGTTACTCAAACGGCGTACAATGTGATAGAAGACGAGGAAGAAAACATACCTGAAGAGGAGCTTGCTTACCTTACAACAATGCCTGTCATTTTAAGCAATACTTCAAATACAGAACGTGCGATCAACTATACTTTGGAAAAATTAGATGTTCCCTTTGATCCTGCTGAAGCGGCAAACATTGTTCAAGAATCAATTCAAACGAAAGGTGAGTCTTTAGAGAAACTTTCTGGAGAGAAAATAGATACATTTCACTATGATAATCGGGAAATTTATGGACATATGATCAATAGTGTTGCACAAATGGATTATCAAACAGGTGAAGTTTTAGGCTCAGAAGAATCGTTTATCGATCGAACAGTTTCAACAGAAGGTGGTGAGCACATATGGGATAGTAGTGAAATCAACTTAGATTCATACCCTAGCCCAATTGTGTATGAACCAATCACAAGTCCTTTTCCCGAACGTTGGGAGAAAGGGTATCAATTAGAAACTTTTTCAAATGAGGATACATTCCATAATGATACATTTGATTCATTTAGAGAACGAAAAGATATTGGTGAAATTAATGGGGAATACACACCAATTCTGAACTTAAAAGGCATCGGTTTTTTCGATCCATCTGATCTTGACTTAGCTATCGATCCAACCCATGAGTTGCCAATGGAAACGTACCGACCAGCAACTGCTGAGCGAGTACTGGATCAAGATTTAAATCCGGTGAATCCGCCAGAAACTATTAAACCGACATATGATGCTGATAGTTTCTTAGCTAATCCTCCAGCCGTTCTAACAACACTCGACGCTGCGGAGGCAATTTACGGGGATGAGTTCATTTCAGCCATCCGCATTAAAGTTTCTGGAGTGGATACGTTAACGGAGGAAAGCCAAGAACTTGTGGAACAAATTGCTGCGGAAATTGAAGATAAAACGGGACTTATTACAGATATTACTTTAGGATCGGGCATTCAACCTGCCCTTGTGCACGTGCCAGCAATCAATGATCAAGAAGAGATTGGTTGGGTGCAACAACTTTGGATGAAACTTGGAAGTTCTATTTCAATGTACCGAGAAGCATCGATGGGACTTACGTGGCTTATTGCCAGCATTATGGTTGTTGCAGTGATTTACGTCTGGTCGACGAACCTTGTCTCCTTGTTAGCGCGCAGAAAAGAATTTGCCGTCCTTTTGTCTGTTGGATGGAGACCGAGTCAACTACGGAAACTCTTATTTACAGAATCGATTCTTTTTGGACTACTCGTCGCGATTCTTTCTTGGACTATGCTTGGCTGGATGGCCATGAATGAACAGGTGAGCATTTCACCCGTGCAGATTTTACTTGTTGGCTTGTTCGGACTACTCATTTATATGTTCGGAGCAATTGTACCTGCTTATATGGCGGGAAAGATTCGTCCATATGAAGCAATGCGGACAGGGGAAGTGAAAGGATCTAGTTCATCAATTTTAAAAACCCGTGGAATTTTCACCATGGCAGTGAATCATTATATCGGTAGATGGAAAAGAAGTGTTCTATCGATTATTTCCATCGCTTTACCAACGAGTTTGCTAGCAATCTTGTTGTTTATTACATTTCGTCTGCAAGGAGTCATGTACACAACATGGCTTGGAGAATACGCAGCATTACAAGTCGAAAGTGCACATTACGTAGCCATGGTTGTCGCTTTAGTCATTGCAATTTTCACAACAGCTGAAATTATGTGGCAAAATATCGCTGAACGGCAAGATGAGATCGCTCTGTTAAAAGCAGTTGGATGGAAAAATGGCCACATTCGCTTGCTCATTTGGACCGAGGGATTGCTCAGTGGAATCCTCGCAACAGTCGTTGGATTAGCACCTGTCATTGCGTTTATGTGGTATGTATACGGTGGTGTTCCTGCAGAAGAACTTACATTTATTATACTCACAGCACTCATTCCCATTACGGTTGGAATTCTAGGAACCGTCGTCCCAGCTGAACGCGCCACTCGGATTTCACCGATTCAAGGCATGCTCGGTGGGGCGAGTTATAAAAAGGAAAGTAAGTGGATGAAGTATATGTTAATGACAGTTTTTGGGGGTATAGTGATTGCTTTTGGGTATACGGTTATACATCTCATAGCACACCTATAAAATGATTAAAACGCACCGATCCATGGGTGCGTTTTAATCATTTTATAGCTTGAATCCCAACAAAGAAAAGTCTTTGCAAGCAAAGACTTTTCTTTTTACGAGTAGATGGGAGGTTGTTGTATATCTTTTAATTTGTGTAAATAATATTGGTATTTTTCTTCGCGTGGTTCGGTATGAATCATATTTGTTTCACAATCACTACATATAAAAAGTCGAAACAGGTGAATCCCACTTGACTTCTCATCTTCACAAATGCCGCACTGTTTACTATTTTCCATTGGATCCATTTCCTCACCTCCGTTAGGTTAGCATCAGCTTCTCCTAATCTAACGAATTTTATACATCACATTTCAATTTTCTTGCCTTATAAATGAATCTCATAATATGGATTTTATGCTAAGTCATTTCAACATGTAATTTCGCCTAATCTTTCGCAACTACAGACGTGCTGACCTAGCTGGTTTTCGCAATTATGAAATTCATCTGCATGTTAGTATATGTAGCACCCGCTTGTTTGTATACTCTAAAATTGGCAAAACAAAAAACCGTAGAATCATCTACGGTTTCGTTTGAATCACTTTAATGAATTTCATAATACGTATTTCACGCCACCACCATACACTATGCAGTTTCGTTGAATCTTTCGCAACTACATAGTGTATGATGGTGGCTGGTTTTAGTAATTATGAAATTCACTCACTTATTAAAATATAAACAGTTGAATAGCGGTGAGTGATGCAATACCGAATAATCCAAGAAAGCCGGATATTATAACTGTGAAAGCATTAATCGGGATGTGCAATCCGAGGGAACCACCAAATACGTTAAAGAAAAATAAAAGCAAAATACCAATTCCTAGTTTCACGACACCTTGTCCAAGAAAACGAGTCGACTTGAGCGGTGCACCAACGAGTAAAAGTAATATAATACAAGCTACAATCGCCCCGATTACAAATAGTGAGTTCAATACCCTCAACTCCTTCTTCTTTCCATACCACTCTATGAGTGAAATTTGGAAAAAAGAACATGAGAATGAAAGTATTTAAAATACGGATACTTGTGCTTAATGAGCTAACATTAATCCCTCATACTAGCGAATGGAATATGCGAGACTCCCGCGGGAAGTGAGAGATAGGTGAGACCCCGTAGTGCGTAGCACACGGAGGCTCACCACTCGCCCGCAGGAAAGCGAGTATATTCCATGAGCGGTAATTATACGAATACATAAAGCACTAGAGAGCACTAATATCTCTTTCACGAGCTTGATGCAACATAAACATATATTTTGCTAGTGCAATTTCCCGTTCGATCAGACTTCCTTCCGACGGTTCTACACTATGCTCAATGATTTCTTCTGTCCGCTTCCAATCTGCTTGCAACTTATAAATCGTTGTAAGTACGTGATTATCTACAAACTTCTTCGTCATTTTCCTTTTCGATACGTTCATTTGGCATCACCTATTTCGCTTGCTTGTTTATACTTCTCTACGTCCTTCTAACGACTTCGCTAATGTTACTTCATCTGCATATTCTAAATCCCCACCAACTGGGAGACCATGCGCTATACGTGTAGTTTTAATGCCTGAAGGTTTCACTAACCGTGATATATACATCGCCGTCGCTTCCCCTTCAATATTTGGGTTTGTTGCTAAAATAAGTTCTTTTACTTCTTCATTTTTTAATCTTTTTAATAAGTCAGGCACATTAATGTCTTCTGGTCCAATGCCGTCCATTGGAGAAATTACGCCGTTTAATACGTGATAACGGCCACGAAATTCACGCATTTTTTCCATAGCGATCACGTCTTTTGGATCTTCCACAACACAAATGACAGACTCATCTCTAGAAGTATCTTTACAAATCTGACAAGGATCTTGGTCTGTAATATGCCCACAATTGGAGCAGTGCGTCAATTCCCGCTTCGCATTTACTAACGAATGGGCAAACTCAAGCACATCATCTTCTTCCATATTAAGGACGAAAAAAGCCAGTCGGACAGCTGTTTTCGGCCCAATTCCTGGCAATTTCGTAAAACTATCAATTAACTTTGAGATCGGTTCAGGATAATACATCTAAACGCCTCCTAGAACATTCCACCCGGTAAGTTCATTCCTTTTGTAAATTTACCCATCGTAGCGTTCGTTTTTTCATCTACTTGGCTCATAACATCATTTACAGCAGCAAGCACTAAGTCTTGTAGCATGTCGATATCTTCAGGATCAACAACTTCCTCATCGATTTGAATATCTGTAATTTCTTTACTTCCATTTGCAAAAGCTTTCACCATGCCGCCTCCAGCAGAAGCTTCAAATGTCATTTCACTTAACTCATCTTGTGCCTTCATCATTTTCTTTTGCATTTGCTGCATTTGTTTCATCATATTACCCATATTGCCTTTCATACTAAATTCCTCCTTAAAATTTCACCTATTTATAAGTTAATCATGTACTTCTAATAAGTCATCGCCAACAAGATCACGTGCTTGTTCTACTACAGGATCAGCCTCTTCTTCTTCTTTTGGCTCCTCATCCTGTTGTTCATGGTCGTGATTTTGAATAAAATCAGTACGAACATCTTGCCACGAATCTGCAGGAATGGGAATAATCGTTAATGGCTTTCCGATTCCTTGGGCTAAAACTGATTGTATCATATCTTGGTTGTCTAAGAATAGCGAACAATGAATCTCATAACGGAATGCGACAACAATTGCTGATTCAGATGCCGCTACTGGATTACTATCTTGAATCGTCGCATGGGCAGGAGCATTTGCTGCTTTTAAATTACTTAAAAATGCACTCCATTTTCCTTGAACATCTTGCAGGGCAGATTTGCTCGCCTCACGCAGGACTTGATGGACCCGTTCCGTTGGAATTTGGAATCTGTTTCGTTGATTGCGCGGTTGTTGTCTACGTGGTTCAGGCGTGCGTTGTTGTGATTCTTGTTGAGGGGATGCCTCTAACTTCTGAACTGCACTTTCCAACTCGGATAACCGTTTCATCAATGCCGACTGATCTGCAACAGGTTCACTGGATGGAGCAACTTCTTCAGTCGTCGCTGTACTTCCGTGAACTTCATTTGCAATCGTCAGCAACGTAATTTCAACAAATACTTTCGGACTATTTGTCCACTTAATTTCTTGTTGGCACGTATTTAATTGGACAATCGCTTGTTGTATCCAGGAAATGTCAATGGATGCAGAAACCTCTTTAAAAGCTTCATCTACAAGTACTCGCTCTAACATTCCTTCTAAATCTGGAGCGCTTTTATACAATAACATATCTCTTAAGAAATAAATGAGATCAAACACAAACCGTCCAGGGTCTTTCCCTTCTTGAATGAGTGTATCTAACAAGATTAATGTCTCTTTTGCATCTTTTTCATGCATGAGACTCGTCATCTCCGTTAAAATTGGTTGCGACACACTACCAGTCACAGCGAGCACGTCATCTAATTCAACGGACTCATTGCTATATGAAATTGCCTGGTCTAAGATACTTAACGCATCCCGCATCCCACCTTCAGCTGCTAGGGCTACCGCTTCTAGCGCGTCACGTGAGACAGACACTTGCTCCTCATCAACAATCGTCTGCATCCGCTCCATAATCGTTTGACTACTAATCGGTCTAAAGTCAAACCGCTGACAGCGAGAGATAATTGTTAACGGAATTTTATGTGGCTCCGTCGTCGCTAAAATAAAGACGACATGTGCAGGAGGTTCTTCTAATGTTTTCAGGAGTGCGTTAAATGCACTCGTTGAAATCATATGCACCTCATCAATAATATACACTTTATATGGAACAGCACTCGAGGCGTATTTTACTTTGTCACGAATCTCGCGAATATCATCAACACTTGTATTGGAAGCAGCGTCAATTTCAATTACATCTGAGATCGATCCATCTAAAATACCGACACAAGCTGCACATTCATTGCATGGCTCACGCGTCGGTGCTTGTTCACAGTTAACCGTTTGTGCAAATATTTTCGCAGCACTTGTTTTCCCCGTTCCACGAGGTCCTGAAAATAAATACGCATGGGAAAATTTACTTTGTTCAAGTGCATTTTGTAGCGTTCTCGTAATATGTGTTTGCCCAACGAGATCTGCGAACGTTCGCGGACGCCAAACACGGTACAATGCTTGATATGTCATGATATGCGTTCCTTTCTCATAAAATCTGAATGTCTTTCTGTAATCTCTCTAATTATATCAATTTCTAGAAAGAATAGAAAGCGAAGGCTTATGAACAAATATTGTTTTTCATAAACCGTATATGGTTCATTTTTCATTTTCATGTGACATCCTCTCGCCATTGAAATGGCAAGCTTCCAAAATGAAAGTTCGGTAGTTGCTCGCTAGCATGGAGAAAAATAGCTTCAAAACCTACTTTTCAGTTGTTCCATTTCTGACCCATATTTCAAACACGACAACCCTACCTAGTGTCACACTAGGCTCTTATGCAGACTGTGCCACATAAGCACTTAGACTATCGGAACTACGTTCCTACACCGCTAAGCTAGTGCTTGTTGCTATGTTGTTGCTTGCATTCAAGTCT
>JAPFDS010000056.1 GCA_026168805.1 Caryophanales bacterium | reverse complement strand
TTCTAAATCCCTTCAACAACTTTCAGTAAATTTCGACTATTTGCTGAGGTTTCTTTGGAGTTGCCTTTTTTAAGCACATTGCACCTTGATAATTGAATAGTTATTTATTTACTACTTGACATAGTACCGCAGGTCTATTTAGTCATAGTATATGAGACAAGCTATTGTAAAATGACTCATTCAACCTACATAAAAAAAGTCTATTTTAGTTTGAACTAAAATAGACTTTTGAGAATCTTAACTTATTTAATGAATTCCATAATACATATTTTACGCTAAGTCAATACAGCATGTAGTTTCGTTGATTCTTTCGCAACTACATACTGTATTAACATAGCTGATTTTGGTATTTATGAAATTCATTCTATTGATTATACTTTTTAAATACTAGTGAAACGTTGTGACCACCAAATCCAAATGAGTTACTCATCACCGCATTTACTTGCTGTTTACGTGCATCATTTGGTACATAATCTAAATCACATTCTTCATCTTTTGTTTCATAGTTTATAGTGGCAGGAATGGTTCCATCTTCAATTGCTTTTGCTGAAATAATTGCTTCAATTCCACCAGCAGCACCTAATAAGTGACCGGTCATTGATTTCGTAGAAGAAACCGCTACTTTATAAGCATGTTCCCCATAAATATCTTTAATAGCCTGTGTTTCATATCGATCATTTAAATCAGTACTTGTACCGTGAGCATTGATATAATCTATTTGACTAGGCTCTACTTTTGCATCTTCTAATGCTTGCTTCATTGCTCTGGCAGCACCTTCTCCATTCTCAGCTGGTGCTGTAATGTGATAAGCATCACCGGTTGCTCCATATCCTACAATTTCACAGTAAATGTGTGCTCCTCGTTCTAGAGCAGATTCTAGAGTTTCAAGCACTAGTATTCCAGCCCCTTCTCCCATCACAAACCCATCACGATTTTTATCAAACGGACGACTTGCTTTTGTAGGGTCATCGTTGAACGACAGCGCTCTTGCTGTAGAGAAGCCAGCGAAAGAAATATTTGTAAGTGGGGCTTCTGTTCCACCTGTAATCATATAATCAACATCTCCACGCTGAATAGCTTTAAATGCATCGCCAATCGAGTTTGCACCGGAGGCACATGCTGTTGTTGTACAAGAGTTTATTCCTTTTGCACCTAATTGAATGGATACTTGTCCAGCTGCCATGTCTGGAATCATCATTGGAACAAAAAATGGACTTACTCTTCGATATCCTTTATCCATAAAACGGCGGAATTGTTCTTCATATGTTTCCATACCACCAATTCCAGATCCAATCCAAACACCAACACGTTCAGCAATAGACTCATCAATGGTTAAACGAGCATCTTCTACAGCCATTTTCGAAGCTGAAACTGCATATTGAGTAAAGGGATCCATTCTTCTTGCATCACGTTTACTAATATGTAGAAGTGGATCATAATCTTTTAATTCAGCTGCAACGTGAACTGGAAATTCTTCTTTATCGACTTTCGTAATTGGTCCTATCCCTGAATGACCTGCAACAATATTTTCCCACATTGTTGGCACGTCATTCCCTACAGGGGTAACAGCACCTAAACCTGTAACAACTACTCTTCTATCTTTTGACATGTATGTTTCCTCCTAATACACGTTTCATTATACACCCCAACGTAGGGCAATTGAACCCCAAGTGAGTCCTCCACCAAATCCAACTAAAACAACAAGGTCATTGTCTTTTACTTTACCTTCTTCTACAGATTCACACAACGCTATTGGAACAGATGCAGAAGAATTATTACCATATTTACGAATGGAAGTAGCCATTTTATCTTCAGAAATACCTAAACGCTTACGAGCCGCTTCCATAATTCGTATGTTCGCTTGATGTGGAATTAAATAATCTACATCTTCCTTACCTAACCCTGCTTTTTCAAGAACTTCAACAGACGATTGAGGCATTTGTTTCACAGCGAATTTGAAGACTTCTCGTCCATTCATAATCAGATGGTCTTGATCATCTTGATATAAATGACTTCCACCAGAACCTTTAGATCCTAGTTTAAATGCTAACAAGCCTTTATCAGCACTTACTTCTCCTAAAACGACCGCCCCTGCACCGTCGCCTAGTAAAACACAAGTATTGCGATCTGTCCAATCCGTTATCTTAGATAATTTATCAACACCAACTACTAATACATGTTGATAAACTCCTGATTCGATAAATTGGCTTCCCGTTGCCATTCCATAAATAAATCCAGTACATGCAGCTGATACATCCATTGATGCTGCATTTGTCGCTCCTAGGCGTTCTTGAATCATACAAGATACAGAAGGAAAAGGTGTGTCGGGAGTTACGGTTGCAACAAGAATAAGATCTATCTCTTCAGCAGTAATACCTGCTCGTTTTATAGCTTGTTCTGCCGCAAAGAAAGCCATATCAGATGAATCGATATCATCTTCAGCAATTCTCCGCTCTTCTATACCTGTACGTGTTCGAATCCATTCGTCAGTTGTTTCAACGATTTCTTCCATATCTTTATTCGTCAGTATTTTTGGAGGTAAATATTTGCCTACTCCTAGTACCCCTACATTCATGTGCCCAGCTCCTTAAATTTTCACACTCAGTGAATTTCATAATACGTATTTTATGCCATTTCACTTCAATATGTAGTTCCGTTAAAGTGCTCGTAACTACATATTGTATTGACATAGCTAGTTTTGGCAATTATGAAATTCACTCCACTATCAACTATTATGAGTTGGTCCTAATTATAAACTACTTTTGATGATATTTCAATCTTGATATTGCTCGTTTGGCAACAAACCTGTCTCCATATATTCCTCTACTAGTTCCATCATATATTCTCTATATTCCACTGGCACATCAGGGCTAAATTCACCTAGTGAGATAGCGTCGTCTTCAAAGTCAAACGTCATAATTCCGCCTGACAAATTATTTTCTTCATAGAGCTCTGCTGCTATGACATACAAGGCATCAACATGTTGAATTGTGCTTGTTAACACGGTTTTTGCATCAATATTTGGTGGATTCGCAACATATCCAATTGCATACAAATCATCTTTGTCAGCTTGTTCGACAATGTCGTTTGCAAATGAATCTCCAGTTGGATAAAAAACATCCACATCATTTTCCTTCATCGCTTCGTACATTTGCATGGCAATCTCATTTGCTCCCCAAGCATTCACGTAATTGATATGGACGGATGCATCTGGATTTTGGAATTTGACTCCTTCATAAAAACCTTCCACTTCAGGTTGCCACTCATAAGCAGCAATGATACCGATTTTATTCGTTTCTGTCATTTTTCCTGCAACCATACCTCCAAAGAACCCCATTCCATGAGATTCAAAATTCAAGCTCGTAACGTTATCTGCTGTATACCCACCATTAAAGTACACAAATTGTGTGTTTGGATACGTTTCTGCTAAGTCTGCAAAATACCTACCATATGAATGGCTGTGGCCAAAAATAATTCGAACTTCTTTTTCTACCAGATTTTTAACTGCACGTGAAACTTCTTCTTTTGTTTTTATATTTTCTTTTATATAAATATCAGCATCGAACTCTTCTCCAATCGTTAACAGACCATCATATCCTTTTTGATCCCATGGTTGTTCATTAGTAGATCCTTCGAATAAAATGCCTACCTTTTGAATGTTTCGATTGTCAAATAAATAAAGAGTTCCTATTAACAGAATGATTCCTATAGCTGTTAAGATAGCGATCGATTTTTTATTCAACGAGCGCACTCCCATCAATGCAGTTTACTTCTATGTTATGTATCGTAAAAAGAAGCATATTTTAAATAGTGTTTCTGCATTTTTTCTATGTTTATTCTCTTGGTCCTATTGTCACGAATTTGTTCGCCCTTTTCAAGTATTAACCCTTCCCAAGGATAAGGAGTATTTTCTTTTCTATGTTCGATTGTTTGATTAAATTCTGATAAACAATCATTCACGAAGTCTTTTACATATACAGCTTCATCCTGAAATTCTTCAGAATGATATGGAATATGCCTCTGACCAAGATACATACCCGTTTTATCCATGGGCATCCATTCTCCAAATAAAAGAGGTATATATACATATAGACGACCTTTTATATGCTGTTCAATACTTGTTTCACGGTGCATACATTGCATAACATGTTTTGATCTGGGAATCATATGTGTATCCCCAATAACAATGACACGTTCTGCTTCTTTAGGTATTTTTTTCGTACAATCAAAAGAACTATTGCGTGCAAAGAACATCTCTAAAAATAATGTTCGATCTGTTTGCTTTTCATGAACGCCAATGACCTTTACACCTTGTTCTAACAATTTTTCCACAAAGTGAAACTCAATCCAATCGAAACAATTTATAACAACTATAGTCATCTACTTCCTCCTTTTGAATCAATTGTTACAATGGCTTGATTTTATCCGTAAATTTGATAAACTTATACTTGGTTATACATATGAGTGAATGTATTCATGTATATTATTGGATCGTTTTATGTACGAACGTATTTTAGAAAAAAGAGGGTGTTCAATATGCGCATAATTATGGTTGCTTTTTGGTCTTTACTCATTAGTGCTGCGATTTCATACGTATTGACTAGTATGGCTGGAGAGCCGTTTAACTTAACTACGGTATTCTTTGTTGCTGGACTATTTTTCGTAGCAGTAGTTGTTATTAGTGAATTTGGTTTAAAAGAGGAAAAAGAATAGTCTGTATACCGAAAGATGCAATCCCCTTACTGATACAAGTAAGGGGGTTTTTTTATGTTTACGTTTAATACCAAGGCAACAAAGAAACTGCAGCTAAAGCTGCTAGTGGAAGAACGAGTCGATTAAATCTTCTTGGTCGCCCATAATTATATTGATGTCCATGATGGCCACCATATCCTCCTCCTGGATAACCGCCATATCCACCACCGTATCCACCATAGCCTCCATGATGATAGCCAAATTGTCGTTCTTGGTCATTTGAAGAACGCATATTTTGTGGTCTCTCGTCTTCAATCGGTACTGCTACATATACGTTTTCATGATCGATTCCAGTAATAATTCCATCCGCTTGTGCCCCATCTTTCATTTCTAATAATACATACGCATGCATATGCTCTTCACATAAATCATATATATTTCTATGATTATAAGAATTGTTCATCGTGATCTCCTCCTCACGAGTTAGACTATTCTCACGCTTGAAAAAATGTGCATTATTTTTATGTTTTTCAACAGCCTTACGGGAAAGGAGCGTTTATTTTGGGACAAGTGCATGACATTCTTCTGTTATTAAAATATATACTGTTAGGTGTGTTTCAAGGTGTGACAGAACCTCTGCCAATTTCGTCAAGTGGTCACCTCATTTTATTAGAAAACATGTTGGGAATTCATCTCCCTGGTTTATCTTTTGAAGTTGTCGTTCATTTCGGATCGTTGATAGCTATTTGCATTGTTTACAGAAACTCAATTGTACGACTCATCCAACATAGTTTTCGGTATTTGCAAACGAAAGACAGAACATATTATGCAGATTTTTCATTTGTTTTATTACTAGTAATAGCTACGATACCAGCTGGGATTATCGGGGTGTTATTTGAGGATTATATTTCACATACTTTTAGTATGCTTGCAGTTATAGGCGTCACCCTTATTATTACAGGAATTTTCTTATGGATGATTCGCAATCGTATCGGTACAAAAGGGGAAGAACATATATCTATTGTGGACGCAATTATTATTGGATGTGCCCAAGCTCTTGCACTCATTCCAGGGATCAGTCGATCTGGAGCTACGATTGTCGCCGCATTACTCGTTGGTGTCAATCGTGAGACTGCTCTTCGTTTTTCGTTTTTATTATATATTCCCGTCGGTGTTGGTTCCATCGTATTTTCAATCAATGATTTAGTACAAGACCCCCTTATACATGGGCTCGCCGTTCCGTTTATGATTGCTTTTATTTCATCGATCATCGCAACATTCTTTGCATTAAAATGGTTTATGAATATTATGAAAGAAGGTAAATTAAAATACTTTGCTGGATATTGTTTCATTATTGGAACAATTATTTTGATTTTTATATAATCCGTGCATTAAAAAATAGCACTCAAACCTGACGATGTTTCGTACAGATGAGTGCTATATGTATGTTTAGCCACCACTTACAGGAGGAATAAACGCTACCGTATCTCCCTCTTGTAACTGAACGGATTCTGGTGCATATTCTTCATTTACAGCTACCATTGCTTGATCTATGTTTGGCAAGTTATATTCTTGCAAATACTTTTCTTTTAATTCTTGGATTGTTAATCCTGCTGCTTGAACTGTGATTTTTTCTTTGCCTAAAGCTTCTTGTAACTCTGCAAAAAAAAGGACATGAACCATATTACATTTCCTCCTTTTTTGGAATCGATTCTTGATAGGATACTTGTTCTTTTTGGTCCCCTAACCACATCGTTCCATCTTCCCAATGTTCTTTTTTCCAAATAGGAACAATTTCTTTGATCCGTTCAATGGCATAACTACTTGCTTCAAATGCATCTTTTCGATGAGGTGTAGAAACAGCTATAGCAACTGCAACTTCTGAGATGTCCAGGCGCCCAATGCGATGCGCTATCGCAGTTTCGGTATCGGTCCATTTCTCTTCAATTTCTCGACCAATTTCTGCTAACTTTTTTTCAGCCATTGGAATATACGCTTGATATTCTAAATAGAGTGTTTTTTTACCTTTGGTAAATTCACGGACAATACCCGTAAAAGTGCTCACTGCACCCGCTTCTCTACGGACAACTTTATCCATCACATCTGTGACGGAAATTGGTTTTTCAGTAACCCAAAACATCTTTTCCATTTTTCATTCCCCATATTCTAGTATTTTACGCAAAAAGGTTGATCAACGAATCGATCAACCTTTTTGCATATATTTCGCTTAGTCTGGAATTCCTAAGGCAATTTTGGCATATCGTGACATCTTATCTTTACCCCAAGGTGGATCCCAAACAATGTTTACTTCAATATCTTTTACTTCTGGAATATCGGATACTGCTCGGCGCACATCTTGTTCAATATGCCCTGCTAGTGGACATCCCATTGTTGTGAGTGTCATCGTAACAGTACATAATCCATTTTCATCTAAGTCCACATCATATATAAGGCCCATATTAACGATATCAATCCCAAGTTCCGGGTCAATGACGTTTTCCAGTGCGCCCATTAAATTTTCTTTTAATGCTTCATTCATACGGATTACCTCCTACTCCAATATTTCTTTCATCATGATCTTCTAATTATATATTAACATGAATTGTGCGTTTTGTGCACATGATACAACTTTAAAATTTAAATATCATAATGTATCTTTAAACCAATTAGCTCCGGCTAAAAAGGCTTCTCTACTAACTTTATGTCCCGCTTCTTGATCAACATGAAAGTCAAGTTGCATATCACTTTGTTTGTACTCTTGCACTGCTGCATAAAAACTTTCGGCAAGAGAAAAAGGAATAATCGCATCTTTTTTTCCATGCCACATAAATATTGGCTTGTCGTTAAGGTGGTCTAAGTGTTTTGACACATCTGTTTTCTCTATAGCTTGGGTGATTTTCTGAATATCTTCATCCGGAATAGAGATTCCCTCTTTTTTAATTTGTTCCAATTGCATATTCGCATACGTTGTTGTTTCGGCTGTACCCATAAATATTGCAACAGCCTTCACCCAATCATAAGATGTGATCACACTACTAGCAGTGATCCCACCCATACTCGTTCCAGCAACCCCTATTCGATCTTGTGCAAGCAAGTTGTTTTCTTGTACATATGAGTAGAGTGAATTTGCTTCTTCAATATTTTGCATAACAATATCCCAAAAAGACATCTGTAAATCTTTTTCTGACATATCTACATATCGCTCACCATGATATTTGCTATCTGGTAACAAAATACGAAACCCTCGTTCGGCTAGCATATATGCAAATGGAAGGTTATGTTCTTTTGCACTTGTGAACCCATGAAAATATAAAACACACGGCAAAGGTTGGTCTTCCTTACTTTTAGGTACAACCTCTAGTGTAGGAATTCCTTGAATATCCTTTTTATGTATACCAATCGTTGACATATCATTCGCCTCCTAATATATTCCATCTTAATCTTTTTCTCATCAGATGAAAAGGAAGAGCTTTTAATTGTTCTTTACAAAAGCCATAAATATTCTTACACTAAGTAGACGAGGTGAGAAGATGAGGAGAAAAAGACATTTAATCGCTTTAGACTTAGATGGTACTCTTTTATCAAATGATCAAACAGTAAGTGAACAAACGAAGAATGTTTTACAACAAGCAATAAATGAAGGGCATATCGTTGTCATTGCTACCGGACGACCACATAGAAGCAGTAGACAATACTATGATTTCTTACAATTAAAGACACCTATGATTAACTTCAATGGTGCGTTTATACACCACCCAACCAATAATACGTGGGAACGAACCTTGCACAACCCTTTTCCAAAAGAAACAGCATTGCATATTATAGATGCATGTTATGACTTTAATGTGCAAAACATATTAGCAGAAGTTCAAGACAACGTTCTTTTAGATCGTCATGATGAACAACTAATGAATATTTTCGGAACGCCTGCTCCTGCGGGTATATCTTCTCCTTTTTCAATTGGAGATATTCGCAAGCAATTAAGAGATGATCCTACATCCATTTTAATTTACCCCCATGCAGAACATGTAGAAGAGCTCAAAAATTATTTAAGCGAACATCATGCAACGATGATCGGACTTCGTTCATGGGACGCTCCATGGCACATGGTTGAAGTGATTAAAAAAGGTATTCATAAAGCTGTCGGGATTAAACGAGTGGCTGATTATTATCAAATTCCTCAGGAGCGAATTATTGCCTTTGGCGATGAGGATAATGATTTAGAAATGATTGATTATGCTGGTGTTGGGGTTGCGATGGGCAATGCAATTGATGAATTAAAACAAATTGCAAATTATGTAACCTTAACAAATGAAGAAGATGGAGTTCGGACATTTTTAGAATCATACTTTAAATACACAGTAAAAGTAAGTTAACAGAACCGGTTTTTTCCTTCAATAATTATGATATTCTTGTCTATACTAGGAGTGAGCGCACATGTGCTTACTCCTTTTTCATATGAAAAACATCGATTGATCAATCAGTATGGGTAAGTAGCTCAAGGAGGATTTGTTAATGGATAAAGAAAAATTACTAGACAAACAAGACAAACCGAAAAATCCCCACAATCAAAAAGTTAATCCTAGTCGATCAACTAAACGCTTTACAGATACTCAGAGAAAAAGTAAAGAAAGTGAAGAACGTTCAATAGGAGGATTTTAAATGGAGAAAAATGTATTTCAACAAGCGAAAGATGCTCTAATGAATATGATGGATATGGGGCAATCGCCTAATGATGAAGAGCAACAAGCTACACAACAAGCCATTGATGCTGCATATCAAGAGGCTACTCCAGAACAACAACAACAATTGAAAGAACTAGAAAACCAGTTACAAGAAAAAAATAAGCTTGATGGTTAATTATCTCGAGTTATATTATTGTATATACACGCCATGATGAAGCCGTTTCATAATGAATCTGGATCAGATGGATAAAACAATACTATTCACTCGTGGTAACCTAAGCAAATAAAGCATATGAGACCTCTCTTTATATGGGAGGTCTTTTTTGTTTTACTTGCTTTCCTTTTTTTATACGGTCTTTTCTGATAAGATGTACATACTAGTATTGGTGAGGAGTGAGGATAAATGGGAGTACGTGCTGAAGTTACACCGAATCCAAATGCATTAAAATTTACAGCAGATAAACTTATTTTTGAAGGTGATGATAGCATTTCTGTCATGCCAGGAGACACAAGTGAACATGATATTATGAATGACCTCATGAAACTTGCAGGTGTAGATAATGTTTTTGGCTATCAAAACTTCATTACAGTCAACAAAGAGTTTGATGCAGAGTGGGATGATGTTTCGCCTAAGGTGTTAGAAGTTTTTGAAAAATACGGATATTAATAACAGTACTTGAATCATATAGACAGCACGTATAAGTGATACTTTGCTGTCTTTTTTATTCAGATGGTGGAAGCGTCAACATACGTGTTTTCACACAAAGACTTTGTTAAAATGGGAGATGAAAATAGTGAAGGTTCAAATTTTAGCAGATTCTGCTTGCGATTTAACGAATGAACAATATGACGCATACGACATTGATATGGTCTCTCTTACGGTCCATTTAAACAATGAAGATTACTTAGATGGAGTCGATCTACATCCTAAAAAAGTATATGATGCTATGCGTGAAGGTAGTAGTACAAAAACATCTCAAGTAGCACCACAAACATTTAAAGACCTATTTACAAAATATGCTGAAGCAGGAACACCTTTAGTATATGTCGCTTTCTCATCAGAACTCTCTGGTACATACCAAACAGCAAAGATGATGGAGCAAGAAGTAAAAGAGCAATACCCTGAGGCAATTTTACATGTCGTAGATTCAAAGTGTGCTTCGATTGGGTATGGTCTTGTTGTTCTTCGTGTTGCCAAGTTGGCTCAAGAAGGTGCAGCTGTCGAAACTATTATCGAACAAGCTAGCTATCATGCGAAACATATGGAACATATATTTACAGTAGACGATTTAGAATATCTATATCGTGGAGGACGCGTAAGTAAGACGGCAGCTTTTGTAGGATCTTTATTAAAAATAAAACCAATTTTACATGTGGAAGATGGAAAGTTAATCCCACTTGAGAAAATACGTGGTTCCAAACGTGTCTTGAGCAGAATGATTGCCTTAATGGAAGAACGTGGCGTTGATTTTGAAAACCAAACCGTTGGAATTAGTCACGGGGATGATATTAAAAAAGCAGAAGAATTAGCAGCGATGATTCAAGAAAAATGGAATCCTAAAGAAATTGTTATTGAATATGTAGGTTCTGTGATTGGAGCACATTCGGGTCCAGGAACACTTGCACTTTTCTTTTTAAATAAGCCTTATAAATAAAAACAAGAAGCACACTAAGCGCTTCTTGTTTTTCCTCTTTTACTAACATACCAAATAAATAAGGCAAAGATAACTGGGATAGCTATAATCATACTAATAAACAACCAATTTATACCGGTATCTTCTTCGATAATAAATACTTCAGCAGTTTCACGGCTAATTTCAAATGAGTAGCCTCCATCTTGCTCACGCACAATCATGTCATCTAAAAGGCCATGCAATTGATTCCCTTCACCGATATCATCAGTGATGGTTGCTTCACGTAAAGTATCATCGTTATTAATCGCTATATACATCGTATCTTCATCATTCGAACGTTTATATACACTCAAACCTTCTTCAACGACAATTTGTTCAAAATCCCCATCACTAAGAACCGGGAATTCACTCTTCAATGCAGAAATCCGATGATGAAACTCTTCTAAATCTGGGTCTGTACTATTAAAAGGGACTAAATATTGACTTTCGACAAATGTCGGCCCATACATTGGAAGTTCTGAACCTTGCAATATTGTCGGCGTCCCTGGTGTTGTATACATAAATGTTAAAGCTAACTTCCATGTCGTTAGAGCACTTCTGGATTGTTCAGCCGTCGTATATGAAAAACGTGGTGTATCTTTCGTGTCTACAAATAGAATACTTTTGTCTTCTACTTCCGCATCCCAGCCGTCCATGAGATCGGCCATAGGTGTATTCACCTGAGCGAAGACATCATTCATTTTATGAAACATTGCATAGTTTTGAATAGCGTCTATATGTTCAATCTCTGCTAAAGGTTTCATATCCGCTTCCTCATCTAATAAATTGGCTAAAATGAAGAAATTAGGTGACTTTTCTTTTACATGTGCTGTAAATTGGTCTAAAAACTCAGGAGAAGCTTGATCTGCGGCATGAAGAACAAATCCATCGATATCTACCTCATCCATCCAGAAGTCAGCTACATCAGTAATATATGAAGCAACCTCAGGTTCATCTACATTTAATTGTTTTACTTCCTCCAGCCAAAACAACTCATCTGTTTGCTTGGCTTTAGGCTCTGTGAACCAATTTTCTTTTTTGTCGTCCATTACAATTGGATGTTCTTCAGATATGTAATTGAACACAAATTCCATATATATATCGATATCTCTTTTATGAGCTTCGTCGACAAGTTCTTGTAAATCCTCTTTCGTTCCAAAAAGTGGTTCAACTTCATACATGTCTGTGATCCAATATCCATGAAATCCCTCATCAGCATTTTCCATAATAGATGATAATTGAATCGCATTGAAACCTAACTCATTGATATGGTCAAGTTTCTTGATAACTCCACGGATATCACCACCATTATATGTATATGGGTTATCTACATCAACCTCATCACCCACTTGTAGTGTCCCGTTATTAAACCGGTCTACTACAATATCATATATAATTTTCTCTTGAACATTTGTTTCTTCAGCATGAGTGATTACAGGTGTTCCCATGAGTAGAAATAACATTAAGAGTAGAGATGTTAATCGTTTCATTTCTTGAATTCCTCCACTTCTATTTCACTATCTGTAGTCTATTATTAAGGTTTCATACAAATAGTCAATGCTATATCAAATATTGTCTTAAAACATTCATAATTTCATTAAATGAAGTGAATTTCATTTTCACAACCATCGTGTACAAATATACTGCCTAATATACATGAAAAAAGCCTTCCCTATATGTAAAAGGAAAGACTTTTTAAAAGGTTTATCATGTTATGGTAAAATCCCCATTGGGAGAACACCAAATCCTAAATAAATTGCAATTCCAGCTGCTAAAATGAATTGGGCCCACCAAATTCCAACGGACTTTCTTTTGCTTCCGCCTACAGCAATCATTTCCATGGATACGATTGCCCAGAGTCCTAAGATTACTTTGATAAATAAATTTGTTGAATAATTTGCGTATTCCATAAATAAACCTATTCCACTACCTAAAATAAACAAGTAAAAGAGTCGTAAAATCATATGAACAATTTTACCTGGTTTCATTTTACCTTGACCATACATAGCTGCTACAACGATTAACAGAATGATAGCTACTGCCCAAGAAGTAATATGCATATGTGCCATTCGTAATAACCTCCCATTATTTTATTATGCAAATTTATTTCATACTTGCATATATTTTTTCATTGTGGATTCATATAATCTTACCATGAATTCTATCACTTTTCCTAATAAAAGGTATTTTTGTTACATATAACCAGCGTTTACTCTGTTTCAGTTGTGATGTTTTTATCTTTCATAATCGCCAATAGTGTTACAGTACCTACAATGAAAATTGCTCCAATCCACTCAGCTACACTAAATCTAACTTGGAGCCATACTACCGATAAAACTGCAGCTGATAGTGGTTCAATACAAGCAAGTAAACTCGACTCACTTGGAGTGATATATTTTAAGCTTTCTAAGTAAAAGTTAAATGCCAGTAATGTTCCAAAAATAACAATGAAAAAGATCGCAGCAATCGTAATCAAGTTTAGATTCCCGGAAAAATTCCATGGTGGATAAATAATACTAAAAGAAATCCCTGCCACTAGCATGCTCCAACCGACCACTTGAATCGATCCCCATCGTGCTAATAAATTATGAGGAGCAAGTGTATAGATCGCTAAGGCAACTGCTGAACCTATTCCCCAAAACAAAGCTGCTCCTGAAATGGATAAGCTACTGAAGTTCCCTTGGGTCACAAGTAAAAAAGTTCCAATAACTGCAAGCATAATACCAACGAGTTCTTTAATATTTGGTATCCGTCTAAATGTTATAGCTACATAGATAGCAATGATAATAGGCGCTAAATACTGCAATATCGTTGCTGTTGCTGCGTTTGAATGACTGATAGCTTCAAAGAATGTATATTGAACAGCTAACATTCCAAAGAAACTAAATAATAAGAGCCGAACGACATCTACTTTAATCGTCCAAATATCCCAAATGCGTTGTTTTTTTATCATTCGAGCGTACATTAACATGATTATCCCTGATACTGTAAGTCGAATAGACACGAGCCACTGGACAGTAAAACCTTGGTCAAATAAGTATTGTGCAACTGTTCCAGAAACTCCCCAAAATAGTGCAGCAATGATGACGAGCGTGATTCCTTTTCCGCGCCCTCCTACAACTTGTTGTTCCTGCATAAGCTTCCCTGCCCACTCTGTAAGTATTCGTGATCAACAGAAATCTCTTACGCTCTATCCAATTTTTATAGTATTCAGCTAGTCAAAGGTAGAATTACTGCATTTGAATCGTCCAATCTGCATCAAAGAAATATAAATAAATCCCTTTAATCTTCTTTTGTAAAATACCTTCAATAGCTTGTGCATAGAGATTTACTTGTGTTTGATATCTTTCTTTTAACTTTTGTTCCGCCACGTTAAACGGTTTTTCTGAAATATGATCCGTTTTGTAGTCAACGATGATATAGCCGTCTTCAAATGGAATTAAACAGTCAATAACTCCTTGAATAAGCACTCTTTCATCTTGGATTTTTTTCCACTCTGGATAAACATCTTCTGCTGGGAGTGTATAACTAAATGGAATTTCCCGCTGAACATGTGTGGCTTTCCTCATCATCGCTGCTAAAGGTGTATCGAAAAATGCTTGAATAGCTCTCCGATCGATTACATTTGCTTCTTCTTGTGTGAACATTTCCTTTTCTACAAGCGTGAGTATGAATGTTTCTAATTCTTCATTTTCCATCTTTTTATTTAATGGTATATGTTGCATCATTGTATGCATGGCCGTCCCAATTTCAGATGGAGACAATTCTTTCTTTGTCTGCATAAATTGAGGACGTTTAGTTAATGGTTTATTTTGCTTGTGTACAAATCTTTCATCACTGTACACATCTTTCAATTCTTGTTGACGTTTGATCTCAGTTACCGATTGTTTTGCACGTGTGTGTGTAGCTACTTCATAGGGGTAATGATAAGATAATCGATTCCTTACATTTTTGTCAACATTTTTATTTGAAAGATCAATTGGCTTCCAGTTTTTAATGTGTGTTTGAATGATATCTTTTTCTTCTTCATGGATATTCTCAACATCTAAAAGCGTGTAAGCTGGTACTACTTTCACATCCCATGCGGACTTGTCATGAACGAGTTCAGATGGAATACTTGGATCGATACCGTTTTCTCCATGTAACATTAGACTGTCTTTGTGACGCATTAATGATGGTCCAATCCAATCTAAGTACCTATTTGTTTCTGCACGGGCAAACCGTGGAAGTAATGGTTGTTCATGATTCGCGACCATTTCCCATGCTTTTTGTTTCTTTTCAAATGAAGGGACTGTTCCAACCATAACGATTTTTTCTTTCGCTCGGGTTAACGCCACATAAAGTACACGCATTTCTTCGGCCAATGATTCTTTTTCTACTTCCTTTTGTAACGCGTAAAAATATAAAGTTGGGTACGTAATTCGTTTCACAGCATCAATGTATTTCGTTGCAAATCCATAATCTTTATGAACGATATACTTTCCCCGTATATCTTGTTTATTAAATTCTCGATACATGCCACCAACGATGACTACAGGGAATTCCAACCCTTTACTGCTATGAATGGTCATGATCCGCACAACATCTTCTTGTTCACTCAAGGCACGAGCGGCGCCTAAGTCATCCCCTTGTTCCTCCATATGTTCAATAAATCGTAAGAATCGATACAACCCACGAAATGACGTTGATTCATAGCTTCTTGCACGGTCATACAAAGCGCGTAAATTTGCTTGGCGCTGTCTACCACCTGGCATTCCACCAACAAAATCATAATATCCTGTCTCTCTGTATATATCCCAAATTAACTCAGATAGAGCTCCTTGACGTGCTGCTGAACGGAACATGGATAATTGTGTCATAAATTGTTGTACGCGTGTCGATGTTTCATTTGTATGATTTTTTGCGTATGCTTGTAAAGCTTCATAATAAGAGTCTGAACGGTTTTCTAGTCGTATAGTCGTTAACTGCTCCTCATCAAATCCAACCATTGGAGAACGAAGAACAGATGCTAGGGGGATATCTTGATACGGATTATCAATCACCTTTAACATATTCAGCATAATTTTAATTTCAATGGCATCAAAATAACCTGTTGATAACTCTGCATAAACGGGTATGCCTTGCTCTTTAAATTCTTCAAGAATGGTTGGTGCCCATGTCATAGAACGAAGCAATATGACGATATCTCGATATGTCACATCACGTTGCTTCTTTGTATCTGCATCTACCACTTGAAGTGGCTCTCCTGTTTCGTGTCCAAGCCATTTTTTTATTTCATTACTATAGACACGTGCCTCCATTAACCCTTGTTCCATTTCACTTACATCTGATGCATGTTTTTCCGCTTCCTCATCCCGCTTGTCATCCCGATCAATAATAATACATGATGGAGCTTCTTCAGGAAAAGGTAATTCATCGAAAGATGTATTTCCATACATTAATGCTGCCGCTTGATCATATGTTATTTCTCCTACTTCTTCGTCCATGACTTGTTTAAAAATAAAGTTAACCCCTGAGAGTACATGCTCTCTACTTCTAAAGTTACGTGCTAGATCAATTCGTGTAGCTGGATGGTTTGCTTCTCCAAATGTATTATACTTTCCAATAAACAAAGAAGGTTCTGCATGTCTAAACCGATAGATGCTCTGTTTAACATCTCCTACCATAAACATATTACCAGGGCCTTCTTGTTCACTTAGCATGGATAAAATCGTTTCTTGGACAAGGTTTGTATCTTGATATTCATCTACAAATACTTCCGTGAATTTTTCTTGATATTCACGAGCAATAGATGAAGGTATGATATTGTCTGGAGTAGATGACTCATCCGTTAATAACTGTAAACAAAAATGCTCTAAGTCTGAGAAGTCAACAACTGCTTTTTCTCGTTTCGCTTGGTCATATATATCCATAAATTGTTTTACTAGATTAGTAACTTCTTGAACGACTGGAGCCAATTCTTGCATATCTGCCACGTGGTCGGAGAGTGCACGGGTAAAGTACGCTTTCTTTAAGTCGTCCCAACGCTTTTTAAATGAATCCCGATATGCTTTTGCTCGTTCTTTTTTATCCGGATTGCTCTCTGCGCGTTTTCCTGACAATCGCACAAGTGAGGCTTGGCTCATATAGTCATAGAGTTCATCCCAATTATTTGCTCGTGCGCGCATTTCTTTCACGATCTCTAGATCCTTTTCGATTGTTTCTATATATGGATAGTGACCATCTGGTTCACGTGCTACTTTTTCTGCAAATTCCAATTCTTGTTCCATTGCGTCCAGTTGATGAGCTATTTCTTGTTTGAGCATCGTTAACCACTCAAGTTCGTTCTCTTCCCATTCTTCAGGGATCATATATATTTCTGCCAATTGGTTTAGCCATTCATTGGGCCAAGGATGTTGTTTTGAAAAATGATAAATATGCAAAATAAGTTTTTCTACATCTGCATCACTACGGTCTGTGGAGAATCGATCAACTACCGAGAAGAATGATGTCTGCTCTTCTTGTCCGTACCATGTTTCAAAGAGCTCATCCATCACTTCCTGCTTCATCAATTCCGCTTCCATATCATCAACAATTCGAAATGCAGGATCTAAATCAATTGCATATGCGTATTGTTTTACAACATCCATACAAAAAGAATGTAATGTTGAAATCGAAGACCGTTGAAGCAATGACAATTGTTTTTTTAAATGCAAAGAAGCAGGATTATCTTTCAGTGCTTCTTCTAGAGCTACACCTACTCTCGTTCGCATTTCTTGGGCTGCAGCATTTGTAAATGTAACAACAAGTAAGGCATCTATATCCATTGGACTTTCCGTTGAGACTACTTTTTGAATAATTCGTTCAACAAGTACAGCTGTTTTACCTGAACCTGCTGCCGCAGCAACAAGAATATCACTGCCTGATTCATCAATTGCTTGCTGCTGTTCAGCTGTCCATTTCACCATTATTATTTCCTCCTCTTCTGCATGTTTTCAATAATTTTCTTTTCATTCATTTGTTGCAGACGTCTAAATGTATTTCCTTGAATTTCAGGATCAAATTGACATACAGATGAAAACGGGCAAAATGTACAGGCCTTATTTTGTCCATATTCAAATGGATTTAACTGCACTTCACCTGACGTAATGGAAATACCTGCTTGAGTAATGAGCGAATGAATATGATTCCGTAAATGATCAAATGTTTCTTCGTCTGCCACTTTAGAACGCGCTTGAAAAGCCCCGTCTTTCTTGAGCGCGAAAGGAACCATCTGACTATGGCCTGTCTCTACAGTCGTATCCATCATCTGTGCAATTTGTTCATCTTTTTGTATAAGGCCTTGCATCTTGTATTGTTTGAATAACTCTTGGTCAATCATATCTTGTGGGAGCATCTGGTCTTTCGTAAGCATTGCATTATGCACGTGAAAGTAAAGTACCCCTGCAGGAGACGCCTGGAGCCCAAGCCATTCTTCTGATTGAGCTAAGACAACATCTAAATATGTGAGCATCTGTAAAGCAAGTCCATAATACACTTCTAATAAATCTAAGCCTCGATCACTTGATTTATAATCGATAATTCTTAAATACAGCTGTTCATTTAATGTTGCTTGATCAATTCGATCAATACGACCACGTAACATGAGTTCGTACCCATTTGGTAACTTGAGAGTGAGGGGCGACAAAGCGTCTTCTTCATTTCCAAACCCTACCTCAACTCCGATTGGTGAAAAATCTGATGCTCGAGCCTGCTCACTGAGGACATATGTTGCACGCGCAATAATCTCCTGCAATTTTCTTTGAATGTATTGATATCGATTTGAACTATGTAAAATACGGTGTTGTAAGATTGGCGATAACGTTTGAACAGCCTTTTGAGCATATGCGGATGCTTGTTTTTTTGTGATATCTGCGAAATTCTTTTTCTCTGTTTGCAACCACTCTGTAATCACTTTTAGCGCTTCATGGAACAGCTGACCGATATCTGGAGCATCTAATACATATCGTTTTCGTTCTTCTAATTTCAAATGATAATGTGCAAAATGTTGATAGGAACAGCGATAATGCATTTCAAGTCTTGAAACACTTGCAGCTACTGGTTTTTCCGGCGGATACAGTTGTCTAACTGTTTCCTCTGTCAATGATGTCGGTTGATTTGTATACAGCACACTTTGCAGGACATTGTACGTCGGACTATAGATTTCTTCATGTTCAATATACCAATTTAATACATGTAACCAAATAGGTTTTACGACATACCCTCTTTCATAGCGTGCTAATTGGACAGTTAAGGCTGCTCTTGTTTTTATCGGTGTTGTAATAAAGCGATCTGCCTCGATTAAATCGTCAGGATCTTGAAGCAATAGGCGTTCGTCTAGATTGGGATATAATGATTCGATTCTTTGGATGAGTTGAGAAGGTAATTTAGACTTTCCTTCTTGATCACTTAGTACATAACTGATCCATAAATAATCCCTACCTGATGTAAAAGCTAAATACATATAAAACCAGTCATCTAACAATTGACGGGTACTGCTTTCTGCTAGCTCCATTCCTTGCATGGCGAGTAACTCTCGTTCATACTCATTTAAAATACCATCTGCCTGAGGACGCATGGGCCAAGCACCTTCATTCACCCCTAATAAAAACACGCAGGAAATTCCTTGAATACGCGATTGATCAATCGATCCTACAATGACATGATCCATACTTGGAGGTATATGAGAAAATTCTAACGTTTCAAAACCAGCGTCTAGAAATGTCCTGAAATTTGCCAAGCTAGATGTTTCCTCGCCTGAAAGTTCAACGATCTCGTCAAGCATTTGCATCAGAGCATCCCACACTTGTTCTTGTTCCCGTCCCTTTTCAGGCAAGCCTTCGTCCTCATAGGATTTACTCATTTGTTCTAATTGCTCAGGTATTTGCAAGTCTTCTAGAAATAAGTAAATAGCTGTTGCTCTTTCCTTAATCGTTCTACTTTCGCGAATGGAAGTGTCAAACTTCTTAAAAGTAATCGCAACTTGATTACGATACGCGTTTATTTCTTGTTGTTTTTGTAACTCCTTCGTTGTTTGATTCGGTGCATCAAATCCAAAGATTCGTTGAAAAACCCATGGATCGTTATCTAACCATTGGTTTCTTGAACGAATACCATATTCCAACACATAATTCTCTAACTGATCAATTGCATCTTCTGTCAGCGGATATTCTTCATCCGTTGGTTGAATAAAGCCCGTTTTTAATACACGGAACAACGCATCTCCTCGCCAATTACTATCGACTACTTCAAGAGATGATCTGACAAATTCTATCAGCGCATGATGTAACATCGACTTTTTTTCATCCATAAACACAGGGATGCCATAATCATCAAATAATGTTGCAATAATACTTTCATAGTTTTCAGGCTCACGAATAAAAAGCGCCATATCTTTAAAACGGTACTTCTTTTCCCGAACAAGATGTAATATTTGTTGTGCGACCCCTTCAACTTCTGCGCGTAAATGAACTGCTTCTGCAATTTGAATAGGAGCATGTCCCTCATATGGCGGATGAGGTTGGACATCAAAGTATGTCTCTAAATGTTGAAAGTATGGTCGATGTTTAAATGTATCTTCGGATGGATAAAAGTGAACATTTGGTTTGAGCAGTAAGGGACTTTCTTCAGCAATGGTGCAAATCGCCTCATACGTTTCTTTTGTTTGATAAAATAGATCTAAGTCTGATTCCACCGTCATATCGTCAGGGTCCATTGTGAGCGCTACTGTGACGCTTTCCACATGTTGCATCATTGTTTGGACCGCTACTAATTCTTGCGGAGTGAAGCGATGAAATCCATCAATATATATGTGTGCACCTGTAAACAAACCTGACTGAGGAATTTTTTCAATCAGCATATTTAGTTGATCTTCTGTATCTATGTACATTCCAGCTAACTGTTTTGAAACTTCTTCATATAAATATCTTAAGTCGTCGAGCTTACCTGCTAATCCTCCGACATCAATAGGGACATGTTCACGTTTTTCAATATCTTTCATCTGGCTAATCATGTCTTCTGGTGAAATGTTATGGCGCTTAAACTCTGTAATTAACCGTTCAACTTGTTGCAAAAACCCTTGTTTATCAAGAGCTTTACCAAACATATTCCAATCATCTTTTCGTTCAGAAATAACTTTTCGCAATAACATTTGCATACCTACAGAGCTAATGAATTGCTTTGTACCTCCACCAGATTCTTGAATAATTCTCCAAGCGAGCCTTGAAAAACTTACAACTTGAGCCCGAATACTCCCTTGGATATCTCCTGCAAACAATTCATATTCTTGCTGAAATGTCATTTGATCTGGAACAATATAAAAAATAGGTGGACCGTCTGGATCTTCCCTTAACTTTTTACGGATATCTTCAATGATGTAATTACTTTTTTCAGTACCAGATCTTCCCATTAAAAATTGTAATCCCATGTGATTGACTCCCTTCTATCACATTTTTTAGATTGGCATATGAATGAATTTTAATAATGAAATTCGCTCATATAATAAATAGTTCTGTTCCTTATAGTCTATCACTTTTTTGAACCGAAGTATTCTTTTCTTGATTTTAAAAACAGAACAAGCTTAGGAAAGCTCCTAAGCTTGTTCTGTGCATGATCGTTCTTGAAATCGCTTGACTCTTTATGTACTTTTGACGACATTCCTTTCCCTAGTGTGTATATGCTTATGAATATTTTTTATTAGCCTCTTCCCTTTTTCCAAATAAAAGCAGTATACATTTCATATGTTTTTGCATATAATAGAACATACGTTCTCAACAGAGGAGGAATATGTTTGCGTTATTTAAATAAAGAGGAAATAAATATTGCGACTCGGTTTCTTTTTTTATCAATGACAATCATTGTCATCGAGCAAGACCTTCAGCACTTCGAGGAAGGCGCTTTCAAAATAAAAAAACCGTATAAACAACTTTTAGAAAATATGCATGCACTTGCCCTTAACGAGCGCAAACACTTAAAAAGACGAATGTATCAAAAAAAGATGCAGGTTATTCATGGAGAAAGGACTCGATTTTTTTCTACATTTATATTTATGGCTCAACAGAGGCAAGAAGAAAAAAGTTTTTTTAATCCTGTGATTCGTAATCATGTTGAAGCTATATTACGTGAACTGATCCAGAAATCGAGTGGTTTATCTGAGATGATTATGGACGACTAATCCGATTACCGAGTTTGTAGCGAAATTGTGCGGTTCTGTGAAGTTGATTTTGCATAGATCCAAAAGACACATCAACAATAATTCGTTCACCATTTGTAAAAATGACTTCTGTTTGTTGATATTTAGCTTCTTTGATTTCTTTTACATGGGTATGAGCAATCCATACACACGTTTGACTGACTGGAGATTCTGTTGGAAAGTAATACATACCACTATAGGGGTCAATAGCAATTGGAACTTTATGAGTGAATTTACATACATCAAAAGCTCCTTCTTGTCGGCCTTTCAAGCTTGCCCCAAAATACTTACAAGCACCATCAATAACTTTGCTAGGATGTGATGCTACTAAATAACTAGTTTCTCTTTCCATGATACGGGTGTGTACAACACCCTCTTCACTTTCGTGTGGCACGATTGCCATTGTGAGCGGAGTAACTTCAAATTTCGAGGTATAATTATCCTTCTTCATATAAACCATCCTTTCAAATCCTACATGATTTTTTAAAAAAGAGGAAGGGCTTAAGTCCTATATTATCAAAAAAATGCAATAAGTAAACTCCGATCATAGTCACTCCCCAAATAAGAACAATAGTGAAGATGTTCTTATTTGGAGAAAAAAGCTAAGTCGACTTAATGATCGGCTTAGCTTTTTAATGAATTATTACCCTTTCATGAACTTACATTAGTAAATTAATTGAATAAGATCTTCTTTTGTAATTTTCCCTAAATAATGTTCCACATGAATATCTTTCAATGCTTCTTCAATAGCCTTACGTTCATGCCGAATATTCGTTAATGCATCTTCTAGCTCGTGAATATCCCCAATACCAAAGAAATCACCAAAAATCGTACAATTTTCAATGTGTCCCTTTTTTACGTCTAGTCGGACGTCTAACAAGCCAGAATCAAATTTGTGCGAGCGTTGAACGTTGAATGCCGGACTCTTTCCATAGTTCCACTCCCATTGCATATAACGTTTTTCGGAAATATCATGGATGTTTGCCCAATCTTCATCTGTCAACTCATACCGTGGAATGGTAGAGATATCTTCCGTGTCGTAAATTGATTGTAAAATAAGAGTTTTGAATTCCTTAATAGTTATTTTCTCTTTTAGAAATTCAGATATATTTGCAACACGGCTTCGAATTGATTTTATTCCTTTAGATTCAATTTTTTCTTTACGTACATTCAGTGCTTCTACAACATGTTCAATTTCAGAGTCAAGCATTAATGTTCCGTGGCTAAACATTCTACCTTTTGTCGCAAATTGAGCATTCCCCGAAATTTTTCGCCCCTCTACGAGCAAATCATTTCTTCCAATTAATTCAGCGGGTACGCCTAAATTATTTAACGCTTTTACTACAGGCTCAGTAAACTTGGCAAAATTATGGAAACTATCTCCATCATCTTTCGTAATGAAACTGAAATTTAAGTTCCCTTCATCATGGTAAACGGCTCCTCCACCTGATAAACGCCGAACAACTTTAATCCCATTCTTGTCCACATATTCTGTACTAATTTCTTCTACTGAATTTTGGTTACGTCCAATAATAATCGAAGGCTCATTTATGTAAAACAACAAATAAGAGTCCTTTTCTCCAAAATTTTGCAAAACGTATTCTTCTATAGCTAAATTAACACGCGGATCCGTAATTCCTTTATTATCGATAAATTTCATTTCCTTACTCCCCTTAATAGTATTGTCCTCTTCATAGTAACGGATGTAAAATTATATTTCAAAGAAGGAACGTATTTCTTTGAAATATAAGTGAGACAATCGTTTTACTTCCAAACAAAACCTTTTTTCGCTAAATGGATTTCCCCTTTATATACTTTTGCTGCTTCAGAAAGAAGATTTTTATGGTCACCAAATTGAGGCAAATGACTTAACATCAATTCATGTACGTGTGCTTTTTGTGCAATCATTCCACATTCTTCACTCGTCATATGCCCAGCTGCTGCGCCGTCTTGATCTGCGTATAAGTTACAATCTGCAATGAGCAAGTTTGCATCTTTGGCAAACGGGATAAATGCATCGGTATACGCACTGTCAGCAGTATAAACAATTGTTTTGTCCCCATCTGTAATACGCATGGCAAAACACGGAACAGGATGTTTGGTTCGCATAAACTGTACTTCAAACGGACCTATGGTAAGGATTTCGTTTGGTTTATAACGAATACCTTCCGTTCGCTCTGATGTCAATTGAGCAAAAGATTGTTGATCCAATGTATGCCCATAAATCGGCAATACATTTTTTCTTCCTGTTACATACATGTCCACCAACCATCCGTACTGTAACACACCTATATCTGCCACATGGTCATGATGATAATGGGACAGTAACACAGCATCTATTTTATCCATTGGTACAAAGGATTGAATGTTTGATAGTGCCCCACTCCCCATGTCTATAATTAAGACAAATCCATTTTTCTCTAAGATGTATGCAGCTGTTGCACCACCTGCTGCTGGAAACCCACCCCAACAACCAATAACTGTTAATTTCATATAATCACCCATTTTCCCCTTTTGTTATAACACAGTTTGATGTATACTCATATTATTATAGTACAGAGTCAATACTTCACTTAAAGGAGGTTGTTCAACCAATGATTCCCGTTCTTGAGTTTTTTGCAAATTTACCGAAAAAGAAGTGTCGTCAATGCAAAAGTGACATGCAAGAACAAGCAGATTGTTATATAAACATTTGTTCAACATGTGATCATCCTGCTCGTTAATCATTGTAATAAGAGAATCAGGTTCTGTGCAAATGGAACCTGATTCTCTTCTATACTACCTTATATTTTCATTCTGCTATCGTTTACATTATACTATTATTACGTATTACGAAATAATAGTATAGGAAGGAATGATTTTAAATGGTTACATTACGTTCTGAAGTACCTGTTGAACAAACATGGGACTTAACAGATTTATTCCCTTCTCCTGAAGCATGGGAAAAAGCGCTTGAAGAAGTACAAAAAGAAGCTGATGCATTACTTCGTCATAAAGGCACTTTTACAGAAAATGCCGATAACCTGTATACATGTCTAGCAGACTATGAGCAAGTGCAGCTGAAAATGATTCGTGTATCAACATATGCATCTTTATTACGTAGTGGTGATGGCTCTGATCCAGAAAATCAGGCTAAAGCTGCTAAAGTTTCTGCTGCATTCGCTGCTATTGGTGCGAAATTGTCGTTCATTGAATCAGAGTTACTGACAGGTTCAAAAGAAACATTTGAGAAATTCTTAGAAGAAAAGAAAGAGTTACAACCTTATCAAAAAATGCTTTTTGATCTATTAGAAAAGAAACCGTTCACATTACAGTCTAAGGTCGAAGAGGTACTCGCATCTCTAGACGAAGTACATAGTGCTCCGTTTATGATTTATGAACGTAGTAAATCATCGGATATGCTGTTTGATTCAATTACTGATGAAGAAGGAAACACATTACCAATGTCTTTTGCTGCTTATGAAGACCGTTTTGAGTTTTCACCCAATACACATATTCGCCGAAGTGCATTTGATTCATTTGTACGTACACTCAATCAGTACAAAAATACATTTGCTGCCACATATGCAACAGAAGTAAATAAACAGGTGACAATGTCCCGTATGCGTGGATATGATTCCGTAACTCAAATGCTTTTACAACCACAGCAAGTAACGGAAGTGATGTACGAAAACCAGCTTAATGTTATTTTAGAAGAACTCGCACCACACATGCGTAAATATGCTAAACTCAAACAAAAACAGCTTGGTGTGGAGGAAATGCGTTTTTGTGACTTACAAGTTTCACTTGATCCTGAATTTCATCCGGACACAAGTTACGAAGAAGCTGAAGACATTATTAAAAATGCGCTATCTGTGTTAGGACCGGAGTATAAAGAGATGCTTGACAAGGCATTTGAAGAACGATGGATTGACTATGCCGAGAATACTGGAAAAGCAACAGGCGCATTTTGTTCAAGCCCTTATGGTGTACATCCATATATTTTACTTACTTGGACAGATACAATGCGCGGAGCGTTTATGCTTGCACATGAGCTAGGACATGCTGGACATTTTTATTTAGCCGGTAAGCATCAGCAGCTCGTTAACACACGCGCTTCTGCGTATTTCATTGAAGCACCGTCAACGATGAATGAAATGCTTTTAGCAGATTACTTACTCAAACAACCATATGATGAACGGATGAAACGTTGGATTATTGATCAAGTTCTTGGTACGTATTACCATAACTTTGTCACCCATTTGCTAGAAGCCGAATACCAAAGACGAGTGTATCGTCTAGCTGAAGATGGCGTTCCATTAACAGCAACACTCCTAAGTGAACAGAAACGCGAAACACTTGAAAACTTCTGGGGAGATGCGGTCGTTATTGATGAAGGTGCAAGTCTTACATGGATGCGTCAACCACATTATTACATGGGCTTATATCCATACACGTATTCAGCTGGTCTAACAATAGCTACAGCTGTTTCACAACAGATTAAAGAAGAAGGTCAACCGGCTATTGATCGCTGGCTGGATGTTTTAAAAGCTGGTGGAACATTAAAGCCACTTGACTTAGCTAAAAAGGCAGGAGTCGATATGTCCAAACCAGATGCTATTCAGGATGCAGTAGCGTATGTTGGGTCATTGATTAGCGACTTAGAAAAAAGCTTTTCTTAAATAAAAAAACAAAAACAGGCAGGGACAAATCAAAGTTGTATCTCCAAAAATACGAATAACACTCTAATGTAGCGTAGGAAATATACGTAGACTCCCGCGGGAGCAAAGGCATAGGCGAGACGCTGCAAGGCGATAGCCTGCAGAGGCTTGCCAGCCGCCCGCAGGAAAGCGAAGTATATTTCCGAAGCGGGTAATTCCACTTGTTACATTAGAATGTTCGTATGTGAGTTAACTTTAAATCTATTGTCTCTGCCTCTTTTTTCGTTAAAATGACAATTGTACCGCTTCTGAAGGAGTGCCTTCTATATTTGTTAAAGGATCAAATGGAACAACGTAGTAAAAAGACGGATCCCAAAATGAAACATGATCAATGGTGTAAGAACCTTCCCCTTCTACTTCTCCAACATATTCTTGTCCATCTTCCGTTACTTCGTACACACGGTATACAATCCGATCATCTTCTAGCTTCTCCCACTTAATTTTTCCTTTAATAATCGAAAAACCACCAAACGTGAATGATGCTTGCACATTTGAAACATTTCCGAGCTTAATGGGCGGTTCTAACTCTTCCACTCCTTCAGGTTTCGTAAAGGTGGATGCAAGCTGCTTCTTTTGATCGATTTCTGTTAGTATATCCTTTGTTGCTACAGTTGGTGCTCGACTACCTTCTGTCAGATAGTTTTCTTCATTCGTTTCATCATACCCCATCCAAAAAGCTGTGACATATTCAGGCGTATACCCAACAAACCAAGCATCTTTATTCATTCCTGTAACAGATGGATGAGGAGTCGTACCTGTTTTACCAGCCAAGTCTTTTGCATACGTTCCAGCACTTGCTGTTCCGTGTTCCACTGTGTACCTCAACATTTCCGTCATGTCCCAAGCGACTTGTGTATTAAAGACCTTCTCTTCAGATATTGATTGCTCTTCATAGACATTTTCATCAGCGTCAAATATGATCGATATCGTCATAGGTTCAATACTACTTCCACCATGCGCAAAAGATCGGTATCCGCCTACTAACTCGAGTGGTGAAACTCCTTCATGCAATCCGCCTAAAGCAATTGCCAATCCATCATCCTCAATCGACATATTCATTTTATCTAAATATGTTTTACTCGTTTCAATGCCAATTTTATCTAACATCCACACAGCTGGTACATTTTTAGATTGCACAATTGCGTCATATATAGATACTTCACCAGCATATTCGCCATCTGCATTTGGAACTTCATATGTTGGATTTGTATCTTCCTTATCAGGCAAGACTGAATATGCCGTAAAGTTACCATCCATAAGTGCAGGCCCATATACAGCAAGTGGCTTAAACGCAGAGGCAGGCTGTTTTTTAACAGTCACTCGATTTAAATTTCCTTGTTCATAATCTCTTCCCCCTATTGCTGCAACAACATTACCATGCTCCTGATCCATCATCACAAATGCACCTTGTACATCATTGTTACTTCCAGGAAAATGCTCATCACCTTCAAAATATTCATAAGCCGTTTGTTGGATCTCACTGTCCATATGTACGACAATGCGATATCCTCCACGTTTTAACTCATTCATCGATAAGTCATACGTATTGGACGCTTCTTTTACCACTAAATCAACATAGCTTTGAACAGAAGGGTCTAATTCTTGCTTTTGAAGATCTAATCCTAATGATTTTTCCTGTGCTTGAATCCTTTCTTCAGCAGTAATGACTTCATGATTTTGCATCGTTTGTAGGACAACATTTCTTCTTTCAAGTGCTTTTTCTGGGTAATCAATAGGCGAATACCCATTCGGACCTTTCACAAGACCTGCAAGCAATGCTGCTTCCGTTAACGAAACGTCTTTAATTGATGTAGAGAAATAATATTGAGCTGCTGCTTCGACTCCATATAAACCTCTTCCAAAATAAACTTTATTTAAATACAACTCCAAAATTTCGTCCTTCGTCATTTTTCTTTCTAAGTAAACAGCGCCCATAATTTCCTTGAATTTGCGCGTCCAAGACTTGTCATTTGTAAGGGATACATTTTTCACAAGTTGCTGCGTAATTGTGCTTGCCCCTTCTTTTTTAGAAAATGACAGAACATCTTTAATAATTGCACGCACCACTGAACGATGATCAATTCCGCCATGCTCATAAAACCGCTGATCCTCAACGGAGATAAATGCTTCTTGTACATGTGTTGGTATATTTTTAATATCAACAGGATATCTACGTTCATTAAAAATTTCTGAAATAACTGTTCCATCTTTGGTTTCGATCGTCGTGACTGCATCAAGAAGCAGATCTTCGTCCTTCACAACATATTTACCGCCGAACAAGATGACCATATATCCCACAAATGCGAGGAATATGAGTCCAATAATTGGAATGATAACCCATTTATAATGTATCTTTTTCAGTCGATTAATCAACTGTTCCATCCATCGTTTGATCATGGTGTTCTCTCCTTGCAACGCAACTTTCTAATGATTAGTAGTATACGCTATTTCTTTTCTAAGCTAAAGATATTTTTATCTGGGGTAGTGTTCTATAGACTATCCAGCAATCCATTGCTGTACTATACATTTGAATATTTTAATGAATTTCATAATACGCATTTTACGCTACGTCCATAGCTGATTTTGGTAATTATGAAATTCATTCATTTGTCTAAATGGTTAACTTTTGATAATCTTCATATATGCGACATAAACAAATGATGGGGTGATTTTGATGAGAGCATTTATGACTACTGGAACTGAAAGTTTCTTAGAAAAAGAAGTACAAAAATATCCAAGTTTAGAATTTCACTTTATGAAATCTGCTACAAAAACCCTCGTTTATTATGAACATGAAGAAAGAAATGTATTTGCGTCTGGACAAATGTTTGATGTCATTGCTACAAAAGGAGATATACAACCAGAAGGATTTGTTGTCATGGAACATGTGCCTATCGTCGTCGAAAGTCAACCACTCTTTGAAAATGGTTGGAAAATAGATGCTCGCACATTTCCCCAAGATACAGGAAGTCAAGCGATTCGTATATTGAAACCTACAAAAGGAAATGTCTATATTGTAATGATGCAATGGAACACGGAAGAAACATATAAACAATGGAAAATAACTGATTCGTATACACAAATCCAAGAACAAATTCATAAGCCTGCATACTTTGCAAGCCGTCCATTCACACATACGTATGAAATGAAAGAAGATGAAGATTGATACGTTTTTTGTGTACATGATTTATTATGCAAAAGTAGGTTCCATCCCTCTGTATTGAGGTGGAACCTACTTTTGTTATTTAACAACATGCTCTTTAAAAAATGACTCAAAGTGTTCTGTGGACTGCTCTCCACTTGTACGTGCAACTTCTTCTCCATTTTCATAGTGTACAAGTGTCGGTGTTCCTGTAATTTCAAATTGATCCCCAACACTGTCTTTCTCTTCCAATAGATTAATTTTCTTCAACTCAACATCTAAATCCTCAACTACTGGAATGAGCACAGGTGTTGTATTTATACAATGTACACACGTAGGACTGTAGAAATACACAGTTATATCTTCTTCCGCATCTAACGCTTCTTGCAAATCATCTGGACGGATGACATTTTGATACAAGGGATCGTCTAGTTGGTCGATTGTTGCTTGATGCAACTTTTTATCTCCATAAGGGTGCTCAACCCCTTCTACTGCCTTTTTATTTTTATAGTCGATGACAAAGTATAAAGCTCCAAATAAAAGGACAACTGATCCGATAATTAAAATCATTTTATTACGCATACTATTGTTACGCATATTTATCTCCTCACACTTCTTATCAAAATTATATGGCTACCAATAATCAACAAAAATGCTAGTCCTGCTAAAAAAGGAATGGTGATGAAACCTAAGTAATTTGTATATTGTAGGTTACATGGCACATCTCCACATGAAGCACCAGCTTCTTGGAGCGCCGGTAACTTTTGAATCAAATAATGATATGTAGATACACAAACTCCAATGATACTTAGAATAAGGCCTGGCAAAGCAATAGACAAGTTTCTTTGCATTGTAGCGACCCCATAAATAATCACGAGTGGATACATTAGAATGCGCTGTACCCAACATAATTCACATGGAACAAAATGTAATATTTCCGAATAAAACAAACTTCCGAGTGTGGATACAATGGTTACGCCCCACATAAATAACCAGATCCATTCTTGTTTTTGTTTATCTTTGTTCATAGAAAGCCCCTTTAATTTTAATTATATTAAGTATACAATTGAACGCAGTAAAAAACAAAAAAGAAGAGCTTTGCTTTACTCTTCTTCACGCATTAATTTATTTTTATGAACATAGACAGCCGCTTGCGTTCGGTCATTGACATGGAGTTTTGCCAATATGTTACTAACATGTGTCTTTACAGTTTTTATTCCAATATATAATTTGTCACTAATTTCTTTGTTTGTCATTCCGTCGCCAATACATAACAATACTTCTAATTCACGATTTGTCAAAGCGTCATGTATTTTCTGTTCTTCTTTCCGATATCCTGAAAAAACTTTACTTGCTACGGTTGGTTCAATAACATTTTCACCCTTCGGAGCTTTTTTAATGGCCCGGGAGATGTCTGAAGCAGAGCTTGTTTTCAATAAATAGCTAAATGCTCCGGCTTCCATTGCGGGAAAGATTTGTTCATCATCATAAAAACTTGTCAAAATAATTACTTTACATGTAGGACACTTTTTCATAATTTTTTCAGTTGCTTCAATACCTGTACCATTCTCCATAATCAAATCCATTAAAACCACGTCTGGTTGTTGTTCAATGACAATGTCTGCGCCTTCATTTCCACTACTCGCTTCTCCAATAACATCTATTTCGCCATCTGTTTGTAAATAAGCTATAATTCCTTTACGGACGACTTCATGATCGTCAACTACAATTACACGGATCATCATTTTCCCCCTTTACATATATGGGATACGTATATCGATATACGTCCCTTCTTCTACGATTGATCTCACTACAAAAGTTCCTCCAAGTTCTTCACTTCTTTCGCGCATGGTCTTCATGCCATAGGAGACATTACTTCCTAACTTCTTCTCTAAATCAAAGCCTATTCCATCATCTCGAATATGAATAAATAATTCCTTCGAACGTTTAGTAAGTTGCAACAACACTTTTGATGCCTGAGAATGCCTTAATATATTGGCCAACGCTTCTTGAATGATACGAAATACGTGTTCTTCAGTCGTTTCTTTCAGTTGAAGTTCTTGTTCCATGTCAACTTGGAACTCAATCGAACATTTTGTTTGTAATTCTTTTATAAGCTTCTCTACCCCAGTTGCTAAAGAATCTCCCGATAAATAAACCGGCCGTAAATGGAGGAGCAAAGCTCTCATTTCTGCTTGTGCCGTGTGCCCTGCTTCAATCACATCTTGCAAGTGCTTCTTAGCAATGTGAGGATCCTTTTCGATCAACTCACTTGACGCTTCTGCCATCATTGTCAATGCAAACAGTTGCTGACTAACAGAGTCATGTAAATCCCTTGCTAAACGTTGTCTTTCTTCAATGACTGCACTTTTGTATGCGGACTTCGTATAATCAGCTCTTTCTTCTGCCATTCGCTGCATAGACTTTGTTTGCTGTTGTAATTTTTCACCAAACACATTCAATTCATTTCCAATCCGTGTTAATTCATCATCCTCTTTAAAATGGATGCGTGACTCATATTTTCCATTAATAAATTGAGTAATAAGAACGGATAAGTAATCGATTCGTTCTTTTAAAGATCCACTCGATCTAAAACCTGCATAAAAAGACACAAGCACACTAATCAATCCGAATAAAATGAAAAATGTGAAAATTGCGCTAGAAGTAAGCCAGTGGGGTTCAAATAACACATAGATCGTTAGCAAGATAGATAGTAAAGTGATTCCTGTTATAAACACAGCATATAAATGCGAACGAATAAACAAAGAACGAATATTACTCAGATTTTTTAACATTTTCCTCCTCCTACACACTATCTATCCGAATGGAACCAGCTTTCAGATCGATATACATATCCAACTTTTTAGTGGCAGATGCATACGCAGGCGTTTCGTAAAACACGTGCCGATTAATCCCATCCCCTCTATTTCCAACAATATCAATATCACCAGCTTTTACGGTTGCTTCTGCTCTGAATTCAATGGATTCCGGGACTAAAATACGAACATCCCCTGCCAAACTATGAATCGTAATAGGAATCTCTTCTTCAGGAATAAACGCCTTCGTAAAGTCCAAATAATAGTCACCAGCTAATCCATTTAAATCCATCGGTTCTACTTTCCAATTTGGGTCTTTAAATTCATGATCTCCAATAGAATAATTTTTCCAATTATATTTTTGTTTATAAGAACTTTTATCATAAGTAGTTATTCTAGGTCTCCGTCTTCTAGGCGGTCGAATGATTAAAAATCCAACATAGATAATAAATAGCGGCCATAATTTAAATACATCTTTAAATTCAAATTGAATGACGTCAAAAATATTTAACAGAAGAAGAGATCCAAATATCATTAAAAATGAACCAAACATCCATCCTCCGTAACCTCGTTTAAAATGATCATAAACAATATGAATTCCTAAAAACAATATAATTAACGGAAGGATAAACGACCAAACAGATGAAGTTCCAAAAAGTTCAACCCCGAAGTTTTCAAAAATAAGAACAACTCCAAGGAGCATAATTAAAAGTGCTGTAAGTGAGCGAATTCGAAAGATCATAGATACCCTCCTTTTATATTTCATCGTGTATATCTATCATAATCAAAAGAACAGCAATAAAGAACAGTCTTTAGAACGGAAAAAACTCATCCTTAAGACTGAGCTTATGCATCACTAGTTACCAGATCTTGTCACGTATTTCTCATAGAAGTGAATGATTACAAGCATGAAAATACATCCAAAAGAATAACCGGTTAAAATGTCTGATACATAATGAACAGATAAGACGTATCTACTTATTCCAATCAAAGCGATGAAACTACTTCCACATATGAGCACCCATCTCCGTACCCAGCTTTTCGTAAATCGTTTGTATAAAAAGTACATACATAAACTGTAAAAGACAAATGAAATCATTGCATGTCCAGAAGGAAAGCTAAACCCTTCAGCCGCAAGTTCCGGAACAATTTGTGGTCTTTCTCGTTGAAAGATTAATTTAACTCCTGCATTTAACAAATATGTAAGAAGTGTCCCGCAGCTGACAACTCCCCAAGGAATCATTGACCGGAACATCATATACAGAGGTACACTGATCACAAGTGTGAATGGTATTAAAAATATCCCTGAACCTAAGTGTGTGACCGAACTAAAAAAAGAATATACCATCGATGTCGATGGAATGTTCTCAACATAAGGCATGAGCCACGCATCAATGTGCGGCATTGTTCCGAAAGTCATGCGATATGAAAACAGACCGATTAGAAATAAGCTTATAAAAATAAAGAAGCGAATATACATCTTTCTACGTAAAATAACATTCACACCCTTCCCTTGATGCTTATTAGTATAGCAGAAAACGTCGATTCGTTGATATGCTCTTGATCGCTTCTATCAAAAACACTTTTCATCAATCAAACTTCACCATAGAAGAAAACAATCATGATATAATACATGTATTGAAATAAAGGAGGGGTCTCATGCATAAACAGATTCATGAACAACTAGATGCTTATTATGAAGAAATGGTTTCTATCCGAAGATATTTACATCAACATCCTGAATTATCTTTTCACGAAACAGAAACAGCCGCTTATATTGCGAACTATTATGAAAAGCTTGGAATTCCGTATGAAAAGAATGTTGGTGGAAATGGAGTTGTTGCAACATTAAAAGGTGGTAAGCCAGGAAAAACGGTTGCTCTTAGAGCTGACTTTGATGCGCTGCCGATCCAAGATGAAAAAGATGTACCTTACAAATCGAAAGTAGATGGAGTTATGCACGCATGCGGGCATGATGGACATACAGCTACAATGCTTGTCTTAGCGAAAGTACTCTTGTCACATCAAGAGGACATTCCCGGAACGGTCGTCTTCCTTCATCAACATGCCGAAGAGCTTGCACCAGGTGGAGCGAAGCCCATGGTTGAAGCTGGGGTACTTGATGGTGTAGACGCTGTATTCGGTACACATCTATGGGCGCCTGAAAAGCTTGGTGTTGTACAAACGTCACAAGACGCATTGATGGCAGGAGCAGACCGGTTTGAAATAGTCATTCAAGGACAAGGTGGACATGGTGCCGCTCCTCATGAAACAAAAGATGCGATCGTGATCGCTTCAGACGTCGTCTCCCAATTGCAACAAATTGTGAGCAGAAGATTAAATCCAACGCAAACTGCAGTGGTAACTGTTGGTACATTTCATGCGGGTAGTGCATTTAATATTATCGCTGATAAAGCAGTCATTGGTGGAACAGTTCGTTATTTAGATACACATGTCCAAAACATCGTAATGGAAGAAATGGAACGTATTCTTAAAGGTGTTTCCTTAAGTCATGATGCAAGTTATACAATTGATTATGTCAAAGGATATCCTCCTGTCATTAATCACGCTAAAGAAGCCCTTCAAATACTTGAGGCTAGTAAAAGTGTTCCTAGTGTGGACACAGCTGAAGAAATTATTCCTGTTATGGGTGGAGAGGACTTTTCGTATTACTTGCATGAAAAGCCAGGTGCATATTTCTTTACTGGAGCTCAGTTAGAAGGCCATGCGTACCCACATCATCATCCTAAATTTGATATTGATGAACGTGCATTGCCAATTGCCGCTAAAATGTTATATGAGATTTATATGAACTATCAGGAGAAATCCAATTCATAATAAACATCTATATGAAACAACAAGCCTAGTCTCACTAACGAGACTAGGCTTTGCTTATGTTAATTTGCGTCTCATATACGCAAAACTAAATAGATACATAAATACAATTGCGCTTATCAAAAAGATTCCTGCGAACATAAATAATTGTAAACTTACGAATGTAAGCGTAAATACGGCTATTTGAATCCATGTTATGCGTGAGATCAACGCTTGAAACGCTCGTCTTTTATCGACTACTTCAACAGGATACAAATCAAGCCAAATCATAGTTCGATGATGCTTATATAATGGAATGAGTTGGAACATGCTCATATAAATAAACAAAAGTCCGAAAATACCTTTCAACCACATGTTTGGTACAAGAATGATTAAGATTGCTCCAATAATAACCAATCGAATATACATACTTGCATAATCTCCACTTCGCAAAAACGATAAACGGAATAAGTATGAGAAAGTATGCTTTCGTCCATACGGAATATACTTCCGCACGAGCGGCGCAATCCATTTTCTTTGTTTTAATTTATTTCTTAAATGTGGTACGTCCGTAAAAAGATTCGCAAACCGATAAAAAGAATTCATCCGGTGATGGTCTTGCTGAATCAGTTCGTCCCAAGGTATACCAACGTTTTTATGGGAAAAACGGTATATATAGATAAACAACCCGAGATATATAAATGTGACAATCGCAGCATACATCATATGTTCTTGCATAAAAAACATAATAACGGATGTGGATAATAAAAATCGAATAAATGCATCTAATATACGCAATGAATGATCACGAATCGTATACATCCACCATTTAGCAGCAAGGTTCCAAGCCTTGAATACAATTAGTAAAACAATGGTTGCTATATAAACCCAGCCATTTCTCGTTGGGAATGCATGAAAATAGAGAGGACCTAAAGCTGCTCCTGCTAAAATAACGATATACAATTGAATGACAAAGTTGTACAAAATCGTGCTGCGAAAATATGCACGCATCTTTTCTTCAGCTGCAATTAAAAACACTATATCTGCTTCCTTAAGCAATGTTTGAAGCGGATTATAAACGGTTAACAAACCAAACATTCCAATCACAATCCACTCGGATGGAAACGATGATGATAGTCCAGCTAGCCACTGTTGATAAAAGACAGCTAATGCTGAAATAAGAAATAATAACAAAATTGCCATATGCCCATTAAAAATATATCTACCATACCGACTTAATTCTTTCACATGCGCACTTAACCGCTCTTTAAATAACTCCGCTGCATTAAACATTCGAATCTTCCTTTGTTAACTGGATGTACAATTCGTCTAATGAAGCGTCTTTCATTTCAAAAGAATCCCTTAATTCTTGAAGTGTTCCTTGAGCACGAATGGACCCTTCATGAATAATAATAAATCGATCACAATACTGTTGGGCCGTTGCTAAAATATGTGTCGACATCAAAATGCCTGCTCCTTGATCCCGCATGTCATTCATTAACTGTAAATATGACTGGATACCAAGTGGATCAAGTCCAACAAAAGGCTCGTCCACAACATACAGATCCGGCTGGATTAAAAATGCACACATAATCATCACTTTTTGACGCATTCCTTTGGAGAAGTGGACTGGGAACCAATGCAATTGTTTCTCCATATGAAATTCTTTTAATAACTTTGGGTATCTCTTTTTAAACAGTTCTTCTGGTAAATCATAAGCCATGGCCGTTAATTCAAGATGCTCATATAATGTGAGTTCATCATAAAGAATTGGCACTTCTGGGATATACGCCATACATTCCCGATACTTCGTAGGATTTTTTGCAAATGTATCGTCATGGATGGTTATCGTTCCTTGTTTCGCTTGCATTAAACCAATCACATGTTTGATTGTCGTACTTTTACCAGCTCCATTTAATCCAATAAGTCCAACAATTTCACGATGTCTCACTTCAAATGAAACTCCGTGCAATACATTTTTATGCGTATATCCACCAACCAAATCATCCACACGCAACAGTGATTCCATGATTATCTCCCCCACTTCTTCCTTCCATGTCATAATAGCATTTTTAAAAACCATTTCCAAAGTATTTCGTTGAAAAACATTCGACACAACTTTACCTTTGCTCCATAATCAAGGGGATTTTGTAGAATATCGTAACAAACGATTCAGAACGGATCCACTTCAAAGCCCTGTCTATTTCTTTAGTTCCTTGGCGAACATATGCTAAAGTATATGTATGACGAAATAAAGGAGCAGGATACAATGAAACATGATGATTGTATTTTTTGTAAAATTGTCGAAGGAACCATTCCTTCAGCAAAGGTATACGAAGATGATGTTGTCTATGCATTTTTAGACTTAAGCCAAGTATCAAAAGGTCATACGCTCGTTATTCCTAAAGAACATACTCGCGATGTTTTTGACATGAGCTCAGACCTCGCTGCACAAGTCTATGCACGCATCCCAAAAATTGCTCAAGCAATCAAGACAGCTTTTGATGCAAAGGGAATGAATATTTTAAACAACAATGAAGCCATTGCAGGACAGTCTGTTTTTCACATGCACCTTCATTTACTACCTAAATTTAACGAAGGGGAAGGATTTGAAGCCATCTGGAAGACGAACGAGGATGCATATACTTCTGAAGAACTAGAAACAATCGCTTCTTCCATTCATACACATATCGAAAAATAAACCTTTGTATTTACCTGAAAGTTTGCTATAATATAAAGACATTTCCGCAAACGACATGTAGAGTACGTTTGGGAAAGAGAGTAGAGAATAGTAGAGGAGAGTATACAAATGAATACGAGAGTGTTGGTCATTTTAGCATTATTTGTTGGTATTGGTGCAGCTTTACATGCGGTGTTCCCGCCGATTTTATTCGGTATGAGGCCCGATATGTCGCTCGCAATGATGTTTTTAGGAATTGTTTTATTTCCACGGATTAAATATGTGCTCGTGTTAGCAGTTGCAACAGGGTTTGTTTCTGCTTTAACGACAACATTTCCTTTGGGACAAATTCCAAACATTATTGAAAAACCAATCACAGCATTCATATTCTTTGGATTGGTTTTACTTATAAAAGAACGTGTAAATCCTTCCATTGGTGCACCAATTTTAACAGCGATTGGGACTCTTATTAGTGGGTCATTGTTTTTATCAATTGCGTTATTCATTGTAGGTGTGAATGTTGGTGTTGGATTCATCGCATTATTTACAGCGAATGTTTTACCAGCCATCGTCGTGAATACGATTATTATGGTAGTATTGTATCCAGTCGTACAAACGATTATAAGACGTTCACAACCAATCGTTTTATCTTAGTAAAATAAAATGCATACAATCCTCTGGCACTCTTTCGTCAGAGGATTTTTTAAAACAATACATATGTAATGTACCACACATTATAAAAGTTCTATGGATGAATCCTTAAAGGAGGATGTATTATGAAGGTTAAATCACTATTGCTTGGATTTGTTGTAGGAGGAACCGTAAGTGCAGCTGCAGCTTTACTCTCTACTCCCTCATCAGGCAAAGAATTAAGATCAAACTTAAAGACCCAAACGAATGAATGGAAAGAAATGATTGCACAACTTGCACAAGATAGTATGCGCCTAAAAGATCAGCTTGCTGAAACTTCAAAAGAAGGTACAGCATTAATCAAAAACTTAACAAAAGAAATGAAAAAGTCAGTAGAAGAATGGAAGGTTGCGGTTGAGCCACATCAAGAGAACATTCATGACTACCTCGAACAAATTGAAGTAAGTTTAAAAGAGCTCGAAGACAAAATCAAACAATAACATAAAGTGAAACTTCATTCAGTGGGGGGGGTTATTCATCCCCCACTGAATGTTAGTTGAACATAATCAGGGATTTACGAGCAGTTTATCCCCCACTTATTTTCTTTGGTTTCTTCTGAAATTTGAAGTGGGGGTATTACTGCTCGTTAATGCGTGATAAAGAGACTAAGACAAAAGTGAAGGTAGTATCTTTTGCCCTAGTCTCTTTTTTCTAGCCTACTTTCTATTTAATAAAGAATTGCTCAATTATTTAATAATGTAATTCACTGTTCACCTAGGATAATATCTGTTAAGGTAGATTATACGTAAAAATAATGTACTTCACAAAGTATGGATGATAGACATTTTTAAATCCTATGTTCAAAATGAAAATAGAGCATTATCTTTTTTACATTTGTCTACAAACAAGGTACAATAAATAGGTGACATACATAAGAAGTACGATATGAATGGAGTGTAATGAATGAAAAAGGTAGCAATGGCTTGTGCCATTTCAGCAAGTTTTTTACTTCTCGCTGCATGTAACTCGGGTGATAATGAGACCGTCGCAAAAACATCATCGGGAGATATTAAAAAAGAAGAGTTTTATGAGGCTCTTAAAGACCAACATGGTGAAGAAGTATTGTATAATCTCATCATAACCGAAGTATTAAGTAGTAATTTCGAAGTTGATGAAGATGAAATTGATGAAGAAGTTGACTCTTTTAAAGATCAGCTAGGTGAACAGTTTGATATGTGGTTGATGCAAGAAGGTTTTGCAGACGAAGATGAGTTAAGAGAAGTTCTTAAGCTTAGCATGCTCCAAGAAGAAGCTGTTACAAGTGACATTGAAGTTTCAGATGAAGAAATTGAAGAATATTATAACGATATGAAGATAGAAAAAGAGGCTCGCCATATTCTCGTGGAAGATGAAGAACTAGCAGATGACCTCAAAAAGCAATTAGATGATGGTGCCGATTTTGCTGAATTAGCAAAAGAACACTCAACAGACTCTTCTGCTGAAGAAGGCGGAGATATCGGGTACTTCTCTAGAGATGCAGAGTTAGTTCCGGAATTTCTTGATACGGCTTACGAATTAGACGTTGATGAAATTAGTGAACCGGTTCAAAGCCAATTTGGTTTCCACATCATTCAAGTAACAGATAGCAAAGATAAAGAAGACTTCGGTTCTCTTGATGATATGAAAAAAGAAATTACCCGTACCATTAAGAATGACAAAGTTGATCAAGCTGACGCACAAGAAAAAATCCAAAGCATTATAGATGATGCTGATATCGATATTAAAATTGAAGAGTTTGAAGACTTATTCGAACAACCTGAAGCGTTAGGTTAAATAAAAAACACGGCATAATATGCCGTGTTTTTATTGTTCAGATGAATGATGTTGTTGCTTTGAAGCTCTTTCAGCTTCTATGCGTTCTAAATACACATTTCCTTCACGTTCAATAAACTGTTTATCCAATTCCCTCTCAGCAATCATTGCACGTACAGCCATGTAACCACTTAAAAAGATACTCACAACACATATATAGACCCACCAAGGAATTCCTAGCAACATTTCTTCTCCTCCTTGTCCACATTTATCCTATTAGATATATATGAACAAGCTTTGAAAACATGATGAAATAAACGTGATTATATACATGAATGAATTTCATAATACGTCTTTTATACTAAGCTACTTTAACATAGACGGTTTTGGTCATTATGAAATTCTCTCAGATGAGTATAATTTAAGAATATCATACTCTATTGTTGTATTCCAAATGATTGATTACATCGCAGGATCGTCAGCAAACTGACTATTATATAGATCCGCATATAGACCATCCGTTTCGAGTAATTCATCATGTGTTCCTTGTTCGACAATATCTCCCTGGTCCATTACTAATATGAGATCGGCATTTTTAATCGTTGATAATCTATGCGCAATGACAAAACTCGTACGGCCTTTCATAAGTTCATCCATCGCCTCTTGAATATACATTTCTGTTCTCGTATCTACACTAGATGTAGCTTCGTCTAAAATCATCACAGGTGAATCAGCTAGCATTGTTCGTGCAATTGTTAGCAGTTGTTTCTGACCTTGAGATATATTGGATGCTTCCTCATTTAATATCGTGTCATATCCTTCTGGTAATGTGTTAATAAATCGATCAGCATAAGCCATTTTTGCTGCTCTTTTCACTTCAAAGTCTTCCGCATCTTTTTTACCATAAGCGATATTTTCTGTGATCGTTCCTTTAAACAACCACGTATCCTGCAAGACGACACCAAATGTTTCACGCAAGCTCACACGTGACATTTCACGTGTATCAAGCCCATCTATCTTAATCGTTCCTCCATCTAGTTCATAGAACCTCATCAGTAAGTTAATTAAGGTAGTCTTACCAGCTCCTGTAGGACCAACAATTGCAACTGTTTGACCAGGTTTTACTTCAACATTCATATCTTTGATTAATAAATCTTCTGTATACCCAAAGTCGACATGCTCAAAGGCAACTTCCCCTTTGACGTTTTCTAAACGGACATGAGCCTCTTCCTTTATTTCTTCTTCTTCATCTAATAACTGAAAAACACGTTCAGCTGCTGCAATAGTTGATTGAATAATGTTTGCGATATTTGCTGTTTGCATAATTGGTTGAGAGAATCTACGCGTGTATTGAATAAACGCTTGAATATCACCAATACGAATCGATCCATTCATCACAAATATACCACCGGTAATACATATGAGCACGTAACTAATATTTCCGATTAAAGACATTAATGGAGTCATAATCCCAGATATAAATTGAGCTCTTCTACCAGCATCGAAAAGTTCCTCATTCACTTCATCAAACTGTTCAATCGCTGTCTCTTCATGACCAAAAGCTTTTACGACTTGATGTCCATTGTACATCTCTTCTATATGACCATTTAAATTTCCTAATGTTCTTTGTTGATCAGCGAAATATTTTTGAGACCTTTTCAAAAAGGGCCGTATGACAAACAAGGATACTGGTAAACTCACCAATGAAATAATCGCTAACACTGGACTAATCCAAAACATCATAAATAAAATCCCAATAATCGTGATCATGGATGTAATAAATTGTGTAATACTTTGTTGTAATGTATTACCGATTAAATCAATATCATTCGTCATTCTACTTAATGTGTCTCCTACTGGATTGTTGTCATAATATTTTAGTGGCAATTTTTCTAGTTTATGATTCACATCTTCACGTAAGTCAAAAACCGTATTTTGTGCGACACCTGCCATCGTATACTGCTGTATGTAACTAAAAATACTACTGATAAGATATAAGCTCCCTAACAGAAGCAAGATCCTTCCAATGGCATCAAAATCAATTCCGCCACCTGGTGCGCCTGTTAAACCTCCATATGCTCCTTCAAATAATTCAGTCACGGCGTCTCCCATAATTTTAGGACCAAGAATCATAAATACGGTACTCACAATTGCAGCCAATAATACAATGATCAATTTGTTTGTATATGGTTTTAAATAGCGTAATAATCTAAAAAACGTTTTCTTAATGTTTGTTGGCTTCGCTCCAGGGCCTCGTCTATTTGCATTTCCTCTTATCTTATGCGATTGCTTTTTTCTCTCTTCACTCATGCCGACTCCTCCTCTGACAGCTGTGACTCAACAATTTCACGATACACATCGTTTTCTGCATACAATTCTTGATGTTTTCCAATTCCAGCTATTTTTCCGTCCTCTAATACAATAATTTGATCAGCGTCCATGACAGTACTCACCCGTTGTGCCACAATAACAACCGTTGCATCCTTCGTTTCATCAACTAACGATGCCCGTAAATTTGCGTCTGTTTTAAAGTCCAGCGCAGAGAAACTATCATCAAATACATATATATCTGGTTGGCGGATGAGCGCACGTGCAATCGATAAACGTTGTTTCTGTCCTCCAGATAAGTTTGAACCACCTTGGGTAATATGCGATTCATATCCATCATCCATACGGCTGATAAAATCCTCAGCTTGTGCAATACGTGCAGCGTGTGCAACTTCCTCCTCTGTTGCATCTTCTTTACCGAAACGTACGTTTTCTTCAATCGTTCCGGAAAACAACAATGCCTGTTGAGGAACCAATCCAATTTTAGAACGAATTTCCTCTTGTGTTGCATCTTGGATGGATATACCATTGATTCGAATATCCCCATCAGATATATCATAAAAACGAGGAATTAAATTAATTAATGTCGTTTTACCAGAACCTGTTCCGCCAATAATGGCGGTTGTTTCGCCTGCTCTTGCTTTAAAAGTAATATTTGATAGCGCAGGTTCTTCTGCACCTGGATAGTAAAATGTCACATCATCAAACTCAAGCGTTCCAGGTATCCGGTCAGCTTTTTGCGACCCTTCAGGCATTTCAGTTGGTTCCATTTCCAGCACAGCATTCACCCGATTGGCGGAAACAGCTGCACGAGGAATCATGACAAATAAAATGGATGCCATTACGAGAGACATCATAATCATCGTGACATATTGAATATAGGCCATTAAATCCCCTATTTGCATGCCACCACTTTCAATTCGAACGCCCCCAAACCAAATTACGCCTATGATTGTGAAGTTCATGACGAGCATCATGGTTGGTTGTAAGAAGGCCATGAGACGGTTGACTGTAATGGATACATCTCTTAATTCCTTATTCGCTGTTCCTAATCGCTCTTGTTCATCCTTTTCACGAATAAACGCACGAATGACACGAATTCCAGTTAAATTTTCTCGTAAAACTAAATTTAAACGATCAATTCGTTTTTGTACCTTTTGGAAAAGCGGTAATCCCTTTTTAAAGATAAATATAATAGCAACGACTAAAACGGGCATTGTCGCTACAATAACTAAAGACAATTTGGCATCTTTTGATAACGCCATAATTAAACCACCCGCAAACATAATTGGGGCGGTTAACACCATGCGTAAAATCATGAGAACAACTTGCTGAATTTGTGTAATATCATTCGTTGTCCGTGTAATTAATGATGCCGTACCGACTTTATCAAAGTCCTGTAACGAAAATCCTTCCACATGTTTAAATACTTTTCTCCGAATATCTCTTCCTAACCCCATCGCAGCTTTCGACGAATAGTAACTTGCTGCAACTGCAGCGATAGCACTTAAAGCTGTGACCACTAACATAACAGCACCAATCTTCCAAATGAGCGATAAGTTTCCAGGAATAACACCGTCATCAATAATATTTGACATTAAAGTTGGCAAAAACAATTCGGATAATGATTGGATAAACACAAGTCCAAAGATCGCTACAACCATCCATTTATACACACGTAAGTTTTTTAATATTTTAATCATATTGCCACGTCTCCATTCGTACTACAGTATGCTCCATTTGTAACCTTTTCATGATGAACATTCTTTTTTCAACAATCCACGTTTAAGTAAATCAATTTCTAAGGTATATTTAGCTAATGATTCTTCTAACGTATATTTGTGCGCAAAGTTATGCATTATATTTTGCAAAGTAACAGCCATGAGTATTTGCATCACATGAATTAATTCATGGTCATTATTTACATGTAGGGAGGATTTATTAATATATTGCAAGAGTTCAGGGTACTGCTCGTCAAATGTACCTTGGTTAAACTTAAATCCTTTAGCTAACTTTCGTTCCATTTTATAATCCATATGTAAAAAAGCATTTTTAAAAAAACTGCGATTTTCCTCTTCCTGAAATTCACGAATCATATAGCGGAAGGTTCCAGTAAACGCTTCAAATATATCTCCATTACTGCTCTCTAGTATGTTCATAAATTCCTTATTGTGTTCTTTCGTTTGTTTTTCTAACAAATAATAAAATGCATCCTCTTTATTTTCGAAATATTGATAAAAGCTTCCTCTAGGAATACAAGCATCTTTAACAATATTTGCAATAGAAGACTTATTTAATGAAACCCTCGAAAATTCTTTCTTAGCTGCGTTCATTAATACTTGTTGCTTTTCATTCGGCAAATTAAAAAATGTTTGTTTCGGCATTCAATCTTTCCCCCGCATAATGAATATTACCAAAGTTTTATGTAGTCTAAAACATATTAAATGACACAGTGTCATTTGTCAACGAGAAGGAATTAAATATCTTGCATAAGGATGAAAAACAAGACTTCACAAAAAATGTGTAGTCTTGTTTTGGATAAAATAAGGTATGTTCTTTAAAACATGTCGGATTTAAATATATTTAAGTTTTCTCCGTAAACATCGGCTTATAAAACGATCGATTTTCCATTGCAAACAGTCTTTCCGTGAATTCTCCAGGTTGTGTGTTTGCAAGTGCTCGACCTAACATGTTCATTTTTGCGTCAATCAGATCAATGAAATGTAAGATTTCAGCTTCCTGGACGAGTGGAGGTTTTGGGCTACCCCACTCAGCTTTTCCGTGATGGGATAAAACCATATGCTGCAGGACAGTTACTTCTTCACCTTCAATTTTTAATTCTTTTGCAACTTGTCCAATTTCTTCCACCATCATTGGAATATGGCCTAATAATTTACCTTCAAACGTATAACTTGTTGACACGACACCTGATAGTTCTTTAATTTTTCCGAGATCATGGAGAATAATTCCTGCATATAAAAGATCTTTGTTCAGCTGTGGATACAGTACGCATAATTGTTTTCCAAGTGACAGCATACTTACTACATGATGAAGCAATCCTGATGTGTATTCATGGTGATTCTTTACCGCTGCTGGGTATACAATTAAATCTTCATCATATTTTTTAATAAACGCACGTACGATTCGTTGTAATGATGGATTTTTTATTTCAAAAATCGATTCGAGTAGCTGTTCTTTTAATACTTCTTTTTCTACGGGTGACTTCTCTATAAAATCTGTTACATGCAAACCATCCGTTGGCTGAGATAATTGGATCGTCCCAATTCTTAACTGATTTCTACCACGAAATTGAGTAATATCTCCTTGTACGTGTACGATCGTTTCCTCAACGAATGTTTCTTCATCTTCTTTTGACGCATCCCATAATTTAGATTCAATTTCTCCAGTAACATCCCGCAACATGAGTGTTAAGAATGGCTTTCCATTACTTGCAACACCTTTTGTTGCTTGATGAATCAGTAAAAACCCTTCAAATGTCTCTCCTAATTGATGCAAACGAATCCCTTTTTGATCTTGACTCTGATTCATATGAACCCTCCTTCTGTTATCTTTTGGAGTTCTTATCGTGCATAATCAACTTATTTGAAAATATGACTTCATTCTATTAATCGTTTAAGTTTCATCATATTTTACCATGAATGATTCATCAATGCGAACGATCGAAATGTCATTTTCCTTACTATATGCGGATACCATTTGTTCAATTTCATCTTTACAAGTAAACAAAACTACTTGATGTTGCCTAGATAAATAAATAATTCGATCAATCATCCGTTCTGTTCGTTTTTTATCAAAATGCACAAACGAGTCATCGAAAATATAAGGTTTTGGAGTGTTCTTTTGTATGTGCTCACTCATGGCTATACGGATAGCGATATACAATTGGTCTCTTGTTCCTTTAGATAATTCTTCCATATCGTAAAATGTATGATTGTTGTCTTCTACACGAATGTGTTCATTTTCGATATCGACATGGACCCGAATATATCGATGATTGGTAATGTATGAAAAGTGTTCCGTCGCTCGACGAATGACTGCATCGAGATGTTTTCGCATATATGTCTGTTTTGTCTGTTGTAAGATCGAGCTAGTAACTTCATATATTGCCCATGTTTTTGAAAGTTCCTGTAATTTCTCTTTCTCGATTTCAAACATATGCATGCGTTCGGAGTACGTTAAAGAATCCGTTTGCTCTACATGTGTTCGCTCAGCTGTTGCTGTTGCTAGTTTCGAACGAGCTTCTTCCAACTCTTTCTCATATTCTTTCATCCGTTGATGATTATTTTGCAATTCATATTCTACTGTATGGGCTTCTATCTCTTGATGCACATATGCATCCCATGTAGTTAGTGAAAATATTTGGATCAATTGCTGTTTTGCTTCATTCATAGAGTTTATGTTCTGCTGTTGTTCTAGATAGATTTCATGTTGTTGAATAAATTCTTCTTCTGATGTAACATGTGCCTCCTGAAAAATGGCTTTCATCGTTTGTTCTACTTGTCTAAGATGTTCATTCATTTGCCGTTTATGTTCGATCGCTTCTTCTTTTTCAAAATAAACTTTCTCATGCCGTTGTCTAGCTTTCATATCTTCATGAATGCTTTGCTCAATAGTTGAGAGGAGCGTTCTTGTAGGTTCACTATTGGACTCGTGAAAAATGGTGTTCCACCATGTACGGACTTTTTGTTCGAATAATTCAATGGATTGTTTGTTTTGTTCGATTTGACGATGAACATCTCTTAATTGCAATTGTAAAGATTGAATATCTTGTAATAGATGTCCTATATCTTCCCAATCTGATAACTCAATTCGATCTAAAAATGGATACCGCAGAACTTCATGTTCAATCGCAACATTTAGTTGCTGTTCTTCTGTTTCAATATCTTTAAGCGCTCTTTGAGTATGTGCATATTCGTACTCCGCTTCTTCTTTTTGTCTTGTAAGAAATGCTACTGATTCAGTCGCACGAATGTGTGCGTCTAATTGTTCTTGTAAAGAAATGATCTTCTCTTTTTCTAGAGGGTCAATACTAGGGACTTCAAGTTGCTGCTCATTGTCCACCCTAGCGTATTCAGTTCGCTTGTAATACCATTGGACCCAACCAAAAACAGCACTTACAATCGCTCCATAATACAACCATGGAATTGACGATAGAAATGCGATGACTCCAAAGAGGAGCGCTACGACATTCGTTCCTAGCAATATTTTCACAGATTGTTGATAGTTTTTGTGTATTCTCTTCTTTTGTTCTGACTTTTCTTGTGCTAATGTTTGCATGTACCACTCATTTGAGCGCGTTTGCTCATCCAGGGAAAGCGTCTCTTTCAAGTCTTTATATTCATCTTTTGGAAGGATGTTTATCGACGCTTTCGTTATTTTTTCCTCTACCGATTTTAACGTTTCCCCTTTATGTTTAACAGTTTCCGCCTGATCCAAACGCTGATCATCTAATTGAGCTGCTTTACGTGCAAATTCTTTCCACTTTTTATCAATAAATGGCGGCATATCTAAGGCATCAATGGTTTCAGGTGTAAGAATGCGTATATATGGGTGTACTTTTGTATCGATTTCAGTTTGAATATAGTCTCTTTCTCTTTTTAGATCATTATGGAATCGTACATTGTAAGTCCATTCCTCTTTTTCTTGTAAAATAGCCTTCCCCTCTTCAACGATATGTTTGTCAAGAAGGGAAATGTTGTTCATTTCATCTATATATCTATCAATATTTTTTTGAATCAATTCTTTATTACTCATATATTCTTGCTGTAATCGTTTTTGTTCAGTGAGTAAATGAGGACCATCTTCATTCAATGAAATCACTTCTGTCTGAGCTAACTCTTTTTCTGCCTGTTCATATTTTTGTATGTAAGGGAGTGCTCTTTGCACCTGTTCCCATGTAATACGATCTTTTCGTGTATCGTTTATATTTTTTTGTAAGTGGTTTATTTCATCTGTTTTTTGAGTGATCTGTTCAGTAAGTGCCTGATGTTCCTCTTGTATATGTGCATGTTTGTTTAATTGTTGTTGAATCGTATCTAGACGTTGTAATTGTTCGTTCATTTTTGGACGAGTGCCACGTGGTTTAAATAAATCATCCTTCTTTTGTTCAAGTTCTTCTTCTACTTCGCGTACATGAGAAGCACCAGAAATACTCGCATTTAATAGCACCTCTCCAATTTGGTCCACTTCAATTTGTTGAAAGGCATATAAATCTTCTGTTGAAAATTGAAATGTAGAGGCAAATATTTCTGCAGTCATTCCTTTTAATACGGTTTGTAACCATTCTTCGCTTTGTTCTTCACCGGATTCAAGTATACAAATTGCTGCTCCATTTTTATGTCCATCAAATCGCTGGATGGTTACCATCTCACCGTCGTCTAATTGAATGACAAGTTCTCCTCCAAGTGTCCCACTTGTTTTCGGGCGATAAAACGCTCTTTTTTTAGGAGGGAGGCCAAACAACATAAACGAAATAAAGGTTTGAAACGTTGATTTTCCGGATTCATTATCCCCAACGATACACGTCAATCCTTGTTCATTAAAAGTGAATGATGTATCCACCCATTTTCCAAACCCATGCATATGCGCTTTAATAAACCTCATCTATATCCCCCGCTTATGAACAAGTGCATACAGTAATTCTTCTCGCGCAGCTTGTTTGATTGCTTCTTTTTCGGCATTTGATAGTTGTTGTAAAAATGTACGTGCTTGTACATGGTTAAATAAAGGTTCGATCAGTGATTCCACCTGTGTGTGCTCCCACATGTGTTCTAATTCTGTTAAAAAGTGGTCTTCTACTTGGAAACGTTGATCTTGTCCATGCTCATGCTCCATCCGTATTTTATAAATATATTTCCATATGTGTGCATGTTCATAGGAACTATTACATACGTCGACTAACTCTTCTATGTATCCCTTTTTTTCAAGTTCAATGAGTGCATATTGAGCATTTTTACATGTGATATGAAATAGTATAGGAGTTTGCATCGTATCATATGGATTAATTGCATGTTGAATGGCGTGTTCTACTTCGTCAATGGTTTCAACATGTGTTACGTCAATGTCAATATCTTTAAATTCAATTGAATGCAAGGGAATAAATTCAAGATTCGCTGCACTTTGATTCATCTTTACATAGTAGCAACCTTTTTCCCCAGACTCTCGCCTATGTCTTCCTTGTGTATTTCCTGGATATACAATAGGTGGGTTCTCATGAATAATAGTACGACTATGGACGTGCCCAAGAGCCCAATAATCAAACGGCTTTTGTAATAATTCAGCTGTTTTAAATGGTGCATACGGCTCATGATCCGTCTGTTGATCAACACTTCCGTGTAACATTGCAATATGATAAGGAACGTTATCCCCTTGTTTATTAAATTCAACAGCTTTGTTTGCCGTAACGGCTTGGTTTTCATAACTAAAACCATATATATGTGCGATTGTTTCGTTATTTTTTACATAAGGAAAATACGTAACTTCTTCTGATTGAAAAATATGAACGTTCGGTGAAAAGGTTAATTGAAATGGAGAGCCTTTTAAATAGTCGTGGTTACCAAAACTTATAAACACATCAATATCATGCTCTCCTAATTTTTCACATGCAGTTCTCACATGTACTTGCGCTTTCAAACTATGGAGGTTGTGATCAAAGATATCACCTACGAGTAAAACAAAATCCACTTTCTTTGCAATCGCAGTCCGAACTAACTGATCAAGTGCTGTGAACGTGCTTGACAATACATCTTGTTTGATCGTTTCAGGTAGATGTGTTAAACCTTTAAAGGGACTATCAATATGTAAATCAGCTGCATGGATAAATGAAATTTCTTTCCTCAATTGACTTCTACCTCTTTTCTTTACCTCTAATACTACCAAAAATAAAAAGAGAATGCACGTTCGGTTCACTTCATTCGGAATAGAAAGTTTCAATTTTTTACGATTCATGGCATACTGTTGGTAGGGCTTTCATTTATATTCAAGGGGGTAGATGATTTGCGTACATACACTTTAACTGTATTTGAACATACAGGTGAAAAACTATTGGATGAAACATTTGAAGCTGCAAATGATGAAGAAGCGAAAGAAGTTGGTCAATCCACTTTAGAAGAAAAAAACTTCGCTGAGCACACGCACCGTTGTGTATCACCTGAAGCAAAACTCCTTTTATTTCACAGATAATCAACAGGCATGTAAAACGAAAGCATAGACAGGATAACTTCAATCCCGTCTATGCTTTCATCTACTTTCATTGATATTTTACTGTACGTAGCCAACTATTTTCCTTTAAATTTTGGAGTGCGCTTTTCGATAAACGCATTTACACCCTCTTGGTGATCTTCCGTTTGTCTCAGTTGCCATTGGGTATTTGTTTCTACTTGTAAGAAATGATGCAAACGGTCTCCAGCCTCTTCATGATAAATCATTTTCGATCCAATCATTGCTTTGATTGGGCTTTGCTGCAGTCTTTGAGCAAGTGATCGAGCTGCATCTAGTGCGTCATGCTCTGTAAGCTCGTCAACAAGTCCTTTACGAACAGCATCTTCTCCTTTTACTTGTTTACCGCTCCATGTAAATTGCTTTGCTGCGTGTGTGCCTAATCGTTCTTGTAAGAAAAAGTGGCCTCCGCCATCTGGGACGAGTCCTACACCGATAAATAAAACTCCAAACTTTGCTTCTTCATGGGCTACGATATAATCTGCGACTAATACGACACTTAATCCTAAACCTGCGGCTGCACCATTTACTGCAGAAATAACGATTTTAGGCATCTTATATAATGTATAAATTATATCCTTAATCGTATTCATAACATCGTCATAGATTCCTTTTTCCGAAAACTCTTTGAGCATCTGCATATCTCCACCTGCGGAGAAAGCGTTTCCATTTCCGTGCAAAATAACGATTTCATCATCATTTGCTGCCACTTGTCTCACGGCATCATATAACTCTTTGAGCATTTGGATATTTAATGCGTTGTAACTTTTCGGTCGATTTAAATGAATATAAGATATGTTATCTTTTCTTTCAACAATTACTAATTCCATAAAAGCTCTCCCCTTTACTCATATATAAAACAAAGCTCGCAACCTTGAGGCTGCGAGTTGTTTATTTACTGTGCGTCTTCTTGTGGACCGTAAAGTTCCTCAAGTGGTTTTGTAATAATCTGGCTAATATCATTAATAACAACGTTTAATTGTTGTTCTTTTTCCATTAATGCCGAGATATCTTCGTGCTGTTGTACTTGTTCAACAACTGCTTGCGCCTTTTCTACTTCTTCTTGTGTAATTTCTTGGCCTTGCATTTGTTTTTCTTGAATCTCAATTTGTGTGTCTCTGAAAGATTCAAACATTTCTTTAGCTGAAGCATCGTTCATCACTTTTTCATAAGCTTCTTTTAACGCTTGAAATTGGTCACTTTCTCGAATTGCTTTTTCTAGTCCATATGCATGATCATGTACATTTGTCATGGTAATGCCTCCTTTATAACTTCTTTGTTCACTATAACAAAACTAAAGGTACGTGTATACCGTTTCAATCAAACAAACGGTATATGTTTATGTATGAAAGCTGCTTGTCTCTAAACGAACGTGAAACAAGCAGCACGTTTTTTTAAGCTTTAGGCTTTGTCATTGCTTTAGGATCAACATATTCATCAAATTGCTCTTCTGTTAACAATCCTAATTCAACAGCTGTTTCTTTTAATGTTGCATCATTTTCAAAAGCTGTTTTAGCTATTTTCGCCGCATTTTCATAGCCAATATGTGGGTTTAATGCAGTGACAAGCATGAGTGAATCATTTAAAAATGTTTCGATTTGCTCATAATTTGGCTCAATTCCTTGAACACATCTTTCGTCAAAGGAGAGCATACCATCTGCTAACAATTGACTGGATTGCAAGAAGTTATAAGCAATGACTGGTTTGAATACGTTTAATTCAAAGTTCCCTTGGCTTGCTGCAAATCCAATCGTTGCATCATTCCCCATGACTTGTGTAACAACCATTGTTAATGCTTCACTTTGTGTAGGGTTCACTTTACCAGGCATAATCGAACTTCCTGGCTCATTCGTCGGAATAACGATTTCTCCAAGACCGCTTCTAGGTCCACTTGCTAGCCAGCGAACATCGTTAGCAATTTTCATTAGATCAGCAGCAAGCGCTTTTAATGCCCCATGTGCATAGACGGCTTCATCGTAACTTGTTAATGAATGGAATTTATTTGGTGCAGAAGCAAACGAACGGCCTGTTTCTTCTTCAATAAACGTACAAACAATCTCAGAATAGTCCGGATGAGCGTTTAGTCCTGTCCCGACAGCTGTCCCACCAATCGCAAGATCTTTTAAATGATGCATGCTTTCTTCGATCATTTGTTCACTTCGCTCTAACATACGGTGCCATCCACTGATTTCTTGTCCTAATGTTAAAGGTGTTGCATCTTGTAAATGTGTACGTCCAATTTTAACAATATCTTGGAACGCATCCATTTTTACTTTAACGCTATCTTTCATTGTACGAACAGCAGGTAAAACAACATCGTGTAGTTTTAAAACAAACGCAATATGCATAGCTGTCGGATACGTATCATTCGAGCTTTGAGATTTATTCACATCGTCATTTGGATGTAATTTTTCATCAGACCCTTGTTCCTCTAACCACGTATTACCTATATGAGCAATAACTTCATTTACGTTCATATTTGACTGTGTTCCACTACCTGTTTGCCATACAACTAGCGGGAAATGCTCATCATATTTTCCTGTTAGAATTTCATTTGCAGCAAAAGCAATTGCTTCTCTTTTCTTAGCACTCAACAGTCCATGTTGTTCATTAGCTTTAGCTGTACTTTTCTTTAAAATAGCAAACGCTTGAATAATTTCTTTTGGCATCTTTTCATTTCCGATGGGGAAGTTTTGTTTACTTCTTTGTGTTTGCGCTCCCCAAAGTTTATCAGCGGGAACTCTTACTTCACCTAGTGTATCTTTTTCAATACGATAATCCATATGTAATTCCTCCCTATAATTGATTCTTGTACATATATTGTAGCAAACTTTATGCGTAAACAGAATGAACTGTACTTACCATGTTGATTGTATGATTCATATGCTAGTTATCTTCAATTAAATCATTGTATATATCTAACCCTATATCAGCTACTGTTAACATTCCATTATAATTATCTACTTCTTTTGATAAAATAGTAACAAGTATTTCTTGATCTCTGACATATAATATTCCTGTGTCATGTACAACACCAGAAACAGTCCCTGTCTTATGTGCAAGACTCCATTTTTCAAGAGATCCTATTGTATCTGATGATTGGTTAGGTAATCGAGCCGGTAATCTAAAACGATCTTGCTGTCGTTTCATGATATCAATCATATGTTGACAAGCATAGACAGACGTATATGTTCCTTTCGCAATGGCTTTTAAAGCTGTATTTACATCTCTTGCTGTGAGCGTGTTGACACCTTCTCTTTTAACCGGCTGTGTTACTAACTTATTATAAAACATACTATCTTTTAATCCAAGATCTTGCATCGTTTCCTGAATTCGCTGTTTACCAATCAGATCAATAATCATGTTGGTCGCAGTGTTGTCACTTTGAATGATCATCATCATAATTGTATCATACACTGTAAATTTCGTTCCTGGAGACATATGTTGAAACACTCCAGCACCACCGACAATATCTTCTGCACGAAGCTTAAGCTGATCTTCCATAGCAAATTCCCCTTGATGATGCGCTTCAAATGCCGCCATCATAATAGGGATTTTTATAATACTTGCCGCGTTAAATTTCTCATCTGGTAAGTGTGACCATGTTTCATTCGTTGTTATATTTTCTAAAAAGACACCCCATGTGCCGCCAGCTTCAGTAATATGCTTTGTAATTTGTTCTCCCCACTGGTTCATTACTTTCATCTCCTTTGTATCATATTCGATCTTCTTTTAGCAGGCCAAATATCTATCTTTCTTTAAAACGCAAGTGACATGAAATATACAGCTGCAATCGAACCTATCACAATAAATATTAAATGTAGACCGATAAACGTAAGAACAACAGCCACTATTCCACCAACAAGACCAATCAATGGTTTATCCTCATATACGGATAAAATGCCTGGAAAAATGAGTGCTCCAAGCGCTGCAAATGGAACGGCTTGAAGAGCTCGATGTAACCAAGGACGAAAGTTCAATTTATGAATAATTGCTGCAGGGATGATGCGCGGAATAATTGTGACGACTGCCATCCCTGCTATAATAAAATAAATCATGAAACTTCGTCCTCCCTCAGAAAGTAAATACCGCTTAGTCCTCCAACAACAGTCGCCACAATAACAGACCAGCCTGTACTCATAAATAAACTACAAATGACATTTACGAGAATAGCTACCATTGCGATCATCCCTACACGTAGTTCTTGCTTTACAGAAGGGATCAGTAACCCGATGAATAATGCATATAAAGCAACTCCCATACTATCACTTAAACGCTCAGGTAATACTTCACCAAGTAGACCACCTAGCAATGAACCTAACACCCAAACGGCATAGCCTGTTAAAAACAGTGCTGCATAGAAGTAAAACCCATGTTTTTGCTTAGCCTCTTGTTTGTGAATCGATGCTACTGCAAATGCTTCGTCTGTCAATGTCAATGCAAGGGGCAGTCTTTCTATAAATGAGTAATCCCTCAGTTGATTCATAAAAGAAAAACTCATAACAAAATGTCTAAAATTAAGAACAAACGTAGCAATAATAATTTCAAGAGCCCCTGCGCCCATTACGATCATATTCACACCCATAAATTGACTTGCACCAGCATACACAAAGACACTCATAGCTATAATTTGCCCAAGTGTAAGACCTGACTGGGAAGAAACAACACCAAATGTAAGCGCAACTGGTAAATATCCTAAAGTGATCGGCATTCCGATAATGAGCCCGTGTTTCATCATATCTATTTTACTATTTGAAACCTGTATGTCCGTATGTTCACTCATGTTGCTTCTTCCTTTATAAATGTTATTCTATCGATTCATCTTGTTCAGTTAACACGACCGGACCATCTTTCGTGATGGCTAAGGTATGCTCATATTGTGCAGAACGTCCTCCATCAATTGTCCGAGCAGTCCAACCATTGGAATCCATCTTACTTTCCCAAGCACCTTCATTTAACATCGGTTCGATTGTAATAACCATTCCTTCTTTGAGACGAACGCCTTTATTGGGCTGTCCAAAATGTGGAATGTGTGGTGGCTCATGAATCGTTGGACCAATCCCGTGTCCTGTAAATTCTCTTACAACTGCAAACCCTTCTGCTTCAGCATATGTTTGAATCGCATGGCCAATGTCACCAATGCGGTTACCAATCTGGGCTTGTTCGATTCCAAGATACAATGACTTTTTCGTGACATCAAGCAACTTCTGTCCCTTTTCATCGATCTCACCAACGGCATAAGACCATGCGGAATCAGCTAACCCGCCATTATAGTTAACGACCATATCAATCGTTACAATGTCCCCTTCTTTTAATGGTTCTTTTCTAGGAAACCCGTGACATATTTCATCGTTTACTGAAGCACATGTAGCATATGGATAATCGCTAAAGCCTTTTTGTTCTGGCGTAGCTCCATTTTTCTTTAAAAACTCTTCAACAAAAGAGTCAATTTCCATTGTTGTCAGACCTGGTTTAATCATTTTTGCTATTTCTTTATGGCAAGCAACTAGAATATCTCCTGCCAAACGCATTTGTTCAATCTCTCTTGTACTCTTTCTTGTAATCAATAATTTTCTTCCTTTCACATTCATTCTCTATACTTTCGTACCATTATAGCATACACAAGGATAAAACAATGCAGTGGAGACGATCCACTGCATACGTTTTAGTAATATCCGTGTTCACACGAACCTCTATTCCCCATATACGCGGAACCAATAATAATTAACAAAATAAACAACACCACTACTAACGGAAATCCAAAACCATCTCTTTCTCCACAATCTTGTTCATATCTGCCCATGTTTTCTTCCTCCTTGATTCGTAACATACTGTACTTTATGTTCAAGATAGAAGTTTAGTAAGGGCGTTTACCCAGATTGCTTTAGTTTATTATAAGGTAATGGACTATTTTTTAGAGGGAAATTTCTTGCCAATAATAAATTAAGGTTTCGATTCCTTTATCAAAACTGTTTAATGGAAAACTTTCATTTGGTGCGTGTAAGCGGTCCTCTGGTGTACCAAAGCCCATTAACACAATTGGCTTTTGATAAATATCATCGAGCCATTCAACGATTGGGAGAGATCCACCCATACGAATAAATACAGTCTCTTTTCCAAACCCTTTTTCATAGCTTTTCGCAGCTTTTTGAATATATGGATGTTCTGGTTCTACTTTATATGCTTTAGCCGATTGGGCTTCTTTTTTCACATGTACGTCAACCCCTGTAGGTGCATGTGCTAAAATATGTTCTTCTAAAAGGTTTTGAATGTGATCAGGATCTTGTCCTGGAACGAGTCTGCACGTAATTTTCGCCGTTGCTTCAGAAGGAATTATTGTTTTCGTTCCTTCCCCCTGGTATCCACCGTATATTCCGTTGATTTCAAGGGTTGGACGTCCCATCGTATGTTCAGCAGCAGTATATCCCTCTTCTGAAACAGTTTCTTTAACTCCTGTCGTAGCTGGGAAATCTTCTGAAGGAAGATTTTTGATTTGTGCACGTTCTTCTTCTGCTAAAGGCTCTACATCATCGTAAAACCCTTTAACCGTAACGACTTCATTACTATTTTTCATCGTTGCTAAAATATGTGTGAGCGCTTGAATAGGATTACGAACAGAACCTCCATAAATCCCTGAGTGAAGATCCCTGTTTGGACCTTTTACATTTATTTCAAGACCTGTCAGTCCTTTGACTCCATATAAAATGGTTGGTTGATCATTTTCAACCATCCCTGAATCCGATATAACTGTAAGATCAGCATCAAAACGGTCTGCATGCTCTTTTAATAGCGGATATAGATTAGGACTGCCTACTTCTTCCTCCCCTTCAATACACACTTTCATATTTACAGGAAGACCTCCTGTTACTTTCATATATGCTTCAAACACAGCTAAGTGCATAAACACTTGTCCTTTATCATCACTTGCACCTCGGGCGTATAAGCGATCCTCTCGAACCGTAGGATCAAACGGATTCGTATCCCATAATTCTAGTGGGTCCACTGGTTGGACGTCATAATGTCCGTAAAAAAGAACTGTTGGTGCATCTTCTCCAGCCCCGTCATAAGATGCATACACTAAAGGATGCCCTCCTGTTTCCATTCGTTCAACAGTCGTAAACCCAATATCTGTTAAGTAATCTTCGACAAATGAAGCGGCTTCTTTCATATGGATATCATATGTTTGATCCGTACTTATACTTGGAATGGACAAAAACTTCTTCATATCATCCAACAATCGTTCTCTATGTTCCTTTATGTATGTAATAACTTGCTCTTCCATAAATCATTCCCCTTTCTTTTCTTTATTTTACCATATTCATCAACCGTTCAAAAGATTTTAAAAAACGAGCACTTGATTGACAAGTGCTCGTTTCACATCTAAACCCTATTATTTCTTATTTTGTGGAAATAGACGTTCAATCATCGAACCAAACTGATCGAAAAACCCACCAAGCGGATTTCCAGCTTCTACTTCATCCATATAATCGCGGGTTAAATTAGAAAACTCAGGGTTTGTCGTCACATATACATCTTTGATTGTATCATTTTGGTCACGAACAACTTCTGATATTTGTTTTTTAATATCATCCGTCAATTGACCACTTTCACCCATACCATCATCGGTACGATTGAAATTACGATTATCATTATCATTATTCATATCGCGATTATTTTTATTTGCATCAGGGTCATCGTTTGAATCATTGTTGTTATCATTGTCACTACGATTTGTATCAGCACCTTCATCGTCATCGAACATCGCAGCTACATACGCTTTATCTCCCAAAGTAACAACGTAAGCGGAGTTTACTTCTGGTACTTCTCGAGTAATGGCTTCTGCTGCTTCATCAGACACGTCATAACGATCGTTCGTATTACGTTCGTGATTGTCCGGATCGTTCGTCATCCGTTTATTATTTTCACCTCTATTTCGGTTGTCGTGATTCGCATTTTCATCATATCTCGTCTGTTCAATCTTGGATGAACGATCTTCTTGTGAAGTCTCGTCATCCGTCCCGGTTGTATTACAACCAGCAAGCATTAAAATTGCGATCGAACCTGCAACAAATATTTTTTTCATTCATATATCCTCCTTTGTAATGTGTTGTTAGTATGTGAGGTTCCATATCTTTTATGCTGTTTACTTGCTGGATTTTTTTAACACTTTGTCCATATAATCGAGTAAATGAAAAATGTAAAATCGTACACACTACACACATAACGTTTTGTTAGGAGGGAGTGCATTTGAATATTCCTGATTATGATAAAGCGTTGTATTATACATTGTGGGGACAATGGGATGATTTGTTAGTATTAATGGTCCGTACGAAAGATGATATGCTCTGTAAAAAAATCGAACACTTTTTACATGCCTATCACTATGCTGAAAATGAAGACGAAGTGTTAAAATTTCATATGAATTTACTGTATTATGTAGAACATGCGATGGAGCAAAATACGGTAGAAGCAATACAGGTTTAACATAAAAAAGTGACTAATCTTTCATGTTCTGTATGGATCAGAATCATGATGGATTAGTCACTTTTTACTTTAAAGTTTTGGTCAATAACGTCTATCGGTACGAATAAACCGACTTTTCCATGTTGTTCGTGGGTAATTGTCGCAAATACAACTCCAATGACATACCCATCCTCAGTAATAATAGGGCTCCCGCTATTTCCACGATAAATAGGAGCTTCAATCATGCCGACTGGCTCATTCCACGAAGATAGTTCAGTATACCCAATTACATTGCCCTCGTTTGCAATTCCATTGAATGCTAAAGGGTTTCCAATAAAATACACATGTTCATTAGGTTCCAAATTTGTCTCAGATGCAATGTTTAAATAAGGTAATCCTTTCTCTTCGACCTGTAAAACAGCTGTATCAATGTCCAGAAATCGTTCAATCACTTCAGCCTTATATAATCCGTTTTTTGGAAACGCAACGTCTACGATGTCAGAATCTTCGACAACATGATTATTCGTAAGTATCAATCCATCTTCAGTAATGGAAAAACCTGTTCCTTTACTTTCTTCCGTTTCAATGGTTACAACAGATTTTTTATACGTTTTGATATCACTGTCAGTCGATAACTTTGCCGAAGCGATTAAGAAATCAATCGCTGGGATAGAGATTTTTTGTGGCATAAACGTAAATACGTTCATCACAAGTGTTATAGCTATTAGCCAAAACGCCCACTTGGGAAATGGACGTTTTGACTTTTGTGTTTCTTTTCTTTCACGTTCTCTTTCCAACGCATCTATTCGTGCTTGTTGTACAAGCAAAAGCATTTCTTCTTCTTCAATATCTTCGTAGAGATCGTCATCAATGATATCTACGGTATGTTCATCGGTTTCTTTATTTTGTTCTTGTTTACGTTCGTCTGTCACATCTACCACATCCGTTCATCCATTCATTTGCTCTGCTAGCGCTTGTTTCCCCTGTTGCATGTGATACATTTCATAATAATATCCTTGGAATTTTAACAACTGTTCATGCGTTCCTTGTTCCTTAATCGTACCATGTTCAAGAACAAAGATGTGGTCTGCTTGTTGAATGGTTGATAAACGATGTGCAATGACAAGTGTTGTACGGTTTTTTTGAACGATATCTAATGCGCGTTGGATCGCTTGCTCTGTTTCTGTATCGATATTCGCCGTCGCCTCATCTAAAATTAAAATCGCAGGATCAAACGCTAATGCGCGAGCAAAGGAAAGCAGCTGACGTTCTCCAAGGGATAAAGTATCTCCACCTTCGAATACCGGTTCATCATATTTTTGCGGTAATCTTGAAATAAATGCATCTGCTCCAACTGCTCGTAATGCTTCAATTGCCTGTTCTTTTGTAATCCGAGGATCATTCATAGTAACATTCGACAAAATGGTACCAGAAAATAAAAACGGATCTTGTAAGACAATTCCCATATGGCTTCTTACTTGCTGCCGTGATAACTGTTTAGTAGGTACATCATCCATGCGGATTTCACCCTCTTGTGGGTCATAAAAACGGAATAAAATATTCATAATAGTACTTTTCCCTGAACCTGTATGACCAACAAAAGCCGCGGTCTCTCCAGGACGAATGGTAAAGGATATATCGTTCAATACATTTTGTTTACCGTCATATGAAAAGGTTACATGATCAAACTCTACCTTCCCGTTGTACTTGGCAATGCTGGAGTGATCCATTTCCTCCGCTTCACGGTCCATTAAAGAAAATACTCTTCTCCCAGCAACTCGCGCCTGTTCAATTAACGGAAGTTGATTCACAATATCTACAACCGGCTCGAACAATCTCGTAATATAGTCTACAAATGCATATAAAACACCAATTGAAATGACTGCATTTACATCCAATGCACGAGAGCCAAAGTACCATATAAAAATCACAAACGTTACATTACGGAAAAACGTGACTAAGTTATATGATGTAAAGGCACTTAATTTAACGAGTTTTCTTTGGTAAGTAAAATGTCTTTCATTCAATGTTTCAAATTGATCACTCACTTGTTTCTCTTGTTTAAACGCCTGGATGACAGACATTCCTTGAATGGATTCATTGATTCTCCCGTTGATTTTACTTATTGTTGAACGAATCACTGTATTATATTTTGAACCATAATGTTTATATAACTGCATCCATCCATATATAAGCGGAATAACAAATAAACAAATGAGGGCAAGTGTCGGATCTAAAATGAATAATGCTACGAAAATTCCTGCCATGTATACAATGCTCGTGAAAATAATGGATAGTACGCGTTCGTATAGATCACGTATTGCTTCTGTATCGTTCGTAATTCTAGACACAGTACTTCCTGCCGGTGTATGGACATAATAATCCATTGGTAATTTTTGCGTATGTGCGAACACGTCATTGCGCATCGTTTGAACGATTTTATTAGACGTTTTTTGTAAAATATATGACTGAATAAATTGAAACACGCCTGCAATGATTAAAAACACCATATATACAGCGAGCAAAATAAATATCGGTCGCTTTTCTGGTTGGAAAAATGCAGTCATTTGTGAAAATGTTAATTGTTCAGCATCTGCGGTTGTCATTTGATCATTTTGCGTAATTTCAATGGTTCCATCGGTCACTTTTCGCTTTCCTTGCAGCGGCACATCCCCAGGAACGATATAATACCGCGTGCCTATTTGTAGGAGCGTTACATGGTCGCCTGCTTCATCTTCAGACGTTAGACGATCTTCTCTCTTGTATAATTGCCCTTGATAAGATGCAGTCGTTCGATCTTTGTCATCGACTTCGTACCAGACACCTTCTACCCCTAAAATGTGATCATCAATGACTACTTTCGCAATTAACGGACCTGCAAGTTCTAGGGTAACAGCAATTAATAAGCAGCCAAAACCAATTAAAATTGAATTCTTACGCGCCCAAGCATATTGAAACAATCGTTTTTCTGTGGAAGGTGTCATTTTTCATCCACCTCTTTTTCTTCAATTTGCTGCATCTTGTATTGGTCCTTATACCAACCTCCTACAGACATTAGATATTCATGGGTGCCTTCTTCAACAATTTTCCCTTGTTCGAGCACGATAATATGGTCTGCATGTTTAACAGCTGATAATCTATGTGCAACAATAATCGTCGTCTTGTGTGCCCTCTCTCGTTTTAAGTGATCAATGATATGAGACTCTGTTTTTCCATCGACTGCGGACAATGAGTCATCTAAGATTAAAATTTCTGGTTGTTTAATAAACGCTCTTGCAAGTGAAACACGTTGTTGTTGTCCGCCTGATAACGTTACACCACTTTCACCAACAACGGTGTCTAAACCTTCAGGTAATTGTTTCACATCATCTAAAAAGTGCGCTTTTTCGAGCACTTCATAAATTTGTTCATCTGTCGCTTCTTGATTTCCATATTTAATATTTTCACGAATGGTCGTTGAAAATAAAAATTGCTTCTGTGGTACATACCCAATCCATGTGCGAATATCTTGCAATGAAATTTGCTCCAATGGAAAATTATTGATTTCAATGAGACCTTCGTAGTCATCATATTCTCTTAGGAGCAGTCTACAAACGGTTGACTTTCCTCCACCGGTTTTACCAACAATACCAATGGTTTCTCCTTTGTTCACATGTATATTTACATGTGACAAAACGTTTTTTGTTGATGATGGATATGCAAAAGAAATATCTTTAAATTGAATGGTATGAACATCAGAAATATGTACAGGGTTTTTAGGGTCAACAATGTCTGGTTCATAATCAAGCACATGATGGACCCGGTCTAACGAAGCATTCCCTCGTTGCAATACATTAATTAATTCTCCAAAAGCAAACATCGGCCAAATAAGCATACCTAAATACACGTTAAATGAAACAAGCTCTCCTAAGGTCATTTGATTTTCAAATACAAGTAGCGCTCCATAGCCTAAACCGACTGTATAGGATAGCCCAACGAGTACATTCATCGTTGGTTCGAATAAAGAATCAATTTTAGCTACTTCAACGTTTTTCTCATAAACGTTCTCTGTCATTTCTTGAAAACGTGCATTATCTTGCTTTTCTTGGACAAAAGAACGGAGTACGCGCACTCCCCGAATGGACTCTAATACCCCATTATTTAACTCACCAAAAGCCGCTTGTGCTTCGGTAAATCGCATATGAATGATTTTTCCATATTTATTCATTAATAACCCCATCAGTGGGATTGGAAGAAGTGCAGCTAAAGTGAGTTTCCAGCTTATGGTAAAACCCATCATTGCAATAATCATTAACGTAAATGTGGTTGAGTCGACGAGCGTTAAAATTCCAAACCCAGCCGTTAATGAAATAGCTTGTAAATCATTTGTTGCTCTTGCCATCAAATCGCCTGTTCTGAATTTAGCGAAAAACCGAGGGGACATGCGAAGCAATTGATTCATTAATTTACTGCGAAACATTTTCTCTAATCGAGCTGCCCCACTAAACAACGTAAAGTCCCATAAAAAACCAACGATATAATGCATGACCATCACTAGAGCGTATGCACCTAAAATGGTAAATAAAATTTTAGATGTTAATGTTTCAAATTGAATATGATCGATTGCTAGCCCAACAATTTTTGGGGGAATTAATCCTAAAGCACTTGCTGTTATTAAGCCGATAATAGCAAAAAGATACCGCTTCCAATATATTTTAAAAAACCAATGAAATCTCGTAAATATTCGAAACACACTCTCACCTTCTTCGCCTAGAAAAAGACATGCGGATATGCGCCGCATGTCTTTATATTTTTAATTAAATTTTAAAATTCCAAGAATTCCCTAGATACTGAACTATATTTTCAAGTACAAATAATTATAATATTGGATAAACAAGAAGTCAATAAAATACGATTACTTGTCGAATTACAAATGAAAATAGTATACGAACCGATGATAAATTGATAAAATAATGTTATCTTACATATTGAAAGGTGGTCCAACATGCATATTGAAGAAATGCTAGCATATAACGCTAAGTTTGTGCAGGGGAAAGAGTATGAAGCTTATGAGACAAATAGCGTACCGAACAAACGTATGGTGATCTTCACTTGTATGGAATCTCGCTTAGTCGAATTGCTTCCTCGATCGTTAAATATCCAAAATGGCGATGTTAAAATGGTTAAAAATGCTGGTGCTATCATACGTAAACCGTTTGATAGTATTATGAAAGGTATTTTAGTCGCTGTTTATGAACTTCAAGCTGAAGAAGTAACAGTCATTGGTCATCATGATTGTGGAATGTCACATGTAGATCCTGAACATTTACAAGACAAAATGTTGGAACACGGTATCGAGCAACAAACATTAGATACGCTCGAGCATGCTGGCATTGATCTGCATGAAGAATTTCACGGATTTGACACTGTTGAAGATTCTGTTTTACAAAGTGTAGATATTATTAGAAGTCATCCATTACTACCGAAGCATGTGACTGTTCATGGGCTAGTGATTGACCCAGGTACAGGCAAGGTTGACGTTGTTACAAAAGGTGTTCGACACTCTTCACAAGCTTAAGCAATCACGCTTTAAATCACTGCAAGCTTCATGCGTCTAATATAGATCGTAATAATACCTTTATACAAAACTGTATAAAGGTATTTTAGTTCTTATTTACGATGTTTATGAATGATTTCAACCACTTTGCTCAGGGCTTCAGATTGTTTATAATTTTGCATATGATCCACGATAATCGGTCCCATTTGTTTCAATTGTTCCAATTCAGAAACAAACGACTCTTCTTCTAGTGATTCTTCTTCAATAACTTGAGCAAATCGTTGTTTTGCAAATGATTTTGCGTTTACGATTTGGTCCCCGCGACTTGCTGCACGCGATAAGGGTATTAATAACATTGGAATTTGTAAGGCTAAAAATTCAAAAATTGCATTTGAACCTGCCCGTGAAACAACATAATCTGTTATTGCAAACATGTCTTTTAATTCATCTTGCACATACTCATACTGTACATATCCTTCTTGCTTGATAGCGGGATCAAGATGACCTGTTCCACATATATGTATGACTTGAAAATGTTGCAAGATATCATCTAAACAGTTTCGAATAATTGTATTCAATTTTTCCGAACCGCTACTTCCACCCATAATAAGTAAAACCGGCTTCCTTTTTGTAAAACCTGTTAGTTGATAACCGACTTCTTCAGAGCCTGTAAAAAGCTCTTCCCTAACGACTGCTCCCACATACGTGCTCTTTTTCTCTGGAACATATTCCAATGTTTCAGGAAAAGTTGTCAGTACTTGATTGACAAAAGGAATTGATAATTTGTTTGCAAGACCTGGTGTATAATCCGATTCATGAATAATGGTTGGTATTCGTCGAAGCTTCGCAGCTAATACGACTGGGACTGAAACAAAACCACCTTTAGAAAAAATAATCGAAGGTTTTGTTTTCCCAATAATTCTCCATGCCTGCATAACACCTTTCATTACTTTAAACGGATCTTTAAAATTCTCAATCGACATGTACCTGCGGAGCTTTCCAGTTGAAATCGAGTGATAGGTAACATCGTTCATTTGTCCAATAAGTTCTCGCTCAATACCGTCATGCGAACCGATATAATCGATTGTGTAGCCTTCTTTTTGGAATATGGGGATGAGCGCCATATTGACAGTAACATGGCCTGCTGTTCCTCCCCCAGTAAATAACATTCGTTTATTTTTCATGATTGGTACGTCCTTTCTTTCTCAAAGCTTTATGATTAAGGTATAATGTAATGAAAGTAATTATAGGTCGTTTACAAACGATATAAAAAAAGGATAGAAGTATATGTATGAAACCAAATCAACCAAACAAAAATTAATCCTATTCGCGTCCATTTTAGGACCTATTCTTGTAACACAATTAAGTATGTTTCTTATGTCCTTTTTTGACACTGTTATGTCAGGTCGAGCTGGAGCTGCTGATTTAGCAGGTGTTGCTATAGGTTCAAGTATTTGGATGCCAATCTTCACTGGCATCAATGGTGTTTTATTAGCAATTACTCCTATTATAGCTCATTTGATTGGAGCAAACACACCAAAAGAAATTCCAAAAAAAATTCAACAAGCGATTTATTTATCGATTGCACTTGCTCTCTTCATTTTAATTGTCGGTGCGTTTAGTTTAAAACCAATTCTGCAATTTATGGATATCGAACCAAGTGTTTATCATACAGCATTTTACTATTTAATTGCATTAAGTACAGGAATTATTCCATTATTTATTTTTAATACCATTCGTAGCTTTATCGATGCTCTGGGACAAACAAGAATTTCGATGTTTATCATTTTAATTTCTTTACCTGTTAATATCGTACTCAATTATATTTTCATTTTTGGTAAATTTGGTGTCCCAGCTTTTGGCGGGATTGGTGCAGGGATCGCAACAACTCTTACCTATTATATTGTCTGTTTCATCTCTCTTTATGTCGTCCATACAATTGCTCCTTTTCGAGTGTACCATATATTTTCGGACTTTGAACGACCTTCTCTTACAGTTTGGTGGGAACAATTAAAAATAGGAATTCCAATTGGAGCTGCAGTCTTTTTTGAGACGAGTATTTTTGCTGCGATCACATTATTTATGAGTGTGTACTCTACATATACGATTGCTGCACACCAAGCAGCCATTAACTTTTCATCTTTACTGTATATGATTCCCCTCAGTGTGGGAATGGCCTTAACGATTGCTGTTGGTTATGAAGCAGGGGCTAAGCGATACTATGATGCTAAAACCTACGGTACAATTGGATTAATAAGTGGTATCTTTATAGCAATTTTTGCTGGATTTGTTTTATATATCTTTAATGATTTTGTTGCGTCTCTTTACTCAAATAATCAAGAAGTCGTAGAGTTAACGAAGCAATTTATTTATTATGCAATTGTATTTCAAATTGCGGATGCATTCGGAGCGCCACTTCAAGGAGCCTTGCGTGGATATAAAGACGTGAATGTCACCTTTGTATTAGCTCTTGTGTCTTATTGGATTATCGGACTTCCAAGTGGATGGTTGCTGGCAAATTACACCGATTTAGGTCCATTTGGCTATTGGGTAGGACTGATTATCGGCCTATCTGCAGGAGCCATTGCACTATTTTATCGTTTGATGATTGTTCAGAAAAGAAATCTGCAGAAATTGGAACAAGGAAGGTGAATTTCACTAAGGACAATTATAATGGTCCTATTTCGGAGAGCGCGTCAATTTGAGGCACTATGAGCAGGGATAGTGCCTCTATTTGAAGGGGCGCACCGATTTGAGGGACTATGAGCAAGGATAGTGCCTGATTTGTGAACAGTTGCTCTTTTTAGAGCTCTAAGAACAACATGTATCTATAAGTAAATCTATTTAAGCTTCAGATTAGTCCTTATTATTGTAAAGGTTTCCTTCTTTTCTATATTTTCTCCGTCCTCTTTCATCAAGTATCATTGCAACTCCTGAGAAGGTATAAATCAACCCTATTATAAAAATAATTGGAAATACATAAAGTCCTAATATAATAGCTAAGTTTTGTTGTTCAATAAGCACATAAGTTAACCCAATAGTATATGATAATACAAAGGATAAGGGAAACATTATTCCAATTCCCCAAATCAATCTTCTATGCTTTTTTGCTTTTCCTTTACTTGAAAGAACTAAAACAGTTATGATCCCTATGGAGACTAAGTATCCTATTATAGCCCCTATTATAACTCCTTGATACTCCATAATAAATCACTCCTTCTGACTTAATATGTTTCTAAATAGCTTTAATAGATTCATAGTCCGTAAGAAGCTCTAGATGAATTGCTTCCCAGAGATAAAAAGATACAATCGATTGATAAGGTTGCCACAATGGTGACTTTTCAATTAAAATATTACGGCGTTCTGATTTGTCAACTTGGTACAACCATTGCGCCGCACGTTGTATACCCACATCATCCACTGCGAGCACATTTTCTCGGCCTAATGATAAAATTAAAAACACTTCAGTCGTCCACTTTCCTATGCCTTTTACACGCATTAATTGTTCCATTATTTCTTCATCACTATACTTTGCTATATTTTCTAAATCTACCTCACCATCTGCCACTTTTCCCGCCAAATCTCTTATATAATCTGTTTTCCTTTTCGTTAAACCAACGTCTCGAAGATCTTCTTTTGTTTTATTCAATATGCCTTCGACAGTTATCTTTCCGTCCAACGATGTATGCAAACGTTCATATATCGCACGAGCTGCTGGAACAGATATTTGTTGACCTACGATAGAACGTACAAGTGAAGACAAATAATCTGCTCTTAACACTATTTCAATATCACCAATAACTGCGATTAATTTCCTCATGACTGGATCTCTTTTACAAACGCTTTGTACGGATGCATCCTCCGTATGGATATACAATGTATTCAATGAATTCAATCCTTTTTTCGTATTATATATTCATCCATACTACCATACTTTTAAAAACAACAAAAAAGTAGTTTTGGTTGCCACACAATACATATATAAGTTGAATGAGTAATTGTATTATTAAGAATAGTCATGTACTATTATACTCATACAAAAGCTAATTTTTTTATGAGAGAATCCATATGAGTACATACCATATGGATGTTTATAAGACGATTGTTTGAAATCTCACTAAATTATAATGGGAGGTGCACGATGACACGAATTATTGTAACAACAGAAAGCGGAGCAGATTTACCAAGAGATGTAGCTAAAAAACACAATATCTTCGTCGTTCCAATGCATATTATTATGAATGGTACAGATTACTTAGACGGTAAATTACCTGTGCAAGACATTTATGATTATCACGAACGCACCAAAGAAATCCCTTCAACAACAGCAACAAATCCTCATGAATACCATGATTTATTTACAAAGGTCCGAACAAAATTCCCTACATCAATCATTGTTCATATTGGATACACGTCAAAAGCTTCTTCATCCTTTCAAAATGCAGGTATTGCTGCAGAAAAATTTGACAATCTCTTTCTCATTGATGCCTTGAACGTTACAGGAGGACTAGCGGCAATTGTGTTGCATGCAGTTCAATTATTAGAACAAGAACCTGAGATTGACGTTGAGCGTTTCATTCATGCCATTCAAGCAATTATCCCTAAATCACGCTTAGCATTTGTTCCAGGGCGATTAGATTTCTTAAAAGCAGGAGGACGTGTCAGCAATGTTGCTTATCTTGGTGGACGTTTATTAAAAATAAAACCGCGGATTGAATTGATTAATGGAAAGTTAGTTTCAACCAAAAAATATCGTGGCAAAATGAGTGATGTCTCTAAAAAATTGATGGAAGATTATTTAAAAGACTACGAAATTAATAGAGAACCCCTTTATCTCTTGTACTCAATCGGACTCGATGAAAGTATTAAACAACAGATGGAAGACATAGCGAAGGCTAATGGCTTCAAAACAATTAAATGGATGGAAGCTGGTGCGATGATATCGACCCATGCGGGCCCAGGTGGTTTTGGCATTGCAGGATTGGAAGTGTAAATGAGTATGTAGAAAAACGCTGTATCTCAATTACATGAGAGATACAGCGCATAGTGAAAAATATTTCTTAATGATACATTATGATCAATATACTCTTTCCACTTCATACCCTTCTTCTTCTAACAACGTACGAATATGTGGATCTAACACTAAGTGAGCCGTACCAACAATGACGAAATATGTTTGCTCTTCATCCTCTTCTAAAAACGCTTGAATCTTTTCTGCCATACCGACATTTCGATCGTCATTTAAAGCGACCATATACTCTTCATATTCCTTTTGCAAATCTTCATCGACTTCATCACTTAATTCTTCCTCGGGGAAAAGCAAGTCGATTAATTCATCTTCGTCTCCATTTAAATAAACGGTAAACAAGTCCCCCATATCTTCTTCAAATTCATCTACGCTTTCCATCATAGCTTCTAATTGTTGCTCTTGAAATTCATCAGACTGCCCTGATAAGACTTCAAATTGTTCGGCGGCAGTTTCTAGCTCTATAATTTCTTTATTATCTTTTGTCGCACGCTCCAGAAAATACTCATCCACACCGTGCATGTAATCTAGTTCTTCAGCTGCGATTTGCATAACAAGAGATTCAAGCATCCAAGGTTTAAAAGAACCAACAATATCCATAGGCATGCCATATTCCGTAAAGAATTCCTCTAGTTGGTCGTATAAATCCTCTGAAATATGATCTTCAATAGTTGTTCCGTCCATGTACATCCCATTCATGACACCCATATCCATTCCCTCTACAAGATCCGCATCTGTGATATCAACTTCAGGAACGACAACATCCGCTTCCTCATATGCTTGTTCAATGGCTTCATTGAGAGGATAAAAGTTTTCTGTACCTAGGTGAACAGTTCCTTGTAAATAAACGATTGTTCCTTCATTCTCAACTTTCCATAAAAAACCACCGTTTCCACTTTCAATTCCTAAGTCATTTGACGAATCTTCAGACGAATCCTCTTTTTGCTCCTCAGTTGTCTTATCCTGTTGATCCTCTTCCTTAGTGGTGTCTTGAGTTTCATCTTCCTCTTTCGAATCATTATTTGCACACGCTACTAAAACAATGGACAATAAAATTAAACCAAACATACGTACAAACTGTTTCATGTATGAATTCTCCTTCCTTTTCATCTTATATATAGACTACGGAGTAAAATGAGAAAAGTAAATCTTTATTTAATGTGCTGGGAAAAATGCCATCTGTAAAGCAAAAATAACGCCAAACACATATAGAATCCAGTGGACATCTTTTCCTTTTCCGTTCACAAGTTTCATTAAAGGATATGTAATAAATCCTACCGCAATTCCTGTTGCAATACTTGATGTCAAAGGCATCGTTAAAATAATGGCAAACGCAGGAAATGCATCATCAAATGTTTTCCAATCAATCCGAGCGAGTCCTTCCATCATAAAGCAACCGACGATGATCAAAACGGGTGCAGTAATCGCCCCCACATCAGAAATGGCCTCAATTAGTGGTGAGAAAAAGATCGCTAACAGGAAAAAGCCTGCAACGAATATCGATGTTAATCCTGTTCGACCGCCAGCAGCTACTCCTGATGTTGACTCCACATATGCAGTCGAAGGACTTGTACCAAACATAGATCCTACTGTTGTAGCTGTTGCGTCAGCCAGTAAGGCTGGTTTCGCACGTGGCAAATGACCATTTTTCATATAACCAGCTTGTTCAGCGACTCCAATCATTGTACCGGTTGTATCGAAAATCGTTACGAGCAAAAATGCAAAAACGACTGTATATAATCCATTGGAAAAGACACCACCGATATCCAGATCAAAAAATACAGGTGTTGGTGGTGTCGATACTACACCTTCAAAATGCAATTGTCCCATAATGAATCCAATGATCCCTGTTATGAGCATCCCTATAAAAAGAGCTCCTTTTACATTACGTACCATTAAAATAAGCGTTATAAATAGTCCTGCTAATGCTAACAACGTAGCTGGGTTATGTAAATCTCCCAAAGCAACCATTGTTTCTTCATTCGGTACAACAATACCTGCTGACTTTAAACCTAAAAATGCAATAAAGAGTCCAATTCCTGAAGTAATCCCAAATTTAAGAGATGGCGGAATCGCTTTGATGAGTGTCTCTCGCAATTGGGTTAAACTTAACAATACAAATAAGATTCCAGCTAAAAACACTGTCCCTAATACAACTTGATAGGTAACTCCTTGAGTTGCAACAACACTAGCAAAGTATGCATTTAATCCCATTCCCGGGGCAATGGCTATTGGATAATTCGCAAACAGACCCATACATAACGTACCAATCACTGCTGCAATAATTGTCGCCATAAAAACTTGGTCAAACGGGACTCCAGCGCTAGATAAAATCGCTGGGTTGAGAACGACAATATATACCATCGTTAAAAATGTCGTACTCCCTGCAAGAAATTCTGTTTTTACGTCTGTATTATTTTCTTTTAATTTAAACAGTTTATTCATTTGTACACCTTACCTTCATTGCGTCTCTCTATTGTACTATGTGTAAAATATGGTTGAAAAATGCACAATAAAAATTCTCCACACGAAAAATCATTGTGTGGAGAATTTTTGTGCGTACGTATATTATCCTTCTAGTAAAAGATCAAATGGATCCTCTAACATTTCTTTCACACGTACGAGGAATCGCACTGCTCCTTTTCCGTCAACGACGCGGTGGTCATAAGATAAAGCAATGTACATCATTGGACGTACTTCAATTGAGTCATCTGGCATAACCATTGCTCTCTTTTGGATGTTGTGCATTCCTAAAATACCAACTTGTGGCGCATTTAAAATTGGAGTAGAAAGCATCGAACCAAAGATTCCACCATTTGTAATGGTAAATGTTCCACCTTGTAGTTCATCAAGGCCTAATGCATTGTCGCGTGCTTTCGTTGCAAGACTAGCAATTTCTTTTTCAATTCCCGCAAAGTCTAACTTATCTGCATCGCGTACGACCGGAACAACAAGTCCTTCTTCTGTAGAAACAGCCATCCCAATATCATAGTACTCTTTTAATAATAAATCGTCGCCTTCGATTTCAGCATTGATTTCAGGGAATTCTTTAAGTGCTGCAACTACTGCCTTTGTAAAGAATGACATAAATCCAAGTTTGATTCCATGTTTATCTACAAACTGCTCTTGACGTTCTTTTCGCATATTCATGACAGATGTCATGTCTACTTCGTTAAATGTCGTTAACATTGCTGATTCTTGTTGAGCTTCAACGAGACGCTTTGCAATTGTTCTACGACGACGTGACATTTTTTCACGTTTCATTGGTTTTCCTGGTTCTTCTGCAGTCGCTGCCTCTTGTTTAGGTGCTGGAGTAGAAGGTTGTTTGCCTGCTTTTGCTGCAGCATCTACATCTTCAGGGCGAATGCGACCAAGTGGGTCACGTGCTTGCACAGTTGATAAATCAATATTTAAATCTCTAGCACGTTTACGAGCTGCTGGAGAAGCAATGACGTCTTGTCCGCCTGCAGTTTCTGCTGCTGGTTCTTCAGATGCGGTCTCTTTTTCATCAGCTTTAGGTGCTTCTTCCACTTTTTCTGCTGGAGCCTCAGATTTTTCTGCTGAAGCAGGAGCTTCACCACTCTCTCCTACTTTTGCAATAACGTCGCCTACCTCTACGTCTGCATCTACATCCTGAACAATTTCAGTAATAACACCTGCTACTTCGGAGTTTACTTCGACGTTTACTTTATCTGTTTCTAATTCAACAACCGGATCTCCTTTAGCAACCGTGTCACCTACATTTACGAGCCACTCGGAAATCGTTCCTTCAGTAATTGATTCTGCTAATTCTGGTATTCTAATTTCACTCATTTAGAATGTCCTCCCTTAGATGGATTAATCGCTTCTTGAATAATTTTATGTTGCATCATGCGGTGTACGTTTGGTTCCCCAACCGATGGTGATGAACGCTTCGGACGTCCAATGTAACGTAATGATTGACCTTCTTTTAATGCGTCACGTAAGTATTCCGAAACAAATGTCCAAGCACCCATATTTTTTGGTTCTTCTTGTACCCAAACAATTTCTTCAAGGTTTGGTAATTCTTTTAGTTCTTTTGCCAATTGTTTTTCTGGAAACGGATAGAGTTGTTCCACACGTAAACTACGTAACCAATCAAACTTCTCGTCTGATTTTTCTAACGCTTCTTCAATCTCAACCATTACTTTACCACTACCAATTAGTAAGCGTTTCGCATTTTTCTTGCTCACTTTTAAGTTTGGTTGTTGACGTAATGGCTCGAATTTCCCTTCAGAAAACTCTTCAGCACCTGAAGCAACACGATCACTTCTCAGTAAACTCTTTGGTGACATGAGTACGAGCGGACGAGATTCTTCTTTTCCGCCAATTGCTGCTTGTCTGCGTAGTAAATGGAAAAACTGAGCAGATGATGTTACATTCGCTACAATCCAGTTATTCTCAGCAGCCATTTGTAAAAATCTTTCCAAACGAGCACTTGAGTGTTCTGGTCCTTGCCCTTCATATCCATGTGGCAGAAGCATGACTAGATTTGATTTATCTCCCCATTTTGCTCGTGCAGAAGAAATAAATTGGTCAAATATAACTTGCCCTGCGTTCGCAAAGTCACCGAACTGCGCTTCCCATAATACTAATGTTTCAGGTGAGTACACGCTGTATCCATATTCAAAGCCTAGTACTCCCGCTTCTGAAAGTGGACTGTTTCGAATATCAAATGACGCTTTCGCATCTTCTAATCCGTGCATAGGCGAATATTTTTCACCAGTGTTCACATCGTGTAATGCTAAGTGACGGTGCGCAAACGTTCCACGTTCTGAATCTTGTCCTGTTAAGCGAATGGGTGTACCGTCTTTTAAGATAGAAGCATATGCTAAAGCTTCACCAGCACCCCAGTCTGCTTTCTTCCCATTTTCCAATAACCCCTCGCGACGTTTGAACACTCGGTTAAGTCTCTTAAATCCGGCGAATCCGTCTGGTCGAGATAGTAAATCGTTATTAAGCTTCACTAAATCTTCTACTGGTACAGCTGTGTCAAATTGATCTAAACCGCCCTCTAATTCTTCAGGCATTTGTTTCGATTCAACAGAGCCTGCTGAGTGCTCTTTTAAGCTGTCATATTGTTCTTGTAATTCATTTTCGATTCTTGTTTCAATCATTTTAAGTTCGCCTTCAACAATTGTTCCATCTTCTTGGAGTGTGTTTGCAAACACTTTAACAACTGTTGGGTGTTCATCGATTTGACTATATAAAAGTGGTTGTGTTGCTCTCGGTTCGTCCATTTCATTATGTCCATAACGGCGGTAACCGACTAAATCAATCACAAAGTCCTTTTTGTATTTCTCTCTGTATTGGTAAGCAATATTAATCGCTTGAATACATGCAATTGGATCATCCGCATTTACGTGGATAACAGGTATTTCGTATCCTTTAGCGAGATCACTTGCATAACGAGTCGAACGGCCCTCTTCTTGATTTGTCGTATAACCAACTAAGTTATTCGCAATGAGATGGAGTGTACCTCCAACTTTATAACCATCTAAATTACTTAAATTTAATGTTTCAGGTACAACACCTTCACCGATAAATGCAGCATCTCCATGAATTAATACACTAAATGCTTTACTCAAGTCTTGTTTCGGGTAACCTTTCTCGTCCCGGTTATCTTGAGCCGCACGTGTAAATCCAGCTACAACAGGATTTACAAATTCTAAGTGAGATGGGTTATGTGCAAGTGTAATACGTGTAGATGTTGAATTTTCTCTTTTAACTTCACGCGTTGCACCAAAGTGGTACTTTACGTCTCCTGTCCAACCATAATTGATCCCTGTGGAACCTTCGGATGGAACAAGTTCTTTGTCTGGTGAATGATGAAATTCAGAAAAAATGAGATCCATTGGCTTTTGTAAGACATGTGCGAGCACACTTAAACGACCACGATGCGCCATTCCCATCATGATATCATCGACTTGATCATTAGATGCATGCTTCACAATTTTATCAAGCATTGGTACCATCATTTCTAAACCTTCAATTGAAAAACGCTTTTGACCAACAAATGTTTTCTGTAAAAAGTTTTCAAAGCCTTCTACTTGGGCAAGACGGTCCAAGAGTTGTCTCTTTTCCTCTTTCGATAAGTTCGCTTGAAAATTTCCAGATTCGATGTTTTCCGTTAACCAAGAACGTTCTTCATCATTGTTTACATGGTCATACTCAAATGAAATTTTTCCAGTATAAATGTTTTTGAGATATTTAACTACATCATATCCATCATCAACACCAGCTGGAGCTTGATCCCAAAGCCATGATGCCGGTAGTTCTTTTAAATCCTCAACCGTTAAGTCATATGTGCTCATGGCTACGAGAGGAGATGATTCTTTTTCATCACCAACTGCGTGGATATCAGCTTCTAGATGTCCATAGCGACGAATAGCTTCAATAAATTTCATTGCTGAAGTAATCTTTCTCACATCAAATGAAGATGATTCACTAGAAACAACTTGTGTTTCATCTTTGTCAAATAACCAACTTGGAGCTCCGTGCTGTTTGAACATATCCTTTACAGATGAATCTACATTTTCAGGGTCTTCCTTGTAAAGGTCATATTGTTCCTCAACATATCCCATATTTGGACCATGGAACTGCTCCCAGAATCTTCTGCTAGATTCTTCTTTCTGTGTCACGTCTATACCCCCATTAGAAGTTAACTTACTATTTATTAACAAATTCTCAAAACCTATGTACTATTATAGAACTCACGAATGACTTCATCAACTAATATACCCTATTTTCAGCTTTGAAACAACAAGATAAACATGAATCTGCATTGGTTACGCTTTCAATTCACTTCTTAGGAAATCTATAAAATATATTGAGTGAATGTGGTGGATTTTTATGTTCTTATTTCTTTTTTGATCGAATTCTTGTATAATGTCATTATATGGTCTTATACTAAGATAAAAGCTAAACAAGGAATCGGATGTTTTATTGTTAACCATCCAAAGGGGGCTACTCAAATGACACTGAACGTCGCATTAATTTTAGGTGTAGCAGTTACGTTTATTGTATCTTGCTTCACATCAGCTTATGAATCAAAGCCAGGTGTACCTAAATCAAATCAGTACTAAACTTAATAGGACTACTAAAAACCCTCACATCGCATCGATTGTGAGGGTTTTATTTAGCTTAAATTTGGAAACTTTTGTTGTCGGAGCGCTTCATATAAAATGATTGCTGCCGTATTTGATAAATTTAATGAGCGTATATGTTCACTCATATGTACACGTAAACACTGCTCCTCTTTTCCTTCAATCAATTGGCGTGGGATGCCTTTTGTTTCTTGACCGAAGATAAAAAAGATATCCTCCTCAACATTTGAGTAATTTACATCTGTATAATGTTTCGTTCCGAAATTCTCAATATAATAATATTGTGCATTCGGAAATCGTTGATACATGTGTTCAATATTTTCATGTTCTTGAATATCTACATTATACCAATAATCAAGTCCAGCTCTCCGTACCATTTTATCGTCTGTTGAAAAGCCGAGCGGGTGAATTAAATGCAAAGTCGTATTTGTTCCTAAGCACGTTCGTGCAATATTTCCTGTATTTGCTGGTATTTCTGGTTGATATAAAGCAATATGTAAGCCCATAAGCTATCGTCTCCTATTCCTCTTCGTGCCCAACTGTAACATCTCGTTGTATGAACGCGGTGTAATAGCTGTTATGAAGTTTTTTTAATGGACTTGAATGTTATAAAATTTATAAGCAATATTCGGCGTCCAAGCAGTCGAATCTTCGTACGACCAATATCGATGTCTACTGTTATCAGTGTGCGCATTTACTAGTGGCATGTTGTTTTCATCTTTTGCAACGACAATTGTCGTATGGTCCCATCTGCCATCACCTTCAAAATCATAACAAATGACGTCTCCTAGTTGCAATTGTTCAGCGTCATCAACTTCTGTCCCCACAATACTGTTCATCGCCCCACTTAAATACCAACGCATGGAGTGAGCAACCGACCAACTGAAACTCCAAGTATCACCAGAATACCACCAGCCCTTTTCTCGATTCGGTTCCCCATGCATCCAGCCACCACCTGCCAGTAAACATTGAGAGATATAATTCGTACAATCCACCTCAAACACTTTAAATGCTGGATTGTAATCATTCCACCAACGTTCCGCATATTGAACTGCTTTCCTGCGATCGTAGGCTCTTTGACGTGTGCTTTCCTCTGTTCGATGAAAACTAAGTGGTGAATCATCCGTCACCTGAGAGTACGCTTGTGTTTGTCTGTGCTCTTTAATTTCTCCTGCTTGTTCGTAAAACTCAAACGGATACTCTCGCTCTTCTATATACATATGATTCTTCTGTTTTAAAATGAAAGTGAGTTTCAAGGTATATTTTTGGGTTGTTCGATCACTTCGCTGAATAACGCGCCAATCTTTCACAATTCCTTCGATGCGCAAAACAGTTATATTTCTTTTGTTATATACTTTTTCTAATCGTAGCCACCAATCATCCTCTGAACGATTCCCGCGAAAGAAGTCTTTCCATAATGTTTGCAAAGCGAACATATCATATTCCCCCTTTATATTCTATATGAATATAAAAGGGTAAATAAACCACCTTAATATATTTAGTTCGCATGTTCTAGATGCAGCAAATATTCTTTTTTATCTAATCCCCCACCATAACCTACGAGTGAGCCATTGCTTCCAACAACTCTGTGGCATGGGACGGCAATTGAAATTGGATTTTTATTTACCGCTCCACCTACAGCGCGAAAAGCTTTCGGACGATTGACACCTACTGCGACATCTTTATATGTTTTTAATACTCCAAAGGGTATATCATCAACTAAACATTTCCAAACATCTGTTTGAAATTCTGTCCCATATAACACATAAGGAAACGTGAAAGTAGTCCTTTTGCCTTCATAATATTCGTTTATTTCGTTTTTGACGGGTGCAATGCGTTCATCACTTTCTTGCCATGCATGTACTTCGACATATTTACAGGCCCAGTTTTCGTAAAAATCCTTCTTTTCACTAAAAGTGCCAAAGTCAATACGAATAACCTTTTCATTAAACAGGCTCACAACCATTGGACCCAATGGTGTACGTACTTCCCCATAGTACCACTTACCTTGTTGTTTCATTTGTAGGCCTCCTCACGCGAAAATGCAAGTCCTTTCTCCATCTCTACACGAACGCGTTCATCATCTTCTTTTTTCATAGCTTCTTTGATTGCTTCATACGCACGATCTGTCCCAATTTTTCCAAGGGCCCATGCAGCGGTTCCGCGAATCACCGGACGAACATCCTGCTTCAATACTTCAACAAGTGCATCAATCGCTGTTTCATCTTTAAAATGGGCTAAAGCAATCATGGCATTACGTTGCAACGGGTTTTTACCGCGCCAAAATCCAGAAATATGACCAAATGTTGCGCGAAATTCTCGATTGGACATTCGAAGCATTGGTCTCAGCAAAGGTTTGGCAACTTCAGGATCTGGTTCAAATTCTTCATGATTGTGCATATCTATTTGATGATTATACGGACACACTGCCTGGCACGTATCACAGCCATACACACGTGTACCAATTTTCTTTCTAAATTCATCCGGTAAAAAATCTTTTGTTTGCGTCAAATAAGCAATACAACGTTGCGCATTGAGTTGGCCACCTTGCACAAGCGCTCCGGTAGGACAGGCATCCATACAACGCGTACAATCTCCGCAACCATCTTCTATTGGTGAATCTGGAGGCAATGGTAATGTTGTAATCATTTCTCCTAAATACACATAGGAACCAAACTCTTTGGTAATAATGGACGTATTTTTCCCACTAAAACCTACCCCTGCACGCTCTGCTACTGCTCGGTCAGATAATTCACCTGTATCAACCATTATATTTGTTTCAACGTGAGGCAGCTTTCTTTTAATAAATGCATCCAGTTGATTGAGCCGTTCTCTTAAAACTACATGATAATCTGTCCCCCAAGACGCTCGACAAAAAATCCCTCTCCGTTCACCTTTCTTACTTTTAGGAGGATTGATCATACGTGAAGGATATGCAAGTGCAATCGAAATAATGGATTGTGCTCCAGATAACAATACATCTGGGTTCGTTCGCTCTTCAACGGTCCCCTTTTCAAAACCTGAAGCATACCCATGTTTCTCTTGCTCAATCAATCGCTGCTTAAATTGGGAAAAGATATCCGCTGTCGTAAAACCAATTTTATCAATTCCAATTTTTTTACTGTACGCAATAATTTCTTGTTTCACTTCTTCCATCGTTTGCATACCCATCACCTCCTGAAAATAATCCTACTCACTAGTATAGTATATTTTTCGTAAAAATACAGATAATTTTTTCTGACCTTCCTAGTCATATACTTTACATAGGTGATCTTTTTTGGTACTCCCTTAAGCATATAGCGAAAAATATTGACATACAGTTTCAAATAAGGAAGTCTTTGGTTCTTTACGAACGATTATTGTTTGTCTATAATAGACTGTAGTAAAGGAGAGATAAGTAAATGGCCGCTTATTCAATAGTTTTATCACAAAAAGATTTTGTCCATCGCGATAGCTTGGCATACCCTTTTGAAGAACGTGGACTTCAGTTCGGAGATGGTGTATATGAAGTTATTCGAATTTACCAAGGATCATATTATTTATTAAAAGAACACGTGGATCGTCTATTTCGTTCCGCCGAAGCTATTAAACTATCATTACCATTTACAAAAGAAGAAGTTACTCAACTCTTAGTAGAACTTCTTGAGAAAAACGACATGGAAAATGACGGAAAAGTATACCTACAAGCTACACGTGGATCTGTTAAACGTGATCATCATTTCCCAGAAGGTATAGAAGCGAACTTTTATGCATACGCAGAAGACCTACCGCGTAATAAAGTTGCCTTACAAGAGGGAGTTAAAACTCTTACAACTAGAGATGTACGTTGGGAAAATTGCTATATTAAAAGTTTAAATTTATTACCGAATGTGATGGCTAAACAAGAAGCAAAAGAGCAGGGATGCTTTGAGGCGATATTACATATTGATGGACTCGTTACAGAATGTAGTTCTTCCAATATTTATTTAATAAAAGATGGTAAAATTTATACATTCCCTGCGACAAAACGTATTTTGCATGGGTGTGTTCGCATGCGCGTGGAAGAGTTTGCTCATAAATTAAATATCCCTTTTGTTGAAGAAGCATTCACGCTAGAGGATATTGAAACAGCTGATGAACTCTTTTTAACGAGCAGTACAACAGAAATCATGCCAATTGTTGAAGTTGACGGAAAACAAGTAAGTGACGGCTCACCTGGCCCACTCACTAAACAATTACATGCCGCATATGAAGATGATGCAAAAATCACAGCAGAAGATCGAGTTACACAAATGGCGTAATACAAAACGTATCGATTGTTTGAAAACAATTGATACGTTTTTTTGCTTTCTAACCGCTTTTTTTGATTTGGCTCGTACATTCAGATACATTTTATATATGAATACATTTCATAAATATCACATGAGCTATTTTAATAGGGAGGAATAATAATGACAGAGAACAAACGAGCTTTACAGGATACTGATTTATGCGACATTCAAGTTGTAAGCGATCCACAATTTGCTCCAAACGGTACGGCTTTTTCATACATTTCATCTCGCGTGAATGACGATAAAGAATATGAGTCTCGTATTCATGTGCATTCCTTTGATACAGGCGAAACAGTTGATTGGACCAGTGGGAATGAGCGCATTTACCATCAACGATATTCACCAGGTGGTCAGTATTTGAGCTTTATTTCAAATCGCAGTGGAACCAATCAATTGTGGCAAATGCCTGTTTCTGGAGGAGAAGCCCAGCAACTGACTACCGTTCCTAAAGGGGTTTCAAATCCTATTTGGACAGATGAAAACACTATATTTTTTCAATCTTCAACCGAAGATGGAAAAGTGATTCAAACATTTGAAGAGTTATCAAAAGAAGAGCGAGAACAACAGAAAAAAGACAAACAAAAAGAAGCTGTCGTCATTACAACTCTAAAACACAAATCAGATGCTCGAGGCATGCACGACAACACATATGCACATATTTTTTCTTACAACATTACAACCAATGTATATAAGCAACATACGTCGGGTCAAGTAAACTATCATTTACAAGATGTTTCTTCAGACGGGCAAAAAGTCTTATATACAGCTAATAAAGAAGACGATGTAGATACATCTCAAAAAATAGATCTATATATGCTAGATATGAATGAGAAGCAAACAACAAAACTATCTCAAGAACAGGGAGCATTTGGAAGCGCTCGCTTTTCACCAGACGATACAAAAGTTGCTTGTTTAGGACATGACTATTCCTTTGATGGAGCTACATTAAATGAACTGTATGTCATTGATATTGCTACTAAAAACAAAACATCCCTCACAGATGCATTAGATGTTCAGCTTGGTGACGCACTAATTGGCGATATGCGTCTTGGGGTTAATGAGACAGGCCCGTACTGGGAAAATGACGGAACATCGATTTATGTGATTGGTACAGATAAAGGTTCCACTCAATTGTATAAAATTGATTTATCTGGGGAGATTTCGATTATTTATGATCAAAACAATCACGTATTTTCTTTTGCACATGCACGCGAAACGAATCAGTGGATCATCGGCGTGAGTACACCTACAAACCCTGGTGAATTTTACTTACTAGAAGAAATGCAAAAGACTTCACAGATCACACATATACAAGAAGAATTTTTAAACGAAGTATACGTATCAGAACCAGAAGAAGTATCTATTACTGCTAAAGACGGTTGGGAAATTCAAGGATGGTTGCTTCGTCCATATGATTTTGATGCAACGAAAAAGTACCCGTTCATTTTAGAAATCCATGGTGGCCCACATGCCATGTACGGAAATACATTTTTCCATGAAATGCAACTTCTCGCTGCAGAAGGCTATGTCGTATTATATACAAACCCACGCGGGAGTCATGGATATGGACAAATATTTGTCGATGCCGTTCGTTCAGATTATGGTGGAAGTGACTATACAGACTTAATGACTGCTGTCGACACCGTTGTAGACACATATGACTTTATTGACCAGGACCGACTTGGTGTTACAGGTGGAAGTTATGGTGGATTTATGACCAACTGGATTGTTGGGCATACAGACCGCTTCAAAGCAGCTGTTACTCAGCGTTCCATTAGTAACTGGATTAGTTTTTATGGAGTAAGCGATATCGGATTCTTCTTTACAAAATGGGAATTAGGCTTTGACTTTTTAGAAAATCCACAAGCTTTATGGGATTTTTCACCCCTGAAGTATGCAAAAGATGTAACGACTCCGCTTCTCATTTTACATGGTGAACAAGATTTACGTTGTCCGATCGAACAAGGAGAACAATTATTTACGACACTTAAGCACGCTGGAAAAGAGACTGAGTTTGTTCGTTTTCCACATGCAACCCATGAATTAAGTCGTAGCGGAGATCCAACTCTTCGACTAGAGCGACTTAGACACATTGTTCGTTGGTTTAAAAAGTACGTATAAGCTCTTATATTCCCAGTATGGATTCTATCCATACTGGGTTTTGTTTTGTAAGGTATGATCAAACGTACATTCATTGACTTCGTGTTACTCGAAGGTGATATAATAGTACTATGTAAATACGGAGACAAACACAAAACTATTCAATAGACAACGAACAATTGAGGAGAATGTATCATGAGTCATACGAACAGAACCAATGCTATCGTAGTCGGTGCATCCCTTTCAGGACTTATGACAGGAATCGCACTCGCACGTGAAGGATTAACGGTAACGATTTTAGAGAAAGTCGGAGATGAACAGCGGACAGGCTCTGGTTTACAAGTGAGTAGTGGAATGTTTGAAACGTCTAAAACAGCTAGACTTTTAAGAAAACTTGCTTCAGGTGGGAAGAAATCTGTCCAACTTTGGTCGGCCATTGAGTACCGCCTCAGAAGAGAAGCACTATCTGATCCAAACATTACTATCCAGTATAATACGAGAGTAGATGCTCTTGGACAAGATGCTGACTCCGCTTGGGTTGAAACACATGACGGAAACACACTGTATAGTGACATTTTAATTGGAGCGGACGGACATCGTAGTTTAGTTAGGGAGCACGTTGCACCACACCATCCTGATGCTTCATATGCTGGTTATATTGTCTGGATTATCGACACTGTCAGTGAAGATGACCTTCCTTTAGATCAACAACCTGTTAAACAACGAACAGGCGTACAAATGTTTAATGGTCCGAATGGATTTTTGTTTGGAAACATTTTAGAAAGTGAAGGCGAGCTTGGCGATAAAGGTAAAAGAAGAGTTGGTTGTGCTTGGTACGATAACTCTCGAAGCGATATTTTATATGAATTAGGATGTGTACAAGGAGATGTTGTCCATCATTCTCTAAAAGGACCTGATATTCCTGATGAAACCATTGCCGAACTGAAGCATTTAACGAGAGATATATGGCCGGAACCGTGGAAATCAGCCACGCTATACGCACTAGAAACGCGCAAACTCACAGGGATCCCTATTAAAGAATATGCCCCTGACAAACTTGCGAACGGTCGAATAGCTATCATCGGTGATGCCGCACACGTACCTGCCCCAATTACAGCAAGTGGATTTAATGAATCAGTAGATGATGCGGTAGACTTAGGGAAGTGCGTTGCTAAAGGTGTTGAAGGCGGAGATGCAATAGAAGCACTTGATACATATGAGTCTATGCGGTTAAATAAAGTGCGCCAAATGGTATTATCCGGTAAATCCTTTAGTCGATCATTCGGGCGTAAATAAGGAGGTACATTCATGTACTCTGTTAAACAAGCGGCTGAAATACTCCACTTAACCGAACATACAATCAGGTATTATACGGATCAGGGTTTAGTACCACATATGAAACGGGATAAAAATAATAACCGCATCTTTGATGAGGCTTCCCTCAAGTGGCTCGAGTGTGCAAAGCATCTAAGGAAGTGTGGGATGTCTGTAGCAGATATCAAAACATATGTGAATTTATGTTTGGAAGGTGATTCCACCACACAAGAGCGATATGACATATTTATGAAACAGAAACATATTGCTCAAGTACAATTAGAAGAAGCGAAAGAACGAGCTACGTACATTGAAGAAAAAACAGAGGCCTACTTAGATATTTTACAAGGTGTAGATAGCGACGATATGAATACTGTAAACAAACAAGCTGAGCCTTTTAAGTAGGCTCAGCTTGTTTGCATGTGCAGGAACAAGTTCCCTTATGTTTCATAGTGACCGAATACGATAGAATGCTTTAATTTTGGCAACTAACTTTTGTGATACTGCCTCAATTTCTTAAAGAATTTCTTTTTTAGGCACTAACGTTAACGTTAGTGCCCAGATTTCATAATCTATAGCATTTGCAGGCACTATCCTTGGATATAGTGCCACGATTTTATAGTCCGCTGCATTTACAGGCACTAAGCTTCTCTTACATATGACTTTTTCATTCAATTTTAACCCGCTTCACCCCACGAAACCCTTTCGTTTTTAAATGATTCATTTGATGTTCAAAGTTTTCGAGTGCGTCTGAAGGTATGATATGTTTAACATTCAAATGATTGAGCGTTTGTCGATCCACCAAAACCGAAAGTAAAACTTTTCTTTTCCGGTGACCAGTTGCTGTGTTTAAGGCATTCTCATTTACATGAATGAGCACGGATTCAATTGGCAAAATTGCAAATACCTCTCGCGCAACAGATAGAACATAACTAGCAACGAAATCTTTCATAATCGCATAATAATTCGTCTTCCCCATTTTGCGTCTCGAAACTTTACCAGTTTTAGTCAGTGATACTGTCCTACTCGGAACGACTTCATCAGGGGAAACTTGTATATCTAATTCAATTGTTTTGGAATCGAGAACGCGAATCAACATTCCTCGTTTACGGGTTTCATCTAGTGACTTATTCTCTGTAAGCACTTGTTCATAAGCTTCTGGTTTGCCAAGAAGAATATTTTTAGACAACTGATGCACATATTCCCATTCATTGTAATTGCTGACGTCTTTTTCATGAGCGACTTGAATCTTTTCTTCCAATTGATTGGTCTTTTTATCTTTAAGTGGCTTCATAATTTTCTCAAATATGTTTGGCCGATATTCATTATATTGCGCTCTTGCTTCTGCTTCTAAGGGCCCTATTTGTCCTTGTTCAAAAGGTGGGTCTAATTGCTTTATTTCTTTCCAATTTCTCGTTGTTGGTTGATGAAGATGAAGATGTGTAATCGCATCAACGTAATGATGATATTCTTCTACAACTGCTGCATTTTCCTCTTGTGCTTCTTTCACTGAATTCGTTGAGTAGCTACCTTTTGACTTTCCTTTTGGAGATATTCTCTTTCTATTTACATAAGACAACCCTGTTCCAGGAATTCCAATCGTTCGAGTACTACTACCAGTTGAGTGAAACGTCTGACGTAATCCTCTTTTCCCAACACTCATACCTATTCCACGCTTACTTACATTCAGACGGATACCTTTTCCTAGTTTTACACTTCTTCTGAATCTAAAGGCCATGTATGTCACCTCATTGTAAAGCATATTAAATAAATTTTTTAATTGTTTTTCTCTCAGGTTCTAATCGTTGAACTAAGTGCCCACTCCATTCTATTTAGCAGTAGATTCCGAGTTAATTCACCGGTAATATTAAAAACTTGCAAATTAAAGTCTGGATTTTTTTGATTAGAGAACGTTTTCCATTCTTCTGCTACATACATTAAATCAGATGCTTTTATTAAAGCAACGTCAGTATCCTCTTCAGAAAATGCCTTTAATTTTTGGGCCTGCGCTACCGCTTCTTTCGTATAGTCATGGACAATAATTAGAAACAGAGTGACTCTCATTTCTTCAGATCTAATATATCTTAAAAATTGATTAAAATGCTTTTCAGGAAATGAATAAGGTTCTTCAGTGCTTTTATTGTCCCACAAAATTACCTCTCTTTTGTTAAATTCAATTTTACCATCAGCATGTCGCGTTCCTTCCATGTTTATTAAATTCAAATCTAACTTCTTTTCAAAAATATATTTTGTAGCATCTTCAAAGTAGTTATCAATATTTACATCTTTATTAATAACTTTATTTACGCGTAATGTTTTATAGTTTCTAGTGGCTAACTCTTCATAAAAATCATATAGACGGGATCTTTCATCTGTAGGATCTGAGGATGTTGGTGTAGAAAGCATTTCGTAGTAATCAATAATATTCTGGATTTTTTCTTTTTTTGTACCACTTACTTTTGCACCTTCGAGCGTTCGTAAAATTTCCGATAATTCTTTGGAACTAAAGACCTTGAGTGCAACTGATGGTAAAATGTTATGTTCTATGATTCTAGCTATAATCTCTTCCTTTACTCCACTCACATTAAAATCTAATTGCTGTAAAATTTCTCTTAATTGATTTACACTTAAATCATTTAAAAGAGTTTCATAAACTTCATTTCTTAATTCTCCACCCATTTCATAACGTAAAATACGCGCTATGTCCTTTGGTATAATGTAGTAGGATGTATCGTCTCTAAACCTTAAAACCAATCCCCTAGTCTGTAAATTGATTAAGGACCTACTGATTTGTTGATTTGTGTGCAAAATATTATCCTTTTGTGGAAATCTTCCAATTCTACTCTCCAATAAGTAATGCTCTCGCTTTGATAAATCGAGCTCCGACCTAAGTACATTTAAAATATTTATTTCGTGTTCATTTAAAGATTCATCTTTTTTCCATGCTTCATCTAATACTGCACTATATATTCTATTTGAATCTTGTGGAATAAATCTTTTTATATATTCATCATCAGTGCTTTGTTCTAATATGGTTTGTTGAATATCTTCAACTTCTTTATATAAATCTGCTTCACTTAAAAAATAACCCTCTTGTTCCATTAGTGACATGAGTATTAGTTCATTTAGTAAAGCAACGTCTCTAACTTCATTTGTAAAATCAAGGAAAGTCTTAACTCTCTCCTTATTTTGAAATTCATCAACATTTTTTAGAATAAGTTCCCTCATTTCTTCTTCTGTTTCTAAATGAACATCTTTCAGAAAACTATCAACAATTCTCCCTAAGTAAAGCTTTGACATTTTAGGTAAAATATCTTGTAAAAACATCGAGTACTCCTCCTTGTATTTTTATTTAACAGGTCTAAATACCTTTCCCTATTTGTTATTAAAACTAGTAATATATATGTATATACTAGTTCTATTGAACTAAATATACCATAAAAACTGTGAGTATTCACACATATTTGAAATATTCCAAAACAAAAACACCTATAAGATATCTTTATATCCATAGGTGTTTCAAAATTGTATTTATTCCTCTAACCCTTCCAACACTCTCCTCTGCTCCTCAACAATCTCAATTTCCTTTTCATTCGTTGTCTGGACTTTATCCAAACATTCCAATGCTTGTTCTGTTTGATTATTTTCATGAAAAGCTGTAGATAATGTTAAATAAAATGTATTTTTGGAGTCTTGATTTTTTGGTTCACTTTTAATAGCTAATAATTGAGTTAGTAATTTTTCTGTATCTTGATTTTCTTTATATTCTTTCATAATCGGATTGAATTCTTTAGCAAATGGACGATCCTTTTTCATATAGATAATTAGAAATCCGATGATGAAAACAATAAAATGAATGATTCCTGCCCCAATGATAATAACGACCATTGCAATCATACTATTGGGAAAAGCAGTTAAGGTAAGAAACATCGCAGCTGCTAAAAAGAGAATCAGCGTAGAAATATAAGCAAATGCCATTTTACGATTACTTTTAACGTTTTGTTTATGAATATTATTATTCATATCATGTAAATTTTGCGCTTCTAGGATGGAAATAAACGCATCTAAATGCTCTTTTTGGTGCGGCAACCGGCTTGTACTTTGTTTAATACATTCAAACACATAATTTCGTCCGTCTTTAAACTGTATAATAATATTGCGGAAAAACATTCGTTTCTTCACCTGAATGCCTTGTATATCCGAAAATTCAAAGTGATAAAAAACAACTTCTTTATCCGATTGTTCGTCTTCAATGAACACAAGAAGTATCCCTTGTTCATTAATATCTAAAGCACAATCCGCTACGTTTTCCTCACCATTTCTTTTCAACATCGATCCAGCTATCAGATGGTCTAAAGAAAATTGTTCTTTTACTTCAGGAGCTTTTGGAAAGACCCTGTCCTCAATCATTTCTTTTATATATTTTTCTGTATAATTTTTCTTCATGCATACCCTCCTCAAGCATCCGTCTATATATGTGTAAAAATAAGAGCAGATTCTTATGTCTACTCTAATCCAATTATTACCAAGTATCAACAACTAGAAAAGCATCTGTCCTATATTGTATAGATACAGATGCTTCATATGCACACATTACTCGTTGATATATTTATTTAAAAATTCATGGAGTTTTTCTACATATTTTTCCTTCGCGATTACATATCCTTCTCCGTGATTCGCACCTGGAAATGTGAGCATATCTGCTTCACTATTCGTTTGATCATAGAGTTCTCTTGTTAGTTCAGTAGGAACAAACGTGTCTGCCTCTCCATGCATATAAAGAATAGGGATGTTTGCTTTCTTTACTTGGTCAAGCGCAGATGCTTCGTAAATGGAATAATCCGCTTTTGCTTTTGTCACGAGGTTAAGGGTTGGAATGATTGGAAAGGATGGTAAGTAAAACATTCTTTTTAACTGGTAAGAAAACAAATCATTGACGCTCGTATACGGGCTATCCGCAACAACCGCTTTTACTTGTGAGGGCAAATCCTCTCCACTCGTCATTAAGACAGTTGCTCCACCCATGGACAGTCCATGCAAAACAATTTCTACATCCGGGCCAAGTCTCTCGATAATTTTATCGATCCAACCGACATAGTCTAGCCTATCATGCCAGCCAAAACCGATGTAATCGCCTTCACTTTCACCGTGACCACGTGCATCAGCTGTGAAGAAATGATAGCCTAACTCTTCATAGTAATGTTCTCCAAAAAGGCCCATATCAAAAGAATTTCCTAAATAACCATGTGCTGTAATGACCACTTTATTTGTTGGTTCCTTTGCTTCTAGAAAATACCCTTGCAATGTTAACCCATCAAAAGAAGTTAATTCCATCCGTTCAAATGTTTGATCACGTGTCCAGTCGCGCCAATCCCCAGCAAGAAATTCATCCATTGCTTCAGCAGATACTTCTAAATCTTCATTTCCATCTAAAAAGTCTTTCACATTTCTATCAACTGCTAAATTATAAAAGAAAAAACTAGCGATCACATCTACAATAAGTAAGAAAGCAATAATTGCAGAACCTATAATGATCCATTTCTTTCGCTTCATGATGCCACTCCTCTACTTCACATATACTTTATTATAAATGAAAAAGAACTATTTATCTCGTATTTTCAAAGATATATGATTGGTAGTTCTTGTTATTTTCCGTGAAGTGAAGTGTTATTGTAACTGTTCAATATACGTCTTTAACACTCGTATCCCTTGTACACAATCAGCTAAATCTGTCCATTCTGCCGGATGGTGGCTTACTCCATCTTTACTGCGAACAAACAACATAGAGACAGGTATTCGACTGCCGATGATCATTGCGTCATGTCCTGCTCCGCTTGGTAAAGTGTATGGTCGAATTTTTTTACTTTCTAATGCTGAAGCAAGCTTCTGTTGATACTCTTTTTTTATGGGAACAGGTGTTATTCTCACTTGTTCATTGATTGTACAAGACTGGTTCCGCTCTTTCGCAATGGTGTGCGCTAATTGTTTTACATCATCAACGAGTTGATGAACTGTATCCGCATAAATATCTCGAATGTCTACAAATACTGATACTTCACCTGGTATGACGTTGACGCCATTTGGTTGAACGTGCATTTTACCAACCGTCGCTACAGCTGAATCACTTACTTTTGCTGGAAAATCAGGTACCCGCGTGATAAAGGTACTCGCAGTGACAAGTGCATCTGAACGATCATTCATTGGTGTGTTCCCGGCATGGCCTGCTCGACCATGGAAAGTCACTTCCAGCCAACATGGTCCTGCGATGCCTGATACAATTCCGCACGGCAAATCCTCTTTTTCAAGTCTTTTGCCTTGTTCAATATGTACTTCAACAAATGTCTCTATTTCATTTATTTTTTTAGCAGCGTTTGCATATCCCTCAACTGTCAAGTCAACCGCTTCTAGTACTGTAGAAAACGAATCTCCTGCAGCATCCGTTAAATCAAGTTTGGAGTCAACATTTGCCTGACCAACAAACGCTTCACTCCCATTTAATCCATTATTAAATCGTGAACCTTCTTCATCAGAAAAAATGAGGATATCAAAGGGTTTATTTGGTATGTAATTCGTTTCTTTCCATGCTTCAACAACTTCTAAAGCACTAATAACACCTAGTGGTCCATCAAAATGACCTCCATTTGGCACACTATCTACATGGGACCCGCTTGCAATAGATTTCAATTCATTATTTTCACCTGCCAATCGACCAATAACATTTCCCGCTCCATCCATTTCAACGTCCAGTCCTGCTTCTTCCATCCAAGACATAACAAGTGCCTTCGCCTGTTTTTCTTCTTGAGAAAATCCTGGACGATTGGATCCTAAGTCACTCGTTAAACCAATTTTCGATAGAGCATCAAGTCTTTTTGCTATGCGCTCCCCACGTACTCCATCTTTATCCAATTGTTCTTGATAACCACTCATTAACTCATTATATAAGGAGTATTCTGTCCGTTTTGTCATATACATCGCCTCTTTATATGTATTATGTATCTTATAAATAACTATAGCATGTTTTTAGTGCAATGGATTACATATTCATACTCTTACGTATTCTTTTTAACTATGATAACATGGATGGAATAACAAATAAGAATTGAGAGGTGTTCGTGTATGCAAAGAATGATTGGTACGTATACGTCTGAAGGACAAACGATTGAATATTCAATCTGTGGAAAAACAGGCGAACCTATCCTCGTCATGCACGGGGGCCATTCCAATTGCTATGAAGAATTTGGTTATGAGTCACTCATCAAAAATGGCTTTAGAATTATTACTCCTTCTAGAGCAGGCTACGGAAAAACTTCCAAAGAACTTGGAGAAAGCTTAGCCAAGGCTTGTCAATTTTACGTCAGATTACTAGATTATCTAGATATTGAAAAAGTTCACGTTCTTTCCATTTCAGCTGGAGGCCCAAGTGGACTTTATTTTGCCGCCCACTATCCTGAGCGAGTCAAAACATTAACCCTGCAAAGTGCCGTTACAAAAGAATGGCATACACCTCAAGATTCTATCTACAAAATAGCCCAAGTGTTATTCCATCCTTTATCGGAAAAAATAACATGGAAACTTACGGCGGGCATAAGCAATCTGTTTCCATCTTTCATCTTTAAACAGATGATCCCTTCATTTAGTAAACGTTCATACAAAGAAATTAAAGAGAAGTTCACGGACAAGGATATCAATGAAGTACGAAAAATGAACAATCGTCAACAATCCGGTTCCGGTTTTTTAATCGATTTACATCAAACAAAAGAGAGTACTTCTGAAGTTTTACAAGAAATTTCTTGCCCTACTTTTATTATGCATAGTAAGTATGACGGAGCTGTTACTCTGGATCATGCTTATTTCGCCCATGAGCAAATTTCAAACTCCACCTTATGTATTCTCGATTCTTGGGGACATTTGCTATGGATTGGTGATCGGGCACCAGATATTAATGAAAAGTTAATTCATTTTCTAATGCATCCTATGAAATCAAAGCACTATAATGAATCTTAGAAACGGGATTTGCATGACTCCCGAAAATCAAGGCACTATAACGAATCTTAGTAACGGGATTTGCGCGACCCCCGGAAATCAAGGCACTATCGGTTATACATCACTAACGCTAGTAAGCTTTTAGATAAAAAACATCCCCCATTATGTAAGCATAATGAGGGCAGCATATCCAGATTTTGTACGTTTGTTTTCTATATTTTTACAGATAACGTTTGTAAAGCTTGTTGTAAATCTTGAATAATATCTTCGGCATCTTCTAGCCCAAGCGATAAACGAATCAGTCCTTTTGGTATACCGAAATCTGCTAATTCTTCCTCTGGAATTGACGAATGAGTCATAGACGCAGGATGTTGTACAAGTGTTTCTGGATCCCCGAGACTAAAGGAAATCATCGCTAATTCAAGAGCATTAATAAACTGCTTACCTGCTTCAACTCCACCTTTTACTTCAAATGATACAATTCCACCCATTCCGTGCATTTGTTTTAATGCAAGTTCATGCTGTGGGTGGGATGGAAGGCCAGGGTAATATACGTTTTCGATTTCAGGTTGTTTTTCTAGAAATTCAGCTATTTCCATTGCGTTTTGGCAATGTCTTTCAACGCGTAACCCGAGTGTTTTTAAGCCACGTAAAATCATGTAGGACTCCCAAGCATTTAGGTTTTGACCTAAATCCCCCATCAAATTTTGACGCATATGATCAATCGTTTCTTTATCTCCACAAATAAAACCAGCAATGACGTCTCCATGTCCATTTAAATATTTCGTTGCACTATGCACCACTACGTCTGCCCCAATTTCTAGTGGGCGTTGTAAGTATGGTGTCATGAACGTGTTATCAATAATCAGTGGGATGTTATGTTCGTCTGCAATTTTTCCAACTGCTTCAATATCAACTAATGTTAAACTGGGGTTTGACGGTGTTTCAATATATAAAGCTTTCGTATTTGGTTTGATGGCTTTCTCAATTTCTCCTGCAGTATTGCAGTCAACAAATGAATACTCAATACCAAAACGTGGGGCAAGACTTGTTAAAAACTTATGTGTCCCACCATAAACGTCTTTTGTCACAACTACGTGATCGCCATGCTCTAAAAATGCAAGCATTGCAATTGAAATAGCTGCCATACCACTACTAACTCCGAGTGCATCTTCTGAACCTTCTAGCGCTGCAATTTTCTTTTCTACTGTATGAGATGTTGGGTTTCCATATCTCCCATAATACACACTATCTTCTTCTGCTCCATTCACAACTCCTGCTGCGGCTTCTGCACTTTCAAAGCTATACGCAACAGCGGGAACAATGGCTTCTGAAATTGCACGGGTTTCCGGGTCTGGTGTTTGTGCACTATGCACTGCTTTCGTATTAAAATTCCATTTTTTTGTCATGTGATCATTTCTCCTTTTGTTCTGATGATTGTATGTGTTCAATCGACACTTTTACGGCTTCTAAGCTATGTTCGATATGAGTTTGAGCTGCGATTTTAGCAGCTTCAGGATTACGTGCTGCTATATGGTTTAATATTTCTTGATGCTCTTCATAGGAGTCTTTTAGTCGTTCTTCGTTTCTAGAAGGAATGAGTTGGCGGTACCTGTGAATATGGTCATTGAGCTGGGATAAGATACCTACGGCTGTTTTATTATTACTTAGCTCATATATATACGAATGAAACTCGCTCCCATAATATAAAATATTTTCTTGGAGCCCTTCTTTTAAAGATTCTTTGATCATGCGAGTAATGGTTGATAAATGAAATAAGTCCTCTTCTGTAGCGTTTTCAGTCGCTTGAATGACGACAATTCCTTCGAGCTTACTTCTAATCGTAAAAATCTCCTCTACTTCTTTCTTTGAAATAGGCGCAACTTTCAATCGACCATTATTTTGCCTTACGACGAGCTCCTCGACCTCTAGTCGATGCAATGCTTCACGTAATGGAGTCCGACTAATTTCTAAATTTGTAGCAAGATGATCTTCCACAATTGGAGTATCAGGCTCTAGCTTCCCTTTAATAATTTGTTCTTTAATTTCAATATAAGCAAAATCTCGAGCCGATACCTTTTGCATCGAACCATATGTATGCGTCCTCATATTTTTTCCTCCTATATTTGCATACCGTATAATTGTATACAATTATACAGAATAAGTTTTATTGTTGTCAACTCCTATTATAAAAACGTTTTCACATACAAGCCCTACAGAAATTTTCTGTAGGGCTTGTAGGGTTTATATCGCTTTTAAATGAATTTTCCAATTTGATCCAGTCCCTATATGATACGCTTGCGCAAACGAACCTTGATTCATCGCTATGCCAATATGATCGACTGAATTCACATAGAGTAATGGCTCTCCTAAATGACTTTCAGCAAATGATCGACTAAAAGTCATTTGATGTTTATACACTTCTTTATTGTTTCTTTTAATCGTCACTTCAAGGGCATCTCCATATTTAAACCCCGCTTCAACACATAACTCTCTAGAAATATTCGTCCATACATTTCCAAAGCGCACATCTAAAATATCAATCGTTCCATGAATGCTTGTTTCTTTCCTTGTAGCACTGCAAACATTTAAATGAACAAGAGATGCTCGATCAACTTCTGGTCCTACTTCTTCAAATGTAATCACACCAGCAGCAAGTCGAGCGCCTGTATATGCATATACATCACGGCCATGAAATGTATATGATTCACCAGACCGTGGAAGTCGATTGATTTCCTCATCAATTTCACGAATCGACTCAATTCCAATGTGAGAAGCAATATGGGATAACGTCCCATTATTCGGTGTAACGATATAGTGCCCTTCCTTCGTTCGCGCGACAACACTTAATCGATCAGAGCCTACACCTGGGTCTACGACCGAAATAAAAACAGTTTCTTTTGGCCAGTAGGGAATCGTTTGATACAGACGATACGATGCTTCCCATATATTATATTCTGGAATGTCGTGCGTAAGATCAGAAATGGTTAACTCTGTATCTACGGAATAAGCTACTCCATACATCGCACTAACTGCCCCATCACTTATTCCAAAATCAGTTTGTAACACAAGGTGTTTCATCATCTGTATAAATCCCCCTTTTAAAATGTAAAAGCAAAAAACCCACATCCTTATCACTTTAATAAGGACGTGGGTATATGTATACGTGGTACCACCTTAATTCGTCATCCATGTAGATGACCTCTTCATACAAGTACGCAGAATAAATTCTTTAATACTGTGGTTGTTGTAACAAGTACCAACACTCGTCGGAACCTACTCAGATCACCATCTTTTCGGCACGAAACTCAGAGGCCATTTTCTGAACAGTTGTTTTTGTTTCTTCTCAGCTAGAAGCGTGTCATAATTAGCACATTCAGCTATATTATGGCATTCATTCCATATCGAAACTCTCTGTATCAAACATGCTATTCGTACTTTCCCTCTTCAATGTTCATCATATGAAATTGTATTATTATTGATTGTACAAAATTAACTGAAAAATTGCAATAAGAATCAATCTCTTTTATAACAAGACGCTTGGATCAAATGCAACATATAAAATGAAAAGTAAACAAATGAAACTTCCTACATACGCAACCCAATGAGGGATTTTTCCTAGTTTGAAAAATTCTGGTATCCACTGAATTAAATACATTGCAAAAAAGAATAAGAACAAGATAAATAAAACAGAGATAATAATATCAAATACGCGAATAAATCCTTCCGCTTCATATATAAATTCAATGACCGGTAGCACTGATGTATTAAAAATCCACCGACCTCCAAGAAATAATAGAACAATGATGATCATCGCTGATAACCAAGCAAATAATCGTACAATGATTGTATCTTTCCCCAAATCATCCCCCCCCTTAATAGCTTTTATTGTATAGTATATCGATATACATTCACAATATTTCATTCAAAAAGGACAGCGAGACAATCTAGATTTTTTTCTACATTCCCTCGCTGCCCTTAGAAAACATAAAAGCTAAAACAATAATTCATAGATGCCATGCAGTTCTTTTACTCTTACGTCATCATCAGCCATCTGTGCATAACTTATTTCTCTTTCCAACAGCATATCTAGATGCTCTATTTCGTTTTCTTGTAAATCCTCGATAAATTCCTCTTCTGTTTCATATTTATTTTGTTCGATTTTTTGATAAATTGTTTCACTTAATGGTTCTTCTTCAATATAATTGGAAATGGACTCGTACAAATATTTAAGAGCATATCCCACGTCAGTCACCTCTTTTTTCTATATTATGAATGAGGTAAACCATTTCTATACGTCTTTATAAAGACTTTCATTTTCCATTTTAGTTCATAAACAGATATAATAAGCCTATTGCTTCACTTTACAGAGAGAATCTTACATAAAGCAGGTGTACTTTTGAAAAAAATTCATTTATTACTTTTACTCGTCATGATGTTATGGGGGTTTAATTTATCTGCCTTAAAAGTGCTTGTCCTTGAAATTGACCCTTTTGTACTCACAGCTTTTCGCATTTTCATAGCTGGGGTAACTGTGTTAATCATTAGTAAGGCAATGGGATTTTTCCGCCTTCCCACGTGGAAAGAAACTAGAGTGATTATATACATTGGTATATTCAATGTTGTTTTACATCATATGTTTTTAGCTCTTGGTTTGTTTTCAACTTCTGGTGTAAATGCAGGACTTATTTTAGGTTCGGGACCTTTATTAACAATGATGCTCTCGATTATTTTATTAAAAGATAAAGTAACGCGACTACGTGTGTTTGGTTTCGTGCTTGGTTTTGCTGGGATTCTTCTGACAACATTGGCTGGCTCTGATGGATTATCGACTTTATCCATTGGTGATGGGATGGTATTTATTTCGATTCTAGCACAAGCATTTAGTTTTATTTTGATTAGTAAGCTAAACCCAACCTTTGATCCCCGACTACTGACAGGCTATATGCTGTTGTTTGGTTCGGGTATATTGTTCGTATTCAGCCTACTGTTGAATCGTCCGTTAGTCGAGTTGCAAGCATTGTTCTCCTGGGATTTCGGCTCCATTTTCTTATTTAGTGCGGTTTTATGTACGGCTTTCGGTCATATGACATATAACTATGCAATCAAGCAGGTCGGACCGGTGGAGTCAACGATTTTTATTAACTTAAATACATTTTTTGCTTTATTAGGTGCTGCCTTGTTCTTAGGCGAACCAATTATTAGTAATCAGATCATCGGTCTTGTATTTATTTTAGGTGGGGTGTTTTTAGGTTCTGGATCAGTTGAATACATCCTAAAAAAGCGCAAGTCTATGTAAAAAAATGGCAGACAATTCGTGTTGTCTGCCATTTTTTTTTTAGAATCTACGACGACGTCTACGGCAAGATTTACATTTACATCCTGAATGCTGTTGACAATGATGATGCCCATGATGTCCGTGATGCCCGTGGTGACCGTGGTGACCGTGGTGTCCGTGGTGTCCGTGGTGACCGTGATGCCCATGGTCACCGCCAGTCATCGCTCCTCCAACTTGATTTCCTGCATTTCCTTGAACATCTATTTCATTCACAAAATTTTCAGTAGAAGTAGTATGTGGATAAAAATGTTCGTTTTTAACTAAATGATGATTTTTAACCGTAGTATGAGATGGGTGAACATGTTTTACCGTTTCTTCTGTGCAACAGTTCACTACATTTTCTTTTACTGGATAAACAACTTCATTTCCCACTCCTTGGCAGCCGCAGTTTGGACGACAACGTGGACGACAACGACGATGATGATGTCCCATATTTATATCCCCTTTCTTAGGTTCGTACACTAATACCATATGCAGACAATTACTCAGGTGTATATGACATGTACCTATTTGAATCAACTTTATATATGAGGAGATTCATCATTTTACGCATCAAAAAAACAGACAGCCACAATCCAAGCTGTCTGTTTGTATCCTTTTTTATTCGAGAATTTTTAAACCAACTGCTCCAGCAATAATTAAAGTTAAAAATAGGAGACGTTTCCAACCGGCCGATTCTCTAAAAAAGGTAATTCCAATCAAAACTGCTCCTGCTGCTCCTAGACCTGTCCAGACTGCATAAGCTGTTCCAAGTGGAATTCCGCGCATAGCCATTGACAAGAAAAGAAAACCAAAGCCCATCGAAACAACGATCATACTTAACCAAAAAAATGTTTTTCGTTGGACATATAAATTAATACACATCACACCAAATATTTCACCTAAACTTGCAATCACAAGGAAAATCCAAGCCATTTTACGTGCCTCCTTGTTCTGCAGGGTCTTCTTCATCCGTCGTTAGTTTGATTCCAATCACACCAATAATAATAACCCCTATACAAACTGCCTTTCCAATTGAAAAGACAGAACCTAGCAATGAAAAATCAATAATAGCAATAACGGCTGCTCCTGAACCAGTAAACACTGCATATACTGTTCCAGCAGGTATGTCTTCACATGCTTTAATAATGAAATAGAAGCTTAAAACAATCATGATAATTGTTCCGCTCCAGTGGAGTACTGTTTCTGAATATTTTAATCCAAGTACCCAAAAAACTTCAACAATTGCTGCAAATAATACATAAATCCAAGGCAATAATGATTACCCCTTTCACTTGTAATCGTACCAATGTGCATCTTCGGAGTGAGTTTCATAAAAAACATTATAAAATTCACTAACTCTTATAATAGTAGCACACTTACGCATTTTATGGGATTCCTTCTTCTATCAAGAACATTTGCAACTGCCTGCAGACATTCAAAGTATTGGTTCGTCACATATCTTTCACAGTTTATACATGAATCTGTTGAGATTTATATGATTATCTGTGTTAATATATGTTTGAAGTTGTTAAAATCAAACAATCATTCATTTTAAGGCCAGGGAGTGAATATGATGTTACCAATAGAGCGTTTAAATCAAATTAAAAAAAGAATTCTAGCTGAAAAAAACATTAAAATAGCTGATTTAAGTAAAGACCTTCAAGTGTCAGAAATGACGATTCATAGAGACTTAAAACCTCTTATTGAAGAAGGACTTGTCGTAAAAACCTTTGGTGGTATATCACTCGCCAATCTTCCTACAACAGACGATCACGAAGTTTGTGTATACTGTAGTCGGGCTATTCACGATACATTATCCTATCGACTTATTTTATCGGACAATACCATTGAAATTGCTTGTTGTGCACATTGTGGCCTATTGCGCCACAAACAATTAGATGATCAAGTCATCCAAGCGATTTGTTATGATTTTTTACGGCAAACAACCATAAGCGCACAACGATCGTTTTTCGTGATGGACACTTCTATTGATTTAGGATGTTGTCAACCACAAGTGCTTTCTTTTGAATGGGAAGAGCATGCACAAAAATTTGTTAAAGGTTTCGGTGGAGATGTGTATGCATTTAACGATGCTATAACAACTGTTTTCAAAAAGATGAATGGTACATGTAAACACGATCACACGTAAGATAAAATTAGATTTCGCATCCATTATTTGAAAGGATGAGATTGCATGAAAAAATGGATTTTTATAATTGCTGGAGTTGGCTTAGCAATTGTATTGTTCTTCATATTGAGAGATGACTCACTACCTATTGAAACAAATATTTCGGAAGAGGTCGCTGACTTTTCCTATACAACACAAGACGAAGACACTCTTAGCAATGAAGATTTGGAAGGCCAGTGGTGGATAGCAGACTTTGTATTTACGAATTGTGAAACGGTTTGTTTACCAATGACATACCACATGTCCATCCTTCAAGATGAATTAGATGAAAAAGATATTCCAATGCAATTTGTCTCATTTAGTGTAGACCCCGAATATGATTCGCCTGAAGTATTAAAAGAATACGGCGAATTAAATGATGCAGACTTTTCTAATTGGAGTTTTTTAACAGGATATGATTTTCAAACCATTAAAGAGCTTTCGATAAAATCGTTTCGTGCATTTTTAAAAGAGCCTGAATACGGAGACGATCAAGTCACGCACGATACTCGATTTTTCTTAGTAGATCCTACAGGAAATATTGTAAAAGGCTATGATGGCGTAGAACAAGATTCTATCGATGAAATTATTGAAGACTTACAAACATTACAAGACAATGATTTACTATCTTAATATAAAAATGGAGGTTATATAAAAATGAGAAAGTACACAACAGTATTGATAGCACTTATCTTAGCACTATTCTTAAGTGCATGTGGTGAAGAGGAAGAATTAGCAGATTTAGATGTTCAGTTTAATCTTCCTGAAACAGCTGAAGTTGGTGAAGAAGTGGAACTTGAAGCGGTTGTTACATATGGAGATGAAAAGGTAACAGATGCTTCACAGATGGATTTTGAAATTTGGGAACGTGGAGACGAAGAAAATAGCGAAACAATTGAAGCTGAAAACCATGAGGATGGAACATATACCATTCAATACACGTTTGAAGACGATGGAATTTACGAAATGTATGCCCACACAACCGCTCACCAGCTCCACACTATGCCATTAAAAGAAATTACCATTGGTGAAGGTGGCGAATATGAAGATACCGATGATGGATTCCATACAGAAGGATTCGACATGCATTTTATGGACATTGAGGATCCGGTTTCTGGAGAGGAACAAGATTTAGTTGTCCACATTATGTTAGATGAAGAAGCGTTTGAGGATTTAGACGTCCGATATGAAATTGTAAATAACGGTGAACATGACTGGATCGACGCAACTGAAGACCCTGCTGGAGAATATGTTGCTCCTTATACGTTTGAAGAAATTGGCGAGTACGAAGTCGTCATTCACGTTGAAGACGATGAAGATTTACATGAACATATAACGATTGAAGTTGAAGTCGCTGAATAACAATACTAATCCCGGAAACGAATATACCATTTCGTTTCCGGGTTTCTTTTAAAATGCCCCTGCTCCCCCGCTTCCTCCAGTAGGTGAACTCCCTATCGATGTTGAACTTGAAGAGCTCGATGACATCGCCGTGTAAAAAATAACATTACTTGGATGAAACACATGTCCTGCAAAGCTTGGATTGTTGAGTAATGGGGTGTTCATACTCTGCATTTTTTCGATAGTTAGTTGCTTGCCAATTTGATCGGCAAATTCTTTACTCATTCCTAGAGTGATTGCTAGCTCTAAACGACGTTCATTCTTTATTTCATCTTCAGCAACCGGATATTCTTTTTGTTTAAAAAATTTCAGTGCGATCTTACTAAGTGAAACGAGTTTCGCAACTTCTTGATCCCATTTTCGTGACGAGACAATCAGTAAACCGGCCCCGCTCACTATAATAATTCCGAGGATAGGTAATAATTGCATGGACCAGGTTGAAACAATGAGTAGAGTAATGATGAGAACTGCATAATAAGCACTAAGAACCCATTTGTTTCTACTCCAGATTACACTCACGATTCCTAGTATACTCATTCCAACGACAGCCAGTTGAAATGCTCCTGATGTAATCGCCGAAATCGAGACAATATAATAAAATAATCCAAAGGTCAGGATCGTTAGGAGAATCGATACATATTTAAATGGCCGATAAGGTTCGTACCAACCTGAAAAAGCCTTGCGATGCTTTACGAGTTCCATCCATTCATTGTAATGTGTTGTAAAGTCCTCTTGCTTTTCTTTTTGGATATCTTTATCCTCATCTTCATCAACAATAATTGACTCGAAAATAAACTGTTCTTGTTCATTTTCTTCCTTAAATAACCATCTTCGTAAATGGGTATCTACTTCATCTATTCCTTTCTTCGCTTTGTCCCAATAAAAGCCAAACGTCATGGTATCTGTATCCTTTTTCGAAGGTATTTCTTCCATAGAAATAATACCTCTTCGCTTCAATGAAAGAAGTGCAGATATGATACCTGTTTGCATTTGCGAGACATACCCACGAGCGTGTATGTAGGACACAAATAACGGGTCCGTTTCTTCTAAAAAAGGAAGCTGTTTTATAGGTTCATCATTTTTTCCAAACTTGTAATTGTTTGGATGATTGACGTACCACCAAATCATACCACCTATAAGAATTATCCATACAATCATAGCTATTGGCATAAGATTCCCTAATCGATCTTCATATTTATCTCTTTTTTCTAGGATCAACTGTTCATCTTGAATAATTTCTTTACCCATTGACTTGTCTTTAGTTAATGCCATATTCGGAATAGCCTTCGCTGGAAATACGAGACGAACTTCAGAGCTCATTCCTGATTCAAATTGATGATGCTGATAAACAACTTCCGATCCATTGACCTCTACTGTCCCCTGTTGGTCCCCACGAATAAACGCATGGATAGCATTCTCTGCTTCACTTCCAAATTCCCATGTAATGGTAAGTGTTCCGAGGTCAACCTCATCCGAACTTGGATAAAAATCAACCATCAAATCCGCTACATCCGTGTATTTTTTTACTTCATTCTTAATGTCATACGTGTACAAAACGGTCTTTTGTTCATCTTCCGCTGACATATATATTCGATACAAGTCCTCTTTATTTTCAGTCTTTAATTCTTCAAGTCCTTCTGTAGATCTATTTGGATCATTGATCGAGTCTTCAATTTCATATGCTTTGAAATGATCCACATCTGCTAATATAGATCGCTCGGTTCCATTAAATTTCCCATCAAAGGTAAAGGTAGATCGTTCAGAAACGTGTAAAATCCCCTCTTCATTCACCTCTACATGAATGTCTACATGTTCAATGTCATACGTTTTATCTTCTGCTAGGACGTGCCCACTCATACAAAAGAATAAAAGAGTAAGCAGTCCACTCGAAAAAACGAGAGCTCTCTTCATACATATATCCCTCTCCTTCTCTCTCTACATACGAACGTATCACAATTAAGTTTCGATTTCTATATGTTTCTTCTATACATTGACATTTTTACATGTCTTTTGTACAATATAATTAACATTAAGACACATATACATGTCATCACGGAGGAAGCATATGAACCTAAAATTAAAAATGGCCCGAATGGAGCGAAATATTACCCAACAACAACTTGCCCAAAAAGTTGGCGCAAGCAGACAAACAATTGGGCTCATTGAAAAGGGAGAATTTAACCCTTCACTCAACCTATGTATAGCCATCGCAAAAACACTTGAGAAAACATTAGATGATTTATTTTGGGAGGATGATTAACTTGAGCTTTTTACAGGCTAATTCAAATGATGAATATGTAGACAGCCAAAAAAATAAATTTAAGATTGAAACACTATATATCGTATTACTCGTTGCAGCTGTAGACTTATTACAAGGAATGATTCGTGGAGAGATGTCTGAACATGTAATTTTATCGGGAATTTTATTGGTCATTGCGATATTGTATTATACACTCAGATCTACCTTTAGTGGAATTGAACATCCAAACGTCGCAACGAAAAAATCGTATAAGAAACAAAGAAGAGCTGTTCGAACATCAATTCTCACAATGTTTGTTATGTATTTAACTTTCAGTATTGGTAATAAATTATTATTTAGTCCGGATCAATCATGGGTTGAAATTTTTGCAATTAGTATTGTATTCATCATTCTATTCTTTACATTAGAGATGGTCAGTTTAAAAAAATCATACAAAAAGAATCGTGAAATAGTAGATGATTCTGAGGAAAAAGACTAAACTAAAAGAAGCGATTGGATTCGCTTCTTTTTTATGTCGTATGCTGAAGTCGGAGGAATAGTAACAATGTTTGAAATTAAAAATCTAAAAAAATTTAAATATGGCAAACCTTTGTTTCCGAACTTTTCTTTACACATACAAGCTGGCGAAGTTGTTGCCCTTTATTGTGAAAGCGAAATTCGTTCAAGCTTAATGAACATACTCACATCTTCTACAACTGAAGCAAAGAGTAGCATCACATGCAATCATATATGTCATCACAAACAATTTCAGGAGTTTATGAAACAGACTTGTTTCTACTCATACACAGATGGGTTATATGAACGATTAACCGTTCTTGATCATATTCGGTTTTATAAACGATTATACGGAAGTTCCGATTCAATAGATTACATTCTCGACCAAACCATGTTGCACAACGTTAGCAAACAAAAAGTCGGACAATTAACCTACTCAGAAAAACGGAGAGTTCACTTTTCACGAATTTTCTTACAAGACGTGCCTTTATATATTTTAGAAGAACCAGATATACACATTGATATGGAGACAAAACAAATCTATACACAATTGATCCATACCCTTGCGCAAGCAAACAAGCATGTTCTCATACTAACAAGCAATCTAGAGCACGCTATTTTTGCAACTAATCGTGTGTACGAACTCAATCAACAAGGATGCAAAAAAGTTCACATACAGACCGAAGAACAAATTGAAGCTTCTAAGAATGAAGAACATCCCTTTCAATTTGATAAAATTCCTACAAAAGTCGAAGATAAAATATTACTTTTCGATCCATATAATATTGATTATATTGAAAGTGTCGAAGGTCAGGCATTTTTATATGTAAATGGAGAGAAATTTCCAACAACATTTACCTTGCAACAACTCGAAAAACGTTTGCAACCATTTGGCTTTTTTAGATGTCACCGATCGTATATTGTCAATTTGCAAAAGGTAAAAGAGGTTATCACTTGGACACGTAATAGTTTTAATTTAATATTAGAAGATCAACATGAAACATCCATTCCACTCTCAAAATCAAAAATGTCCGAATTAAAAGGGATGATTGGACTTAACTAAGCTCCACTCACCCCTTTTTTGATGCCACTCACCGAAAATATACTGCATACACGTGCTACTTCCCTTAATGTAGGTAGTGTAATCGAAACTACACATGAGGAGGAACGACATGTCTGCAATTATACATGTAAACAATATACAAAAAACATTCGGTAAAGTGAATGCACTAAAAGATGTATCTTTTAATGTAAAAAAAGGAGAAACATTTGGTTTACTCGGTCCAAGTGGGGCTGGAAAAACGACTCTGATTCAAATGTTAACTGGCCAGCTCAAACAAACGAAAGGGAACATTCATATTTGGGGGAAAGAGATTCACCAATTAAACAAAAAAAATTCCATCAATCGTTTGGTGTCCTTTCGGATAATAGTGGTTTGTATACGAGGTTATCCATTTATGAAAACTTAAAATTATATTGTGATTTATACGGAATTGCTCATAACAGGATTGATGAAGTGCTTGATATTGTACAATTAGGTCAGGAAAAACAAAAAATCACTTCGAAGCTTTCCCGTGGAATGAAACAACGCGTCCTACTAGCACGCACCATTTTGCACGAACCAACATTGCTCTTTCTAGATGAGCCCACTTCAGCTCTAGATCCAGTAAATACGGCTCATGTACATGCAGGTCTTCGTGCGTTAACAGCGCAAGGGACGACGATTCTTTTAACAACGCATGATATGGAAGAAGCTGAAACAATTTGTGACCGTGTGGCGTTTTTGCACGAAGGAAAGATTCAATTACTTGATACACCGAAAAAGTTGCGCCACCAATTTACGGATCGTTCTGTAACACTCACTTGTCTAGATGGACGTACACTTACATTTGATTATAATGCAAATCAAGCGGATCTCATTCATAAAGCTATGAAACAAGAAGATGTTATTACCATTCATTCAAATGAACCAACACTTGGTGACATCTTTGTACAAGTAACTGGGAGGACGTTAGTATGAAAACTTCAATCATTCGTATGCAAGCCATTTTCGTCAAAGATTTTAAAGACTTAATGAAAAATATGTTTATTTCAACCTCTATGTTAATGCCCATTATTTTAGCATTTTTATATAGTAGAATTTCAGATATCACCATCGATCTCATGTATCTCGTCATCAATCTTGCTTTTATGGCAGTTGCTTTTCTCATCCAATGTAGCATTATTGCTGAGGAGAAAGAAAAGAATACGTTACGCGGGCTCATGCTCTCTCCTGCATCCATCTTTGAGATATTGGCAGGCAAAAGCGTGCTTACATTCCTGATGGCAGCCATTACTATTCTAGTCTCTTGTATATTAATGGATTATGTCCCGGGAAATAGTTTGATCATTATCGTAGCGATTGTTATTTCAATGCTATTTTATATTACTTTAGGCACAATGTTTGGCCTGATCACAAAATCTGCCATGGAAGCATCCGTTATTTCACTTCCACTGATGTTTATCTTTGGGTTTGGAAGTTTGTTTGAAGAATTTGCTGCTTCTAAAAACGTTTCTTTTTTAATCGACTACTTACCAAATATGCAATTGGTAAACATTGCTCGGATGGATGAGGCTGGTACAACACTCATAAAAACCATGCCCCACATGCTAACGATTACTGCTTGGCTTGTTGCAGCTGTAATTGCAACTATATTCGTATATAAGAGAAAGGAACTCGATTAGCAATAAAATGGGTTTTATGCATGAAAATTCATGCATAAAACCCATTTTATAACCTTTTAGTGCTAGAATATCTTTTTGACTTATTGAATTTTCACTCTACTCATTTGGCGCGTGACATCATATCTGATAGTTTTGCGATGGCATGCATATTTCCCCCTAAGGACGAGGCTTACGAAACAGTTACGTATATATATGTTCGCTTGATTCAAGTTTCTTCATTTGCAAAAGCCATTGTTTCTAAAAAAGCGATTAATCGTACAATATCTTTCCTGTCTACGTTATTTACGAATGCTCGTTCAAATAACCTATATGCCGTTTGATCATGTTTCTTGATCCAAGCAAGGGATTTCTTAGGACCAAAATACCATTCTCCTCTAAGTTCAAAGTAAATCTCTAAACTATCAACAAGCAACCAATTTCTTCGGTAGTTCCCTTCAATGTCATTTCTTCGCGCGCGCGACTCCATCTTCCATAACCAAGCGATTAAAAAGTTTTTTTCATCCATAGACAATTCACCTGGTCCTCGATGAATTAACCGGTCAACATCCCGCAATAATCGAGTAGCTATATTTCTTTCATCTAGAAGTACATCACCTTTGTGCAATTGAAGAAACTGTTCGGCTTGACGGTGTTTTTTTGTTGGATAAATCCAAGCATCGAGTTGTTTACCTAAAAACACAATGGTATCATTCTTTTCTCTGAATCCATCGGCAAAGCCAACAATATCTACGTCACTTTCAGGTGTATAGTCACCTGAACTATACGAACCGTATAAAATAATCGTATGGCAATAATGTCTTTCGATTAAATACGTCGTTAATTCCTCCAAAAATGAATCAGTATTCATTTTAAACCTCCAATGAGAAACATTTCCTTCAATCATTCATTGTTCTCATTCATAGTTAAATAGGGTCTTAATCTTCTTGTAATCTTTCAGACGCAACGATTTGAAATTGTTCTACTTCATAAAAACACGCACTACTTTCTTGACCCTTTTGAATAATCTTCCATGTAAAGATACATCCAATGACAATTAGTGCAATGACAATAATACTTATGATAATAACGAAAATTTTCGAATTATTTCCTTGATCATCCATCCATACTCCCCCAAATTAAATATGCTTCACTCTTTACTTTAATGTTAAATAAGAACGAATTCAACACATATTAGTTATCGAAATATTGGGGCTTATATGAACCTTAGAACAATTCAAGAATGCACATACGAGCGATATCGTTTGTTTCCACAAAAAATACAGCGCACAATATACGCTGTATTCCCTTGATGCTATTCACTTTATAGGTAGCGCGCCCAGGAGGATTCGAACCCCCGGCACTAGGCTCCGGAAGCCTATGCTCTATCCAGCTGAGCTATGGGCGCATTTTTGACACATTTTTTATTATAACGGGAATATATAATATATACAAGTTATTTTCATTGTTATTTTTTATTTTATTCTAAGAAACAGATAGTAACATACGTTTACTTCCTATATAATAAGGGAAAGATGCAAAGGTATTGAGGAAATTGTGTCATTAAATAATTGAATCTTTACGTTTGACCTTTTTTGACCTATTAGTTATACTACATATAGGAAAAAACTTTTGAACATGGAATCAATTAAAGGAGGAAGTAAATCATGCAATTAATACCTACAGTTATTGAACAAACCAATCGTGGAGAACGTGCATATGATATATATTCACGTCTTTTAAAAGATCGAATTATTATGCTTGGTAGTGGAATTGATGATAATGTTGCAAACTCTGTCGTTGCTCAACTTTTATTTTTAGAAGCGGAAGACCCAGAAAAAGATATTTCTATCTATATTAACTCACCAGGTGGGTCGATTACAGCCGGAATGGCCATTTATGATACGATGCAATTCATTAAGCCTGATGTATCCACTATTTGTACAGGAATGGCTGCATCCATGGGGGCATTCTTACTTACTGCTGGAGAAAAAGGGAAACGCTTTGCACTTCCAAATAGTGAAGTAATGATTCACCAGCCTTTAGGTGGAACGCAAGGTCAAGCAACAGATATTGAAATTCACGCGAAACGAATTATTCAAATGCGTGAAAAAATCAATGAAATTTTAGCAGAACGCTCGGGCCAACCAATTGACGTGATCGAAGCTGATACAGATCGTGATAACTTCATGTCCGCTGAAGAAGCTAAGTCATATGGCCTTATTGATAAAGTGTTAACACGTAATGAAAAGTAATCCATTAAAAAGCAACTTCATTAGGATGAAGTTGCTTTTTTTATGTTCTAGAAACGAATGTCTCTAAATGGTCGAGTGCCATTTCAGCATCTGCTCCCTCAGCCATTAATGTAATCGTCTCACCACTAACAATCGACAAGCTCATAAGACCCATTATACTTTTTGCATTAACCCGATTTCCATCCTTTTCTAGGAAAATGTCAGATGTGTAACGATTTGCTTCTTGAACAAATTTTGCTGCAGTTCGTGCTTGTAGTCCTGATTCAATGGTTACTTTCACCGATCGATTGATCAATTTACTCACCTTCTCTTCCTAAAAAATAACTACATATGTAGTATCAAACACTTTGTAAGCGCTTTAATGTGTAGACACATTCTATCACATAGAAAGAATAAAAGGAAATCTCCTCTTATTCCTTCTCTTTATGTTTACCTTGCCGTATTTCGCCAGCCATTTCATCAATTTTCTTTAAACGATGATTGACTCCCGATTTAGAGATTGGTCCGCTTTCAATCATTTGGCCTAACTCTTGTAGCGATGCTTCTTGATGCTTCACACGAACTTCTGCAATCTCCTGTAAACGCTTTGGAAGTGCATCTAAGCCGATAGTGTTTTGAATCAACTGGATACTTTCTATTTGTCTGAATGCAGCTCCAATCGTTTTATTTAAGTTAGCTGTTTCACAATTCACTAATCGATTCACTGAGTTGCGCATATCCCGCACAATGCGAACATCTTCAAATTTAAACAACGCATTATGTGCCCCAATAATAATTAACAACTCCGTAATTTTTTCAGCTTCTTTAATATATACAATATGACCGTTTCTTCTTTCTAATTCACGCGCTCGTAGATCAAACGTGTTTAGCAATTTACATAAAGAATGATTATGTTCTTCATGGGCATTAAATATTTCTAAATGGTAGGAGGACGTTTCTGGATTATTGACCGATCCTCCAGCAAGAAAAGCACCTCGTAAATATGCTTTTTTACAGCATTCCTTCTTGATATATTTATCGGAAATACTTCGGACAAATGTGTAAGGTTCGTGTAAAATATCTAGTTTAGCTAAAAAATTTCCTACGTCTTGAAGCAATCGTACAATGTAGACATTATTTTTCTTTAGTTTCATTTTTCTTCGAACGAGGAGTTCGACAGGGTAGTCATAATTCTTTTTAATCAATGAAAACATTCTTCGAGCGATGGCTGCATTTTCCGTCTGTACATCAAGGGTGTATTTGTTTCTCGCTACAGAAATTGCACCATTCATTCGAATGAGTGCGGATAACTCGGACAGTGCACAACATGGACTTGAGTCTTCAATGGATGTTAATTCTTTTTTTATATCAGAAGCAAATGACATTTGCGCCAATCCTTTCTATTCATCTTCCTCACAAACGAAAGTGTATAATAATTTTGCAACTTTTTCTGCATCATGTCGTAACGTTGATTCTTCATGATCAATAATATCGTCTTCAATAATATTGAGTCCAAATGAACGCAATCGATCAATATCGTATTCTACTAATGCAGCATTTTCTTCAGCATATAATTCACGACTATGCTCGCTAATCGATTCATTATGAACAATAATTGATTGGACTGTATGATAACCAATATGATCAAATATCGCTTGAATATGATCAGATGCCGTGTATCCTGTTGTCTCCCCTGCCTGCGTCATCACATTACAAACGTAAGCAACATGTGCATGCGATCGGTGAATCGCTTCTTTAATATGTGGAATGATAATGTTAGGCAAGATGCTTGTGTACAAACTTCCTGGGGAAATCACGATTAAATCCGCTTCTTCAATGGCTGTCATTGCTTCAGGAAGTGGCCGTGCATTTTCTGGTGTTACAAACACTGAGTGAATCGGTGCATGTGCATGTGGGATACTCGACTCTCCGGAAACAATTGTGCCATCTTCTAATCTAGCATGTAGCGTTACTGGTTCGTTTGAAATAGGATAAATATTTCCTTTTACATTAAGTACACGAGAAACTTCTCGAATGCCTTTATAAAAATCTCCATTAATTGAAGATATGGCAGCGAGTAAAAGATTTCCCATTGCGTGGCCTGACAAACCATTGCCTTTTTTAAACCGATGTTGAAATAATTCCAATAACATCGGTTCAGCTTCAGATAACGAAGCAATCACATTGCGAATATCACCTGTTGCAGGTATGTCCATCTCCGAACGTAAACGTCCAGTGCTCCCACCGTCATCAGCTACAGTAACAAGTGCTGATAGTTCAATTGGATACTTTTTTAAACCTCGTAGTAGAACCGGCATCCCTGTCCCACCACCGATCACGACAACAGAGGGCTTTTTTGACTCGTTCATTTCGTTGTACCCTTTCTCTTATCGATATCGCGATGGGTTATATGTGTTATATATTGATCGGCTAGTTCATTTGCAAAGTATTCCGTAAGTGCTACTGACCGATGTTGTCCACCTGTGCAACCAATTCCAACAATAAGTTGTGATTTGCCTTCCTTTTTGTATTGTGGAAGCATAAACTCTAATAAATCAAGAAACTTTTCAATAAACAGTCTCGTTTCCGTCCACTTAAACACATAGGACGATACGTCAGAATTTAGTCCTGTCAAAGGTTGCAATTGAGGTACGTAATGCGGATTTGGTAAAAACCTGACATCAATTACTACATCAGCATCAATTAATATTCCGTGTTTAAATCCAAAAGATACAAATTGAATAGAAAAAACGTCTTGCTTCTCTTCTGCGTAAACATCGACGATTTTTTCCCGTAAATCCCTCGGCTTCATATCGGTCGTATCAATAATTCGTTGTGAACGTCCCCGTAATTCATCAACAATTTCCCGTTCTCGCTGGATTCCTTTTAATGGTAAGTCTTCTGTTGCTAACGGATGTGTACGTCGTGTCTCTTTATATCGACTGATAAGCTTTTCATCTGTACAGTCTAAAAATAGAATATGTTCTTGAATCCAGTTCTCTGTCGATAGTTTGTCTAATGATTGATACAGAAAATCAAAGAATTCTCTTGAACGTAAATCAATCACAAGGGCAACCTTTTGTATATTGTTCGCTTGGTCTTTCATTAACTCCAAAAATTTTGGCAATAATGTTGGCGGTAAATTGTCTACACAATAGTAACCTAAATCTTCGAAACTCTGGATGGCAACAGTTTTTCCTGCACCTGACATCCCAGTTATAATAACGAGTTTAGTTTCATGCTTTCCCGTTTGTTCAGACATCGTAATCATTCCCCTTTGGTCTTTCTCATCATACTTCAATACCGAAACAAATCTTCCTTCCTTAAGTATACATGGTTCATAGTAAAAATACATTTGAAAAGATTGATTTTATATAGGCAAAAAAAGGCACAGGTGAACGATCACCTGCGCCAAACTAATTATTTATATAAAAAAGGGGGGTCAATTAGTTAACTAAAGTATAACGTATGAATATTTCTTACGTGTTACAGGTAAATTAAAATACAATTACCTTTATCTACGTATTTAATGTATTTTTTAACACATTAAATACCTTTTATCCCCTCTTTATAAAAGTCTAATGGTTTATTTTGCTGCTTTTTCTTTCTCTTCTAATGACTCAATATATTTTTGTGCAGATTCTGCTGCGATACTTCCATCTCCTGTAGCTGTTACGATTTGACGTAGTTCTTTTACGCGAATATCTCCAGCTGCATACACGCCCGGAATAGAAGTTTCCATATTTTCATTGGAAGGAATATAGCCTTCTTCATCGACAATTCCTAATGATTTAAATGGCTCTCCTAGTGGATCAAGTCCAATATAAACGAACACACCTGGAATTTCATGATCGTATGTTTCGCCTGTCTCTTGATTGTGTAAAGTGACACTGCTTACTTTTCCATCTGTGCTATTGATAGATTTTGGAATCGTGTTCCAAATAAAATCAATTTTATCATTTGCAAAAGCGCGCTCCTGAATGATCTTTTGTGCACGTAATTCATCACGGCGGTGAACAATGGTTACTTTGTTCGCAAAGCGTGTTAAATAAATTCCTTCTTCAACAGCTGAGTCTCCTCCACCAATAACAATTAAATCACGATCTTTAAAGAAAGCACCATCACAAACCGCACAGTATGAAACTCCACGGCCTGTCAATTCCGCTTCTCCTTCAATCCCTAATTTACGATATTGTGCACCTGTAGTAATGATCAATGTTTTTGTTTTGTACTGTTTATCTCCAGCAATCACTACTTTATAATCACCATGATCTTCTACATTGCTAATGGAACCATACGTATATTCAGCACCAAACTTCTTCGAGTGTTCAAACATCTTATTTGATAAGTCAGCACCTAAAACATTTTCAAATCCAGGGAAGTTTTCAATGTCTTCTGTATCAGCCATTTGCCCTCCTGGAACCCCACGTTCAATCATTAACGTATCCAAGTTTGCTCTAGATGCATACACTGCAGCAGTCATTCCTGCAGGTCCCGCACCTGCAATAATAACATCATATAATTTCTCTTCGGACATATTGATCGCCCCTTTTTACGTTTTTGTAATCTTATGATATGTCTTCATATGAACTATCTAATAAAGTATCCATTTGTAAGGATATAATAGTTATTGATGTCCGTCTACTCTTTTGCTTATGATGTACAAAAGAAGGGCTTTTACATACTTTCTATCTGTTTATTCAAACATTTTATATGTTTTTCTTGTTCTTCTTTTGTCCATTCGAATAACTCACTCATATATAATGCAGCGACTTTCTTATGTCTTATTACTTCATCTATATGAAAATATAGCCAACTTGTTCTTCGATTAAAGAAATCTGTGAGTGTATGAACGCTCTCATACTCCACAGAATAATGTAACTGTGCCAACATAAAACGCTCTTCAATGGTTGGATATTTATCAGCATCCATGTGATCAAAACATGTCATGATTTGTGTGGTGTTTTTCCCGTATGTGTGTATACATCTCTTTAGGAGACGGGTTTCAATCTTTCGCTGATTGCCTTCTTGGATCATCTGTTCTTTAAATGGATGAAATGCATCTATATGTTCAAATTCTCCGCCTGCTAATCGTACATTTTTTGTGGTCGATTTCGTATATAAGATAGCATCTTCTTCCTTAATTTTGTCTGTAACTGCTTGAACAACCTTTTCAGCCATTTTACGATATCCAGTTAACTTGCCCCCTGCAATTGAAATAAATCCAGAGGAAGAGATAAATATTTCGTCTTTCCGTGAGATTTCATCAGCACTTTTTCCTTCATCGGCAATAAGTGGACGTAATCCTGCATATTTGGATACGATATGCCTTCTTTCAAGATGTAGCGTCGGAAACATATCATTCACTGCGTGGAGTAAGTATGTTTCATCTTCTTCTGTAATGATTGGATGAATATATGAATCTGTATAATGCGTATCTGTTGTTCCTACATAGGTTTTATCTTCCCTAGGAATAGCAAACATCATCCGCCCATCACTCACATCAAAGTAAACCGGTTGATGTAATGGAAAATCTGATTGGTTGAAAATGAGATGGACACCTTTCGTAATGTATAAAGATTTCCCTTCGATCGAATGATCCATTGTCCGCACCTCATCGACCCAAGGACCTGTAGCATTTACAATCGTTCGTGCCAAAACATTATATTCTTGATGTAAAATATGGTCGAACACGCGGACACCTATTAAATTTCCTGCTTCATCATATAAAAGTTGATTCACTTCTGCATAATTTAGTGCTTCTGCACCTAGTTGTACAGCCTTTTTTAATACTTCAATCGTTAGTCTTGCATCATCTGTACGGTACTCCACATAATATCCAGCTCCAGTAAGTCCTTCTTCTTGCAATAACGGTTCTTTCTTTAGCGCTTCTGTCTTTGACAGCATTTGCTTCCGCTCTGATTTTTTTACACGTGCCAGTCGATCATAGATTGTTAATCCAAGCTGGGTAGAAAAACGTCCGAACGTTCCTCCCTTATACATCGGAAGTAACATCCATAATGGCTCCGTAATATGTGGGGCATTATGATATACAATGGACCGTTCTCTTCCTACTTCAGCGACAACGTCCATTTGAAATTGCTTTAAATATCGTAATCCTCCGTGAATGAGCTTTGTTGAACGGCTAGACGTTCCAGCCGCAAAATCTTGCATATCAAATACAACTGAACGAAGGCCTCGTGTGGTTGCATCAAGCGCTACACCTGCACCCGTTATTCCTCCACCAATGACAAGTAAGTCAATTGTTTTCGTTTGTAGTCTTTCCCATGTTTCCTGACGATTCATCGTTGTAAAAGTTCTCACCTAGTTCGCCTCCTCTATCTTACATATATGATTCCATACAAAACAAACATGCATCTTCTTACTCTTAATTTTGAGTAGATGACGCATGTTTGTTTTGTTGTTCATTTCTTTTTTCCATTTCTTCTTTCGTATAAATGAGTTTCATTGGGTTTCCACCGACGAATGCTCCTTCTGGAACATCTTTATGAACAAGACTCCCAGCACCAATAACAGCACGGTCTCCTATCGTTACACCAGGTAAAATCGTCGTATTCGCACCAATCATTACCTCATCTCCAATACGCACTTCACCTACACGATATTCATCAATTAAATATTCATGCGCTAAAATCGTCGTATTGTAGCCAATAATAGCATTTGTTCCAACCGTAATTTTCTCAGGAAACATCACGTCTGGCATGACCATTAAAGCAAAAGCTGTATGATCACCGATCTTCATACGTAAAAACACTCGGTAAATCCAATTTTTCATCCGCATGAAAGGGGTATAGCGTCCAACTTGAATGGCAATAAAATTTTTCATCACTTTGAAAAATGATACAGTTTTATAAATTTGCCACAATGAATTTGTATCCGACACTTTTGTTCGTGTTGTTTTTCGCATTGATATACTCCTTTACATGCTTATCTTAAATAAGGTCCAGTATGTCGCGCATATCCGCAAGCATATACGTCGGTTTGTACGTTTCTAAAAACTCTTTTCCTTTATGTGACCACTCCACACCTGCTGTACGAATACCGGCATTGTGACCTGCTTCAATATCTTGAGAGTTATCCCCAACCATTAAAGTTGTTTTTGGATCTGCATTTAGTAGCTCCATCGCTTTAATCACCGATTCTGGATGTGGTTTAGCATTGTCAACATCATCTAGTGCGATTAAATGCTCTACATATGGATCAAGTTCGGTAAATTCAATTCCGTGACGTGCAACTTTGTGCATTTTAGAAGTTACAACAGCTATTTGAATACCTTTGTCTTGTAAGGTTTGTAATGTGCTTTTCACATGCGGGAATGCATGTACATATAAATCATGATGATCCATATTGTGCTTTCTATAGGTAGCAACCATCTCGTCCACTTGTTCTGGTACAAAGGCACGAAACGTATCTACTAATGGTGGCCCATTAAATTGAAGGATTTCTTCATCTGTAAAAACTAAACCGTATTTTTCGAATGTATAGGCAAATGATGCCGATATCAGTTCGTTCGTATCAATTAACGTTCCATCTAAATCAAAAAGTATCGTACGTATGCTCATTCATCTTTTCCTTTCTTTTCTTTGCATCTACTCGATTCCATATAAACGCAACAGTAATTGTTAAAATTATTGCTGTCGCTAGTCGTATCAATAATAATGGCCATACCGGAATCCCTAGCGGTATAAATACGACCGTATCTTCTACAACAGCGTGACAAGAGACTAGAAACAGCATAGCTAAATACATATCCTTCTTTGAGACGCCTTCTTCTTGAACCGCATGAATCATCAATCCGGCACCATAGGCAAGTCCAATGGTTAGACCCGTCACTAATGTCATTGACGTGTTTCGACTCATCCCTAAAAGCTTCGTAACTGGTTCAAGTCGGTTAGATAGTATTAACAAAAATCCTTTTTCTCGTAAAAACTGCATAATAATCATTAAAACAATGACAATAACAGCTAATTGAAAAATTGTTCCAAAGGCTTTTTTCAAGCCTGCGGTGATAATCATCCCCCAGCTAGTCAATTCTGCTTCTTGAGAAGCAATCATTCCATAACTAGCTAATTCACTGCCTCCACTCCATACTAAGTTAATCGTGACAGCCGCAACAAGTGCTAATACCATTCGTATGGCAGAGATGAGTAATCCACTAACTCCTACCTTAGAGGCAACGGTAGATTCTATAAATAAGTTATGACAAAATGAGAGCATAACTGCCATAATAAATACTTCTTTTACGGTAAAATCAAAAGATATGATCGCCGCAATTCCAGCAAATAAATTTAATGCATTCCCGAGAACGAGAGGTACCGCAGCTTCTCCTGACAGCCCAATCAAACCCATAACTGGACTTAAAAGGTCAATAACCCAAGGAAGTACGGGAGTGTATTGTAAAATAGTAACGAAAAGTGTGATGGGGAAAATAACCTTCCCCAATGTCCACGTTACATGTAACCCTTGTTGTAAACCTCTTTTTAAAATTCCATTCAATCGTTGTTCACTTTCTTTCATCATGATTCCTTTTCATAAAACTATATTTTTTCCCTTGGTTCGTTCAAGATTATGAAATAGATTCTATATGGTTATTTTTTCTTATGCACGACTTTTTTTCCATTATAATGACGATCTGCTTTACCTGAAACTTTTCGGTAAATAATCAAACCAATCGCACCAACAATCAATAGGATCGATAGCGCTCTTGCTGCCTGGAATGATGAACCAAATACATATAAACTATCTGTACGCATTTCCTCGATGAAAAAGCGCCCCACTGAATACGTCCACACATATGTTAAGAAAATGACTCCACGGAGTGGGTTGTATTTGCGTAACATAAGTAGAAGTACAAAAATGAGTATATTCCAGACAGATTCGTATAAAAATGTCGGATGGTACATGACTCCATCAATACACATTTGATTGGTAATGAAGTCTGGTAAATACTGCATAAAATTATTGTAAAATGCTTCGGTAACAGGACCACCATGGGCTTCTTGATTCATAAAGTTTCCCCAACGCCCAATGGCTTGTCCTAAGATTAAGCTTGGAGCAATAATATCAGCCATTTGCCAAAAAGAGACTTTGCGTACTTTTGCATAAACAATCGCAGTCAGCACCGATCCTATGAGTGCCCCATGGATGGCTATTCCGCCTTCCCATACTGCAAATATTTTCCAAAAAGGCTGTCCAATATATTGATCTGCTTCCATAATGACGTAGTAGATACGTGCTGAAATAATCGCAATCGGTATCGCAAAGACAAGAAAATCAATAATAATATCTTTATGAAGACCTAAACGTTCGGCTTCTTTTGTTGCTATGTATAAACCAAGTAGAACACCTGTCGCTATAATAAGTCCATACCAGTATATGGGCAATGAACCTATTTGAATAAACACTCGATCAAGCGATTCTGCACTACATGTCATAAATTATCTTCCTTCCATTGGATTGTTCTTTTCTTGTTCAATCATCGTTGATAGTCGATCAGCAAATTCTGCCGCAGCATTTACACCAAGACTTTTTTGCCGATAATTCATGGCTGCAACTTCAATAATCACTGCTAAGTTTTGACCAGGACGAACTGGGATTGTTCCTGTTGGAATTTGGACTCCAATCACTTCGCTTGTATGCTCATCAATTCCTAAGCGATCATATTCCTTTTTGCCATCCCATTCCTCTATATAAATCATAAAGGAAATTCTTTTTTCCTCTAGGACAGCGCCTGCACCAAATAATGTTTTTACATTTACAATTCCAACACCACGAATCTCTAGTAAATATTGAATCAGTTTAGGTGAGCTTCCTATGAGTCGTTCGTTAACTGTTCGTCTAATATCTACTCGATCATCAGCTACAAGTCTATGTCCTCGCTTAACTAATTCAAGTGCTACTTCACTTTTTCCTATTCCGCTTTTTCCTCGAATGAGAACCCCGACGCCGTAAATATCAAGTAATACACCATGTTCAGATGTTGTTGGAGCTAGTTCAGCTTCCAAGTAATTCGTTATCGTACTTATTAAGCGTGTGGTTGGCTGCGTGGATTGAATAAGCGGAACATTCGTTTCATTTGCAATGTGGATCATTTCACTCGGAATGTTCTGTCCTCCTGTGACAATAATCCCTGGTGTAGATGACGTACAAATATTACGAAATCGCTCTTGTCTTTCGTCATCCCGTAATTGATGATAGAAATTCATCTCTTCTTTTCCAATCAATTGAATGCGCTCATGGTTAAACTCTTCAAAATGGCCAGCGAATTGCATTCCTGGACGCGATACATCGCTTGTAGTTACGTGCCGATGAACGCCTCCAAAACCCGCAAGAAGGTTTAATTGTGCATATTCGACTACCTCATTTATTTGTACGACTGACATCTATTCTTCCTCCCTACACGTGCAAAACCTGTTTATTAATTGTAGCATATTTGTATCCGGCAAGTCTTACATTTAGTCTCTCCTATGTTTAAATATGACTGTTTTTCCCTCGGTTTGCAAACATCAAAAAGCTCGAATGTCCTATACCCATTCGAGCTTTTATAGAAGAACGATTGTATCAAACGCTGTTTTATTCCTTCGTAAATGTACGCGTTGCTTCCACTGCTTTTGTCCATCCTTGATAATGTGCGTTTTGATCTTCTTCACTCATCTTTGAATGAAAACTGTAATCAGATTGTCGCAAAGAAGCTATTTCATCCTGATCTTTCCAAAATCCTATCGCTAACCCTGCTAAATATGCCGCACCTAAAGCAGTTGTTTCTTCTATTTTCGCTCGTTCAACCGTTGTATTTAGTAGGTCACTTTGAAATTGCATTAAGAAGTTATTGTTAACTGCCCCGCCGTCTACACGTAACTCCGCCAGTGGAATGTCTGCATCATGCATCATCGCATCTAGTACATCTTTTGTTTGATACGCAATGGATTCGAGAGTCGCTCTCGTAATATGTGCGGATGTTGTGCCTCTCGTTAATCCGACAAGGGATCCACGTGCGTTACTATCCCAGTAAGGGCTCCCAAGCCCGACAAATGCTGGAACCATGTACACACCGTCCGTACTGTCAATTGAACGTGCGAGCTGTTCACTTTCTTCAGCAGATTCGATAATATTTAAACCATCTCTCAGCCACTGCACGGCAGATCCCGCCGTAAATATACTACCTTCTAACGCATACTCTACTTTTCCATCAATCCCCCAAGCGATGGTCGTTAACAAACCATGCTTCGAATACACTGGTCGATCTCCTGTATGCATTAATAAGAAACAGCCTGTACCGTACGTGTTTTTGGCCATTCCTTTTTCAAAACATGCTTGACCAAACAGTGCAGCTTGCTGGTCACCGGCAATCCCTGCTATCGGTACCTTCTCACCAAAGAAGTGATAAGATGCCGTATGGGCATATACTTCTGAAGAAGAACGCACTTCTGGCAACATAGAAACTGGAACGTTTAAAATGGAACAAAGCTCCTCATCCCACGTTAAATCATGAATATTATACATTAGTGTTCTTGATGCATTGGAATAATCCGTCACATGCGTATTGTTTCCAGATAATTTATAAATAAGCCATGTATCAATGGTTCCAAACATTAATTGACCATTTTCCGCCTTCTCACGAGCGCCTTCAACTTCATCTAACAACCATTTCACTTTCGTTCCGCTAAAGTAAGGATCAATAAGAAGACCTGTTTTAGTACGAAATACATCTTCATGTCCTTGTTCACGGAGTTGTGTGCAGATGTTTTCTGTTTGCCTAGACTGCCAAACAATAGCTCTATGAATAGGTTTACCTGTCTCTTTATCCCAAACAACAGTTGTTTCACGCTGGTTTGTTATACCAATTCCCGCAACTTCTTCCGGCTGCACATCTCCTTTTCGTAACACTTCCGCCACACAAGCTAATACAGACGTCCAAATTTCATTTGCATCATGTTCTACCCACCCAGGTGAAGGGAAAAACTGTTCGAATTCCTTTTGCGCGACTGACACGATGTTTCCAGCATGATTAAATAATATTGCGCGCGAACTCGTAGTGCCTTGATCTAACGATAAAATATAGTTCTTATTCATATCTTCACTCCTCTACCGACGCATTTTCATTATTATTTAGCTATTATATCTCTTTTTTTCCATTCAATCCAAATATGAGCTGAATATCTTTGGTGCATCATCGTTTGATAAAATTCTATGTACAAAAAAATCTCATTCCTATAAGTAGAAATGAGATTCTTTTAAATGGTTATCGAATCGAGCGTACTGCACTGTTTAACACCATCGTAATAATAGATATTAAAATGGAAGCTAAAATTGCAGCTCCAAATCCATCGATGGTAAATCCTTCTAAAAAGTTAGCAGTTAACATTAAAACACCCGCATTGATAACGAATAAAAACAGTCCTAAACTTAAAATCGTTATTGGGAGAGTAAATATAATTAATAGTGGCTTCACGAGAACGTTTAAAATCGATAAGATCAATCCCGCGAGCAATGCTGTCTGAAAATCTACCATAGTAATCGAATCAAATAATTGTGCAACTGTGATCAGGGCTAAAGCATTTAATACAACTGAGATGGCCCAACTAATGATAAACAATTAACGCACCGTCCCTTCATTTGGAATAATGAACCAAGCAATGATATACAATAACACACAAGTACCGACGGAGAAGAATATTAAAACTAAGAATGCTACGCGTACTAAAAATGAATCGAGGCCGAAAAACTTTGCAATTCCACCTAGTACTCCTGCTACAAATCGATCATCAACGGAACGATATAATTGTCGCATTCCTATTCCCTCCTACTGTTTACAATGAATTTTTTCATTATAAACGATATTCCTTAATCTTCATAGTCCCAAATGAAAAATTGCTCTTTTCCTAAACGTTTCTCCCACGCAGCCTTTAACGCAATTGCATCTTGGGAAGAACCACTCATTCTTTCGAGCATACCTTGCGCTTGTGATTTATGTACCATAATCGCTTCAAGTTTTTGATCAAACATCGGTGTGATATCATTTATAATATGTGGCTTTCCTAAATGCTTTTCAAAATCTTTAGAAATCGCTGTTGCCCATAAATCTGGACGTTCATCTTTATCATACATACCGACCGCATCAATGGTAGCAGCACCTAAAGCATTATGATCGGGATGTACTGCGAATGGCGGATAATGCGTAATCACAAGTGAAGGTTTCAATTCATCCAATACTTCTTTTATATGTGTTGCCACTTCTTTACGGTCTTCAAATTCAATCGTTTTATCGCGATACCCTAGTAAATGTAAATCGATATCTAAAAATGCACAAGCATCCTCTAATTCCTTTTTTCGCAGAGCCGGAAGTGTTTCTCTGTTCGCAAATGTTGGTGACCCCATATTTCTTCCCATCTCACCTAATGTTCCACATACATATGTAACAGGGACTCCTTTTTTACGATATTCCATAATTGTTCCAGCTGTTCCAAAGCACTCATCATCAGGATGTGCATAAATAACAACAACGTGTTGTTCCATCGCTATCTCCACCTTTCCTTTCGGTTAGTCTGTGAGCTCTTGTCCAAATGGTTGTTCACTTATTTGTAAAGCTACCATCACACGTCCTTCTGAATCATGACCAGCGAGTAATAGCGCTCCGTTAAGTTCTTCAAAATCCGTAAGGCCTTCCGCATATATCCAGCCAAACTCCATTTTAAGTCCAACTCTAAAACTAGCATCATCTTGAATAATCTTTGCCTGAGTAAAGGATATGTGTGCATTACGAATATATGCGCCAACATTTACCGCTTCATTGTTAAAATGACTTGCATATGCACCATTGGTCGTTTCCAAGTGTACATAAAGTTTTTTACCAATTGAATCGGTTAATATTTGCTGAACATGTGAATGATTAATTGGTTTCATATGTATCTTTCCTTCCTTTTTAGCATTCTTTTATTACATTACATAATCGGTTCACAATCGTCAAAAGTTATGATTGTGAACCAATGATGTGTCTATTATTTACCTTTACCTGCGAGTTGTTTTTCTTGTTTTTTCATGTGGCTCTCCATCCGTTTACGATCCCGCTTAATAATCTCCTTCACATAATAACCGGTAAATGATTCTGCTACTTCCATGATCTCTTCAGGAGTTCCCGTCGCGATAATTTCTCCACCACCATCTCCACCTTCAGGACCTAAATCAATAATATAGTCAGCCATCTTAATCACGTCTAAATTATGTTCAATAATGACGACGGTGTCGCCATTTTCTTCGAGACGTTTTAACACATACATGAGCCGCTTGATATCATCCGTGTGCAAACCAGTTGTTGGTTCATCTAAAATGTAAAAAGTTTTCCCATTTGAGCGTTTATGCAACTCACTTGCTAACTTCACTCGTTGTGCTTCCCCGCCAGATAACGTTGTCGCAGATTGGCCTAATGTAATATATCCTAGACCGACATCAACCATTGTTTGTAACTTTCTTTTCAGTCGAGGTATGTTTGTAAAGAAGGATAATGCTTCTTCAATGCGCATATCTAATATGTCAGAAATGTTTTTTCCTTTGTACGTAATATCAAGTGTTTCTCGATTATACCTTGTGCCATTACATACTTCACAAGGTACATAGACGTTCGGCAGGAAATGCATTTCTATCATATTCACACCTTCCCCACGACATGCCTCACAACGGCCACCTTTAACGTTAAAACTAAACCGACCTTTTTTATACCCGCGTACCTTCGCTTCGTTTGTTTGTGCATATACATCACGCACATCATCAAAGATACTTGTATATGTCGCTGGATTTGAACGGGGTGTTCGGCCAATGGGTGATTGGTCAATTGCTATGATTTTATCAATATGTTCAGAACCTTGAATGGCCTTATGCTTTCCAGGTTGGTGTTTACCACGATAGATTTTTTGAGCTAAACCTTTCAACAAAATATCGTTTACTAATGTACTTTTCCCAGAGCCAGATACACCTGTAACGACTGTCATTAGTCCAATAGGAAAGGATGCATCAATTGCCTTTAAATTGTTTTCCTCTGCCCCGATAATGTCTATAAAGCGTCCATCAGCTTCTTTGCGCTCTTTCGGTAACGGAATAAAGTTTTCACCTGATAAATATTGTCCTGTTAAGGAGGATGTATTTTGTTCAATCTCAGCAGGTGTACCGCTAGCAACAATATCGCCACCATGCTCACCAGCTCCAGGACCAATATCAATAATCCAGTCCGCTGCACGCATCGTGTCTTCATCATGCTCTACAACAATTAATGTGTTATCCAATTCACGCATACTCATTAATGTCTCAATTAAACGGTCATTATCTCGTTGATGCAGACCAATGGAAGGCTCATCAAGAACATATAACACTCCTGTTAACGCTGAGCCAATTTGAGTTGCTAATCGGATCCGTTGTGCTTCTCCACCTGATAGTGTCCCAGCTGAACGAGAAAGAGTTAAATAATTTAAACCTACATTATTTAAAAACTTCAATCGTTCTTCAATTTCTTTTAATACAAGTTCAGCAATTTGTACTTCTCTCTTAGTTAATGTAAGTGTCTTAAAAAACGTCCGTGCTTGCGTAATGGAAAAATCGGTGACTTCACTAATGTGTAAGTCTTGAATTTTTACCGCTAAAGCTTCTTGTTTTAAGCGGTAACCATTACAAACACTACATGGCTTCGTTGACATATATCCCTCGAGCATATCTCTCGTAAAATCGGAGGATGTTGCTCGGTATCTTCTAGCAATATTCGTCAGTACACCTTCGAATACAATCTTATTTTCACGTTTTCTACCAAAGTCATTCACATATGAAAATAAAATTTTCGTGCGCCCACTACCATTTAATATCTTATTCATTTTCCGTTTCGGGATGTCTTTTACTGGAACATCCATTGGAATGTCATAATGCTCACATACACTTTTTAATAATTGTGGATAGTATGTTGAACTGATCGGTTCCCATGCCGCAATCGCATGTTCTTCAAGTGTTTTGGACCAATCTGGTATCACTAAGTCAACATCCACTTCTAAGTTCGTTCCTAAACCATCACATGCACTGCAAGCACCATATGGACTGTTAAAGGAAAATAATCGTGGCTCTAGCTCACCAATCGAAAATCCACATTCTGGACATGCATGATGTTCGCTAAATACAATTTCTTCTTGATCAATAATATCAACGATAATCTTCCCGTTCCCTAATTTCAATGCTGTTTCAATCGAATCACCTAATCTACTCGTAACACCATCTCGCACAATAATACGATCAACTACGACTTCAATAGAATGTGCTTTATTTTTATCGAGTAAAATCTCATCAGATACTTCATGCATGACACCATCCACCCGTAAACGAACGAATCCTTCTTTTTTAATATCTTCTAATACTTGGACGTGTTCTCCCTTACGTCCTGAGATTACTGGTGCTAATATTTGCAAGCGAGTCCGTTCAGGGTACTCCAAAATTCGATCAACCATTTGTTGAACCGTTTGAGACTTGATTTCAATTCCATGAATCGGACATGTCGGTCTCCCAATTCGCGCAAATAACAACCGTAAATAATCGTAAATCTCCGTAACCGTTCCTACGGTTGAACGTGGGTTTTTACTCGTTGTTTTTTGATCGATTGAAATGGCAGGTGATAACCCTTCAATAGAATCCACATCTGGTTTATCCATTTGACCTAAAAATTGGCGAGCATACGCAGACAACGACTCCACATAACGTCTTTGACCTTCCGCATAGATCGTATCAAATGCTAGAGAAGATTTGCCAGATCCAGACAAACCCGTCATCACAACGAGTTTGTTTTTTGGTATAGATACATCTACATCTTTTAAATTGTGCGCCCGTGCTCCTGTTACTTTAATATATTTATTCGTCATATGAGTGATCACCTTTCTGCTTGTAGCTCAAATAAAATATCACGTAGCTCTGTTGCTCGTTCGAAATCAAGTTCTTTCGCTGCTTCTTTCATGTCATTTTCAATACGCATCAGCATTTTTTCACGTTCTTCTTTAGGCATTTCTGACATCTTAGCAGATGCTGATTCATATTCTTCATTCTCATCAGCAACAACCGTCGCACGAATCACATCTCGAATTTCTTTAATAATGGTTTTAGGAGTAATTCCATGCTTTTTATTGTACGCATCTTGAATCGAGCGTCGTCGATTTGTTTCATCAATGGCATATTTCATCGAATCTGTTACTTTATCTGCATACATAATGACTTGCCCATGTTCATTTCGGGCTGCTCTCCCCATCGTTTGAATGAGTGATCGTTCGGAGCGTAAGAAGCCTTCTTTATCCGCATCTAAAATAGCGACGAGAGACACTTCTGGAATATCCAACCCTTCACGTAATAAGTTGATTCCGACGAGCACATCATACTTACCAACACGCAAGTCGCGAATCACTTCAATTCTATCAAGTGTTTTCACTTCAGAGTGTAAATAAGCAACTTTTAAATCTAACTCCTTCAGATAATCCGTTAAATCTTCAGACATTTTTTTCGTGAGTGTTGTGATCAGGACTCGTTCTTCACGTTCAATCCGCTGATGAATTTCTCCGATTAAATCATCTATTTGTCCTTCAATCGGCCGGACCGACACTTCTGGATCCAATAGCCCTGTAGGTCGAATGATTTGTTCAATCATCTCATCTGTATGTTCTTGTTCATAGGGGCCTGGTGTTGCTGAAATAAACACAAATTGATTCGTTTTCTTTTCAAACTCTTCAAAACGGAGTGGACGGTTATCTAGAGCTGATGGAAGTCTAAATCCATGATCAACGAGCATTTTTTTACGCGCTTGGTCCCCATTAAACATTCCGCGCACTTGTGGCAATGTCGCATGTGACTCATCAACCACAAGCAAAAAGTCATCTGGAAAGTAATCAAATAATGTGTTCGGCGTTGAACCCGCTTCTCTCAATTCTAAATGGCGAGAATAGTTTTCGATACCTGAACAAAATCCCATCTCATTCATCATTTCTAAATCATAATTCGTTCGTTGCTCCAGCCGTTGCGCTTCCAATAATTTATTTTCAGATTTTAACAGCTCAAGTTGCTCTTGGAGCTCAGCTTCAATCCGTTTAATCGCTTTTTGTAGCCTTTCTTCTCCAGTAACGAAGTGAGATGCCGGGAATATAACCATATGATCCCGATCTCCAATGATTTCACCTGTGAGTGCATCTACTTCGCGGATGCGGTCAACTTCATCACCAAAGAATTCTATTCGGATACATTCTCCTTCTCTAGAAGCCGGGATCACTTCTACAGAATCTCCACGAACTCTAAACGTACCTCTTTGAAAATCAATATCATTTCTCGCATATTGTATCTCTACTAAATCTCTTAAAAATTCATCCCGATTCTTCTGGGTGCCGACACGAATCGATAACATATGATTACGATATTCGGTCGGGTTCCCTAAACCATAGATACAAGACACACTGGCAACGACTAACACATCATTTCTTTCAAATAATGAGGATGTTGCTGAGTGTCGTAATTTGTCAATCTCATCATTAATACTTGCGTCCTTCTCTATAAATGTATCTGTCGAAGGTACGTATGCTTCTGGTTGATAATAATCATAGAAGCTAACGAAGTACTCAACAGCATTATTTGGAAAGTATTCTTTAAATTCACTATATAATTGTCCAGCTAATGTTTTATTATGGGCCATTACTAATGTCGGTCGGTTGATTTCTTTCACGACATTTGAAACGGTAAACGTTTTTCCAGTACCTGTTGCTCCGAGCAAAGTTTGATACCGTTGTCCTGCCAATATTTTCTCAACTAATTTATCAATTGCTTTCGGTTGATCCCCACTTGGCTCATAAGATGATTGTAAATCAAATACTTCATTCATGCATATTGCCTCCTGTTTAATGTTTTCAATATGGAATCATTAGGTACAAAGATAGTGTAACATACGAGTTTTTAAACGTGTATTTATGTATTATACCATAAATAGTAGAACAAACATTCGTTTTTGCTTATTGAATGACAAAAACCCTAGAAGGGATTGTCCATCTAACCTTCCAGGGTATTTATTGTACCTATTTAATTTTCACTAGCAACAGATGCTACCATTGAATGTTTCTCTTCTACGAAAATAATCCCTAATTCATGGTGATCCCCTTCATAGAGCGCACTTTGAATAAAGCGCACTTCTCCATTTTTATCAAGAACATCCAATTTGAAAAAAGCATTGCTCTCTTGTAAATAATAATAAAAGTCTGCGGAAGTCTTAATTTCTTTCCCGTTCACTTTGGCGATCGTTTCACCAACAACAATTCCTAAGCGGTCGGCTCTAGATTGAGGAATCACTGTTAAAACCATCATTCCTGTACTTTGTTCTGAAAAGTATGGAAGTGCATGTTTTTCATGAACCCGGAATTTATATAAAATAAACTCTCTTCCAATAATGGAAGCTAAAATTGCCACCGCCGATAAAAACGGTACGTATATGCTACCTATAACAATTGCTAGTACAAGAACACTTAGCAAACCTACCCATTTCCCTATATACTTTGCGCCCTCTTGCGGTAAACTTGACCGTACGACATGATTAAACCCTAAAACAAAAGGAAAGAGTAAAAGACTGTAATTCTCTTCTCCAATTGAAATATACGGCCAAAAAGAAGCAAAAGGAGTGATGAGTCCATGAGGTACAAGGAGAAAGAATGGAATAATAGATATCTTTTGCAAGTGATGTTGTCCAATTCTTCCCCCGCGAGCACTTGTCCCAAGACTTACAAATGATTCATTCCCATGCATCGTTCTGAGCAATACGCTTTCAATCATTAAAAATAAAGCTACAAGTAAAGCAATAGCGGTAAAATTCACTTCTTCTATTAAATCTGGGGATATAACTTCTTGGTATGGTAAAGCAAGTGGTGCAATCAACATAATGATATAGGTAAGACCTACTGTGTACGTAGCCGATAACCATGTTGGCTTCCCATGAATACTCAGCACAATCGTTACAATACTTAATACAAACATCGTTTCGTATGTAAAGACGACACCAACGCCAAGCATAAAGGCTGAGAGTATAAGTCCAAATCCAATGGTCAGCAGCCATGTATGAGACCATTCTGAAAATAAGTCATTAATTTTTATGCCAAAGTGTTTTCGTTCTTGTTTAATTCTTCGTATACCAGTAAATATAATTAATATAAATATCCAGTAAAAGAGCGGATTCTGAAAAACCTTTGCAACTGCTAACAAAGCTTCTTTCATCCAAGCTACTTCCAATGTCAATCACCCTTTTCACCAACGTGTATCTTTCGAATCGTATAATGTATTATACCATTAAAAATAAATAAACTCGCTATATAGCGAGTTTATTTATTATAAAGAATTTCTTTTGCTTTTTCCATTTGGTAGTCATCTTCTTCATCACGAACTTTATCAATAATCTGAGATTGAATGACACCTGCAGTTTCTTCATCAATTTCTCCTGTTTCTTTTAAATCATTTTCTTTCTGAAATGCACGAACTGCTTTTTCAGTATCTTTTCCATATTCGCCTGCATCATCTTCAATCGAATAATCTAAGCCTCGTAACATTTCTTGTACATTTTCGATATTCTCACCTTTTTCACCAGGTGTGATTGTGTCCTCTGCTTGAATAGGTGTTGTGTAATAATATGCAGGAAGCTCCACTTCAACATTGGGCTCAATTCCTACTTCATTAATCCAGTTCCCTTCAGGCGAGAGCCACTTGAACATCGTTAACTTAATATTCGTACCATCATTCAAGTCTGCTACTTGTTGAACTGTTCCTTTTCCAAAGCTTGGTACACCTACGATATCATACCCTACATCTTGCAATGCAACTGCTAATATTTCTGAAGCTGATGCACTCCCTTCATCAATAACAACAGTTACAGGATACGGCTTTTTCTCAGATAGTGTAGAATAAAATGGATCTTTATTCCCTTGTTGATCTTCAATCTGTAAATATGGCATATCACTAGGAACGAATTCTTGCAGCATGCTCTCTACTTGATCAAGTAATCCACCTGGATTGCCTCGTACATCAATCACAAGCCCCTCTATGCCTTCTTCTTCAAACCCTTCAATTTCTTTAATAAAGTCATCCGCTGTTGTTTCAGCAAATGATGTTACTTTTAATATTCCTGTTTTATGTCCGTCAACTTCTTCCACAAATCCTTCGACAGTTTCAAGTGGAATCGTGTCACGCGTAATCGTCACATCAAAAGGATCTGACGTCCCCGGTCTTCTAATTTCTAAGACAACTTCTGACCCTTTTTCTCCACGAATTAAATCAACTGCTTCTTGTAAACCATATCCCTCAATTGACTCATCATCGATTTTCAGAATTTGGTCTTTTGGCCGCAACCCTGTTTGTTCCGCGGGGGATCCTTTAATGGGAGAAATAATTGTTACAATATCATCTTCTAAACTGACCTCTGCACCGATTCCTTCAAAAGATGCTTCAATTTGTTCGTTAAATTCAGACATCATGTCTTTATCCATATACGAACTGAATGGATCGTCTAGGCTTTCTAGCATTCCTTCAATAGCACCTTCAATTAATTCATCTGATTCCATATCTTCTAAATAATGTTGATTAATTAATTCATATGCCATTTCAAATTTTTGCATCTGTTCTGCTGGAACTCCCTGACTTGTACCTGAATCCTTATCAGGATCATCTGGAAGAGAACTTTCATTCTCTATTTGCTCCTCTTGGCTTTCATTTTGTGAGTCTCCCACTTGAATACCTATGTACGCTCCTAAAAACCCGAGCACAAGAGCTGCAAACAGTATAAGTCCTATATGTTGTTTCTTTACATTCATGATCTCACCCCTCAGTTTTATATAATCGGTGAACATACTATTTAGCGAATTTCATAATACGTATTTTACTCTATGCCAATACAACATGTTGTTTCGTTGAGTCTTTCGCAACTACACGTTGTATTGGCATAGCTGGTTTTGGCAATTATGAAATTCACTCTATTAAAAAGGATACCACGAACAATTACATTTAACTATCGATACATGTGGCAAATATGTAAAAAAGCACCTCTCAACTGAACACTCTTTTATTATGTATGATTCAATAAAAGAATTATTCAGTATGTGAGGTGTTTTTCTATGTACTATATTTAAGGTAAATAGTTTACTGGATTTTTTGAATTACTTTTAGCACCATTCCACATTCCATCATGTATTTCAAAATGTAAATGATAGCCTGTTGAAGAACCTCCAGTATTTCCCGATGTTCCAATATGGTCACCTTGTGAAACTACTTGACCTGGAGATACTGAAACACTCTCCAAATGTGCATATAAGGTTGTATATGTTTTCCCATCGATAATATGTGTGATAAGAACAGTATTTCCATAACCTGTTTTAGGGCTCGTAGAAAAAACTACTCCTGGCGCAGATGAATAGACAGGTTGTTGTCTCACACCTAAATCAATCCCATGGTGCATCTTGCCAACTTGCCCAGTAACGGGGTGCACACGATGGCCATAAGAACTAGTTATACGAGTAGATGTCGTCGGCCAGATAAATGTTCCCACATTATTTGTCACATTCTGAGGTTCACTAGGTGTACTGTCACCAGAGCCACCTGATGAATCACCCGGGTTATTTTTTGCTTCCTGTTCACGTTTTTTACGTTCTTCTTCTTCTTTTTTCTTACGTTCTTCTTCTTCTTTGGCTAATTGCTCTAAACGCTCTTTCTCATTTTCAGCTACTTCTTTTGCTTTTGCGAGCGATGCTTCTTGTTCTTGGACAATCTTTTGTTCTTCTTCCAAAGTGAGCTTATACTCATCTAGCTCTTCATATTCAATTTCTAATTCACTCATAAGTACTTTCTTTTCATCTAATTGTTCATCTAATGTCGACTTTAATGCCACTAGTTCCTCTTTTTGAAGTTCTACTTCTTCTTTTTTATCTTCTACTTCTTCTTTTTTATCTTGAACAAGTACTAGATTATTTTCTAACTCTTCTTTATCAGCAGTTTGTTCATCCATAATTTTAACGTCTTGATCCATGATCTTATTTACGGCTGTGGACCGACTAATAAAGTCACTAAAGCTTTGAGACCCAAATAACACTTCAATATATTGTGATGGACCACCATTTTCCTGAATGGAGCGCAAACGCTCTTTTAATAACTCATCTCGCTCTTTGATTCGTTCGATCAAATCATCAATATCTTCATCGAGTTCTTCAATTTGGTTGCCAAGATCAGTTATTTCAGTTTTAATATTCGCTATTTCTGTCTCTTTATCACTAATATTGTTCAAGGTTGTTGTTAATTCGTCATCAATTACGTCCATCTCATCTTCAACAACCGTTTGTTTCGATTCATTTTCATTTAATTTCTCATCTGTTGAACCTTTTTTGCTTTCAATATTTCCACGTTTTTTATTTAACTCAGCTTGTTCTTCTTCAAGTTCTTTTAATTCGTCTTCTACGTCATTTACCGTATTAGCAGAAGCTGTAATCCCCTGTATTGGAGTAAATATTAATAGTGTTGCCATCGAACATACGCCTAAAAACTGTTTCGTCATTCATTTCTTCCTCTCTCTTGTTTTCCCCTTACACTTTTAAGAATTTCCGGACACTCATCACACTTCCCCAAACACCGATAAATGTTCCTATTGCAAGAATTACAAGTGACAATTGCCATGCAAACGGGTTAAATGGCAGCAATTCTATTACTCGGAAATGAATTTGCTCTACTAACAATTTTTCTAAAAATGAATAGCCAAATAAAATCATTGAAATGGGTATGATAGAACCTAGTACTCCAAGGAGCATTCCTTCTATGAAAAATGGCCAACGTATGAATCCATTTGTTGCACCAACGAGTTTCATAATTCCTATTTCCTTGCTTCGAGCCATGATCGTTAATTTAATAGTATTGGAAATTAAAAAGATGGCTGTTAATACAAGTCCAATAATGACGACCAAGCCAACATTACGTGCGAAATTATTAAACTTAAATAAGTTTTCTACAACATCTTTTCCAAAGTTTACGTTATCCACAGAGGTAAACTCAGCTATTTGGTCTGCCGTAGGCTCTGTATCTGTAGGTTCAATGGTTTGGACAATAAACGCATGGTTTAATGGATTATCTTGCTGATAAAGAAGCCAAGCTTCCCCTTGTTCCCCCATACTTTCAGCTAAACTGAGTAACTCTTCATCATTGGAAGCAAACCGAACAGTGTCTACTGTATCAAGTTCATTAATTTCCCCTCGCAAATCTTCTATATCTTCTTCAGTCGCAAGTCTATCAATGAAAACTTTAATTTCTACATCTTTTTCTATGTTTTTAGCAATCTCATTTAAGTTCAAAACAATTGCCATAAACACTCCAACAAGAGCTAAGGTCATTGTTACAGCACCTATAGAGGCAATCGACATCCAACCATTTCTAAATATGTTCCGCGTACCTTCGCCGATATGTCTACGAATCGTTCTAAGCTTCATATCCGTATTCACCTCGGTCCTCATCACGGACGATGACTCCACCTTCGATAGCAATTACACGCTTTTTAATCGTGTTTACTAATTCCTTACTGTGTGTAGCCATAATGATTGTCGTTCCGCGAGTATTAATTTCTTCAAATGTTTGCATAATGTCCCAGGAAGTATCAGGATCTAAGTTTCCTGTCGGTTCATCTGCAATTACGATAATTGGATTGTTCACAATCGCTCGAGCAATGGCAACTCTTTGTTGCTCTCCACCGGATAACTCATCAGGTAAAAATCGCGCTTTATGTTTTAAACCTACTAAGTCTAATACTTCCATTACTCGTGTTCGAATATGTTTAGGTGATTCTTCAATGACTTCTAGTGCATATGCAATATTTTCATAGACTGTTAGTTTATTAAGTAATCTAAAGTCCTGAAAAATAACCCCAACATCTCGTCGTAACAATGGTACTTCCTTTTCCTTTAATGTACCTAAATCAATGTCGTTAATAACTACAGAACCTTTGGAAGCTTTTTCTTCTCGATAAATTAATTTAATAAAAGTAGATTTACCGGCACCACTAGGACCTACAATGTATACAAATTCACCTTTCTCTATGTGAATATCTATTCCATTCAGAGCAGAAACGCCGTTTTTATATTTTTTATGTACGTCTTTCATTTTAATCATGTATCTCTCACCTTAACTATTAGTTTTTCTATCAATATCTTAAACGAATCATAAAAATTATGTGTTCAAGTTGTATCTTGTTTATAGTATAACATTAAATGACTACTTTTTTAGACAAAAATTATTACGTTTTCATTTCAAAACGATGAAAACGTAATAATTCATAGATTTTTTGTCATAATTATGGTATTTTTAGGGAATTTATATATATTTTCTTTTTACACAAAAAAATCATCCTCAAATAATTGAGGATGATTTTTATTTACATTACTTTTTCTCAGCTAACCATTCTGCAATTGCAGTACGATCGTCATCAGAAACTTGAGATTGAGGTTGCATTCCACCGATTCCATTTTCAATAATGTCTTCAATGTCTTCTGCTGAGTGGTCTGCTCCTGCTTTATCTAAAGCTGGTCCAGCTCCACCTTCTAAATCTCCACCGTGACATGACATGCAATTGTCTTGGTAAGCTTCTTCACCTGCAGCAACTTCAGTGTCATCACCGTTGTCTCCATCGGTATCGCCACCTTCATCTGCGTTATCATCTCCGCCACATGCACCTAAAACAAGTGCAGCACCAAATAGAATTGTTAATAACCATTTTTTCATGTAAAGTCCCCCTAACGTAGTATAATGGAAACTATTTCTAGTTCGCATTTCTTATTATACCCTATTTTATTATTTTTTAAACATTTACCTATGCACTTTTATAGATGTAATAACCGAAAACCATTGATATGACAGTACTTAGACAAGTTATGACATTTCCATGAAGTTTTTATTTCATTTTGTTCTTAGTCTGTAATAGTATTATTCCATTTGAGAACGTAAATATGCATCAATAAATGGATCTATATCTCCATCCATGACTCGATCAACATTCCCAATTTCAAGATTCGTTCGATGATCTTTAATCATTGAATATGGGTGAAATACATATGACCGTATCTGGCTTCCCCAGCCTATTTCTTTCTGTTCTCCACGTAATTCGTCGATTTTTTGTTGCTGTAGTTCAATTTCACGTTGATAGAGTTTTGCTTGTAACATTTTCATAGCATCGGCTCTGTTTTTTATTTGTGAGCGACCTGACTGGCACGTCACAATGATATTTGTCGGTATATGTGTAATTCGAACAGCGGAATCGGTTACGTTAACATGTTGTCCCCCTGCACCACTAGATCGATACGTATCAATTTTAAGGTCCTCTGTTCGAATATCTATCTCAACATCGTCTGTCATTTCTGGAGCGACATCACAAGAGACAAAAGATGTATGTCGTCTTCCTGAAGAGTCAAATGGTGATATACGAACAAGTCGGTGAACCCCTTTTTCTGCTTTTAAATAGCCATACGCATTGTGGCCTTTAATGAGCAGTGAAACACTTTTCACACCTGCCTCATCACCTGGTAAATAATGCAACGTCTCTACTGTGAAGTTTCTTCGCTCTGCCCATCTTTGATACATACGTAATAATATACTCGCCCAATCGGTAGATTCTGTTCCACCTGCACCTGGATGCAATTCTAAAATAGCGTTATTTGCATCATACGGTTCTCTTAGAAGCAGTTGGAGTTCGAATTCGTTCATATCTTTACGTAGTTTTTTCATTTCTGATTCTAATTCTTCAAATAACAACTCATCAGGCTCTTCTTTCACCAACTCAAACATGACAATTGCATCTTCAACCCGATTATTTACTTCGTGATAGGATTCAACAAATTTCTTTAAGTGATTGACCTCACCAATTACTTTCTGGGCTTCGTCTTGCTCATCCCAAAATGTTGGTTCAGCCATTTTCAATTCAAGTTTCTCGATCTCTTTTGTTTTTCCTTCTAAGTCAAAGAGACCCCCTAAAGTCTGTCATTCGTTCTACCATTTGATCTAATTCTTGTTTCACTTCCACTAGTTCCACAACATTCACCTCTATAGATGTATTTTTACGCAGATGATCTTTTCATCACGAAAAGTTTTTTTCAATGTTATCTACCGCAACAATGTTTATATTTCTTGCCACTTCCGCACGGACAAGGTTCGTTTCTTCCAACCGTTTTTCCTTTAACGACTGGTCGTCTTGATTGTTTTTTCTCTTCTCCACCGGATACAGCCTTTGTATTTTGTGCAACTTCTTCACGCTCTAGATTTTCTTGAATTCGTGCTTTCATAATATACTTCGCTACTTCATCTTCTATGCTAGCAACCATCGCTTCGAACATTTCAAATCCTTCAAGCTGGTACTCGCGAAGTGGGTCGTCTTGCCCATATGCGCGTAGGTTAATTCCTTGACGCAATTGATCCATTTGATCAATATGATCCATCCATTTTGTATCAACTGTTCGAAGTAAAATCACTTTTTCAAATTCAGCCATTTGTTCCGATGATAGCTCTTCTTCCTTTTCATCATATTTCTGATAAACTTTTTCCATAACAAAGTCTTCAATTTCTTCTGGTTCTTTACCTGTAATGTCATCGATAGACATATCTTCAGTGTCCAGTAATGTTCCCTGGATATATTCAATGATTGCCTCATAATCCCATTGACTTTCATCCTCATCTTGAGTGTGTGCAAATATGACACGGTTTAATGAAGATGAAATCATGTTTTCAATAATTTCTCGTAAGTCTCCATCTGAATGAATAACTTCAGAACGTTGTTTATAGATAATTTCTCTCTGTTCGCGTAAAACATCATCATAAGAAAGTACCGTTTTACGAGCATCAAAGTTATTTCCTTCTACACGCCTTTGTGCAGATTCAACAGCTCTTGAGATCATTTTACTTTCAATGGGTTGAGAATCATCCATTCCAAGTCGATCCATCATTGACTTCAAATTATCGGAACCAAAACGGCGCATCAATTCATCTTCCATTGATAAGAAAAACACCGTTTCCCCTGGGTCTCCTTGACGACCTGAACGACCACGGAGCTGGTTATCAATTCGTCTAGATTCGTGACGTTCTGTACCAATGACAGACAGCCCGCCTAATTCAAGAACACCTTCTCCGAGTTTGATATCTGTCCCACGACCCGCCATGTTCGTCGCAATCGTTACTGAACCTTTTTCACCAGCATTTTCAATGATCTCTGCTTCTCTATAGTGATTCTTAGCGTTTAAAACATCATGTCTCACTCGAGCCTTTTTAAGAAGCTGACTGATGACTTCGGACGTTTCTACCGCCACAGTACCAACAAGAACAGGTTGGCCTTGTTCATATCGTTCTTTAATTTCTTCAACTACTGCGTTAAATTTACTTTCCATCGTTTTATATACTAAATCCGAGCGGTCATTACGGATAATTTCTTTATTCGTAGGAATAGCAATAACATCCATATTGTAAATGTTTCGAAACTCTTCTTCTTCTGTTTTCGCAGTTCCAGTCATTCCACATAATTTTTGATACATTCGGAAAAAGTTCTGGAATGTGATTGAAGCGAGCGTCATACTTTCGTTTTGGATTGGCAAACCTTCTTTAGCCTCAATTGCTTGGTGTAAACCATCGCTGTAACGACGGCCTTTCATGAGGCGACCTGTAAATTGGTCAACAATTACAACTTGACCTTCTTCGATCACATAATCCGTATCTCTTAACATAGCCACATGCGCACGTAAAGCTTGGTTGATGTGGTGCGTTAATGATACGTTGTTTAAATCAAACAAGTTTTCAATGTTAAAATACTTCTCTGCTTTCGTAATTCCATCTTCTGTTAATTGCACACCACGTGTTTTTTCATCATAAGAGTAATCTGTTTCTCTTTGTAAAGTATTTACAAAACCATTTGCTTGTAGATACTGCGCGGCAGACTTTTTTGCAGTTCCAGATATAATTAATGGAGTACGCGCCTCGTCGATTAAAATCGAGTCAACCTCATCGATAATTGCAAAGTGGAGTGGTCGTTGTACCATTTGCTCTTTATATAAAACCATATTGTCGCGCAAATAGTCAAAACCAAACTCATTGTTTGTCCCGTACGTAATATCACATTCATAGGCTTCCCGTTTTTCTTCTTTTGATAAATCATTTATATTCAACCCTACTGTTAACCCTAGAAATTCGTATAGTACGCCCATATCATTAGCGTCACGACTGGCTAAGTATTCGTTTACGGTAATAATGTGTACACCCTTACCTGATAACGCATTTAAATATGCCGGCATAGTGGACGCAAGTGTTTTACCTTCCCCTGTCTTCATCTCGGCAATATCACCGTTATGAAGCGCAATAGCACCGAGCAATTGAACATTAAATGGACGCATAGATAACACTCTTTTGGATGCTTCGCGAACAAGTGCATAAGCTTCAACTAAGAGATCATCTAATGTCTCGCCATTTTGAAAGCGTTCTTTAAATTCCGTTGTTTTTTCTTGAATTTGTTCATCTGTTAATTGTTCATAGTCATTTTCTAATGCATCTATATCATTAGCCGTTTGTTCTAGCTGTTTTAATTTACGTTTGTTTCCATCTCCGAAGATTCGTTTTAAGAAACCTGTCATTTAATTACACCTCTATTTTTACTTATTCCTGTACATACATACTCTAGGTACCCTATTAATAATACACTTTATACATCTACATGACAACTCATCCTTCTTGAGAAAGGGGATATCAATACATCTGATTCATGTTGTTTTTATCATATCCAACCACTGGAAGCCGACAAGTTTTACACCGACTTCATATAGGCATTTGTAAAATGAGATAACATATAGGTTATACGTGAGTGAAATGCATGCATGTAAAAAAGGAATGGGAGGAACCATTCCTTTTTCTTTGGCGAGTATATAAATCGAAGTACAAGAGAGGTACTCATGAGGCTGGAGGACGTACATGGCTATGATCTGTTTCTTGCAACAATTGAGTTAAACGTCCATTCATTGCAGCAACCATTCCAATTAATTGTGTAATCGTTTGTTCGTGTTGCTCTAGTCGTTTTTCAATTGCTTGCTTTTCTTTGCATGTGCACATGTCATCACTCCTTTTCGTGTTCAATCTAGTTATACCACGAAAGCAAAGAATAGAGCCAATGTGTAAAATTCAATTTTGAAGGATAAAAAGTAGTCAAAATTCAATTTTCAAGCATATTTAAGTAGGAATAGGGCTATAAACTTGGATTTTCGTTTGTTTTTTATGTGCAAAATTCAATTTTGATACTTTTCGTTTTTTCATCAAAATAAAAACAATCCTTATGAAAAATCATAAGGATCGTTTTATATATGTGCTCTTAAATTTCCGGTTCGATGAGACCGTAACGCCCATCTTTTCTACGATATACAACGTTTGTTTCATTTGTCACTGCATTTGTAAAGACGAAAAAAGCATGATCAAGCATGTCCATCTGTAAAATTGCTTCTTCAGAATCCATTGGTTTTAAATTAAAACGTTTGGTGCGGACAATTTCTAATTCATTTTCCTCTTCTTTTTCTTGCAGTGCTTCTTTTTCTAATTCAGCAAAAATATGTTTAGGTGAACCTTCTTTTCTAAATTTACGATTAATTTTTGTTTTATACTTTTTGATTTGTCTTTCCAATTTTCCTACAACTAAATCGATTGCTGCATACAAATCTTCATGATGTTCCTCTGCACGTAAGACTAAATCAGGCATTGGTATCGTTACCTCGATACGTTGTTCGTTATTAAAGACACTTAACCTCACATTAACGTCAGACGTAGGGGGTGTATCAAAATACTTTTCGAGTTTGCTGACTTTCTTAATCACGTGTTCCCGAATTGCTTCTGTTACCTCTAACTTATTACCACGAATGTTATAGTTCATCATAAGTGTCCTCCTTTTTCGTACTATTTATAGTATACATGTTTTCAAACAAAATTTCCTCTTTTTAAAAGGCTTTCTTGAAAAAGTACGATAAAACCTGATAAGACAGTATATTTATTTTTTACGATCAACAAACATTCCGTCGGCCACTTGAATGTGATTATATGGATTTGTGTATGAATGATTAGACTTTCGCTGCAATGTATGTACCTGCATATCGTCTTTTAATCCTTTTAAAAACAGGTCCATTTTTTGTTGTACATCTTTATTTATATGCAACAGTTCTTCAGATAGTCTTTGTTCTTCATTAGAAGTTGGCTTCGTTATTTTTGGAATCAGCTGTTCACGCTTGTTCAATAAGTTGTTCACTTCTTCAATGACCTGATCTCGATGACTAGATGTATCGCTCTCTTCAAGAGTTTTTTGTAAATTCTTTGTATGTGTAATCATTTCTTTCAAGGCAGACATTATACACGTGCACCATTTTCATACCCAGATTTACGTGACTCAAGCATTACTTGTTTCCAAGTATCTCGAAGCTCTTCGACAATCGATAATCCTTCTTGTAGTAGAGATACATCATTTTTTATATTGCCTTCTCTTAATTGAAACTGGGCATAGTCATAGAGCGCCATGAGTTGTTTTGACAATTCAACATTAGGATCAAGAGTGAGCATTAACTCAGTAATAATATCTTGTGCTTTTTGAATTTGTTCATTTTTACTGGCATAGTCGTTGTTCTCTGTATGTTGAATCGCGCGCTTAATGAATTTTACACATCCATTATAGAGCATCATTGTAAGTTCCCCACTTGACGCTGTGTTCACTGCATTGTTTTGATAAGCTTGATACTGTTTGTTTATGGCCACAATCGATTGCACTCCTTTGGATATTAACGCATCCATGTTATTGAAAAAAGTTACATTCCACCGAATTGTGAAAGCAGTTGAGCAGATTGGTCATTCATACGTTGGATGGCTTTCTCCATTTGTGTGAATTGATTCCAATATCGATCTTCAACTTTTTTTAGTCGAACCTCAAAATCGCTAATGCGTTGATCGATAGCTTTCATTCGTTTTCCAAGGGCATAGTTGTCAAGAGTTGTCGTTCCTTTAACTTTGCCTGCTCGGTTATTAATATTTTTAGAGATTTGATTGATTTGATCATCTAAGCGGTTGATAATTCCACGGTCTCCCTCACTAGAGTTATTGGAGAATAAAGCTTGTACACCCGCGGCATCATCGGAAATTGCTTTGCGTAACTTGTCCTCATCAATTTCAAGCTTTCCACCATCTAAATAACGTTCAGACGTCGTAATACCTATTTGTGTAATGGATGAGAAGCCTTGATCATTATCTACTTTAGAGTACCAACTACTACGCATATTGTAGAGTCCATTAGAAACAATCGATTCCCCTTTTAAAATACCACTTTGTGCTTTTTCCTCCCATTTCTTAATTTCATCTTCAGACATTTCCTCTTTTTGTTCGTCTGTTAATGGTGGAAAATCACGGAATCGTTCTTCCTGTTGGCTATCATTAAACTTTTCAACAACTTCATTGTATTTATCAATAAATTCAACAATCGAGTCAAAGATTGCATCTTCGTCTGTTGAAATGGTGAGGTTTGCAACACCATTTGTAACGTTATGAAATTGAAAAAGTGTTCCATCAAGTTCGTAAGAGTTGTTTTTCGATGTGAATTCTTGGTCATTATACTTGAAAACTGCGTCAGTTCCGCCTTTTTCTTGATCTTTATCAAGGTTAAGGACATTGGTAAAGAAACTATCATCAGCGAATTCAATTTCTTTTCCGCCATCATTATAGCTACCTGTTCGAGTTGTTTCCATAATCACTTTTTTCGATGTTTCATCATAAAAAGCACGCACTGGACTGTCATCAGCGTTTATTTTATCAAGCACATCCCTTACTGTATCGTTCTCATCTATTTTTATAGAATGGGGGATTTCTTTTGGCCCTTCGTCACCCTCTCCGTATGTCGAAAATTTAATTTCACCTGGTACTTCACCTTCAAAATATTCTAACTCACTAAGCTTTTTATCAATACCTGTAACGTCTTCAGTACTCATATTAATCGCCGAAGTGGCTAATTTATCTACTTCAATCCGATATGTTCGATCCCCTGATTTGCTGGAAGGTGTCGCTGTAACTGCATTCTCCTGAGTTGATACAACTTTCTTCGGATTGTATGTTGAGTTCATTTTCATCTTTAGTACCATATTATCAAGTTCTAATAACGATTTGTTCAAATCACGGAATGCGTCTTGTTTCCATGTTAATTTCGTACGATCTTGCTTCATTTTGTCATAAGGAATACGTTCTGCATCCATCAATTTATCAACCATTGCTTCAATATCCATACCTGTTGCTAATCCACCTACACGCATCTTGATGTCCTCCCTTTAAATTTTTTCATCGATTAAAATTCCCATGTATGTTGCCATTGCGGCATACATATCTAACATTTCTTTTGGGGGAATTTCCTTGATTACTTCTTTTGTTAGTGGGTCAACCACTGTTACATAATATTCATTTAAGTCTTCGTGTAATTCAAATCGTACACTTGTCCGTAAAGGATCGGCGAATTCGTTTAATGCCTCTACTACTCCTTCAACATCTTCTGTTGATAGATGCTTTTTCGGTTTGTCATTAAACTCCATATCTTGTTCATTCAAAAGGTTATTTGTTTGAGATTCATTTCTATGATGTATATTGGTTTGTATTTCTGGTCCATTTATGCGCATCATTCGCAACCCCTTATCCGATTTATTTCTTCTTATATCGGTTATTTTGTGGGTTTTGTTAAGTGTTTTTTGAAAAAATAATCAAATGTCATCTTTACTGTGAATAAAACCAATTTCTTTAAGTGCAGCGATATCCACACTTGCTGCTTCACTATTTTGATTTTTAATATCTATATATATTTCTTTTCTATGAATATCAATATTTTTTGGCGCATCAATTCCCAGTTTAATTTGATCTCCTTCAATCCCCATAACCGTAATTTCTATATCGTCGCCAATCATAATGGATTCACTTGTTTTCCGTCGTAGTACAAGCATTAAGAATCCCCCTTTGTTTCCGATTGCACAAAGGATGATAGTGGGGTTTTTGTTGCGTATAGATCATTCTCAATAATAAATTGCTTTCCTATTTTTTTACGTTGATTGATAATAATCGGCGCTTTTAAATTTAAAGTGCTTTCTTCAAAGGGGCTTTTTACTGTTACGAGCGCACGTACGCTTACATCTTCTTTTCCTTCTAGTTTGATTCGTTCAATAATTGCATCGTCTAACCTAAATTCATATGTGTTCGTTAACACATAGGGATCAATGACGATGAAAGCTAAAGCAGGTGTGTTGATGGATTGTAAGACTTGAAAAACGACTGCACCAATACTCGACATTTCCATCAATACAAACTCTTTCTCTGCCTCAAATCCTGGAATCCCTGATGGAAAATGAATCACATTATCAGGGTTAATGGTAACTTCTCCACCATATTTCGTACTCAATTTCATCTATAAAACCACCTTTCATCGCTATACACGTTCATAAAATGTAGGGGCAACATCTATTTGTAATGATGGATGTTGCGCCATGTAAATGGATAAGTCTCCACGGATATGTGACATTTGTGGCGGACGCGCTATCGCATCGATCCTTGGTTTTTGTGTTCTGACCTGTATATCTACATCTCCTGATTCATAATGGATTTGTACAGACAACGGACTCGGAATATACGCTAGCCCTATTTGTTTGGGATGGTTATATGCGTTTGCTTCAGCCTGTTGCGCAATTACATTTCCACCATTTTCAATCTTCATTAAAGCAGACCCTTGTGCAGCTCTGCGTCCCATGCCTTGTAAAAACGCTTGGTAGCCTTGCTGTGCTTGCTCTGCAATCATGCGTTTCACACTTTTTAAGCCTGCATCTGCAAATGCTTGTGTTTGATCAATGTGCAATGAAGGTTTCTTTGTTTGGATCTGTAGTTGAGCTGCAGGTTGTTCAATCGTAATGTCAGCTTGAGGTTGTGAAAGCTGTTGACGACTACTTGTTGATTGCATAGCTATTCTTCCCAATTGAGAATGCATGGTTAATGTAGGAAAATTCATTGTCTTTCACCTTCTCTACAAATGTTAAGGTTCTCCGATTGTTTCTATACAAAAACCCTGTATTCGCTTCAAGCTAAACAGGGTTTCTTCATCTATTTATCTTAGGAAATCAATTAAGCTTGGTTGAATAATTCGTGAACCTGCCGAAAGTGCTGCTCGATGCAAACTTTCCTGTGTGATCAAATTTGTGATCGCTTCTGCAAAATCAATATCTTCATTCTCCGACATCGTCTTTTTAGCAAGAACGCCTTGCTCATCTAGACGACTTTCTACGAGCTCCATACGGTTCATGCGAGCACCTAAATCAGCACGTGCGTCGATTGTATCGTTAATTCGGTCGTCAAGATCTTCTATGCTTTTATCTAAATCCGAACGATCTCCTGTATCATCTAGGGCATCTTTTAATGCCTCGATATTGTCAAATAACTCTTGCGTAAAGACAGTTCCAGGTGGGACGTTTGCTTTTATTTTCGTCCCGTTTCCAACTTCAATCACCACGTCTTTATTATCTTCAGACGCTCCTTCTACTTTGCCATCTGGTTTCACCGGTCTGTCCTTCGTATTCGAACCATTAAAAATATATTTACCATTTACATTCGTATTCGCCAAATCTATAATATGTTCTTCTAATTGTTCAACTTCTTCTCTAATACTTGCTAGCTCATCTTTGTCGTTCGTTGAGCTACTTGCCTTAATCGTTAACTCGCGCATCCTTTGCAATGCTTTTGTTGTTTCATCAAGTGCTGCATCTGAGTTATCCATCCAATTATTAATTTCACCAACATTACGTTTATACTGTTCAACTTGAACAACTTGTGTACGATAGCCTATCCCTTTCATCGCAATTACTGGATCGTCTGAAGGCTTACTAATTTTCTTTCCGGTATTCAGTTGATCCATATATTTACCTAATTGATTTTGGCTATTCATTAAATTACGCATCATATTTCCTGAAAGCATTCCTTGTGTTACACGCATCTTCACTCACTCCTTATCTTCCAACAATTCCCATTCCGTTAATGATTTTATCAAGCATTTCATCAATAGTAGTCATACTTCTAGCTGCAGCATTATACGCATGTTGAAATTGAATCATATTCGACATTTCTTCATCAAGTGATACTGCACTCACAGACATTCGTTGGTTGTCTACTTGCGAACGTAAAATTCCAGTATTTCCTGCCATCCGCTTCGCTTCTTCAGCAGTAACACCAATATCACCGATCAGCGAAGCATAAAATGAGTTAATGGATGTATCTTTATCAATGTTACTTCCACTTTCGCTATTAGTACCATCCGTTTGAATATCACTAAACGCTGTATCAAATACACTACTTAACAAAGTAGCATTCTCGCCATTTTCTGAAGAGATATAATCATCCTCTGAATCTTCCCCTTCATTTATCTCGCCAGTACTTGCTGCTATTTTACTTGGATCATCGATAATTTTTTGATTCACTCGAATATTTTCTGCAGTAATTTCTCCATCTGCTGGTTCAAAGAAAGAAATTCCTTTCTCCCCATTTAAGTCAAACCCTGATTCATGAATCTCATTAAACCGTGTCACTAACTCAGCTGCTAATTTATCAAGTTCCTTGAGTGTATCAGAATGGATTCCTTTGAAACTACCTGATTCTTCTTCATACCCGTATGTTTCAATTAAAGCTGACAAAGATCCAAGCGAATCGATAAATTCATGTGCGGCAATATCACTCTCATGACCCTCTATGGTCATCGATGTAATCCCCTGACCGTCACTATCTTCATTAAAACCTATTTCGTGGTATGTGCTTTCATCACCATTGACGAGAGTCACTGGCGGATCAAACTTGTTCCCTTTACTATCAGCAAGTTCAATAGTAACGATTCCCTCGGCTGTAGATACTGACCCGCCACCGCTACTTTCATGGGTTACATCTATATTAACGATTCCAGATAATTCATCAATTAGACGATCGCGATCATCATATAAATCATTCGATACGAGTCCGTGAGGTTCAATTGCTTTAATGTTTTTATTGATTTCATTGATTTGGTTTAAAATTGAATTTGCTTTTTTAACAGTAGCTTCCATTTGACCTTTTTGTTCTTCGCGTTGAGCCTGGATTGTTTTCGATAAATGATTTAATGTATCTGCAACTGCTTCTCCACGTCCAGCAACAACAGACCGTGCGCCACTATTATCTGGATTTGCAGATAAATCTTGTAAGGATTCCCACATCTGATTCATTGTGTGTGACAACCCACTGTCTGAAGGTTCATTTAAAACTGTCTCCAGACGTCCTAACGCTTCGTTTTTTGTATCCCAATATCCCGCTTTGCTATTTTCAGCCCGGAACTGCATGTCTAAAAAACGATCTCTTAACCGTTGGACCGTACCAATTTTCACGCCTGTTCCCATTTGTCCAGGGATTTCAGGGCGATTCCTTGATGCAGCTGGAAAAGGAGAGGTCGTTTCAAAATTAACCCGCTGTCTTGAATATCCATCTGTATTGGCGTTTGAAATATTATGACCTGTTGTATATAAAGCAGATTGTTGGGCGAATAAAGCTTGTCGCGCCATCTCTAATCCATGAAATGTACTCATTTTGTTAACCCCTTTATTTGAAGCCGCTCAAGTATTATGCCTTTGAATCAAAAACTGAGCGCTTTACGTTTGGTTGTTGTTCTTGCTTTTCTCCATAGTTCATCTGTTCAATAGAAGGTTGTAACATGTGTAGGGACATATGAACAAATTGTAATGATTGCTGAATGAGGCCGTGATTCAAATGCTCTTGTTCTTTTATATCTTTAATCATGTAGGTCAACTCAGCTGTGATTTTTTCTAATTGTATTTGTTCATTCCCTTGTAATCGATCCAGCATATTTGTAATCGTCCGATCAATTTCACGAGGGAGACCTTTCTCGTTAAACCACTCTTCAACAAATTCTATTCGATTTCTTTCTTCTTTTTCAATATGCTGTGTAATCATTCGTTCTTTCGCTAAAATCGGATGCATAGCATCCATATTTCCCTCTTTGACAACTTCAGTCTTCAATATAGATACGTCCTTCATTTGCTTATGAAACTTCAATAATTTTTGCATGCTTCGAATAACATGATCGGTAGACATTGAGACTACCTCCTTATTTTACGTTCGACCAATAATTAATCATTTTATTAGCAACTTTTTCGGGATGCACTTTATAGGTTCCCGCTTCATATGATTGCTTAATTTGATTGACATATTGCGCGCGCATTCTTTCTTCCGGATTACTTTTTTGTAGATGTTGTGCTGCTTGTGAGATTTCTAATTGATCCGTTCTTTTTTTACTCGTATGTTTTTCAGGTTGTTTTTGTGTATTATCTTTATATAAGTTTACTTGTGATTGTGTTGGTCCTTGTATTTTCATTTTATCACCTCATTACGTCTACATGATTTTTTATTTTTCCCTCTCATGTTTTAACGTATAGTATGTGTTTGATTCATTTTTCTTTTCTTGTAAAGCTTCATTTTTTTGCTCAATTGCATCATATTGTTCCAATGCCTTTAACAATTTATTTGAGCAGGTGGAGCAAACTTTACCAGATACAATTGGCTCACCACACTGCTCACATGGAAATGACAAATTTGGAAATTGGGATGTTCTGAGTCTGTTTTCTTTTACAAATTTAATGATAAGCTCTTCTTCAACACCAGTAGCTTCCACAATTTCACTAATGGTTGCTTCTCTATTTTTTTGCTTTCTAAGAAATTGATAGACAATCTCAAAAGCTTCTTCTTCTTTTTTATAACAAGATGGACATATTGGTCGTAAGCTTTTGACAAAAACATCTCCACAACGGGGACAATTTTCTAAGCTTTGCATCATCCAGCCACCTCTTTCATCTATTATATGTCAAAAACTTATAATCTTCTATACGTTATTAACTACGTACAAGTGTAAATGCATCAACTCGCGGACAGCCACTTTCCTTCAATACTGTACTCGCATGACGCAAAGTTGTACCTGTTGTATATATATCATCGACAAGTAGGACAGGTTTGTTAATAGTTTTAGGTAAAATAAATGGATTTTCGGAAGTAATTCGTTCATTTTTAGATTTTTTTGCTTGCTTTTCATAGTCTCGACGGGTTAACAATAATTTCGGTTCAGGTGTAATCCAGCTAGCAATGACTTCCGCTTGATTAAAAGCTCGTTCATACAGACGGTCTTCACTTAACGGTATTGGAATAATAATAACAGATTGATCGAAGTTTAACAGGGTTTGAAAGGTTTGTTGTACAATAAATTTGAAGATGAATCCAATTTCATAATCTCCTCGGTACTTCCACTGGGAAATAATCGTTTGAATCATTGGTGTGTACGGATAAATAGAATAGTTACTATCGAGGGTATTCATGTGCGGGCGAGAGTTTTTCCAGTCTTGGCAATCTAAACAAATCCCTTCACTTAACCGACTACAAACGGGGCATCTGTTGCCTGTAATAGGACGCAGTTGTTCAGAACACATAGCGCAAAGATTCGTATGCTGGGGTGGGTGGAAAAACGTTTTAAAACTTAGTGGATTTTCAATATGCGAGGCACATATGAAGCATTTCACCGATGATCTTCTCCTATCGAATGGTATTTAAAAGAATAGACCAGAGAGGTTGTCCCTGGTCTATCTTTTAAGTATGAGTTGGAATAACGTCTTGATTCCCCCAAATGAATTGGCGCATGCTGCGTGGTAAGAATTGACGTATTTCATGAGCATCATACCCAACCAACACTCTCTTCTTATCCATCATGATTGGACGTCGTAGTAATGTGGGAAATTCACGGATATACGTGTACAATTTCTTTAATGAAATACTAGAGAAGTCAATATCCAATGTACGATACGCTTCTGAGCGAGTAGATATGATTTCTTCAGTTCCATTTTCTGTTTTCTCTAAAATTGAAAAGAATTCTTTTTCAGTCAAAGGTTGATGAACGATATGTCGAAATTCATATGGGATGTCATGGTCCATAAACCATTGTATGGCTTTTTTTGATGATGAGCATGTTGATCCAAATAATGTTACCGTCATTTGTTTCACCTGTCCTTTTTAAATAGTTAATGCACATTACACATAATCATTTTTTAATACGCCTTTTTGTAAGAAGGTCAACTGCATATTAAAATTTCTTATAGCTTGTTCAAGGGTTACATCTTTAGAAAACGAATGAACGACATTATGCATAGTGATTGAAAATACAAGTTCTATAATGTGATGCAATTCCTCTAATGAATCATAATCTAAGGCTGTTTTATCAATTCCGTCAATCAGTTTCTTATATTCTTTTTGTATTTCAGCTTTTTGAATTCGTGATGAGAACGTTTCTTCTACTCGAGCATTCATATGAAGAAAAGCATGTTTGAAAAAGCATCGGCTATTTCCTTCATGAAACTTCTCAAGTAACCACGTAAACATTTTGGGAGTAGCCTTAAACAAGTCATATTCATTCTCTCGTAAATAATAGATCAATTGATTTTGAGATTGTTTGGCATGTGTATCTAGAATATAATAGAAAACATCTTCTTTATCTTCAAAGTATTGATAAAAACTACCTCGTGCAATATTCGCTTCATGAATAATATTCGCAATAGAAGCTTCATGTAAAGGAACTCGCGAAAATTCGTTGATCGCCGATTGAATTAACGTATCTTGCTTTTGCTTCGGCAAATTAAAGAATGTTTGTTTAGGCACACAGTCACCTCGCATTTACCTCAAGTGACATAATGTCACTTGCCTACCATTACTTTAAATGACACTGCGTCACTTGTCAACGCCTAGGCTCATTTTTATATGATTTACAGGTGAGTTTCGTCACATTTAGGTCATAATTACTTCATTTTATTCATTTTTATAATGGACTTCTTGGCCTGAACCATCGCTCGAGACTTTCCATCATGAAAAAATACAACTTCCCCAAAAGGATCGTGCTTGCTTCTCCCAGCTCTTCCGGCAATTTGCACAAGAGCTGCTTCATCAAATACTTCATGACCTGCATCAATAATAGCAACATCTATTGCCGGAAATGTTACCCCTCGTTCCAATATAGCGGTTGTTATGAGAACATCTAACTGCTTCTCTCTAAATTTGTGCACCTTTTCTTTTCGTGTATCATCTTTCGCATGTACAAAAGAAACCCTTTCCTCAATTAATGCGGCTTTTTCTTTAACTAATACTTCTTGGGTATGTGATAATATTTTTTCTGCTAAAGAGATCGTAGGAACAAAAATTAACAGTTGCCGTTCTTTTTTCGTTCTCTGCTGAAGCCATTGATAAAAAGATGGAGGTAATTTTCCTATCTGTAGCGAAGACTGCAAATTAAATGATAGTTGAAAGGTTGGAACAGGCAAATCTACTCCATGATAACGTCTAGGCACAAACACGAATGGTAATTTCCCATTTCGCATATCGGTCACGTCTTCTTTTCTTGGAGTCGCTGTTAAATATATAGTTGTACTTTTCTTTTTTACAGAACGGTGGGTTACAAACGGAAGCATATCATCCCCGTGATATGGAAATGCGTCTACTTCATCGATAATCATTGTATCGAACGTATGGTAATAGTGGATCAATTGATGGGTTGTTGAAAGTGTTAACTGCGCTCCTTCAAAAACATTTTCACTGCCAGCATACAGGGATTGCAGGGAAATGTTCGGAAACACTTCCTGAAAACGTGGGGTTAATTCGCGGACGACATCCGATCGAGGAGTAGCAAGACAAATGCGTTCTCCTAATTCAATCGCTTTTGTAATTGCTGGGAAAAGCATTTCTGTTTTTCCAGCACCACATACTCCCCAAATGAGTAAGTTACTATGTTCAATGACTGATTGAGTAGCTCTGTTGGCAGCTTGTTGCTGAGCATTTGTTAACGTTCCATCCCAATTACATGCGTTCATTTGTGGGGGATATGTAAACTGTGGACCGATCCATTTATACAGAGGAGTACATTCTAAAACACGCCCCATCTGTATACATTTCTTACAATAGGAATGTGTACGATCGCATCTCTTACAATCAATTTTTCCAAAGAGGGATCGGGTTTGGTTTCCGCATCGATTGCAGATGATTTTAAATAAACCCTTTGTCATCGAAGGCATTGACTCAATATATTGTTGGTTGATTAATTCTGAGGGATTTAAATCATGTTCTATTAATTGGTCTTTTAAAGCTACTTTTCCGATGAACGAGGCCAGATGTCCTGGAATATTTTGCGGAGTTTTATTCATAACAATCTATTCGTCCTCCTTCGTTAACATTATACGACGATAAACACTTATCCTCCATAGACATGTATATTCAAATGTAGGACACATCTATGGAAGAGGTATTTGAACTAGGTTATAAGTAATGAAAATCAATAATTCCAATTATACGGTATACCATGCTGCACCAAGAGACTTCTCTCCTAAATGTGTACCAATGACTGGACCAAAATAGCTAATCATCGTTTCAATATTAGGATGTTTTTCTTTAAATTCCGATTCTAATGCTAAAGCAGCATCTTCGTCATTTGCATGAATAAATACGACCCGCTTCACTTTCCCTTGCTTCACTCGATCATCTAACATGCCCATAATTCGATGAATCGCTTTTTTCTTCGTACGAATCTTCTCAAAAGGTATGATTTTACCGTCAACAATATGTAGGATTGGTTTTATTTTTAACAAACTACCCAAAACAGCTTGTGCATTACTTAAACGACCTCCACGTTGTAAATGACTTAAATCATCTACCATAAAGTAAGCTTCTACATATTGACGCATGCGCTCTAAATGAGCCATAATTTCTTCTGGAGTATCTCCGGCAGCTGCACGCTCAGCGGCCTCAATGACATAAAACCCTTGTCCCATTGCGCTAATTGCAGAATCAAAAGGGTATACGTCAATGCCTTCTACCATTTTCCCTGCGCTTTCAGCTGCTTGGAATGTACCACTAAGCTTACTAGATATATGAATGGTTATTACAGCGTCATAATCTTTAGAGAGAGATTCATACATATCGACTATTTCACCAATAGCTGGTTGTGAAGTTGTTGGAAGCTTGTCTGCCTCGCGAACCTTCTCATAAAATTGCTCCGTTGTTATATCCATGTCTTCACGATATGTTTCCTCATCAAATACAACGCTCAATGGAACAATATGAATATTATATTTTTCTCTTAGATCCATTGGAATATAAGCAGTTGTATCCGTCATTACAGCAACTTTCATTTTGTCACACCCTTTCCAACTAACTGAAATTCATTTATGTCTCTTCATATAATACACGATTCAATTGTAAAATGCATTTGAATTTCTTGCTTTGAATAATGATTTGTACATTCTTTAATAAGATACGTTTATACAATTACACTCTAGTACCTTTTTAAGATACTAGAGTGTAAGTATTGGAATTTCTGTTAAATTATAATACTTCTACCCAGCCATTACGAATGGCTGCAACAACTGCTTGCGTACGGTCATCCACTTTCATCTTCTGTAAGATATTACTCACATGGTTCTTAACTGTTTTCTCACTGATAAATAAAGTCTCTGAAATGGATCGATTACTATTTCCTTCAGCCATTAATTGCAACACTTGGCACTCTCTTTTTGTTAATAAGTGCAGTGGCTTTTCATACGTTATTTGCTCTTCGGAATTCGTTACGGATTGCTCCCGTGCTAATCGTCTATATTCTTTTACTAGATTGTGCGTTACTTTTGGATGTAAATACGATCCGCCATCATTTACTACTTTAATAGCTTCAATCAGCGCATCTGAATCCATTTCTTTTAATAAATATCCTCGTGCACCTGTTTTAAGTGCATGTGTAACGTAACTCTCATCATCATGAATCGACAAGATAATCACATACGTATCAGGATATTGGGAAACTAAATTAGCTGTTGCTTGTATACCATTCATTTCTGGCATATTAATATCCATTAACACAACATCCGGATGATGTTCTTTCACAAGTTTTGAAGCAGATAATCCATCCCCACCTTCTGCTACAATGTTGAACGATTTCTCGAACTCTAGAATGCGTTTAACACCTTCTCTAAATAATTTATGGTCATCTATTAGTACTATATCGACTGTTTTATCCATTTTGGTCCTCCTATTATTCTATTATTTATTCGTTTACACTGTTCATCTCAGTATTTAATACATGTAACCTTGCGCGTATATGTAGATGTGAGTTTTATGTAATGATACATATATGTTGGCATCTTAAGTATACGTAAAATACAACCGTTCAACGTATATAATACCCTTATTAGCTATTTTTTGGAAGAGAATCCGTAACATTTTTCATTATCTCTTGTGAAAATGGTAGTTTTACGAAAACTCTTGTCCCTTGCTTCTTCTTTGAAGTAACTGAAAGTTCCCCTTTAAACATATCGACTCGTTCACGCATACCTATTAGACCGAAAGAATTTTCTTTTTGTTCGTCCATATTAAAACCTACACCATTATCTTGGACAACGAGGGTTGAACTATCTTTACGTATTTCAATGCGGACAATAATGATTGAAGCCTCTCCATGAGTGATTGCATTTTGCAAAGCTTCTTGCGCCAAACGGAATAAGACAATTTCATACTTTTCATATATTCGAATATCTTTCCCTAAATTAGAAAACTCGAAGTGAATATCCGGGTGTTGTTCCTCTAAATTAGACATATACTTTTGTAAAGTTGGGACAAGCCCTAAGTCATCTAATGCCATCGGACGTAAGTCATAAATCGTTCTTCTAACTTCTTCTAATGTAGAACGAACTAATTTTCGCACTTCCTTTAGCTCATTTAACGTCTCGGCAATTCCTTCATGTTTAAATATTTGTTCGACGATTTCAGTTCTCATTAATATGTGTGCAAGCATTTGTGCTGGACCATCATGAATTTCACGCGATATTTTTCGTCTTTCTTCTTCTTGTGCTTCAATAATTTTCAAGCCAAATTCATGTTTCTCTTTCGCTGTTTCAATCATACTATTTACTTTTCTAAAATCATCATGTAAATACGTTAATATAACCGCTGTTTTACTCGCTAATCCAGTCGCTCGCTCAATGGTTTCGCTTAATTGGATCAGTCTTCGTTCTAATTCATCGCGGCGATCACGTAAGTTTTTTTCTTCTTCCTGCATAAGTGCAAGATTTGTTTGCATTTCATGTGTCGTTTCATACACATTACGCACATCTTCTTCTGTATATTTCTCAAAGTTCTTACTCACGACTGAAAGTCTTTTACGTGACAAACGAACATTTCGTTCAAGTTTTCCACCTGCATCGATATGCCCAATTACTTTTCTTTTGACATCACGTAGTTCTGTAAGAAGTTCCGCATGTTCTGTTCTCGCCTGCTCACTGATGTTAAATATTTCTGTTTTACTATTTTCGACAACATCAATCATTTCATCTAATATATAGTCTAGTGCCTTTTCATCAATTTGATCTGGCATATGCGTACTCACCAACCTATGCTATAATTAAGAAGATATATAAAACACTTCACTATTCGTTTCAAAAAGAATAGTCCCTTTAATGATACACGATATATAATAATAATGGTAGTTTTGGAGGATTCATTTTATGTTAGAGCATTACTTTACAGTTAAAACAGAAGGTTTCCATGAAATCACAATTCAAAAGTCCCGCTTTATTGGGTATGTAAAAAGAGTTGAAACAGAAGAAGCCGCTCAACAATTTATTCAGTCTATTAAAAAGAAGCACCATAGTGCTACGCACAATTGTTCTGCATACATGATTGGGGAAAATGACCAAATACAAAAGGCGAACGATGATGGAGAGCCCAGTGGAACTGCTGGCGTGCCTATGCTTGAAGTCTTAAAACAAATGAATTTAAAAGATACAGTCGTTGTTGTCACGCGATATTTTGGTGGTGTTAAGCTTGGAGCTGGTGGGCTTATTCGGGCTTATGGCAACTCGACTACTGAAGCAATTCGAGCAGTTGGTGTGGTGAAAAGACAACGTATGCAAGGATTTAAAGTAGTTGTTGATTATACGTTATTGGGGAAAGTTGAAAATGAATTGCGGCAATCAGATTACATACTTGAAGACATTGTTTATGTAGAACATGTTGAATGTTCAGTGTTTGTTCAAGTTGATCAGATCGAACCATTCACGGAATGGATCACAAATCTGACAAATGACCAAGCTACTATTGAAAAATCAAGAGAAGCATACATTGAAACAGATGTTGAACGTTAAAAAAGTATTCCTTTAGTAGAACTAAAGGAATACTTTTTTTAGTTTAATTTAGAAAGTGCTGGCTGATCTGCAATAATTGTTACGTTTGGATGGTTTTGTAATACAGAGGCTGGGAATTTCTCATCAACTTTACCTTCAACCGTCTGCTTGAGTGCCTCTGCTTTATGTTCACCATTTACAAGTAAAATAATTTCTTTACTATCCATAATCGATTCAATACCCATCGTTATTGCCTTATTTGGCATTTCTGTTTTAGTTTCAAAAAAGCGACTGTTCACTTCCATGGTTGACTCCGTTAATTCAACAACATGTGTTCTGCTCGCAAAAGGGGTGCCAGGTTCATTAAAACCAATATGACCATTTACTCCAATACCTAAAAACTGCAAATCAATTCCACCGGCATTCTGAATCTTTTGTTCATACTTTTCACATTCACCTGTGAAATCTTTTGCGAGCCCATTCGGTACATTCGTTTGTTCCTCTGTTAATTCAAGTGGTTTAAAAAACCTTTCGTACATATAATAATAATAACTACCCTCATGTTCTTTAGCTAACCCTACGTATTCATCCAAGTTAAAGGTTTGTATGTGATGAAACGTTTGGTTTTTTTGTATGTAATCTTGAACAAGAAGTTCATAAAGCCCCTTTGGAGTAGACCCAGTTGATAGACCAAACACAGGGTTTTCAAGAGAGTTCATTGTCTTTACAAATGAATCATAAGCTTTTTTACTTAATTCATCGTAATCATTCACTGATATAATTTGCATCCATCTAGCCTCCTTCAATTATAAGATAAGATACATATCCTATAATCTTTCAACACACATGCCTGGTTGAACATCATTTAAACTTTTACCTACGCATGATTTGTTTCATACACGTATTCAAAAACATCTTCGTTCGCAGACATCTCAACAATCAACGCTTGAATAAGTTGTTCAGATGTTTGTATCGAATCGTTTTCAGTTTTAGCAATCATTTTCTCTAAAATTTTTGTATACATCTCTTGTTCACTCAAAAAACTCGCCTCTTTCTTCTCCATCCAAAACTATTACGTCCTAGAATAACGTAACTATACCATAACTTTTTTCATTAATCGCTACATTTTCAAATTGAAAACATCTTGTTATATTTTGTAATAAACACTTTTCATTTGCTTCATCGTATGCAATCAACATGTGAATGGTACCACTTCTTTAAAAAACTTACAGGTAACTTTCACTGTTTTAGAATAAACAATACGAATAGTTTATCATACATAGGAATTAATGACTAGTTTTGTCGAATAAAAGATTTTATATTAAACGATTAGAAATATATGGGTGTTACATACATGTGTTTGTTTATTTATAAAATTTCAAGAAAATATAATGAATCATTGCTTACAATATTGTATAATGATTACATATGCATATATGGTTAATTGAGCTATGCAACTATTTTCTAACCATTATTATAAAAGGATGATATTGAATGAAAAAATCGCTTGCTCTTATTTTTTATGTAACATTATTATTATTTTTCATAACTGCTTGCTCTAAAGATCAAACATCACCTGATGAAGAGTTAGATACTTATATGACACATTGGTCAGAGGAGTCTTTTGACAAAATGTATGATTCCCTGTCAGATGACGTAAAATCCGAACATACGAAAGAGGATTTTTCTGAACGTTATGAGAAAATTTATACGGATATGGAAATTGAGGATATCGAAGTAACTTTTGAAAATCTCACCAAAGAGGAAATTACAAATGCATATGAAGAAGGACAGGTGAGTATTCCTTTTTCCGCCTCTATGACAAGTCTAGCGGGGCCAATCTCTTTTGATTATGAGGCCCAGTTATCGCTTGCCAATGAAGACGAAGAAATATGGCATATTGAATGGGATCCCGGCTTTATCTTTCCAGCCCTAAAAAATGGAGGGAAAATTTCATTTCAAGTGGATGCTGCTGAGAGAGGAAGTATCCTTGATCGCGATCAAATTCCGTTAGCGATGAATGATATCGTTTTTGAAATTGGAATCATACCAGGAAACTTGCCAGACAATCCTGACAATGAGTTACAAACAATCGCTAATCTTTTAGACGTTTCTGTAGCCTCGATTGAAAATGAACTAGCCCTTGATTGGGTTGGACCTGATTCATATGTTCCTATTTCAAAAGTTCCAAAATCAAAAGAAGATATACTTGTAGAATTAGTAGAAATAGATTCTGTTCAACAAAGAGAAGTCGAAGGTAGAGTGTATCCATTAGGAGAAGCGGCAGCTCATTTAATTGGATATATTGGCGATGTATCTGCGGAAGATATCGAGAATGCTGAACCTGGAACATACACCTCTCAAGATGTGATTGGCAAAAGAGGATTAGAACTTGTATATGAAGACACATTAAGAGGGGAAAGTGGAATGAAAATTGTTGTCACAAATGAAGGTGAAGAGGATGTTGTTCTCGCTGAAACGCCTAAAAAAGATGGTGAAGATATTGAAATCACGATTAATTCTTTTGTTCAACAAGAAATGTATGAGTCTTATGGCAAAGAAGCAGGAACCGCTTCCGCAATTGACCCTAAAACAGGAGAAACTTTAGCACTTGTTAGTAGCCCATCATTTGATCCACATGATTTCGCTTACGGAATTAGTCAAGATAAACGCGAGAAATTAGAAAATGATAAACAACAACCTTTATTAAACCGTTTCTCAGCTACCTTTGCTCCTGGGTCTGTGATGAAGCCCATAAGTGCCGCCATTGGGTTAAAGGATGGATCACTGGATCCAAATGAAGGGATAGAAATAAACGGACTCACGTGGGATAACGGTTGGGAAGACTATCAAATCAAACGAGTGTCTGAATCTAATAAACCCGTTGATTTACCCGATGCCCTTAAACGTTCAGATAACATATACTTTGCTATGAAAGCAATTGATGCTGGAATCGATAGTTATTCAAAAGGTCTTCATAATTTTGGCTTTGAAGAAGACTTTCCGTTTGCATATCCTTTCACCAAATCATCCATCTCAGCGGATGGAAAAATTGATAACGAAGTATTACTTGCCAATACGAGCTATGGTCAAGGGGAAGTGGAAATTAGCTCGCTACATTTGGCATTATCATATACTCCGTTTCTAAATGATGGAAACATGTTGAAGCCAACATTACTTACTTCCGAAGAGACTGGAGAAGTATGGAATGAGGATCTATTATCAAAAGAGGATGCTGAGCTTGTTCAAGATATTTTACATCAAGTAGTAGAAGAAGGTACAGCTGCTAAAGCTCAACGAGATGCCTTTGATATTTCAGGTAAAACAGGCACAGCAGAACTTAAAGTATCTTCTGACGCTGAAGGACATGACAATGGATGGTTTGTAGGTTATCCGACAGATGATCAAGATATACTCATTGCTATGATGATTGAAGAAGTAGAGGACCTTGGTGCAAGTGGCTTTGTGGCAGAGAAAGTTGCTGACTTGCTTGTAAAAATTAAAAAAGATTAAATACATTAAAGCCTGCTTGCATAATTACTTTGCAAACAGGCTTATTTTTTCACTTGTTGTTTGAAGATCTATATACTTTTTTCCTTAAGATAAAAAGAGTCCTCCATATAATAACGCTCCTAAAACAACATACACAGGATTGACCTTAAACTTCTCCAAAAACAGTAAGCTTGCTCCTGCAATAATTGCAGTATGTATGATTCCTGCACTTTCAGAAGCATTAAAGAAGAAATTGTACGTCATTACCCCTAGCAACACTGCAATGGCAGGACGAACATACAACGTTAGACGAATGACAATTGGTGAATTTTTAAATTTCATCAATATACCTAATAATATCAGCATTAAAATCATTGTCGGTGCAATCGTTGCAAACAAAGCAATCGATGACCCCAACACACCGCCAACATCAAAGCCCACTTGGGCAGCGAGTTTGGTAGCAATTGGACCAGGAAGACCATTTCCAAGTGCTACAATCTCGCTAAATTCTTGTGTGGTATACCATTGATACGTATCAACGACCTCATGTTCTAATAACGGAATCGTTGCTGGTCCGCCGCCGTAACCAAGCATATTTGCAATAAAATTCGCTTTAAAAATTTGCCAATAAATCATCGTTGTTTTTCCACCTTTTTACGCTCATCTTTCTTTTTTGTTGGTATAACGAATGCTGCACCGATAAATCCTGCAATGAGTAAAGCGGGATGAATATGTAATAATTCCATAACTACAATACTAATACTTAGGAAAACAATCGTTATAACCCATCCCATCGTTTTCTTAGAAAGGCGAACAAAATCCCACGCTAACACACCAATCATAACTCCTGCCACAGGAAGAACTCCTTTGGTCATCCCTTGTACAAAAGCACTATCTTTAAATGTATTTAATGTTGTCAGTATGAGAACCATTAAAAACGCTGTTGGAAGGACTGAAGCAATCAATGCATTCATCATTCCCCAAAACCCCGCCACACGCCAGCCTACATATCCTGCCACTTTCGTATTGACCGGCCCTGGTAACGTATTTGCTAAAGCTATGATATCTGCAAACTCTTCTGCTTCCATCCACCGATATACAGTGACTACTTCACGGTGCATAATGGGTATGGCTGATAATCCTCCTCCATATCCGAGCATTCCAGATCTGAAAAATGCAAGGAATATATAACGATGTACCATCCTATCACAATCCTTTTTACGATAAATACGCATGATTTCTTAGAAGTAATTCATTTCATGTACGATCTATATCAGGAACTTTATTATAGCTATTTTTTCAAACGTACCATGCATTTCATCGTACATAAAACCATTTTACTTGTCAACAATCGTTTTGCATAAATAAAAGGTAATATCGCTCTTACCTTTCATTTGTACAGTCAATAACTCACAAAAGTTTCTTTTTGTTCGATAATGCATGCATTATGTTGTGGTTTGTTTATGTTTATATTGTTATTTACATGCTCTTCTGCCATAATAAAGACAAGGATGTAATCTTACGAACGGAATCATATTATAGAGTGGGGTATTTGTATGAAGTTTGATAAATTAGATGAAATCTTAATCGAAGAACTGATAAAGGATGGTCGAGCATCTTACGTAGATTTGGCAAAGAAAGTCGGTTTGTCTCGTGTTGCTGTTAAGGATCGGATTCAACAATTAATGGATCATGATGTCATTGAAAACTTTACGGTTGCTATTAATTCAGAAAAATTCGGTAAAAAAGTATCTGCATTTTTCGAAGTTGATGTTGAGCCTCAACAACTTGAAAATGTTGCACAAAACCTAGCTGATAACTCAAGCGTAGCAAGTATTTATCAAATGACTGGCCCTAGCACTCTACATATGCATGTACTTGTCGAGGACTTTCAAAAACTGGAAGATTTTATTAATAATGAATTGTACTCCGTTAGTGGAATTACACGTGTGGAAAGTCATGTGATACTCAAACGCTTTAAGAGTCGGACAGGCTATAAATTATAGTTCTATTCCAAACCATAAAAAGAGAAAAGCAATCATCGTTGCTTTTCTCTTTTTCTATAATAATTTAGTTAATTTGTAAAATGTTCGCTTATCTTTGTCATCCAAAGCTTGATCAATTAATCGCTTAATATTCTTTTGTTCAAGCTCTTCCATGAACACATCTATTTCAGCGCGTTCTACAGAAGTCACTTCGTCTTCATTGTGGGTTGTGTAATATGTTTCTACAATAGAGTCTAATTGTGATAAGAAATCGGGCAATGAAATTAAATCTGACATGGATATATAAATAATATCTTTTCCTCGTTGAAAGGCAAACTTCGACTCAAGGTTCACCACTTTTTTCGTAGAGCGATCAATCTTTATTTCCTTCTCTTCTTTAGGAATGAATTGATATACCTCACCATTCATAAAAATAGCAAAATATTGATATGCTAAAATAACTTGTATGTGTTGATGATCGGTTTTTATATAATACGGCTTCAACATTTTGACGGTTAACACAGTTCCCACCTCCGTATTTTATTTCTCAAATATTCTGTTAATTAATAATTATACTCCGAATTTCATTTTATTACAAACGTTTCATCTCCTATGTTTCTTTTTTTACCATCTCTTCCATTGAAGATATAATATTTCGGACAACTTTTGAAGTAAATAACGGGCTATACAAGTCATCAATCTTTTGTTGGATATGACTAGCCTGCTTCAAGTATTCATTTCCTTTTCTCATAAAAGATTTATACTTGGACGTTGTTGCTTTGATAGATTCTTTGTATGTTTCATCAATGCCTGGTTCAACTGTTTCTTTATACAAGTCGATCACTACATCGCCTTCCTTAGGTGTAAACTCATGGGGGTTCGTGCTATCAAATAAGCAAATATCTAGCTCAGGAACAATAATCATGTCAGTACTTTCTGGATCGAAACTACAAATATATCGTTCAATGTCATATCCTAAGCGTATATATGCTTCGGCGACTGTATTCATAAAGTAACTCTTTCCAGTACCAGCTCTCCCCTTCACATGATGCACTACTGAAAATGAATCAATTATGTTTGGCACTATGTTTACCGATCCTTCAGGTGTATTTGTACCAAAAAGCCTTTTCACCACACTTCCTTGTTGCTCTTGCTTTTTAGATGTTGGAAGATAACGCTCTTTCCATTTCACCGCAACTTCGTCTGCCTGATCGAAATCCATATGTTGGATATATATATGTTCTAAATCATCATGAATCTTAAGGCCTGTCGCAAAAGATTCCCACGCTTTTTGGAGCATATCTTCCTGCCTGACTTGATATTCTTTTACTTGCTTTATGAGGGACTCTGTTTCTAAAATATATGAAGATAAATCAATAGTATGAGTGTTTTTAATGGATTCATCAACAACCGTATCTGAGACGATTGCTATATGTCGCTTCCGAAGAATACATCCATCTATAAATGATTTACCTTCAACACTTTCTAATATTTCAATCCTTTCTTCCCCTTGTACGTACTCGTTTATCCATTCTTGTAAACACGTTGTTTTTACTTGTGGTGATGGATGTCGAAGTACAATCACTTGGTCACACTCTTTCACATTCGAAGTAAGTAAGTTCACTCGACCTGAAGCTGTATTTCCAGATACATAGTATGATAAGACCATATTTATAAGCACATCTCCTTCATCAATTTTTAATTGTTATCTTTCTATACAATACGCTTGTCAATGATTGTTGTGCACTCTTTGTACGCCTATTTACAGGAATGTTTTCCAATCGAATAGCTTGTTTAATATATTCTACAAAACTTACATTTATCCTTTTTATTCACTAACAGTCTTCTGAATATACAGTAAAAAAAATCATTTTGAGTACTGTGAATTGATTCATATGTTTGAATACCTTAATATATACGATAACACAAAGAAATAAGGTGAGAAATTATATGCCCAAGTATATTTGGCTTTTAGCAATAGCAACAACCATAAGCGTTACTGGTGGATCATTTTTATGGCCACTCAATACTATCTATATGCACAACGTGTTGGGAAATACCTTAGCTTTTGCAGGATTTGTCCTGATGTTAAATCAAGCGGCGACCATTATCGGTAATCTAATTGGTGGGATTTTGTTTGATAAGTTTAGTCCCTATAAAACTATTCTGAGCGGTACAGCTGTTGCTATGGCTGCAGCAACAGGGCTTATGTTTATGCATACAAATATCACAGCTTATGCGATATTTCTTGTGATCATCGGTCTTGGCACAGGAGTCGTTTGGCCTGTTATGTTTGCTATGGCGGGTTCTGTGTGGCCTACAGGTGGTAGACGGGCTTTTAATGCTGTGTACGTTGCACAAAATTTAGGGGTAGCTATTGGTGCTTCGCTTGGTGGTTATATAGCTAGTTTTTCATATTCATATATTTTCATGGCTAATGCTGCAATTATCTTTTTATTCTTTTTATTTGTCCTGATTATGTTACGGGATATGGACAAAGAACGCGATCCTCAAATGCACTCAACAATGTTAGAGCAGAGTTCAGATGTAGGAAATAAATCCTCCTTTAGGGCACTGTTGATATTAGCATCTGGATTTCTCATTGCTTGGTTCTCATACAGCCAGTGGCAAACAACAATTGCCTCTCATACACAAGACATTGGTATCCCCCTTGAAAAATACAGTTTGCTTTGGGCGCTGAATGGATTTTTAATTGTGCTTGGACAACCTCTTGTAAAGCGATTTACTGAACGTGTCACATCTCTGAAGCACCAAATTTATGTTGGAAATACTATACTTATTAGTTCATTTTTAGTTGCAATATTCGCGGAAAAGTTTACATTTTTTATTATAGCAATGGCCATTTTAACAATTGGTGAAATGCTTGTATGGCCTGCTATTCCTGCACTTGCCAATAACCTAGCTCCACCTGGTAAAGCTGGATTTTACCAAGGGTTTATCAATAGTGTTGCTGCTGCAGGTCGTATGATTGGTCCGGTTGTCGGTGGATTAATCGTTGATCAATTGAACATCCATATACTCTTTTACATTGTAATAGGTCTCATGTTTATTCCATTTTTAACAACACGCATTTTTGACATAAATGTACATGTGCATAATAAATAAAATTAAAGCCATACTAATAGTATGTTTGATCTGCGTACTATTAAATAACAATCAATTGTAATAAAATTGTTATGTAGTACGATGATAAAACATTTGAAAGATACAAATACATTGTGTATAATTAAGTATCTTTATGTGATTCCTTTCAATATGTTCATAAAAAGAGTATAATATATAGAGAATAACGAAAGGGGATGTTGAAATGTCTTTTCAACGAGGACCAAAAGAGCCTGTTCCTGAAATTGATACAAATGTATGGGCATGTACAAGTGAAGATTGTCAAGGTTGGATGAGAGAGTCATACAGTTTTGAAGAAACGCCAAAATGTCCACTCTGTCAATCAAATATGGAACAAGAAGTACGTGTACTTCCGGAGTTAAAATAATAAATAAATCATTCGCTTTTATGATTCATTATTATACCACTGATCACGTGGGACACAGTTTACAACTCCAATAATTGTCCGTTGACATAGTCCCATTATTCGATCAAAACTAAGTAATACACAAGCATCCCTTTATAGGATTCTTTATACTTTTAAAATAACTTTAAATTAAGGTTGAGACAAATCAAAGTTGTATCTCCCAAAATACGAATAACATTCTAATGGAGCGGAGGAAATATACGTAGACTCCCGCGGGAGCAGAGGCCTAGGCAAGACCCCGCAAGGCGATAGCCTGCGGAGGCTTGCCAGCCGCCCGCAGGAAAGCGAAGTATATTTCCGCAGCGGGTAATTCCACTTGTTACATTAGAATGTTCGTATTTGGGTTAACTTTAAAAAATGGAGCGTATAGATTATATCTATATGCTCCACTTTTATTTTATTCAGCTTCAACAATACATACTGCTAATTGTTCTTCTGAAATCCACTCTTGAATATATGCATTCATATCCTCGACTGTTAAAGCTTGTACTTTTGGCAGTACATCGAAGAAATCTAAACCATTCACATAATAATGAACGAATTCACCTGCAATAAACTCAAGAGAATTCATAGCACGTAACAGTTGACCTATTCTCTTTTTCTTCATTCGAGTAAATGACTCTTCTGAAATAGAATAGTCGTTCGTTGAAAGAAGTAACTCTTTTACTTTTGCAGCAAGGTTGTCCGGGTTGTCTGAATTCCCTCCAAGAATAGTAAATCCATGGTCTTTTTCAATCGTTGATGACACTGAGAATGAGCGATCAATATGACCATTTTCATACAATTCTTTGTAGAACGGTCCATTTGCTCCGAAGAAATATCCAATCATCATATCTTGTAGCAAATTTTTCTTCAAAAATTCTTCTGAAGATATTTCTTCACCATATTCTTTTACACCTACGACTACTTTTGGAGTTCCAACAGGCATATGAATACGCGATTCCTTTTGCGCTACCGATGTAGACTCTTTTGCAGGGAAACGTTTAATATCTTCTGGTGCAGCAAATGTTTTACTTGCCTGATTCTTACGAATAAGTGTGGCCATTTCTTCTACATCAAAGTTTCCTGCAATAAAGAAAGTCATATTATTCGGATGATAGAATGTATGGTAACTCGTTAGCAAATCTTCGCGTGTCGTTGAACGAATGGATTCCTCTGTTCCAAGGATTTCGTTTCGAACCGGATGATTTTTATACATTGCTTGTACAATTCCCATATATGAACGATGATCTGGCTGATCAAGGTACATTTGTAACTCTTGGACAATAATATCTTTTTCACGTTCCACTGATTCATCTGTAAAGAAAGGTGCCTGGACAAAATCCAGCAATGTAACAACGTTTTCTTTAATATTATCTGTTGCACTAAATAAATAGGCTGTTTCTGTCGCAGATGTATACGCATTAGCAGAGGCGCCTAATTTACCAAAATCTAAAAACACATCTGTCCCATCTTCTTTCTCGAACAGTTTATGTTCTAAAAAGTGCGCAACCCCTTCTGGAGCTGTTATTTTTTCATCTTTGCCAAGCGGGATAAATGTATGATCTTTACCACCATAATTTGTTGTAAACATACTATATGTCTTTGCCATCTCTGGACGTGGTAATAAAAACACCGTTAACCCATTGGGAAGAACTTCCTTATATAATGTTTCATCTATATGGCTATATGTTTGTTTATTCATTGTCATCCTCCTTGCTCGTTAATAAATAAACAGTATCTTTTTCAATCTTTTTCGCCACACGAATGACGTCGTCTTTGGTTACTTCTTTTAGTGCGTCAAGAAGCTCTTGAGGAGATGATGTTTCTTTCTCACCAATGACATTTTGATACATGACCTCAATTAAACCTTGCGCATCATCCATTGTTTCTAAAATATCATTTAACAATAGCCCTTTTGTTTCTTCTAAATCTTCTTCGGTAAAAGTTCCTGAAATTACTTCATTTAATTGATCTTCAATAATTTCAGTTGCTTTTTCATAATCACTTCCAGCAATTCCACTGTATACAAACATGATTCCCTTAAAGCCTTCTAAACCTGATGCTACATAATAAGCTAAACCATGTTTTTCACGAACATTTAGGAATAACTTTGAATTTGGAAACGCACCGAATATACCATTAAAGACGAGTAATGATGCAAAGTCATCATCTTTAAATGTTGTGTTTGTTCGATACCCAATATGCAATTTTGCTTGCTGGATGTCTTGCTTTTCAATAATTTCTTGCGGACGATTTTCTTTAAGTCCTTGGTACTTGTCTTCTTCACGTTTTTCTTGTTCTACAAAATCAGGTCGCCCTAATGTTGATTGCAATAAATCAGATACGTGATCATGATTAAAATCACCTAGCATGTATACATCCAATTGATTTTCTCGGATAACTGTTTGATAGTATTCATATAAATTTTGCGGTGTAATCGACGCAAGGTCTTCTTCATAACCGTGTGCATGAATTTGAAATGTTTCCCCATCACACATTTCATCAATCATTCTCATTTGTGCAAAATTAACTTTATTATCTTCAATCGCTCGTAATTGTTGCTTCAGTAATTCTTTTTCTCTCGCAACAAGTTCATCATCAAAACCGTTATCTTTCACATTCGGATGAAAGATTACTTCACCTAAAAATTCAATGGCTTCTTCAATAATCGATGACTCATCAGCAATATATTTTTGGTTAGCGATTTCCATACGTACGTTTAAAATATGGTTATCCCCAACTTTACCACCATCTAAAGAAAGTGACGCACCATATAAATCATCTAGACGATCTTGCAACAGCTCTCTTGTAGGATATTGTTTTGTTCCTTGACGTAGCAATACTGGTAAAAGGGCTCGTTTTGTAATGGTTTCACGTTCCATCGGCGCTTTTAACTTAGCTACAATTGTAATCGTTTTATATTTTTTGCTCGGTATAATGTGAACATTAATACCTTCTTTCTGAAGTACTTTTTCTTCTGTGTTACTCATACATATCCCCTCCAATACACAATGTAATAGAACGTGTATAAAGCATTGAAAATTTTCTCAATGCCTTTACACGTTTCTTGCTTATTTTAATGCCGCATCCAATTTTTCTACAAGTTCTTCTTTTTCCAAAGTACCTTGCATCGAAAATTGAACTTCGCCATTTTTAAATAAATAAAATGTTGGGAATCCCATTAAATCATATTCAACTGCAATTTTATTTTTACGATCAATAGCATCATCTACTGATAAGTAAAACTTAGCAATTTTGACTTTCCCTTCATAGTCTTCTGATAATTCTTTTAACACAGGTTCCATTGCTTCACATGGACCACATCCATCTGTGTAAAAATCCAAAAGTACTAATTGCTCTTCCTCCAAAACTGTTTCTTTAAAATTGTCTTCTGTTACGTCTATAATAAGTGACATTTAACATTCTCCTATCTATTCGTTTACATGGTATTCCAATTGAAACTTACATACGTACCTTATTATTATTGTAAAGCGAATACAAGGGAGTTCAATTGTTTTATCTGAACATGGTAGTTTACGCGGCTATAGCGTACACAATAGTGCTTGTTCGTACCGCTTCATACAGGTCAATTAAATATCCACGTAAACGAATCGTTCATCATTTACCATTGTAATTGCTGTTCCTTAGCAAATTGAATATCGACTAAGTTTTGGTATAACTCACTTGATTCCAGTAGTTCTTTATGTGTTCCGATTCCACTTATTTTCCCTTCATCGAGAACAATAATTTGATCAGAATTTTGTACTGTCGTCAAGTTATGCGCTACAACGATGGTTGTACGGTTAACCATCAATCGATCTAATCCTTCTTGAATCTTGCTAGCTGTTTGAGCATCTAAACTAGAAGTGGCTTCATCCAGTAACAAGTACTTTGGATTTTTGATAATGGCCCGAGCAATTGCAATCCGTTGTCGTTGCCCTCCAGATAATTTAGAACCCATTTCTCCTACCTCTGTATTCAATCCTTCAGGGAATTTTTCAATGAATTCTAACGCATTTGCCTCTTTTGCTGCATAATAAATATCTTCATCGCTAATATTTTCGGTTGAACCATAAATAATATTCTCTTTAATGGTACCTGAAAGTAGCGGACTTCCTTGGGAGACATAAGATAAATTATTTCGCCATTCATCTAAGTGAATTTTCTCTGCTGGCGTATGACCAAGCACGATTTGTCCCACATCTGGATCATAGAAGCGTTCTATGAGTGAAAGAATCGTTGTTTTTCCACCACCACTTGGGCCTACAATTGCTGTCACTTTTCCTTTAGGAATGACAAAATTAATATCTTGTAATACATTTCGTTCGTCATAACTAAATGTAACATTATTAAAGGTAATATCGCCACTTGATTGCTCAAGTACTGATTGAATATCTTCCTCGCGCTTAAATCGTTCACTTTCAGAATCAACCACTTGAGAAATTTTGTGAGCAGCTCCTTTTGCCCCTTTTAAGTTTTGATAAAACAATCCATAGCTTAGAACACTATTATGAATGCCTGCAGTGTATAAATAAAATGCAATTAACGATCCAATATCAAGTTCACCTGTAGTGGTTAAATACCCACCATAAATAAGAACTAACCCCATAATAATTCCTTGTACACTGTTCATTAACGGTTGACCGTATAAATCAATTGCTGCTCGTGAAACGTCAGCTTTATATTGATCATCAATTACTTTGTCACCTTTTTCAATCTCTTCTTCTTCTTTTCCAAAAGATTTAATCAGTCGAATTTTAGGCAGTCTCTCTGCAATAAATGCAGTCATTCCCGAATAGCGAAACTGTACTTTGTCTTGTGCTTTTTGTGTGAAATGTCCAACAAGTAAGGATACTATTAATATGTAAGGAATTACAGGTAGGAGCACAAGCGTTAATTTAACATTCATTCCCCACATAATAATAATGGCTCCAACTAGTTTATAAGTTGCCATTAACATCGATAATAAATGATTCACTGCACCATTAATATGTGCAGGGTCATGTGTTAAACGACTCACTAGTAATAGGGACGGTTCTTTATCAAAGAATGGTAGAGGTACTCGAATATATTTGGACCATATTGTATCCTGAATTCTTTGTGTACCTTTCGCCTCCGCAAACACACGAACAAATCCGGATAAACTAACGGTAATTGCTGTAAGTATCGATAATCCGATAAATTGATAGACGAGAGTCGTGTTGAAAATCTCACCGCCCATAATTCTCTGTACAATTTGAGGGGATAATAAACTAGCAGATGCTGTTACAAACATTGTTACCAGTGTGAGTGCATAGAGTCCCCAAGGTAATTTTGCATTCTTAACTAAACGAAAAAACGTTTTCCATGTCGGTTGTTTAATTTCTTCCATTGTAGCCCTCCTCTCTCTGCATCTATAGAGCTGGTTTTCCTAATTGTAATTGAACAAACGTATGATAAAGTTCGTTTTCTTTCATTAATTGTTCATGTGTACCAATACCGCTTACCGTTCCTTCATCTAAAACAATAATTTGATCAGCATCATGCACAGTTGCTAAATCGTGTGCTATCACAATAGAAGTACGATCTTTTGTTAATTTTTGCATTGCTTCTTGAACCGCTTTCTCAGAACGTGTATCTAAGTTCGATGTCGCTTCATCAAGCAACAAGCATTGTGGACTTCTGAGAAATACCCTAGCGATTGCTAAACGTTGTCGCTGTCCTCCAGAAAGCTTTCCTCCACTTTCACCAATATGGGTATCGATCCCCTCATGTAGATTTTGGACAAATGACCACGCATTTGCTTGGATTAAAGCTTCTGTTATTTCATCATCACTTACTTCCCGGTCGACTCCATAAACCAAGTTTTCTCTAACCGTTCCCGTAAGTAGCGGTATATCTTGAGCTACATACCCAAATGCACTTCGCCACTCTTTTAAATGGAAGTTTTCAATCGGCGTATTCCCCAGTGTAATCGTTCCTTCATTTACGTGATAAAATTGTTCGATTAAGGAAAGAATCGTTGTTTTCCCTCCTCCACTTGGTCCAACAATTGCAGTTACTTTACCGTGTGGAATGGAAAAATTAACATCTTTTAAGACTTTCTCTTCGCCATAATCAAATGAAACATGATCAAAAATAAGATCCTGATTCAGACTCGGTAATGATTTCTGTCTTTCATATTCTTCTTCTGGATGTTCTGTTAGTTGAGCAATGCGAGTCGTTGCACCTTGACTCATTTTTAACTCAATAAATAAAGAACCGAGGGTATTTAGAACTCCAAATAATGTCGTGACATATAAGAAGTATCCTACCCACACATCCATCGTAATGATGCTTCTTGAAACTAAATAAACTCCTAGCCCTATTACGAGAATCGATTGTACAACATCAAATAATCCTGTCATTGGGTGTTCAATCCAATCAGCCAACTTTTTCTTCACCGATGCTCGATAATATGACTGTATGTTTCTCTTCCCACGCTGGTCTTCTGCTTTTTCAGTTACAAACGTTTTAATGAGTGGTATATTCACAAGTAACTCTGCTAAAAACTGTGTTAAATTAGCTAGTTTTCCTTGGAGTTGTTTGTTCACTTTATAACTCCAATGTCCATACCAAAAATAAACACCTATATAAATAGGTAAAAATATTGCTTGCGCCAGTCCTAAGCGCCAATCATATGTAAATAAAATAGCGACCGTACCAACGGTTAAATACGTTACTGAAATAAACGAGGGAACTATGTATGAAAACACAATACTCATTTTCGCTGTATCTGTTGACGTACGACTAACCATTTCATTCGCTTTTACTTGATCAAACAGTTCTATTGGCGAGCGCATGAGTTGCTTCCAAATAAGTCCTCGATAGCTTTTATCAATTTTAAACATGGTAAATTTAGAAATAAACGAAATAAAGCCTGATAATGCTACTTTTCCCACTATGACTCCTACAGCTCCTAAAACAACTGCGGTTTCTATGTTTCCTCCGACGATTTTTTTCGTTAAATCAGGGAACATAAGTGTGAGAGTCGATTCAGCTAATATAATAACTGTCAAAAATACAATCCAAAAATATGGAAGTTTTGCCTTAAATAGTAGCTTTATATACGGTCTCCATATTTTCGATTTTACTTTCTCTCCCTTTTCATTCGTATCTTCAATAATCTCCACTCATTTCACCCTCTCATAAAAATCAGTAGTGTATGCGCTTTCTATATTGATTCGAACCAGTAGAAGAAATGAGGTTAAGACAATAGATTTAAAGTTGACTCACATACGAACATTCTAATTTAAAAAGTGGAATTACCCGCTTCAGAAATATACTTCGCTTTCCTGCGGGCGGCTGACAAGCCTCCGCAGGCTAAGGAAGGTCGACTAAACCCGGCCTTTGCGGCCAACGTCGACATACCCCTTGCCGGGGCACGGGCTCTTGCCTATGCCTCTGCTCCCGCGGGGAAGAAGAATTGCAGTTCATTCTTCACTTGTCTACGTATATTTCCTACGCTGAATTAGAATGTTATTCGTATTTTTGGAGATACAACTTTGATTTGTCCCAGCCTCATTCCTCCCACCTACTATTCTTCATAACTATCAACTGCGGCTTCAATCTCACCACCATCTACATGATACTCTGTATCTAATGCACCGAAGCCTTCATTTACATGTATTTGTAAATCGAATTCTTCATGGTCAACTTGAATCGTGATGATTCCGTCTTCAGATGCCTGTTGGTATTCTTCTACTTCTTGATCATCAAAGTGATACAGTTGAGCTTCTATGCCATTAATATTTAATACGACTCCACTATTAGCTCCTACAGCTTCGGCAGTTGCTTTTTTCATTGACTTCTACTTCATCAATTTCTAGCCCGCTATCTTCCAAATGGGCTAATAAACCATCAAAAGTTTCAAGTGTTTCTTCTTCATATGCACTACCATCTTCACTTGTAGCATCTTCTTCACTTGATGCATCATTGTTTTCTCTTTCAGCAGGGTCTCCACCCGCATCACATGCGACCATAAAAATCGCTATACATAATACCATTAAAAAAGATAATAACTTCTTCATCATACTCCCCCTTACTCATTTAAAAATATTAGTTTTTTAATATTTCAGACAAATCGAACGTGGATGAGGTTCGAATAGTCTGAATACATTATAATAATTATCACTGTTTTGATGAGTTTAGGCAATATCATTTGATGAACATGGTACTGTTTCCGTCTAATACATCCTTATCGGTGTTAATTTTGTACAATAAAAAAAGCATTATTCGCTTTCGGCAATCTATGTATTTCAATACTAGATTGAATACTCTTTGAGCAGGGTCAGTGGATGTGATATAATTTGTTTATATATATTTTATATTTCATGTTTTTTTCATTGATTAAATATAGTTGTGGGTGATTGTATGGACGTTTTTTCCCCGCTTGAAATAATCTCTCTAGTTAGTGTGATCATTATTTTATTCACTAGCCTAGTCATCGGATTTTCTTTAGTAGAGCTCCCATTCAAAAACTATTTCAAACAATTAATAATCGGTTGTATAGTGGCGAGTTTACTCTATAGACTTGGTATCTTAGTCATGGATTCTGCAAGTACTCTCATTTTCATCTATTCTCTTTTTATACTAGTCTCGATCATTATCATTAAGAGCCCTGTAGCTCAGTCCCTTATTGCAATACTACTTGCACTTACATTTAATTTAGCGTTTATACATCTTTTAGCAGATAACCTGTTTACGATTGCGCTTAAAGTAAGTAATGTTTCTAGTGACCCTCTCATTTTAATTATGTTCTTAATATTTTTATCTTTAACAAATATTTTTATTGCAATTGTTACTTTTCAAAAGAGTCCTGTACTTTTTCCTGCCAGGTGGTTCAATATAAATATCCTAGAGGAAAAGCAAACAGCTTTATATCGTTTTCACTTTATTTTTATTATCTTAATCTTAATTGCGATTGATGCTTTTTTATACTACACCTATACTGAATTGACTACTTTAAGTGTACATTTCCGTCTCTTTTTGATTGCTTGGACAATGATTGTATGTGTATTATTTTTATACTTCTCAAAAAACATTGTTCTTTACAATATCGAACGAATGCAATTTTCTTTAGATCAAACATATCAAAAAGATTTGCATGCTTTTTATAATATCATTCGCTCCCAAAGACATGATTTTAATATCCATTTAACTTCTATTTATGGGCTGATTGAAAATCATAAATATAAAGAAGCGAACGTATACATCCAAGATATTGTTGATGAAACTCGTGAAATTAATCATTTATTACCGCTTTATCACCCTGCAATTGGCTCATTATTATATACGTATAAAGAGTTAGCAATGCAAAAGAATATTCAGTTGAAATTTCAAATTGAATATGACCTAAAACACATGCCATGTACTGTTTATGAAATGAATAAAATAGTAGGTAATCTATTAGAAAATGCCATTGAAGCTATTGATCAAGGGGAAGTAATGGTTACTATTCATAAGCAATACAATCAGATCATGCTATCGGTCGCAAATACCATACATCTTGATACAATGGACTTCGAGCAAATGTTTGCTAAAGGGTACACAACTAAAAATGAGCACGAAGGAATTGGTCTTCCAGCCATTCAACAAATGCTAACAAAATACAACGGAGTCATCTACCCTACTATAAAAGGAGATCAATTAATGATGACCGTCAGCCTCCCTATCAACCAATAAATCAACACATGAGAGGACGATCGATAATGAAATTGAAAGTATTATTAGTCGATGATAATAAGCAGGCATTATCAACACTCAAACAACAATTACATTCATTCTCTTTTATAGATATAATTGGTGAACTATACAATGGGAATGACGCCATTCATTTTCTTAGACAAAGTAAAGAAGTGGATTTAATGATGTTGGATATTGAAATGGATGATATCAACGGTCTAGATCTCGCTCATCACATCAAAGCAAGGTATCCAGAAGTTCTCGTTATTTTTACAACGGGGCATGCTGGATTTGCCCTCGATGGATATGAAGCAGATCCAGTAGATTTCCTAACAAAACCAATTGATCCAATTCGATTAGAAACTGCCTTAGAAAAAGCAAAGAAAATAAAATTTCCTACGAATGCAAAACAAATAACGAATGAGCGGATCGGATTAAGAGTAACAAAAGGCATCCAAATTATTGAAGTTCAAAACATCCTTTTTATTGAAAAGAAAGGTAGAACTATTTTTATACATACGAAAAACAACGACAAAATTAAATCTACTGATACGATGCAAAATTTGGAAGCTATCTTTAAACCTTTTGATTTTTACCGTCCGCATCAATCGTTTATTATTCCAATGGATCAAATTCGGGCCATCTTCCCAGATAAATATGCCAGATCCTATTCCATTGAATTGGCAGATAGTAAAACAAACATTCCGTTAAGTAGAAATCGCTTCCCCGATTTAAAACGAGTGTTAGAAGAAAAGATGATTCAAATTCATTAGGACACATAAAACACCTTCTCATGTGAATGAGAAGGTGTTTGAAATTGGAGGATTAATAACATCGACGATATTTATTCCTCTAATACATATCGATCTTGTCCAGCTTGCATACCAAAGAACATGACTAGAAGGGCAATTCCAATTAACGTTAATAACGGGAATGTCCACGCATTCGTTAAGTCGTATAAAAAGCCGATAAAAATGGGTCCACATGCTGCAATTAAATACCCGATTGATTGAGCCATTCCTGATAAATAAGCTGCATGTTTTGCATTGCGCGCTCGAATCGCTAAAAATGTTAACGCAAGGGCAAAACTACCACCCAATGTAATACCAATCAAAGTTGTACTAATCATTAACACTGGAAAACTATTTCCTAGAAGCAACCCTGTATAGCCTAGTACAGCCGAAGTAGATAGCGCAAACACTAACGGTGCTTGAGACTTCATTCTTCCTGCTAAAATTGGAATGATCAAACTAGCTGGCATCCCAATAATTTGTGTATAAGATAATAACCAACCAGCAGTACTTCGTTCAACTCCAAAATCATACAATATTTCTGGTAGCCAAGTGATCGTTACATAAAATAAGGATGACTGAAGGCCCATATACAAAGCAACTTTCCAAGCAAGTGGTGATTTCCAAATTCTACCGTCACGTTTAGTTACATATTGCAAACCTGTATCACGGTTTGCATTTGATTTCTTTGATAAATATGCCCAAATAATTCCAGCAAAGACTGCCGGAATTGTCCACAGAAGTAAGGCAATTTCCCAACCCCAATTAAATCCTACAGCTACAGGAATACTTAACCCTGAAGCAATGGCAGCAAAAACCCCCATCGTTGTGGAATAAACACTCGTCATAATTGGTACTTTTGTTGGAAAGTGCTCCTTGATGACTCCAGGAAGAAGCACATTACAAATGGCTATTCCGAGTCCCACAAAAGCTGTTCCTACAAAAAGTAACAAAATTGCAGAAAAAGATCGCATAGTAATTCCAATAATCAATATGAGTAATCCACTTAACATGACTCTTTCATTCGAAAAGCGATTTGCAAGAGACGGGACAACTGGGGACATGGCAGCAAATACAAGTAATGGTAAACTCGTTAAAAATGCCGCACTCCAATTCACAAGACCGATGTCATCTCGAATCATTCCCATAAGAGGACCAACAGATGTTATTCCGGGACGTAGGTTGAATGACACAAAAATGATTCCAGCAATCAGTATTGCAATATGTACTTGTTTGTTTTTATTTTCTGCTTGATTTAGATCATTGATCACGTATCATACCCCGCTTCTAACAAATACTTATATGAACTTAACAAATGAAACCCCAAACGTATCTATTTAATATAACATACATAATCAAATCCCGTAAAACCTTTCTAGTAGAGCACAGCTCATACTTGCAAAAGTATTTCTACCTATTATAGAAGTAAATACCTTCATACATAATAAAAAACCTCTTTACAAATAACAGTTCATCTACGACTGCTAATGTAAAGAGGTTTTTATGGTATACATATTAAGCTTGAGCCGTTTGTTTCGAAGGATCAATTCGGTCGTCATCTCGTTGTTTCTGTACAAACCAAATAATTGCTAATAACGCAATTCCTGAAAGGCTCGTAACTAATTCAGGGATAATGAGTAAGAGTCCTGCTGCAAATAGTACAAATCCTTCCCAGATTTTTGATCTTCGAACAAAGAAACCAATAAGCGAGCTACTAACAGCTGCCATACCGAGTAGTGCTGTAGTAATCGCAATGATTAATTTCACAGGCGTTACATCAACTAATACTAAAATCGGGTTGAGCATAAATATATACGGGATGATGAAGGCTGCAATCGCAAGCTTCACCGCCGTCACACCGGTTTTGAATGGATTGGCCCTCGCTATTCCGGCTCCTGCATAGGCCGCTAAACACACAGGTGGTGTAATGTCTGCTACAATACCGAAGTAAAATACAAACATGTGAACTGCAATTGGCTCTACTCCAAATCCATTGATTAAAGCAGGCGCTGCAATGGTCGCAGTCACTACATAATTTGCTGTCGTAGGAAGTCCCATTCCAAGAATGAGACAAGCAATCATCGTAAAGAATAGTGCAAGTAATAAACTATTACCGGAAAGTGCAATAATTCCCGATGCAAACTTACTACCTAATCCAGTAATACTAACAACACCAGCAATAATCCCAGCTGTAGCTACAGCTGCTATCACCGGTAAAGCTACTCGTGCACCTTGTTCAAATACGTCGATGATTTGACGCCAGTTGAGTCGTGTTTCTTTACGAATAAAGCTAATCACAAAGGCTGTAATAATACCAAATATTGCCGCACGTTGTGGAGTTAAACCGCTTAAAATTGTTCCCACAATTATTACAAGTGGTAATAACATGTACCCGTTTCTCAACATTAATTTTTTAAAGCTAGGTAATTCAGATTTTGGCAGGCCATAAATCCCTACTTTTTTAGCTTCAAAATGCGTTCCAATAAAAATACCTGAAAAGTATAGTACAGCTGGAATTACTGCCGCTAACATAATGGTCGAGAAAGGAACTCCTAAATACTCCATCATAATAAATGCAGCTGCACCCATGAGTGGTGGCATTAATTGTCCACCAGTTGAAGCAGCAGCTTCCGTAGCCGCAGCAAATTCAGGTTTGAATCCTGATCGTTTCATCATTGGGATCGTGAACGAACCTGATGCTACTGTGTTTCCTACAGAACTTCCTGAAACCATTCCTTGGAGTGCACTTGCTGATACTGCTGCTTTTGCTGTTCCACCAGTAAATCTCCCTGTTAGTGCAAACGCAATATCGTTGAAAAACTTTCCGATATTCGTATGAACGAGCATCACACCAAAGAATAAAAACAGGAAAATAAATTTAACGGATATTTGGATGGGTGTTCCAAATACACCACTTTCTTTGTACCATAAATTCGTTGCTAACTTACTTATAGAACTTCCTGCGTGAGATAATATTTGTGTAGGAATATGATTTCCAAGTAATGCGTATAAAATCATTACTGAGGCTACAATTACTATTGGCAAACCAATTGTTCTTCTAGTCGCCTCTAATAAAAGTAAAATCCCAATAATTGATAATGTTATATCGAGTGGTCCATACCCCATTACACGAGAGGATATTAAACTATCAAAAAAGAATACTTTATGATAGGTAACGTACATGGCAACAAAAGCTAAAACAACATCATACCAAGGAACCGTCTTTTGAACTTTCTGTAATCCACTTTTTACTGGAAACAAGAGAAATATAATTCCAAGTGCAGTTCCTAGATGAATTGCACCTTGCTTTTGAGATTGAATGGTTCCAAACAAACCAACGTATAATTGGAATAAAGTTAAAGAAACAGCAAGTAAAGTAACAACCCATGCCCATTTACCAATCTTCACACGGAATTGACTTTCTCGGTCATACTTTTCAAGCATTTCCTGTGCATCTTTTTGCTCTTTATTTTCCATCTAAACACCACACTTCCATATTAGATATCATAAGGAAGAGGAGATTATGATCCCCTCTTCCTTGTGTTAGTCATTCATCTTGTGATATTTATTACAAATTCACCATAATGTTATTTGAGATCTTCTAAACTCTCAATATCAGTTGCTTCACGAGTTAGAATTTGAACAACTTCAGGATAAATATGGCCGATAAACGCAAAGCTATCAATTGAACCTGTCTCTTCAAATTCGCTCTTTCCATCAATGGCATCAAGTGCTGGAACGTGGACTGTCATTCCTAAATCCATCTCTCCACCATCAATTTCCATAATGTTTTCTACAGAAGCACCTGTTTCAATGTTTGTATAGTTTCCATCCGAGTGATCTTTCCACAAGTTAGCAATTTCTCCTCCAAGCGGATAGTACGTTCCACCCTGGCTTCCTGTACCTAAAACAAACTCTGACTTACGATCACTTTCATCTGCTGAAATGTCAGCGATTGGGTTATCAAATTCTAAACCTTGTTCTTCATAGTAACGCGCTGCACCTGGGTGAAGTGGTAAACCTTCTGCTCCATTAAGTGCGTTTTCAAGCGTCATTTGCTCTCCTTGAGCATGCGTAACTTCATCCGCATGTTCTACCATGATTCGAGCTAATTCATACCCTAGCTCATCATCAATAGTTTCTGTATTAGCGATCATAACAGCGTATGCCGCAACCGTTTGAACGTCTTCTTCTAAGAAATCATATGAATCTTCAGGAATAATAAACTTCTCATAGCCACTTGTTTCTTCAATTTCAGCAACTGCTTCATCAGATATTCCTAAAATACGAGCATCACCTGTTTGTGCATGTAAACTTTCGATGTTACCTGCTGGTAGTCCAAGAACTCCAACTGTAATATCAATGTTTCCATCTTGTACTAATTCAGCTGCATCTCCAAATCCTTCTTGATATTCTTTATAACTATCTTCATCGACTCCATAAGCATCAAGAATAACAGTAGACATTGTATTTGTTGCACTTCCTGGTGGTCCAATTGCTATTTTTGTTTCCTCACCACCACAAGCCGCTAATATTAATGTAAGTACACTCAGTATTATTGCAATACCGCCAAATCTTTTTTTCATAAAGATCCCCCTTATTAAAATTTTCGCCTTCTTAAAAGACGTGTTTGTATTGTTGTTTTCTAGTTGCCTGTCTCATTTCTTACTTCTCTTTTTTAAAATATGTCTAAAGTTCAAATGGGTATTATATGGAAGTAAGAAACGTATCGTGTAAAAGCTTTTCCCATTCCCACAACGAAGGTAACGCTTTCACAATGGTCATTCTATCATAACATGACAATCATGTAAATGCCAAGCTTTGTTTGAATTTCCCTACAACCATACATGTTCAAGACTATATTTTATGTTTGTACGTATTAATCTTTGGTTCTATCTTTATAGAAATATTGTTTAACAAGCATAACGTTGCTTCACATAAATTGAGGAATTAGATACACAATATAATTACTTGGATAATCACTTAACTTTAAACACGGTAATAAACCGTCGAGAAATAGAGTTTTTTAGCAAAAACTTATATTTTTATGTAAAAAAACTCAAAAGTTCTAGCATTTTTTGTTGAAATAGTATTTAATAAGAGATGAATGATCCATAAATTATTTTTTATAGGAGGAACAAGATGAAGAAATTATTAGGTCTTGTAGCAATCTTAATGCTTGCTCTAACATTAGCAGCTTGCGGAGGTAATGATTCAGACGACAACGATGACGCTGATTCAGGTGGCGATACACCAGATAAATTAGTTATGGGGTTTGTACCATCACAGGATTCTGAGAACATTGCAAGTACAGTTGAACCACTTGCAGATCGTCTATCTGAAGAACTCGGAATAGATGTTGAAGGTAAAGTAATGACAAACTATAACGCTTTAGTTGAAGCGCTAGGTGCTGACCAAGTTCAAATTGCATTTATTCCTGCTTTTGGTTACATCTTAGCTAGTGAGCAATATGACGTAAATGTTATCTTAAAGTCTATGCGAGATGGATCGGGTACATATAAAGCACAGTACCTCGTTCGTGAAGATTCAGGAATTGACTCTCTTGAAGACTTAGAAGGTAAAGTGTGGGCATTCTCAGATAAAGGATCAACAGCTGGATATTTATTCCCTGCTAAGCATTTAATGGAAGAGCTTGATTTTGATTCTGCTTCAGATCTTGAAAATGACTTCTTTGATTCAGTCATTCAAGTTGGTGGACACGATACTGCAGCTGAAGCTGTACTAGAAGGTGACGCAGACGTAGCAACAACTTTTGATGACGTTCGCGATACCTTAGAAGACGACTATCCATCAATCCGTGAAGACTTAAAAGTTGTCGACTACACAATTGATATTCCAAACGATACAATTACAGTTCCTGATAGCATGGATGAAGATCTCGTTGAACAAATTAGAGAAGCATTCTTAGCGTTCAATGATGATGAAGAAATGATTGATATCATGAATGAAGTGTATAACTGGGATGGAATTGAAGAAGCTGAAGACTCTGAGTATGAAGTTGTTCGTGAAACGTACAAGGAATTCAAAGATTTAATTGATTAATGATTGAATGAAATATAGTTAACATACAAAAGGGAGATTCATTCTCCCTTTTGTGCATAATAACCTTACATAGGTTTTTCTAGTTTATATATGAAGGAGCAACGACATGATTGAATTTAAAAATGTAGGACTCGTATATCCCAATGGAACAGAAGGCCTTAAAAATGTAAATGTAAAAATTGAAGATGGCGAATTTGTCGTCATTGTAGGCTTATCAGGTGCTGGTAAATCAACTTTCATTCGAAGTATAAACAGATTAGTCACACCTACATCAGGAGAATTGCTCGTTGATGAAGAAAATATCCTTACACATAAAGGTAAAAACTTACGTGCTCTTCGAACAAAAGTAGGTATGATTTTTCAAAACTATAACCTTGTTCGACGTTCAAATGTACTTAAAAACGTACTTGCAGGCAGATTAGGCCATGTCGGTACATTCCGTTCTATCCTTAACTTATATCCGAAAGAAGATGTTGCACTCGCCTATGACAATTTAAAACGAGTCAATATTGCAGATAAATTATACAATCGTGCGGATGAACTCAGTGGTGGTCAACAACAACGCGTAAGTATTGCACGAGTGCTCACACAACAACCTAAATATATATTGGCAGATGAGCCTGTTGCATCTCTTGATCCACCAACATCACATCAAGTCATGACCTACTTACGTAAAATAAATAAAACAGATAAAATTACTACCATTGTTAACTTGCACTTTATTGATATGGCGATGGAATACGCAGATCGCATCATTGGAATGCGTGCAGGTGAGGTCGTTTTTGACGGGCCTGTTTCCGAAGTAACAGATGCTACATTTGAGGAAATATACGGTCGTACTATTCGAGAGGATGACCTTCGTGGGGGGGCCGATCAGTGAACAAAAAGGTAGCTACAAAAAATACGAAGACGCCTAATCTATATCCTAAAAAAACGAAGATACAAGTGACAATTATATTCGCCGTTGTACTAGCAATGTATCTATACAGTATGAATTTTACTGTTAGTCAAACAACCGGTGGATTTGCAAATTCTCTCTCAAATATGGGGAATGTAATTAAGGAATTCTTTCCACCAAACTTAAGTATTCTTCCTATCATATGGGAACCGATGGCTACGACAATTCAAATGGCCGTTATTGCAACAACTGTTGCCGCTTTGTTAACAATTCCTTTATCACTTTTGTCAGCTCGTAATATAACAACCATTAAGCCCCTTTATTACATCACACGTATTAGCTTAAACATATTACGTACCATTCCAGATTTAGTGTTGGCTGTTATATTTGTTGGATTATTTGGAGTTGGAGTTTTCCCAGGAATTTTAGCACTGATTATTTTCTCTTTAGGTATTTTAGCAAAACTGTTCGGTGAAACGGTTGAAGCGGTAGATATGGACCCTCTTGAAGCAATGCGAGCTTCTGGAGCAAATGTCATCCAAGTCATTTACTATGGACTTGTTCCACAAGTGTTGCCGCAATTTACATCCTTTGTACTGTATGTATTCGAAATTAACATTCGCGCATCTGTCGTTTTAGGTCTCGTTGGTGCGGGTGGTATCGGATTAACCTTGGACAGGGAATTAAACTTCTATAACTATCCGAATGCAATGACAATCATTCTATTGATTTTCGTTGTTGTTATTGTCATTGAATATATTAGTACGAAGATAAGGGAGGCGCTTATTTAATGGATAAAAACGTCTTACCTCCAAAGCCAAAAAAATCAGCGTTCAAAAAGATTAAAATTATCATCATTACACTCGCTGTTATTGGAATTTATGTATGGACATTTCTTGGAATTGACATTAATTGGGCGCGTGCCATTGAGCGTGTAGTCAATAACTTTGGTAATATTGTTCCAAAACTATTTTCTCCTGATTGGTCAGCAGCAGGTGAAGTTGGTGAAATGATATTAGAAACAATATTTATTGCGTTTGCTGGAACGCTCATGGCTTCTATTTTAGCCGTTCCACTTGGATTCCTTGCAGCTAAAAACGTAACCAATAATTACATTGGAACATTGGGTAAGTGGCTCTTATCTGCAAACCGTTCTTTCCCAGAGTTAATTTTAGCGATTCTGTTCATTGTAGCTGTAGGACCAAACGCATTTGCTGGGGTATTAGCAATTGCTATTCACTCGACAGGAATGCTAGGGAAACTATATGCTGAGGTCATAGAATCCATCGACATGGATATTGTCGAAGCAATGGAAGCTTCAGGGGCAAACAAAGTTCAAATTTTATTTTTCGGGGTTATTCCTCAAGTAATCCCAGAATTCTTATCGTATGCGATTTATCGATTTGAGATTGATATCCGTGCATCATCTGTTCTTGGAATCGTTGGTGCGGGTGGTATTGGTACAATGATTATATTCGCTTCCATGAACCGTAATTGGAACGAAATGGGACTTATTTTATTAGCCATCATTGTTGTTGTTACAATCATCGATATGATCTCTTCTCGTATTCGTCGCAAACTCGTATAAAGACTTTATTAAAAGCACAGAAGTGTCTTACACGTGTATACATGTAAGACACTTTTATTTTACATATGAAAGGAAGAATTATTTTGACTGAGAAGACTTCAATTACGATTTTATTTACTAGTGATATTCATGGAAGTGTTTTACCTATTCATTATGGAACAAATGAATATACTCCTGTAGGTCTTGCCGCTTATGCCACAATTGTAGAACAAACGAGAGCAAAAAATAAGAATGTAATTGTCCTTGATAATGGTGATCTCATTCAAGGTACACCACTCATTACGCATTATATGAAAGAACATGCAAATGAAAAACATCCAATGATTGAAACCATGAACAAAATAAACATTGATGCCTCCGTTATTGGAAATCATGAATTCAACTATGGGAAAGATGTGCTAACAAAAGCTGTTCAAGAGTCTAATTTCCCATGGTTAAGTGCGAATACATTAAACGAAGAAACGAAAGAACCGTTTTTCGGTACTCCTTATAAGATTAAACATCTGGAAAATGGCATAAAAGTAGCTATTATCGGTGTCACTACAGATTATATTCCTAACTGGGAATCTCCTGAGCATATTAAAGGAATTGCATTTTCTAATGCTCGAGATGCTTTACAAACATGGGTTGATTTTGTTCGTGAACATGAACAACCAAATCTTGTGATTGCTTCTTATCATGGCGGTTTTGAAAGAGACCTTGAAACCGGTGAGCAAACGGAAAGAAAATCATCCGAAAATCAAGGATACGCCATGTGCGAAACAATCGAAGGAATTGACGTGTTATTAACTGGCCACCAACATCGAAAGATCACAGGTGAAGTACATGGTGTACCCGTACTTCAACCAGGCAAAAACGGCGAAAGATATGGTAAGGTAACGATTGATCTGGAGAAAGAACATAACTCTTGGAGGAAAACATCGGTTACGACTGAATTATGTTCATTAAATGATGTTTCACCAAGAGAAGATATTGTATCTTATATACAACCATTAGAGGAATCTACACAGGAATGGCTTGATCAACCTTTAGGGCATATTAAGGGGGATATGACCATTGACAATCCACTTGATGTGCGAAAAAAAGCGCATCCTTTTATTTCATTTATTCAGCACGTGCAAATGGAAGCAAGTGGAGCCCCAATTTCAGTGACTTCATTATTAAATAACGAATCAACAGGATTTGATTCTGTCGTAACGATGCGTGATGTAGTGTCCAATTACATGTATCCTAATACGTTGGCCGTTCTTGAATTATCTGGAAAAGATATCCGGGAAGCGATTGAACAAAGTGCATGTTATTTTATTTTAGATGACGAAGGGAATATTACTGTAAATCCCGAGTATATTGAGCCGAAACCACAACATTATAACTATGATATGTGGGAAGGGATTGACTATACGATACGAGTATCAAAGCCTTTCGGTGAACGTTTAGAAACGTTAACATATAACGGTGCACCTATCCAAGATGAAGATACTTTTGAAGTTGTGCTCAATAATTATCGCGCCAGTGGTGGTGGAGAATTTGATATGTTCCCAGGAAAACCAATTATAAAAGAAATTCAACAAGATACAGTGGAATTGATTCATGCTTATTTTGAACGTTTTCCTACCGTTGAAGCTAGAACGCCACATAATTTCATCGTAAAACCATAAGGAAAATGACTAGGAATTGCATTCCTAGTCATTTTTATATTCGTGTACATAATAGGATACGCCTTCTTCTAAAGCCCCATCTATTTGAACCTTATTTCCTCTATCATCATGAATTTCAGCTTCATTTTGAACGACCTTTTTGTACAAGTTTTCATTCAGTCGGAGTAATGCATGTTTATGTGTTGCACCATAATGCATTTGCAAAGGGATATTATTCAAGTAAATATGAACATCTTTCTTCACAATATCTCCCCTTTTATGTTGTACTTTATCATATCTTGATGTTTAGAGAAATCATTTTATCAATTACTCATGCTTCTTTTACGTTGGATAACAAATAATAACCCACTTCCTAGAATGAATAATACGCCTCCAATGAGCAATATATTCCATGTATTTGTTGCTGTTTTTGGAAGTGCACTTCCTTCTAGATTATCGTTATCTTCATCTGTTACAGATGGTACATCTTCAGTTTTGTTGTTATTTTTTTCATCTGAATCTGATGGACCGCCACTCGTAGATTCATCTTTCACAGGCTTTTCGAGGTCTTCTGGTTTTTCTTCTTCACCTTCATGTATAATAATATCTTGTACGTTCCTTGGTTGAATATATAATCCCTCTTCATTTTCTCTCACGATCCCTGTAACTTCTAGCATATCATTTTTAGAAATATCTTCATGAGACATGCCTAAACGATGATCGACTATGACTGGAAAATGTTTTGCATCTTCTTTTGTACTTACATTCAAATCTATTTTGAATGACCCTTCTTCGTTCAAAATTTCTGTATCAATAAATGCATATGAATCTAAAGACACTAATTCACCAGGTGACAAATTATTAATTTCTTCGATTGTTATTCGTCTCGGTTCAGGTAATGCATAATTTTCTTCCATTATTTCAATTTCAGATACAGAACTAAATTTCACTTCTCCATTTTCAACTTGAATCTTCCCTATTAATTGAATGTAGTCACCTTCTACCACGTCTTCATGAGGCTTATCTATTATAAGTCCTGCTGTGCCGTCATTCATATAAATACTTCCTTCTTCCAAGAAGTCGATATCAGTAAGAACAACACCTTCTAACTGTGCCCAATCACCATCTTTTAATTGTTGTGCTTCAGCAATAGAAACTTCATGTAAATCAGCAGTAACAATTTCTATTCGATTTTCAGCTACTACATCAATTATACCGTCTCTTTGAATCAGAGCTTCCGCATAATCAATCATGGCATCTGTCATTAAACCAGCTTTACCTGTTATGACCTCTCCTTTAAAGTCATAGCCAGATCCTCCAGTACCAATATAGTCAGGGACTACAACAGTGTATGTTTCATTTTCATCAATAGTTTGACCATCAACAGTCGCCTCAATATGATCTAATGCGCCATAAATATCTGTATTTATTACATACTCTAACCCAGATGTTTGTAAGTCAATTTGATTCCTATCATCTCTCGTATAAGAATATTCTAATACATCTAAAATTGCATCCCCGGTCATTTCTATGACCATGACTTCATTTCCAAATGGTTCGACTTTATAAATATCCCCATACGTTAACATTCCTGCAGGGATATCAGCACGAATTCCCCCATTATTTGTCACAGCAATATCGCTATTGTCTACCACTCTACGCAATGCATCTGTCCAAAAATTACCGAGAGACGTATCACGTTCATATCTTGCGCCTCGGTTTAGTGCTTTTGTTTCTCCAATCTCTTGTGTAAGTTGGTCTTCCATTTGAGCATTATACTTATCAATCGATTGTTGTATGTTATCATCTTTTTCTGTTAAATCTTCTATAGGTTGTAGCGTCCAATCTATGGACTCAACGTTATTATCTTCACCTAATGTAATTGTCATGTTTCCAACATTATTTAAATGAGATCCTGTTTGAACAATTGTTGTGTCATTTATGACTTCTTCCTTTTTCATTTCTGTATGTGAATGCCCACCGATAATCGCATCAAATATATCAAACTCTTCTGCTAGTTTACGATCTTCATTGAGACCAATGTGATTTACACCAATTAAAACATCTACGCCTTTAAGTTCATGAGCATACTTTTCAATAGTTTCTTTGTATGAATGAAATTCTATTCCTTCAATATTTTTAGGCGCAGTTGCTGGAGGTGCTTGCGTTAACGCAATAAACCCAAAGGTTACACCATCTTTTTCAGTAGTCCAATATGGTTTTGGTTGTTTGTATTTAGAGGTTGTTACTTCTGTATTTGCGCTTAGAAATGGAAAATTAGCTTGTTCAATTCTTTCGTTTAATGCTTCTACTCCATAGTCGTATTCATGGTTACCAATCCCTATTAAATCCAGTCCAACTAGATTAAGTAGTTCCACAATAGGTTCGCCATCGTTCATGTCTACAACTGGATTTCCACTAAAGATGTCACCAGCATCTACATAAAAGAAAATATCAGACTCTTCTTCTGCCTTCTTTTTATAAGCTGCCAGTTTTGCGAAATCATCAATTTGCGCATGAATGTCATTCGTATGTAGGATGGTGACTTTCTTTTCACCTTCTTCCGCTTTTATGTAGTTTGTTGTAAAACCAATCATAAGAAAAAATGCAATTGCAAAAATTCCTAATATGCGTCCTATTGTTAATCGATTACTTTCCTGTGTGGTAGCCATACTTTTCCCCTCTTCTATTTAATTGAATATAATGCTACATGACTCTTCCAATCTATCTTTTGGAATATTGAGACAACCATACGTATGAGATTACAAGTCTATGTATATTCTCTCTTAATTTTAGCAAACTATCTTTCAAAAGATATAGTACTTTTGAACATAAATGAAATATTTTCCATCCTTAATCCCTAAGGGAAAAGTTCTAGTGTTAGACGCTTTTGATCCCATTATTTCCTACAAAAAAAGAGTGAAATATATTCACTCTTTTGGATCTCTATAATATATGCGCATCAATTGTTTGAACTAATTCAATAATTTCTGGTTTCGTTATTTGTGCAGATGCACCTAGCTTTTCTCCTCTCGTTTGTAAATCTTGAGTAATCAACGACGAGAATATAACAACCGGGATATCTTTCAGACGATCATTCTCTTTAATTCGTGCGGTTAGATGATGTCCATCCATTTGCGGCATTTCAATATCCGTTACAATTAACTGTACGTGTTCAGTAGGACTGCTCCCCTCATTAGAGGCTAATTTATCCAAATAGCTCCATGCTTCTTTTCCGTTCTCAAATACCGTTACACGATCATATCCCGCTTCGGATAACGTGTCGACAAGTAATCGTCTTAGAATTGGAGAGTCTTCTGCAACAACCAGTTGTTTTTCACTACGTTCTCTGACACCTAGTTGTTTAATATCATCTACATGCACTCCAGAAGTTGGATTTATTTCTACTACAACCTTTTCAAAATCAAGCAAAATAGAAATATCATCTTCAATAGAGATAATTCCAATGGCATATGCTTGTTCTCCAGCCGATAGATCATCGGGCTTTTCAATCTGTTCCCAAGATATTCTATGTATCCTTTCCACCTCGTGTACTCTAAAAGCTAATCGTTGTTTATTGAGTTCTGTAATAATGAACCGGTCGTTTAGAGGGTTTGGACTATCTTCAAGACCTAAAACACCTGAAAGATGGATCACTGGCAACACTTCTTCCCGAAGCCTGATAACCCCTTCTATATGAGGATGTGACCGGGGGATCGGATTTACTTCCTGCGCATGAATAATTTCACGTACTTTTAATACGTTTATGCCAAACACGTTTGATCCTATATTAAATAAAATGACTTCCAATTCATTCGTTCCACTTTCTAACAGTATGTCTTGCTTTGTTTTTGCCATATTGAAGCTCCTTTGTCATATCATACTTTATTACCGTTAATAAAGACCTACATGTAGTATACCAATTTTTTTAGAAAAAGGGTACTTCTATTTACTCATTGAACAAAAAGATGTACTGCTCATCTCTAGCAGTACATCTTTTATTATTCATGACATGAACCATGGTTATGTGTACGATTAATCGTCGTCCTAGTCCTTATCTTTGTCCTTGTCTTTTTTATCCTTTTTATCTTTTTTGTCTTTTTTATCCTTTTTGCTATTCCACTTGGATGTATATGTTTCTGGATTTTCTACCGTAAAGCGTTCTAAATCATCTTCATCCATCCAACTAGGATAATCCATTCCATTCACAATCCATTCTTTACTTGATTGATCAAATCCTAAAATAAACCGTCTTTCGTCTTCCAATTGTTCCATTGGCTCTTCTTCTCCGTCTTCATATATCGCCTCTTCTGTGTATACAATTCCGTCTACTTCTACAAACCAGACATCATTGTATTCTTGAGAAAGATTAAATGAATCTAGATAGAACTCTGCTCCATGGAATGACCCTTTATACTCTAATCCACTATCGAGATTTATAGCGGCTTCTTCAACTAACAATTCGGCAAAGTTAATCGAAACAGTCGTTAAATCATCCACATCTAGCTCTGCATAAAATTTAATGAATTCTTCATTGAAATCCATCACAATATCAATAATTTCTTCCTGAAATTCTTCATTTTGTGCAAAGTTCACTACAACATCTGTACTATCAATTGGTATTTCTTCTGTTAAGATGGTTCCCCATGGTAATTCAGCTTCAAAAGATGCATTCATTGAACCGTCCGTTAATAATGGTTCTACATAAGTATCATCAATTAAATCATAGTCTGTTTCTTTCCCATTGATATATAGTTTAATCGAATTTAGTTCACTATAATTATATTCATCAAATGAAAAATACACTGCTGAACCATCAATTTGTAAATCTACGTATTCGGTAAAATCTGGATCACTATGGGAAATGACTTCCTCAACATCTAAATTTGAAAAACCGTTATCATGAACCGCTCTGAGTGTGTATTCACCTGGCATGAATGGTCCTATTTCTGTATCAAAGTATTCTTTATCTGCTACTGCTACCTCTTCGTCCTCTACATAAATAGTTGTATCTTTGTAGTTCGTGCTTACCGTAAAATATACAGGGCTTACAACTAGTTTATAATCATCAAACAACAACCACTTTTTCCCATCCTTCTGAATATTTACAGGATACATTGAAAGTGTTGAGAAGCTTCCACTTGCCTCGCTTTTTAAATGTTTTACAACCTGTTTTAGTTGACTTTCATCATTTTCGTACAATGCTACAAATGCTTCGAGACCCTCATCTGTAATTTTCATATCTTTATTATCTGATTCCAATAACTCTTTTAACTCTTTTGTATCTCCATCTTCAACAGCTTGTTCAAAATTGTTTATAATATGTGTTTCAGATGTCAATGATTTTCCTAATGCATATAAACCAATACCTAAAACTGCTATGATTGCGACGATGCCAATATACCATTTATTTTTATTGTTTTTCTTTGGTGTTGCAGGTGGTCCAGCTGATGTTCCTGCTGGTACTACCGTTTCTTCTGAAGTTGCAGACACTCCTTCTTGGGAAAAAATTTCCTCCGTTTGTTCCACTTCTACTAGTTCTTGCTCCTGTTCAGCAGGGGGTATAGAAGTAGACTCCTCATGGTCTACAGGTGCACCTTCTTGCGATTGTGATTGCATTTCGTCTGAAGATGTCGAATCTTCTTGCCCTTGTTCTTCTTCATTACTTGCTATATTTTCTCCGCAATGATTACAAAATTGAGCATTCGAAGATACTTCTTCATGACAGTATGGACACTTTTTCATTTCATTCCTCCTATGTATTCATTTTTTTAAAGCTCTAAAATAATTTCTTGCCATAACTTTTTACATGATTCAAAGTATATATATTTATGTTACTACATTATTAAAACCTTGCTACACAGATTTCATAAAATGTGTGTTTTCTCCTAGTGTTTTTTAATATTTTTTTACGTTTATTAGGTATTAATGCCCTAAAATTCATAACGTATATCTGTTTACTCTGGGATTGTTAGCGAAGGACGATTAAATTTCCATTCAACGATAACATTTTTGTCGAAAAATGTAGACATTGAAGTGCTTTGAAAAATTTCATTACGTGTTCCTTTTGAAAATACAGTTCCATTCTTCATTAAAAGTGTATGCGTAAAAAGTGGGGATATTTCCTCTACATGATGCGTTACAAATAATAGTGTTGGAGAATCTGCTTCTTCTGTAATTAAAGTAATCGCATCCAGCAACTTCTCTCGGGCGATAAAATCAAGTCCATTTGTAGGCTCATCTAAAATAAGTAGTTCAGGATCAGCCATTAATGCACGAGCAATTAACACTTTTTGCTGCTCTCCTTGCGAACAAACGCCATATTCTTTTCCTTGCAAATGGGCACATTGTAGTTGCTCAAGTAATGTATAAGCTTTTTCTTCATCTAAGTGACTACGGTCATCATACAATCCTGTTGAACCGAACTTTCCACTTATGACAATTTGCTCTACTTTTTGCGTAGCGAGTATACGTTCTTGCAAAGAAGAACTCACCCAACCAATCCGTTTTCGTAGTGCACGAATATCAGTCTGACCAAACGGTTCATTCAAAACCGTCACTTTTCCAGTCGTTGGCCAAATATAGCCATTTAACATATTTAGTAAAGTTGTTTTTCCTGATCCATTCAATCCTAAAATAGCCCAATGTTCACCCTTATTTACTTTCCAATGAATATCATTCAGAATATACTTTCCATTTCGTCGCCAAGATACGTCTTCTACATGTATGATTGTCATATGTATCGTCATTCCTTTCTTTTTTGAAGATTCATAGAAAAAAGTATAACAGATATCGTTCAATTATTGTGAATAGTAGACATAAAAAAACAGGCCATTCGTAATAGCCTGTTTTATATGTGTATATTATTATTTATCAGCAAAGAAATCTTCGGCCTTTTCCAAGTAAACTTCTTGGTCAGGTGTTAGATCATACTCTTCTACAATCGCATCAACCGGGCAAACAGCGACACATGCACCACAATCGATACAAATGTCTGGATCAATGTAAAATTGATCTTTCCCTTCCTCAATGCAATCGACTGGGCAAACTGTGACACATTCGCCTGATTTTTCATTTTGACATGGATCTAAAATAACAAAAGCCATCTATATAATACCTCCTTACATGGTGAATGCATATCTATGTTTACATCTACTGTTCTTAGATGTAATAATCTTATATTTGATTATACATGACAAATGTATTCCAAGTAAACAAATTCAATTATTTTTTATTATTCATTCAATATGTTTGCTCATATTCACTTGATTCATAGGAATACATGAATAAGTTATCTTCAATTTTACCGTGAACGTGGCGGTTGCCTATGCATACAAGGGTTGATGTCCATACACTAATAACGTCAGGAGATAAAAACCTTCGCAATCTCCTTTCTTTACTTGATACACACCAAGGAATTAAAGGGTGAGACTATGTTGTACTATATGGGTTTGCTTTTTTTAGTATCAGCTGTAAGTATGGACGGTTTCGTCGTCGGCATGACGTATGGCCTCCGAAATATTCGCGTACCTTTTCCAGCGATATGTATTATTATGATCTGTTCTGGTACCGTTGTTTTTTTAGCGATGACCATCGGAACAGCATTTAGGTCGGTTATTTCACCTGACTTTACGAGTAAAATCGGCGGAGTCATCTTAATATGTATTGGATTATTTTCAATTTGGAATAGTTTACGTTCTAGAAGAGATTTATCTGCCGAAGAAATGGCTGAAGATACGTCTAAAAAGACTAATTTCACTTCAAATATATCTTCTGTTATATCTACTCCTTCTAAAGCCGATATCAATCAATCAGGGCGAATCTCAATGTCTGAGGCACTTCTATTAGGAGTTGCTTTATCAATGGATGCCTTCGGAGCAGGTTTTGGAGCATCTATGCTAGGGTATACCGCTCTGATGACAACTATATTCATCGCCTTTATGAGTGGCGCTTTTTTATTTGCTGGGATTCATGTCGGTGCGATATTCGCTCAGTATTCAATTATGCGTAAGTTAGTATATGTTCCTGCTGCAATTTTAATTGCCATTGGATCATCAACCTTTTTCTAGGTACTATTCTCTTCCATCAATAGTCAAATAATTGACTTCTAAAGGGTATTGTGAGATAATTATCTAATGAACGGGTAACAATAAGTGAATATGGCAATCGAATCGTTTTTTTGTAGATTCTTATTCACACTGGAGCAACTAAAGGGTTGCAAGGACGTAAAAGTAGGTAGGGTTTACGTTGTTTAAGTTAGAAGGTACGAACTAGATCTTTTACCGCGGTAAAGTGAAGTTTCATTGAAAAGAGATTTCCCACCCGAAACGAACGGGATAATATAATAGAAAACTTAGCGTTACTTTAGTAATAAAAGGGGTACTCTTATATAGTATAATGAGTATCCCTTTTTTAAATGGTATAAAATAGAAAGTAGGTAAATGACATGCATACAATTCCAATAGGTACTGTACAAACAACCCAAGTAGATCGAGAAATTGATAACGGCTACGTTCTGAAATGGATGGACCAGGAAGTCTTGCTCCACTTTAACGAAATTGATGAGCAAACAGAAGTTACAATTGGAGCATTTCTTGAAGTGTTTTTATACAATGACAAAGAAGATCGCGTCATTGCTACGACAATTTTACCAACGGTTCAGCTTGATCTTTATGACTGGGCTGAAGTGGTGAATGTTGTTCCTGGTTTAGGTGCGTTTGTTCATATAGGCATTCAAAAAGAAATGCTCGTCTCGATTGATGACCTTCCATTATATGAATCTGTTTGGCCAAATGTTGGCGACTACTTATTTGTCACATTAGGGAAAGATCAACTAGGACGATTGATTGCTCTTCCTGCTACAGAAGGCGTGATTGATGCTCGTAGAGAAATTGCGACAGATGATTTATTCAATACTCCAATTGAAGCAACCGTGTACTACACGAGTAAAGAAGGAGCTGCATGCTGGTCAGAGGATGGATTTAGGTGCTTTTTACACCACTCTGAACGCGAGTTTGAACCTCGTTTAGGTGAACGTGTAGAAGGTCGTGTCATTGACGTAAAACCAGACGGGACGTTAAACATCTCCCTTCTTCCGTTAAAACAAGATCGAATCGATGAAGACGCCGCTGTCATTATTTCTTATTTGCAAGAACATAACGGCCGCATTCCATTTACAGATAAGAGTGATCCAGAAGATATCCAACAAACATTCGGCTTTAGTAAAGGTGCTTTTAAACGTGCGCTCGGACGATTAATGCGTAATAAAAAAGCTGAACAACGAGATGGACATACGTATTTATTGTAGGAGGAATCTCTCGCATGAGCGGGAGATTTTTTTGTTATTGGATTGGAAATGAGTATACTATATATGAAACTACTTTATTACATGTCAAAAGGGGATGAATGATTGCAATGCAAAGTCTTACGAAACAAACCGTTCAAGAAAGGCGTCATATGCTAGAAAGTCGCTTCAAAGAGTGGCCACGTGATACAGTCGCAAGACATTTTCATAAAGCATGTGAACAGTACGGGGATCAACCTTTTATTTACATACACAATCAAACGATTACATATAGTGAAGTTTGGGAGAATGCACGAAAGTATGCAAAGTCATTCCTGCAACGAGGTGTAAAAAGACGGGATCATATAGCGATATTAATGGAAAATGACGCTACATATCCATCCTTGATGATTGCCGCTTCTATGGTCGGTGCTGTTCTCATTCCAATCAATACGATGCTCAGCAAAGACGAACTCGGGTATATTCTTTCCCAATCAGATACTCGTTTTCTTCTGTTTCACGACAAGATACGTTCGAATGAAACAGGACAGTCGATTGCTAGATTATTAGATGAGACACCTTTTCAAGAAAACAATAAACTGGAACAACTGATATGCATACAAACAACAGATACTAAGCTAGATGAGCGTTTTACTTCCTGGAATTCATTTTTAACAGGCGCTGAAGAAGTTAGTGATGAAACGCTACTCAATCGTTGGGACCATTCCAATTATCCAGATGAGATTGGGATTATTATGTATACATCTGGCTCTACTGGCAAACCAAAAGGAGTTATGCTTACCCATGATATGCTTCTTCGTTGTGCATACAGTACGTGTGTGAGCCGAGCAATTGAAGATGGGCGGACAACATTTGCTCCCCTTCCCTTCTATCACTGTTTTGCAATTGTCGAAGGAATTTTAGCGATGTCTTTCGTTGGTGGTTCACTCATCTCTGCACCGGTTTTCACGCCACTTTCTGCACTGGAAATGATGGAGAAATATGAAGCGAATGATTTACTATGTGTACCGACGATGCTCGTACCACTATTAAATCACCCACGCTTAAAAGAATTTGATCTATCGCATTTATATGCCATGTGGTGTGGTGCGGCTCCTGCTCCAGCACATGTGTGGCAACGTGCAGTGGATGAGTTAGGGCTCACTGAAATTTTAACCGGATATGGACAAACGGAAGTGACTTCATCTGGAGTGACGACTGAATTAGACGATCCAATTGAACGAATCACGACTCGTGTAGGTCGTCCGAAACTCGGCGGAGTCTCAGGTTTGGATGAATTTAACGGTAGCAATGTTCAATATAAAACGATTGATCCTGAAACGCTAGAAGATATTCCCAATGGATCGGTTGGTGAACTAACCATTCGTGGAAATACCGTCACACGAGGGTATTACAACAAACCAGAAGAAACAGCTCGCGCAATTGATAAAGACGGTTGGCTTCGTACGGGAGATGTTGGGATCATTGATGAGCATGGATACTTACAAGTCCTTGGGAGAAGTACCGATTTATATAAAGTATCTGGAGAACTTGTCGCACCGAAAGAAGCTGAAGATGTCATTAGTAAACATCCAGATGTCAGTCAAGTGTACATTGTAGGGGTACCTGACCGTGTCACTTCTGAAGCTGGAGCAGCATTTATTGAACTAAAAGAAGAGGCAACATGTACTCGACGCGAGATTGTCGATTGGTGTACTGGAAAAGTTGCTCGATTTAAAGTACCACGACACGTTTGGTTTATTGACGAAAATGAATGGCCAATGACGAGTACGGGTAAAATTCAAAAGTTTAGACTGAAAGAGTTAGCGAAAGAAAAACGTACAAAATAAAGGATGATACATATGGAACAAAGTCATTTTATGCATACAATACGGGTGAACTATAAAGATACTGATCAAATGAGAGTTGCCCACCACGCAAATTATATTAGTTGGTTTGAAAACGCTCGTACAGAAATGATGCGAAACGAAGGCGTTGCTTATAAAGATATGGAAGATTTAGGGTTGCTTCTGCCAGTGCTTGATGTGCATGTGCAATATATGAAACCGGCTCATTATGATGACGAGCTCCATATTTCTACAACAATATCTAGCTTTTCACCTGCGCGACTTGAATTTTCATATGAAGTTTATAGGAATACAGATGATCATCAAGAATTACTTGCCAAAGGAACTTCGCTACACATGTGGTTAAACGAAGATTGGAAACCGGCACGGTTACATAAAGTTGCGCCAGATGTGTATGAAATGTTGAAAAGTAAATATGGAAACAACTAATAAAAAAGTGCTGCACACATTATAGTGGCAGCACTTTTTCATTTACATATTTTCTTGTTTCAACGCGTCAATGATGTTTTGTTTTTTCAACTTCGCACTTGCATACAACATCGATATACTTACGATTACAAAAACAGCCACAATGACAATACCAACTGGAATCCACGGAATTTTAAAGGTTAATATGAATCCATCTGATAAAGCGATATGCATGAGGTACATGAGCCCAATACTAATTGGTAGACCGTACAACAACGCTTTTAATCCATAAAAAATACTTTCATAGCGAATCATTTTGTTAAACCCTTTTGGCGTCATTCCAACAGATTTCAGCATGCCAAATTCGCGTTTTCTCAGTGCGATACTTGTTGTAATCGTATTAAAGATATTTGCTATGGATATGAGTGTAATGAGCGTAATAAATCCATAGACAAACACCGATATAACAAACGAAAATTGTTGATCATCTTGGTTCATTTTGGCAAAATTAAACATACTTAAACTAGGATAATCTAATGCGGCTATTTCATCTCCCGTTTGAATGGCGTCGGATGATGTTAGATAAAGTTTGTAATACGGTGGAAAAATAAAGTCATATTCATCGATGTGAAGTTGTTCATATCCTGTCTCAGATATAACGACGTTTACCCCGAGCTGATATCGAATGGGTTCGACTCCCATTGGAAATGTATTCGAAATTCCAGCCACTGTTAGTTGACCAATATCCACAATCTCGTCAACTTGATAATTTTCAACAGCTAAGGTAATTTCCTCGCCTTGTTGAATATCCATAGCTCGTTGTTCTTTGTATGCATTTTCGTCTACATCAATAATTGATGTCCAATTAATGATTATCCCTTGGATGGAATCAGGATCATGAAGTTGTTCCTTTGAGACACCAGCTTCATCTGCAAATTCTTCCAAAGCGTCGTCTTCAAGAACATGGAAATATACACCAAAAGGCACTTCTGCGTCACTAGAATATTCCTCTTCTATTTGATCTTTCGACTCTTCAGGAATATATTTTTCATCAATAAGAGTTTCTAACCATCCAGATCGCACTAAATTAGAATCCGTTACATCTGAGAATTGCTTGATCTCTTCAATTATGTCCTGATCTTCTTTCGTTAATTGCTCATTCTTATCAAAAGTTACTTCGATATCATAATTTTGTCCATCTTGCGTTAGCTCTACCGTTCGCTTCAATGTATCTGTGAAAAAGGCAACGGATAAAAACAGAACGATACTAATAAACAATGAAAATACAGTCGCCACATAGCGTTTCTTATTACGTTTTAAGTTTTTAAGACCAATCTCTGCTTCAAAACCGAATACTTTTCGGACGAATTTTGACGTTTTGATTTTTTTACGTGTAAGCTTAATGTCTTCCGATTGGCGAATGGCATCAATTGCTGAAATTTTAGACGCTCTTCTTGCCGGAATATAGACGGAAATAAAAATGGTTAGTACAGAAACAATGATGGCAAATACAATCGTTGAAGGTGTTACGGCAACACGCAATGTTTCTGTAAAACCAAATGCATTCGTTAGTTTTTCATTGATAAAGTAAAAAGTAACCGCTAATCCTAGAACCCCACTTAAAAATCCAATAGGAATACTAATGGCACCAATGACTGCTCCTTCAAATAAAACACTATTTCTCTTTTGTTTTTTCGTCGCACCTACACTCGAAAGCATTCCGAGCTGACGGGAGCGTTCGGAGACGGAGATTGCAAATGCATTGTAAATGAGTGATACAGATCCAACCATAATAATAATCATAATTATTCCTACAAAAATAAATAAGGCTTGGGCCATTCCTAAATTACTGAAAACACCATAGGTTTGAAGTAAAGAATCATGCATTTCATAGGAATCGATGTTTTGTTCTTTTGCATAATTTTGCGTGTCTTTATAAAAATTAAAATTTACTTTTTTGTTCGTTACAAGCAGGTTTACTTTGTCTTTCGAAGATACCTTTATCGGATCTAAATAAGAAACAATCGTATATCCTGGTGACCAATAGGGTTCCCAATCTGGACGTTCGATGAAACCGACAACTTTTAGTGTTTGCGTTGACTCCACATCAATTGTTTCATTGATTTTTTCATCATCGTCATCTAGGATAAGCGAGTATGTTTCGTCAATGGTAGCTGTTTCAGGCATACCCCGATCCTCAGCTGTCGCTTGGTCTATGACACGCGAACCGACTTCCAAGGTAATCTCATCACCTATGTCATACGTCACACCAGCATTTGTATCAATATGTTCTGTTAAAACAACTTCCCCTTCATGTTCCGGCATGCGTCCTTCTGTCAATTGCATAGGATATTCTTTGAGTCCTCTTTGATCAAACTGTTTCAAAAATACGTAAGGCTTTTCTTCATTTTCACTTCCTTCTAAATAGGCAAATCCAACATCACGTGACAAATAACTTTTTTTCGTATCTTTATCCGTTTGAATGGCCTGCACTTGCTCCTCATTTAAATCTTGGAATTCTACGTGCCAATCGCCTTCTTCGGCAATGATTTCTCTTTGCATGAGGTTCAAAAAGGAAGTCGCTAAAATTGCCACTGCAGACACCATTGCTACGGAAATAATGACACCAATAATCGTCACGAGTGTCTGCCGTTTATTTTTCCTCATTTGCCGCAATGTTAATTTATTAACGATATTCATGGACGAATCACCTCGTCATTTGCGATTTGTCCGTCTTTTATCGTAATAATGCGATCTGCCTGGAGAGCAATCCGGTCATCATGTGTAATCATAATGAGTGTTTGATTAAATGTTTTGTTAAACATTTTTAGCAAATCGACAATTTCAGCACTCGTTTCACTATCTAAGTTTCCGGTTGGTTCATCTGCAAGCATTAAAGCTGGATGACTAATCAATGCCCGTCCGATAGAAACACGTTGTTGTTGTCCACCTGACAATTCATTTGGCAAATGTTGCAGTCGATCCACTAAATCCAGCTGTTCAATGAGTTCATTAAATTGTTTTTCATTTACTTTATGCCCGTCTAATAACATCGGTAACGTGATGTTTTCTTCCACAGTAAGCACGGGAATTAAATTATAAAATTGATAAATCAGGCCAATTTGACGTCTTCTAAAAATAGCGAGATTCGTTTCATTTAAATTATAAATATCTGTATTCTCAATCGTCACATTCCCACTTGACGGTCGGTCGACACCTCCAATCATATGAAGAAGTGTTGATTTACCTGAACCTGAAGCTCCAATAATCGCAACGAACTCCCCTTTTTTCACTGAAAAAGAAACATCATCCAGTGCCTTCACAGCCGTTTCACCTGTTCCATATGTTTTTGATAAATTTTTAACGGTTAATATATCCATAATATGACCTCCACGAAATGATTGATACTCTCAGTATATAAAGCGAAAGTGACATTGAAGTGAATCGTAAGTGACGATATTGTCACTTTACTGAATCATTTCTTTGAAGGGTGATATAACGTGATGATAAATGTCGTTCCTTTGCCTATTTCACTATCTATTTCAATGGATCCTTGTTGATTTGTAATGATGCTGTGCGCCATTGCAAGTCCAATTCCTACACTATCTTCACTTGCATGCTCTCCTTTAAAAAACCGGTTAAAAATTTGCGTACGTTCCTTGAAGGAAATGCCTGGCCCATGGTCTTGCACGTCTATTTGCGTATAGAGCGCATTTGTTTTCCAGCGAATTTCTACCGCTTCCCCTTGAGGTGAATGTTCTATGCAATTATTGATGACATTAATGAATGCTTCAGCTGTCCAGTTTTTATCGCACGAAATGAGCGCATCAGCTTCCCCATTTACAACAATGGTTGTTTCTTTCGTTCTCTCGTTCTTTTGAATACGCTCGAGTACATATTCAATGAAATATTCCACGTTCATTTGTTCTTTTACAAATTGAACGGATCCTGCATCAATTTTTGATAGTTTTAACAGCGAGGATACAAGCCAATCGATGCGTTCCAACTGTCTTAATAAAACCGTTGAAAACTCTTCTCTTTTTGCTTCAGGTAAATCTGGTGAAGCTAAAAAGTCAGCCATCATTGTCATTGATGTCAATGGTGTTTTTAACTGATGAGAAATATCAGAGATGGAATCAACTAAATGAATTTTATCTTCTTCGAGTGCACTGCTTTGTTCAGCTAACTTACTCGTTACTTTATAAATTTCATTTTTAAGAATACTCAGCTCACCTTCAACGTTATCACGAACATCCAGCGCATAATTCCCACTGCTGATATCGCGCACATATTCGGCTAACTTTCGAATCAAGCGATATCGATTCCATGTGAAAACAATGAACAGGATCATGTATATAATTCCAACAATTCCTACAAGAACAACGGCAGAAATGTTCGTAAACATAGCTACTAAAATGGATGCGATAAAAATGATGATAAATAAAACCAAAAACACCTTTATTTCACGATTTCGTAGCATATGCATCCCCTATTCTGTACCCCACTCCTCGTACAGTTGTAATAAATGTTGGTCTTTGAGGATTTTCTTCTATTTTTTCTCTGAGTCGTTTTATATATACGGTTAATGTATTGTCATTGACAAATTCTCCAGCGGCATCCCATAATTTTTCAAGAATTTGTTCACGTGTGAGCACTTGGTTAGGATGTGAAATAAACGTCAGCAATAAGCGGTATTCCATTGCTGTGAGTTCAATTTCATTTCCATGTGTACATACTTTACCGCGCATCGTATCTACTGTTATGTGTCTAATCTTTTTCATGTGGGTGTCATTCGTAGGTTGTCTTTCATAGCGTCTTAATACGGAAGCTATGCGGGACAACAATTCTCTAATTCGAAATGGCTTAGTAATATAGTCGTCTGCACCCATATCTAGTCCCATGACAACATTTACTTCATCATCCACCGCTGTTAGAAAGATAACCGGTACGTCACTTTTTTCTTTGACCATTTTACATATATCATAACCACTTCCATCTGGAAGAGATAAGTCTAATAAACAAAGTGTAATGTCGTCTAATTGGGAAGCCACCACTTCTTGCGCTTCTTTACACGTGTAGCATACAATCGTTTCGTAATTTTCTTGTTCAAGTGAATAGGTTAACCCTGCCGCAATCGGTTTGTCGTCTTCTACGATGAGTATTTTCATCATTTCTCACCTTTCTATCTCACGTAATTGCTGTTATCGTATCATACTCGTTCTGTTTTATGTATTTTAGACATAAAAAAAGAGCGGAACATTCGTCCACTCTTTTGCTCACTCTTATGCATGATGTCTATATGTATCAAGGATTGCTGTTACAATAAATCCGATCGCTGAAGCGAATAGACATGCAATTCCCCAACCACCGAGACCAGCTCCTAAAATCACTTGTTTTTCTATGATTGTTGCAAATAAGAGTAAAAATAGTCCCACCATAAATAACGCGAAAAATGGATAATAAGGGGCGTACGTTGCTTTGAAATTCACTCTCGTTAGAATGAACCCTAGAATAACTGCAGCTACCGTCATCACTATTCCAATCATAAATACCGATTCAATCATTATCTCACCTCATGTACGTTAAATAAATATTCCTCACTTCGTTCATAATACAATTTTCACCTATTAAAGTCAATAAAAGTGAGTATATCGACTTTTTTCCGTTTCGCTCCATCATGCTTTTATATCCATACTTTTAGCCCTTTATTTAGTACGTCCAAAATCACCAATGTGGATGATGTTGCTATGATTGGCCTCTTTTGGGATGCATGCAACACACCAAACACTTTCCTGTGAATAACTTACGTATATGGATACTCTTTTTCATATGAATAACCTCACATCTACGACATAGACATATACAAACAGTCTACGAGTAGTATTTCCATACTGTGTAGTCGTTATTCAATAAAGAAAGGAGGAATACAGATATGAAGAGAAGTTTTATTATTCAGATATTTGTTGCGTTTATACTTGCAATTATTGTTGGTGTTATTTTTGGTAACGATGCTAAACACGTTCAACCATTAGGAGATCTATTCTTAAGACTCATTAAATTTATTATTGTTCCGCTTATTTTATCAACAATCATTGTTGGTGTAACGAGTGCTGGTGACGTCAAGAAACTTGGAAGACTAGGTGGAAAAACGATTACGTATTATTTAGCGACAAGTTTGATTGCTATCTCTCTTGGACTCCTTGCTGGGTATATTTTCTCTCCAGGAAAAGGTGCAGATGTTACAATAACAGAAGAAGTAACAACAAATGAAACCGAGGGTGTTGTGCAAACATTACTCAATATTATTCCGACGAACCCTATTGAGTCTTTAGTGAACGCGGACATGTTGCAAATTATCTTTTTTGCAATTTTCATTGGGATTGGAATTATTTTAATCGGAGATAAAGGAAAACCTGTCGCCGATTTCTTTGATGGGTTTGCAGAAATTATGTACAAAGTGACAGCTATTGTAATGTTTGTTGTTCCGCTAGGGATTTTCGGTTTACTTGCACCAATTGTAGGAGAACACGGACTTTCGGTCTTACTTCCTTTGATGAAATTAATCGTTGCCATGCTGGTGGCTTGTATCATTCACGCTGGTTTCGTTTATTCTACTGCTGTGAAGTCATTTGGAAAAATGAATCCTATTACATTTTTCAAAGGTATTTTCCCTGCTGCTGCAGTTGCTTTTAGTACGAGTAGTAGTGCCGGAACATTACCAGTGACAATGAAAAACACAGAAGAGAACTTAGGAGTGTCAAAAGAAACGAGTAGTTTTGTGTTACCTTTAGGTGCTACGATTAATATGGATGGTACTGCTATTTATCAAGGACTCGCAGTTGTATTTATTGCTCAATACTTTGATGTAACATTAACCTTTGGTCAAATTGGTATGGTTGCACTTATTGCAACACTTGCTTCCATTGGAACTGCTGGTGTACCGGGGGCGGGAATGATCATGTTAACAATGGTCCTTGCGGCTGTTAATTTACCACTAGAAGGAATTGCACTCATTGCAGGAATCGACCGAATTTTAGATATGATGCGTACTTCGGTGAATATTGTAGGAGATGCTTCGGCGGCTGTAGTTGTCGATGCTTCTGAACAAAAACAAAAAACACCCCTAAAAGAGGCGTAATTTGCTTATGGTTTTGTGAATAAGACCCTCTAGTTCATTCAAGTAGACAAATGACCTAGAGGGATTTTTTAAGCCTATATTTCGTACTTGTCATCTGCCTTATTTTAAAAATATGTGTGTGCATCTTCAATGCCCTGGTTATAGAACAAGGCCCTACACTCATCAAGTAAAAAATCAAATAAGAGCATCACCTTTAATTCATCTATATGTTATTCTTGAACTTCTTAAAAGTGCACTTGAATCTTCTTCATTAGAACGTTTGTATCTTCAAAGTTTAATTTTCTTCTCCTTCTACTTCACCACGAAACAAAAGGTTTTTGCCTACCGATTTGCTACCCTGCCAACTTGTCCATCCTTAAGACGGACTTTTATTCCGTGTGGATGGTAAGATGATTTCGTTAATAAATCTTTTATAATTCCTGGTGTAGTATTTCCTGTACGTTGATCCTTTTTCAAAATAATTTCTACTTCACTACCAGCTTGAACCTGCGTGCGATATCGTCCGTCCATCATTCTCACCTCTTTTTAAATGATTTTCATTATATCTGTTGGATTTTATTTAATATAAAATTTGGCTTAATTACGCCAATGGTTTCTTTTCGAGCAATTGTAACAGGTACTTCTGCATACTTGTCTACCTTCTTCCGAATTGCTTTCGTTCCTATCTTTAATTGACGGATAATATCCATCGCGGCTACACTTGCCGCACGTCCATTTCCATCTTCAACTTTTAAAGCAACTCCAAGTCCTGTTTCTGCATCTCCAAAACAGTGTACTCCCTCTGCACCACCCTTGGCTACAATTCTGCCTTGAAACGCTTTCATTAAATCTGTATCAAAACAGTCTGTGCCTGCAACCATTTCTGGAAAAGTTGTCATCGCTTTACGAATTTCTTCGAGTGCATCTTTATCAGGAATCTGTCCTTCTTCCCATGTTTCAGGTTTAGCGAGTCGTGCAAATCCTAAAGCTACATGATATAAAGGTAATTGGTGAACAGGCACACCACAGCCATCAACAGATGTTTCAATCGCATCATTTGTAAACGAACATACATGTGCAATCTCATCGATAATTTGTTGTTGATATGGGTGATTTAATTCCCGATATGTATCAATGTCTAATTGTTGATGTACACAACCTGTTAACATTCCTGCATGTTTTCCGGAACAATTACTATAATAAGGAGTGAGTTCTCCCCCTTGCTTGATGAGTTCAAGATAACTTTCGTGATCTTTCGGGATATGTGTACCGCATTGTAATGCTGATTCTTTTAGTCTAATTTTTTCAAGGACTCCAGCGACTGCCTCTCGGTGGAATGGTTCCCCACTATGACTGGCACAAAATAAAGATAATTCTTGATCCGTAATATCATATGCTTTTCTAGCCCCTTCTTTCACCACAGGTAATACTTGAAATGGTTTCATGGATGAACGGGCAAATGTAAGACGGTAGGCGTCTCCATACGTTGCTATTACTCTCCCACTTGTATGCACAACGGCTACATGAATATCATGACTACTTTCTATATAGTCTCCACGATAGACATGAATTGGTTTTTCTGACATATTTTTTCATTCCTTTCCATATAAAATGAAACCTTTTACAAACGTATATATCTATAATAACATACCTTTTTACCGTTCATCCTGCTGTTTTATTGTTTCGTCTAAGCAACATGTTTTACATGCCCACATGATGTTGATATTAGCGATGAACGTTGCTATAGACCTACTCGGAGTCCTACTGGTACGATAGATACAGAAGGGTGGTTAATCACATATGGAATCCTCTAAACATAAAGTTGTAGCTGCAACATGGGTCGGTATAATCGTTAATATTCTTTTAGCTGTACTAAAAGGTATTGGTGGAATACTTTCAGGAAGTCGTGCGTTATTAGCTGACGCACTACACTCAGCCTCTGACATTGTCAGTTCGGTCGTTATTTTATTCGCGGTGAAAATAGCGAATAAGCCTCCTGATAAAGAACACCCGTATGGACATGGTAAAGCAGAAAATATTGCATCAATGATTGTAGCACTGTTACTCATTGTTGTAGGATTTGAAATAAGCATCTCGTCCATAAAGGTCTTTTTTGGTGAAATGCCCACTGCTCCAACGAGTATCGCCTTAGTCATTGTCGGAATTTCTATCGTACTAAAGGAAGGACTTTTTCAATATAAGTATCGTGTTGGAAAAAAATATAAAAGTACTGCATTAATTAGTGATGCTTGGCACCACCGATCAGATTCATTATCCTCAATGGCTGCATTAGTTGGAATTGGTCTTGCCATGCTTGGAGAACATTTCAATATTCCATTTCTGATTTACGGAGATGCTCTTGCCGGAATCATTGTTTCAATGATTGTTATTAAAGTAGGCTATGGTTTAGCCAAAGATGCTTCAAACATTATGATGGAAAAAGTATTACCTGAAAAAGATATTCGGCACTTCTATCAAACAGTCGAAGCAGTTCCAGGCACGTTAAGAATTGATCAAATACACGCTCGAACACATGGAAGTTATGTTGTCGTCGATATTAAATGCAGTGTTGACCCTACCATTTCCGTTCGAGAAGGACATACGATTGCTCGAAATATTAAACAAACACTTCTTAAAAATCATGCAGATATTGAAGATGTTCTTGTGCATATTAATCCATATGATGAGAACCATATATAATAAGGTATGTATTCGGTACATACCTTATTTTTTTATTTTAGGTACATCCGTCTACACAGATCTTTTTGATGTAAATATACTACAAATGACATAAAGGTATTTACAAATACGAAAATGTATACTATAATCAAAATTATGTTGGTTGAGGGCAACACTTTATCAATCACCAAATTTAAAGGCGGATAGCCAATTTATGATTGAAAATCGACAACATGCATGATAAAATTTGAACAATTATACGTAAGGCCTCTTTTTTATTTCTTGAAGTTGGCCTAAGTAAACAAACATTACCACAGGAAACTTTCAGAAAAAAAGGGTGAAAAATAATGGCGATTGAAGTGAAAGATATTCATGTTTCATACAGCGGAAAACAAGTCGTGAAGGATATTAACTTTTCATTTGAGACTGGAAAGTTGATCGGTATCATCGGTCCGAATGGTGCTGGAAAGTCCACACTGATGAAAGCTGTACTAGGACTTATTCCAAAAGACCACGGTTCTGTGTCTTTTTATGGGAAGCCAATTAGTGAAGTTCGGAAAAACATCGCTTACTTACCACAAAGAAGCGCTATTGATTGGGATTTCCCCATACTTGTTCGTGATGTGGTTCTCACTGGAACATATCCGAAGCTTGGTTTGTTTAAAAGACCAAGAAAAAAAGAGAAACAGTTTGCAACGAAATGCTTAGAAAAAGTTGGTATGGAAGACTTTAGCAATAACCAAATTGGTGAATTGTCAGGCGGTCAACAACAACGAGTATTTCTTGCTCGTGCATTAGCACAAGAAGCAGACTACTTCTTCTTAGATGAACCATTTGTTGGAATTGATGTTGCTAGTGAGAGAGTAATTATCGATATCCTGAAAAATTTACGTGATGAAGGAAAAACTATTTTTGTCGTACATCATGATTTATCCAAAGTAGAAGCTTATTTTGACGATATCATTCTGATCAACAAAGAATTATATGGTGCTGGACCAGTTAAACATGTGTATCAGCCGGAAACGATGAATAAGTGTTATCAGATGGATGTACAATTTATGCAAGGCCTGGGGGTTGGAGTGTAGTGGAATTGTTTCAAAGTTTTCTTTACAAGATTATTCATTTCTTCCCCAATCTAATCAGCGACATAGGTGTGTTCATCCATGATATTGGGACGTATGGTTTCTTGCAAAAGGCATTTGTTACTTCCGTCATGGTAGGAATCATTTGTGGAGTGATTGGTTGTTTTATCGTACTACGAGGCATGGCTTTGATGGGGGATGCTATATCCCACGCCGTCTTACCAGGGGTTGCTATTTCTTACATGTTAGGAATCAACTTTTTCTGGGGAGCTGCAGTAACAGGTATTTTAACTGCACTAGGTATTGGTGTGATTAGTCAAAATAGCCGCATTAAAAATGACTCATCCATAGGAATTGTGTTTTCGGCCATGTTTGCTCTAGGGATTATTTTAATTACAGCTGCACAGAGTGCTACTGATTTGACACAAATATTATTTGGTAACGTCTTATCCGTCCGCACTTCAGATATGTATATTACATTAGCTGTTGGAACATTTGTTCTTCTCGTTGTATTTCTCTTTTATAAAGAGTTACTCGTTTCAAGTTTTGACGAAACAATGGCAGCAGCTTATGGACTTAAGGTCCGTTTTATCCATTACAGTATTATGGTTTTATTAACACTCGTAACAGTTGCATCTCTGCAAACAGTTGGAGTGATACTTGTAGTAGCCATGTTGATCACACCTGCTTCTACAGCTTATTTACTAACGAACCGGCTTTCAATTATGATCCTTTTGTCAGCCTTTTTCGGAGTATTTGCGTCAATCGTTGGTCTATTCGTTAGTTTTGTACACAACTTACCTTCTGGACCAATTATTGTACTCGCGACAACAGTGATATTTGCCATTGTATTTGTTTTTTCTCCAAAACATGGGGTTTTATGGAAAGCATTGCAATCAAACAAGCAACGATCAAGTGTAGGAAACTAACATTTAACAACGTTTAAATGTAGTAAATATAAAAATATGTCAAGGGAGAGTTTTATTCGTATGAAGAAATTTTTGAAGCTTTTTATCATGGCAAGTTTAGCAGTACTTCTGCTTGCAGCTTGTGGGGACGATGACAAGGATGCAACAGAAGAAGGAAATACAGAGCCCGAAGAAACAGAAGGTGCCGAAGATACTGAAGGTACTGAGGAAACAGATGAGAGTGATGGCGATAAATTACAAGTCGTTGCGTCATTCACAATCATTTCAGATATCGTTCGTCAAATCGGTGGAGACTTAGTAGAAGTCCATAACCTCGTTCCAACTGGAACAGATCCACATGAGTATGAGCCTTTACCTGAAGATAGTAAAAAAGCTACCGATGCTGATATTTTATTCTATAACGGCATGAACTTAGAAGGTGGAGATGAAGGTTGGTTCTTTAAGATGATGGATTCTGTAGGGCAAGATGAGTCTAACGCATACAGCTTAACAGAACGTGTGGAACCGATGTATTTAACAGATGAAGAATCGAAAGAAGAAGAAATTAACCCGCACACATTTATCGACCCAACTGTTGGTATTTTAATGGCTGAAGATATGCGTGATGCATTTGTAGAAGTAGACCCTGATAACGCTGAAACGTATGAAGAAAACGCTGAACAATATATTGAGAGATTAAAAGAAATTGATGAAGATTATGCTGAAAGAATTGGGGATCTTCCAGAAGATAACAAAACACTTGTAACAAGTGAGTGTGCATTCCAATACATGCTTGATACGTATGGAATGGATGAAGGATGTATTTGGAAAATCGATACAGAAGAAAATGGTTCACCTGAACAAATTACTTCATTAATTGAATTTCTTGATGAGAACAACGTGGAAATAATGTTTATGGAATCAAACGTTGAACCTCGTCCAATGGAAACTGTTTCTGATGAATCAGGAGTAGAGATCTTCGAAAAACCTATTTATTCCGATGAAATTGGAATGCCGGGTGACGAAATCGATACGTACGTGAAATATTTAGAGTACAATATCGACGTTATCTCTGAAGGTCTTGGTAATTAATTTGCGTATCCCTTAAATACGATATAGAAGAGGTAGATGGAAAATCCATCTACCTCTTCCCTATTTACAGACACTTTTTTCAAATATTCCTTTTTTAATACACAATATATGATAAACTAGTAGTCATAATTCACTACTAATTACATAAGCACATGTAAACGATTACGTTTATAAACATACGAATGAGGAGACATACACATGAGAGATCAATCAATCACGATTCAACTAACTGAAGAAAAAAATGTGAAACCTGCACCTAGCACGTTAGAATTTGGAAGAACATTTACAGACCATATGTTTTTAATGGATTATACGGAAGGACAAGGATGGCATGATGCACGTATTGTTCCTTATGGTCCCCTTTCATTAGACCCAGCGTCCATGGTTCTTCATTACGGACAAACTGTATTTGAAGGATTGAAAGCGTATGTAACGAAAGATGGGGTTGCTCAGCTTTTTAGACCAACAAAAAATATTGAACGGTTAAATCGATCAAATAGTCGAATTTGTATTCCAGAGATTGATGAAGAGTTTGCTTTAAAGGCAGTTCGAAAATTAGTTGAAGTGGATCAAGATTGGATTCCTAATCAACTGGGAACTTCTTTATATATTAGGCCATTTGTTATTTCTACGGAGCCTTATTTAGGAGTTGCTGCCTCAGAGATGTATACATTTGCTATTATACTCTCCCCTGTTGGCCCATATTATAAAGAGGGAATCGATCCAGTAAAAATTGCCGTAGAAGATACATACGTACGAGCAGTTGTTGGTGGTACGGGTGAAGCGAAAACAGGTGGAAATTATGCTGCTAGTTTAAAAGCACAAGAAAAAATTGAAGATCAAGGGTTTGCCCAAGTATTATGGCTGGATGGTGTCGAACGAAACTATATTGAAGAAGTTGGAAGTATGAACGTCTTCTTTAATATAGATGATACGATTATTACTCCTCAATTATCGGGCAGTATTTTAGATGGTGTTACACGAAATTCAGTAATTACTTTACTTAAAGATTGGGATATAAAAGTAGAGGAAAGAAAAATTTCCATGGATGAACTGTATGACGCCTACAAACGTGGTTCCTTAAAAGAGGCATTTGGAACAGGTACAGCAGCTGTTATATCACCGATTGGTCAACTTACGTGGAAGCAAGAAGACCTCGTGCTAAACAATCATGAAACAGGTCCGATTGCTAAACGTCTATATGATACATTAACACGTATTCAATATGGTGAAGAAGAAGATCGTTTTGATTGGATTGTTCCAGTTGAATGAAGTTTGGTAAATATGAAATTCACTCAGTTGAATACACATTAAAAGACATTCTAAGGAGTGTCTTTTCTTTTATTAATCTTGAAAACGCTCTATATATAGACACACTTTGCTAACACATACGTCACAAGTTCGTAATCTATCCGACGCTTTAACCCTTACTTCTTCTGTATAATAGATACAGGAGGATGTGAAAGCATTCTTCTACTTTCTGTTAAACGATTCGCTATCCTATATGTTTTATATATGATTATACTTTTTTTAATAATCAAGAAGAAAAAAGGAGAGATACTTAAATGGATGTTTTAGATTTAGCTAGGTTGCAATTTGCATCTACAACCATTTTCCATTACTTTTTTGTCCCTGTCTCTATCGGACTCGCTTTAATTATAGCGATTATGCAAACAATGTACGTCGTAAAAAAAGATGACACATACAAACGAATGGCAAAATTTTGGGGAACATTATTTCTCATTAACTTTGCTGTTGGTGTTGTTACTGGTATTTTACAAGAGTTCCAGTTTGGGATGAATTGGTCAACATACTCCCGATTTGTCGGAGATGTATTTGGACCAAGTTTAGCTATTGAAGGCTTAGCAGCTTTCTTCCTCGAATCAACGTTTATTGGTATTTGGGTGTTTGGATGGGACCGATTATCCAAAAGAGTTCACCTATTGTCTATTTGGCTCGTTTCGTTAGGTACCATTTTATCCGCCTTTTGGATTTTAACCGCAAACTCATTTATGCAGAACCCTGTCGGGTATGAAATGGTCGATGGACGTGCACAAATGAATAGCTTTTCTGAAATACTATTAAACCCACATGTGTGGTCGCAATTCCCACACGTATTATTAACTGCATTTGCAACAGGTGCATTTTTAGTTGTTGGAATCAGTGCATGGAAACTATTGCGTAAACAAGAAGTAGAATTTTTTAAGAAATCATTCAACATTGGGATCACCGTTGCAACCCTTGCATCTGTCATCGTTCTCTTTACTGGACACCAACAAGCGCAATATATTGTGCAATCACAACCGATGAAATTAGCGGCTGCTGAAGCACAGTGGAATACGAGTGATGACCCTGCAGCATTCAATGTTTTCGCAAATATAGACACGGAGAACCGAGTAAATACACATGAATTACAAATTCCAGGTATTTTAAGTTTCTTTGCGTATAACGAATTTAGTGGTTCATTAAAGGGAATGAATGAACTACAAGCAGAATACGAAGAAGAATACGGTCCAGGAAACTACATTCCGCCGGTAAAAACAATCTTTTGGAGTTTCCGTGCAATGGTTGGATCTGGTAGTGTTATGCTACTCCTCGGTTTATTAGGTATATTCCTAGCCCGAAGAGAAACACTTGTAAAAAACACACTGTATTTAAAAGTGATGGTTTTTGCAATTGCACTTCCATTCATCGCCAACTCGACTGGTTGGATTATGACGGAGATGGGGCGTCAACCATGGGTAGTGTTTGGAAAAATGAAAACAGAAGATGCTGTATCCTCAAGCGTGACATTTAATGAGGTGCTCTTCTCGCTTATATCATTTACAACGATGTATTCTATTTTAGCAATCGTAACCGTCTTCTTGTTCGTACGACACATTAAAAAGAAAAATCATAATGTACCAGAAATAGACCAACAAAATGAACATGACCCGTATGATAAGGAGGGAACGAACATTGTCTCTTAATGAACTGTGGTATATACTTATTGCCGTTTTATTCATTGGATTTTTCGTTCTAGAAGGATTTGACTTTGGCGTTGGATCTGTTGTTCGTTTTTTAGGAAAAAATGATCGTGAAAAACAAACGTATATTCAAACGATAGGGCCTTTTTGGGATGCAAACGAGGTATGGCTGATTACAGCAGGTGGAGCCATGTTTGCTGCATTCCCACACTGGTATGCGACGCTTTTCAGTGGATTTTATGTCCCACTTGTCTTTATGCTGCTCGCCCTCATCGTTCGGGGTGTATCGTTTCAATTTAGAAATCAATTGGAATCCCCTGCTTGGCGAAACACGTGGGATTGGACGTTGTTCATTGGAAGCTTTCTCCCGCCTATTTTATGGGGAGTTGTGTTAGCCAATTTTATGACGGGAATGCCGATTAATAAAGATATGGAAATGACTGGCGGATTCTTACAATTTTTACATCCGTTTGCATTGCTTGGTGGAGTGATGTTTTTAGCACTTTGTCTCACCCACGGCTTACAGTTCATTACCATTCGAACGACGGAAGAATTGCAAGAACGCGCACGCACGGTTGGTAAAATCTTAGCACCATTTACGATTATACTTGTAATGTTATTTGTCGCTTTTGGCTATGTGAAAACAGATATTTTCACCTATCATGGAACATTGTGGATCATTGTTCCGATTGCCGCCATCCTTACACTGATCATCGCTTCTATACTCAATGGTAAAGGTAAAGATGGTTGGGCATTCTTCATGACTACCGCTACAATGATTTTGTTAACAGCAAGTATATTCATTGGAATGTTCCCAAGAATTATGATTAGTTCCATTAGTGACTCATACAGCTTAACGATTATGAATGCAGCTTCAGGAGCGTACACATTAAAAGTAATGACTTATGCTTCCTTAGCATTACTTCCTTTCGTACTTGGCTATCAGGGGTGGAGCTATTACGTCTTCCATAAGCGCATTCAAAAACATGATAAGGTAGAATATTAATGAAACGCGAGCGCGGTCTCCCGAACCACCCTGGGAGCCGCCCGCTATATGTACTTATTACGCTGTTAACAATCATAGAAACAGTGACAATCATTGCTCAAGCTGTCCATTTAGCGACAGCTATTTCTTCGTTATTCGAAGGGGCTACCTTGTCTTCACAAGTGCCTAGAATAATTCTCTTCTTTATGATGTTTATGGTAAGACATTTGATTACCTTTGTGAAACGTTCTTTTACCCAAAGACATGCAACAAAAACAGCAACGATGCTGAGAAAAACATTGCTCGAACGAGTGGAAAGATTAGGACAGGCATATATTTCAAAAGAAGGTACTGGAAAAACCGTTACATTAGCTATTGAAGGAATACAAGATATTGAAAACTATTTACACATTACGATTCCCCGGATGTTTCAAGCGGTGATCGTACCCGCAGGAGTCGCCATTTATGTGTGGACGGTGCATCATACTTCTGCGTATATTTTAGTTGGAGTCATTCCTGTTGTAATCATTTTTATGATTTTACTCGGACTAGCAGCTCAAAAGTTAGCAGATAAGCAATATGAATCTTATCGATTATTATCGAATCATTTTATTGATTCATTAAAAGGTCTTGAAACACTCACATTTTTAGGACAGAGCAAACAACACGGGACAAAGATTGCCAAGGTTAGTAAGCAGTATCGACAAGCGACGATGCGTACATTACGCATGGCTTTTTCATCATCTTTTGCATTAGATTTCTTTACGAGTTTAGCCATTGCCTTTGTGGCTGTAGGGCTAGGATTTAACCTCATTGAAGGAACGATGCCGTTACTCCCCGCTCTCACTGTGCTCATTTTAGCACCAGAGTATTTTTTACCGATCCGACAAGTTGGGATGGATTACCATGCTACCCTTGACGGACAAATCGCTTTACGTGAGGTGGAACAACTCATCCAACAAGGTGAAACGGTTCCTTTTACGGAAAATCCGGCTGAAGAAATTGCTTGGAATGAAGAGAAATCCATTTCCTTCTCCAATATTTCTGTTGCGATTGATGAACAAGATGTATTAAATAGTGTTCAGTTTTCTTTCCATGGACCTGGAATTGTCGGTCTTGTTGGACCAAGTGGCTCTGGGAAAACGTCTCTTCTCCATACATTGGCTGGGTCCCTACAACCGTATGCAGGAAACATTGCAATTGGGCGTCAAAAGGTATCTCATTTGCACCGGGATGATTGGCTGAAACAAATCGCTTATATTCCACAACGTCCGTATATCTTTCCAATGTCCATTGCGGATAACATTCGTTTTTATGCACCTGAAGCGACCAATGAAGATGTGAAAAAGGTGATTGCACAAATCGGTTTAGAGCCATTTGTTTCTTCGTTAAAATATGGAATGAACGAACAAATTGGTGAAGGTGGACGAACATTAAGTGGTGGCCAAGAACAACGGATTGCAATTGCACGTGCGATGCTAAGTGACCGTTCAGTGATTTTATTAGATGAACCTACTGCTCATTTAGACATCGAAACAGAATATGAACTTAAAGAAGTGATGGTACAATTATTTGCCGATAAACTTGTCTTCTTCGCCACACACCGAATGCATTGGTTGCAACAAATGGATCATTTACTCATGCTTGATCATGGGTCAATCGTTGAATCAGGTACGTATGAGGAATTGCGCGCTAAAGAATCTGGAGCCTTTCACACGCTTACAAAAACGATGCAACAAAGGAGGGAAAGATTATGAATACGTGGGTGTTTCCATATATTAAACAGTTCAAAACACGAATCATTCTTTCCCTGCTCATTGGATTGCTTGGGCTTGGCTCCGGAGCAATGCTTTTATTTGTTTCCGGATACTTAATTTCATCTTCGGCTTTGCGCCCAGAAAATATTATGGCTGTGTATGTACCAATTGTCGCTGTTCGCGCATTTAGTATTGGGCGTGCATTATTTACGTATGTGGAAAAACTCATGAGTCATGATATTGTCTTAAGAATGCTTGAAAAAATGCGCAATACATTATATGACCATTTAGAACCTCAAGCGATTTCCTTACAAGAAAAATATCAATCAGGTGACTTATTACGCATGTTGTCGGATGACATTGAGCATTTACAAGATTTTTATTTACGGACAATTTTCCCAAGTATCTTCGGGCTCGTATTATATGCGATTATTTGCATCATTTTTGGTGTATTTAATTGGATGTTCGGCCTGTTTATATTGCTTTTATTTGGTGTCATTGTTTTCCTAATTCCTTATCTATCCCTTGTTCGTATGCGTAAGCAACACGAACAAATGAAACAAGTGGATGGAGAATTATACTCCAATGTTACCGATGCTTTTTTTGGCATTACAGATTTAAAAGCAAGTGGAAGAGCCAATGAAGTGATTAATGAAACAAGCTCGATTGATGCACGTCGTTCAAAGCTTGTTGCAGTACTTGACCGCTTCCATCTAGGAAGAGATGTCTGCATTCAACTAACGATTGGGATTGGCATTATCGCAGTGCTATTTTGGACGGCTTATAGTTCTGGTGAAGGACAATTTGCCCCTACATTTATTGCAGCCTTTACGTTGATGATTTTTTCAGTGACAGAAGCGTTTGTCCCGATCAGTCCTGCAGTTGAGGAAGTACCGATGTATCAAGATGCCGTTCGAAGAATTGAAAAAATTGAGTATGATGGAGATGCATCAGAGGATCCCATTCCAGAAATTGCGCCTACGGATCACGTGCATATCGAAGCAGATCATGTAACGTTCCAATATAAACAAACGACTGGTCCTGCGATTCAAAACGTATCATTAACGATTCCTCAAGGGAAAAAGATTGCCTTGCTTGGTAAAAGTGGTGCTGGAAAATCTACACTCATGCAACTCATTGCAGGGATTTTAACCCCTTCCCAAGGAGCCATTACGATGAATAATATGCCTTATACAAAGGATGTATTATCCAAACAGATCGCGGTCTTAAACCAAAAACCACATTTGTTTTCAACGACGATTGCGAATAACATTCGGATTGGGCGTCCTGATGCGACCGATGAGGAAGTGGAAAGAGCTGCAGACCAAGCACAGCTAACACCTCTTATTGAATCCCTTCCTAAAGGTATTCATACGAATATGCTTGAGCTTGGGGAGCGATTTTCCGGCGGGGAGCAACAGCGGATTGCTTTTGCCCGTGTCTTATTGCAAGACACTCCAGTACTAATTGTTGATGAGGCAACGATTGGTCTCGATCCGTTAACCGAATACGATCTCATGGATACAATCTTAGAAGCAACAAAAGATAAAACGATTATCTGGATTACGCACCATTTAGCTGGGGCTGCGGTGATGGATGAGGTTGTGTTTTTAGAAGATGGAACAATTACGATGCAAGGGACACATCAAGAGTTAATGGAAAATGATCCTAAGTACAAACGATTGTATGAAATGGACCAAGTGTTTTAACTGGACCTAGCAAAATGAAGATTCCCCAAAATAATATATTATTAAAGGATGAGTTTGAGACAAATGTTTTAAAGTTAACTCATATACGAACATTCTAATGTAACAAGTGGGAATATCCGCTTCGGAAATATACTTCGCTTTCCTGCGGGCGGCTGGCAAGCCTCCGTAGGCTATCGCCTTACGGGGTCTTGCCTAGGCCTTTGCTCCCGCGGGAGTCTACGTATATTTCCTACGCTAAATGAGAGTGTTATTCGTATTTTGGGAGATATAACTTTGATTTATCTCAGCCTCATCTTTTTTATGTTATAATAATTGCAAATGAAGACTTTCCATAATTAAGAATATTCAACAAAAAAATGATTGGAGGATTTTAATGGAAGCGTTAATGAATTACTACGGTAGTCCTGCTTTTTTAGGTATCCAATTCTTAACCTTTCCAATCATTGTAGTTATTATGAGCGTATTGTTAACCATCCTTTTTCGAAGGATAACCATCTCGGTCGTCGTAATTTTTCTTATTTTTGCGCCATTATTTCTATATGCGTACTCTCAATTTATTGTTAGTTATGAACTCTTCCTTATTCCCTTGATTCTCTATATATTAATTGCATATTTCGTGGGAAAAGGAACGATGAAATTCATTTCGAGATCGTAAAACAGATGGAATTCTCGAAGTGTTTTAAGTGGAATGGATTTCAAGCATGAACATTGCTACTACCATTAAAAATGCGAACTCTTCAGATGATTTATCTAGAGAGTTCGCGTTTTTTTATTGTTTACAAGCGTTGATAAATCCATCAAATATCGCTTTCGATGGTTCATCCCCTGCAACCGCCATATTTTCAGGGTGCCATTGGACTGCAAGTACGTACGAATGCTCTTTACTTTCAATTGCCTCGACTACTCCATCACTGGACTTAGCAGAGATAAAGAACGGTTCTTTAACATCACGTACGGCCTGATGATGGCGACTGTTTACTTTTGGTTTTTCATCCTTCATGAGTGTATGAAGGAGACTATCTTTCTCGATGTCAACGAAATGTGATCCATGAGCCAAAGGCGCATGTTGAGAATGCTGTAGAAGTGGTCGATCGATTTGTGAATAAATATCTTGATACATATCTCCACCACTTGCGACAGATAACACTTGACACCCTCTGCATATTCCTAAAATAGGTTTGTTTACCTCAAGAGCCTTTTTAGTAATCGCTAGTTCAAACCGGTCTCTAGCAGGTGTAACTGTTCCTAGTCCAGGTATTGGTTCCTCCCCAAAAAGAGTAGGGTCTACATCGTGACCACCTGTTAATAAAAGTCCATCAAGCTTTTCCAGAATCGTGTCAACATCCTCTTCTAGTGCGAAGTTTGTTAACACAACTGGAATTCCTCCGGCTTGAATAACTGCGTCAATCGAATCCCTACCAATGGTTTCTTTCCGACCATCTTCTACTGCTGTTATACCAATAAATGGCTTCATCACATTTCCCCCTAGTTTATTTATACAACATACTAGTTCCTTACTTTCGATCATATACCGCAAATGTCATACTATATGCATGGTCCTCATCAGCTTCTACAAAAGATTCTGACGTTAATTCCCATTCATCTTCATTAATTTCTGGAAAATACGTGTCCCCTTCAAACGATCCATGAATATAAGTGACGTACAAACGATCAGCGATGGGCATCGTTTCTTTGAAAACAACTCCGCCTCCAATGACATATAGCTCTTCATCGGGATGCTTGTCTTCGTACTCTTTCACATATGAAAAGTCTGAAACTACTTCTACCTCTTCCGGGAAAGTATCTTCACCTCTTGTTAGTACAACGCTCTTTCTGTTCGGTAATGGACGGCCAATTGCCTCATATGTTTTTCTCCCCATAAACATCGTACCATTCATTGTCGTATCTTTAAAAAACTTCATATCTTTTGGTAAATAAGGCCACGGTAAATCCTTATTCGCACCGATTACGTTATTTTCGTCCATTGCTACAACAAACGAAATCATGAACATTCCTCCTTAAGTTTTCGTTTAAACTGCGATGATCCCTTTAATTCCAGGATGTGGATCATAGCCTTCGATCGTAAAGTCGTCAACATCAAAATCAAAAACAGATGATTTTTCCGCATTTATGCGAAGCGTTGGGAATGTACGGATTGAACGTTCAATTTGTGTTTTAATTTGCTCTACGTGGTTCGTATAAATATGTGCATCCCCAAGTGTATGAACAAATTCTCCTACTTCAAGACCACATTCGTGTGCAATTAAATGCGTCAGTAATGCATAGCTAGCAATATTAAATGGCACACCTAAAAAGATATCCGCACTTCTTTGGTACAGCTGACAAGACAATTTCCCGTCTGCTACATAAAACTGAAACAATGTGTGACACGGCGGAAGAGCCATAGTTGGAACATCTTCTGGGTTCCATGCAGAAACGATATGTCTACGAGAGTGTGGATTATTCTTAATAGAATCTATAACCTCTTGTAATTGGTCAATTGAATCACCACGTCTTGTTTCCCAATCTCTCCATTGTTTTCCGTAGACATTTCCTAAGTCACCATATTTTTCAGCAAAGGCGTCATCTTCTAACACAAATTTTTCAAAACGAGCCATTTGTTCATCATATTGCCCTTTAAATGCTTCTTCCTTTTGTGAACGTATTCCGAAATCCGTCATATCTGGACCATCATACTCTTCACTTTCTACCCATTTCTTAAAAGCCCATTCGTTCCAAATTCTATTGTTATGCTGTAATAAATAACGAATATTCGTGTCACCTTTCATAAACCATAGCAATTCACTTGATACAAGTTTAAAAGGAACTCTTTTCGTTGTCAGTAATGGAAATCCTTCTTGTAAATCAAAGCGCATTTGATGACCGAAAACGGAGTACGTCCCAGTATTCGTACGGTCAGATCGTTTTACACCTGTTTCTAAAACATGCTTACAAAGTTCAATGTATGCTTCTTCACCATTATATTTGCCCATGAATCACCACTCCTTTGTCTATTAATCATATCGAAAATAGTAGTATATGTGAAGCTTTAATCATCCACGAACGAAAGGTTTTCTTTCATATAGCGATAGACGGGTAATTCTCCTCCTACATATACGGGTACAAAATTATATGTAAAGAAACTATCAATGGATTCAGGCTCTAAGCCTAGAGAAATTAAATAAGCTGCTGGTTGTGCACTTTTAATTACATAACTACCTGGGGGGAAATAGCGGATGGCTTCGCAGATCGATGTATGTAAATGGCTCAGTGGTCGATCACCTAATTGGGATACATTTCTTTCAACAACTGTATAGCACTCTACATTCAGTTCTACTCCTGTTGCGGTTCGTTCAACGTGAGCTCCGAGCAATTTTATTTTTTCAACAAGGTGACCGAACGCAGGTGGCAGTATGTACGCTATTGGACGCTTCCGCATAATTGTTGGAATTGCGTTGGTAGAACTATAGTAGTCTACATCCATTTCAATGCGTTCACCGCTCGCGATGTCTACTGCTTGGACCGTTTTCCCATGCTCTTCCGTTTGTTTACTTTCTAAGACAACGAATTCTTCCCCAGCACGATTGGTAATTTCTTGTTTAGCCACAGTGATCACATGTTTAATTTGTGAGGCTTTTGCTGCACATGTTCGCATAATGGATGCATGTGTCGTCACTTGGCAATCTACCCGCCGGAGAAAGCTTTCTCTACCAATGGTAATTCCTAATGTTTCAACAAGGATAGAAAAGGCAGGTTTAAGAGCAAAAGCATTTCTCCCCGTTCCTCCATCCAAACCACCTTCTATGACACGCGGTTTGTCTCGATTCGGTTTCGTCACCAAATAATACTCGTCACATACATATCCCTTTTGCTCCAAAGCTGCAAACGCTTCTTGTATAAACCATTCATCTGCTTTTTTCCGTATATTCTTAGGTATGTTTACATTATTTCCAGCTAACAGAAGCACGTCTTCAGCTTTTAGTCCGCCCTCTTCACCCATTTCCTTATATTGAGGCATGGCACCATATTCGTGCGCATCAATGACAATTTCAGGTGTGAATCGGTTAAATATTTTATGAAGGATTTGAATTTCAATCATCTCTAATTGTATATAATCCCTATTTCCATTTAAGTTTGTTGTAGAGTTCCGATCAAAGTAATAGGAACTATCTGGATTAATCCTTGGAATGATCACGACATTTATATTCTCAAGTACATCCCCTAGCGAACCATGTGCAAGTTCATCAGCAATAACTAAAGTAGATTCCCCTGCCGCGGGTTCACTTCCATGAACCATCGCTTGTAACCAAACAGTTGGTTTTGCTTGAAACTCTTTACTTCCTTCTTCATTGGTTGCAAATAAGAGCATTGGAATTTCTCGATTTTCAAGGGAGTAACCGATGATTTCCATCTGTACATGTGTACCTGTCGAAGAAATTTTATGCAAAAAGCTCATCATCTCTTCTTGCGTTGTAAAAGCGCGATCCTTTTTCTGAAATGCCGGAGTTTCAAACTGCACATCTGGGTCAGGATACAATGCCTGCACTTGTGGTGGACGCTCATACGTTTGGTTAAAATAAGGTTCAAAAGGCTCATTATATGTTCCTGCTGCCCGTGCACGTATGTTTGACTGATCTGCTGCTGACACTTGCATCTACTCTCCCTTCTTATGTAACATCTTGTTCCTTCTAAATACGCCACCTCGACGTGGGTCTCCTGCTCCATGTACGTTCTCATGTTCAAATAACACCGCTTGAACCCCACCATAAAAGATCGAATTTGGATAGTAGTTATACCGATATCCTGCTTGTTTAATGCCGAGTTGTTCATTGGCCGATAATTCTTTTTCACTATAAAAATCCGTCCCAAACGTAAAGTGACGTTTATCTCGGATGGCTTCTTCAATAGAATACCCGTGCATTAAATATTTGATTAAAACAGTTGTAATTAATGTTGGTATACGGGCGGCTCCTGATGCGCCAATGGCTAACCAAGGAATCCCTTCATTACTTACAATCGTAGGTGAAATTAGGCTATGACACCTCTTCCCCACCTCAAATCGATTAGGTGACGAAGTGTTTGGTGAAAAGTTCTGCATTTGATTATTTAAAAACAATCCATCTATATAGACACCAGAACCAAAAAAATTACTTAATGTATTTGTCGTTGAAACAACCATACCGTCTTGATCGATGACAGAAAAATGAGTCGTATGATTTTCATCAACCATCTTTACATTTGAAGGACTTGTTGCATATTCGATGGACTCGATGATTTCCCTGATCAGTTCTTCATCCAATAGTTCCTGTTCATTAATCGGAACAAAGGCTGGATCCCCTATATATGTATTTCGAATGGAATAGCATGTTTGTAAAATGGTACCAATCATTGTCATAAATGAAGGTGAATGAGGGTTGAGTTGATCGATGTTTAGTCGTTCAATCACCTTTAAGGCTTGCACGATAAGCGCTCCTCCACTCGGGGCAGGGGCTGCAAATATATCATGCCCTCTGAACGTTCCTTTGATAGGTTCCCTCTGAACTGCTTCATAATTTTGCAGGTTTTCTTCCGTAATTCCGACTTGCAAATGGATGAGCTTTTGCGCAAGTTTCCCACGATAAAAATAATTAGATCCTTCTCGTGCAATCTGTTTCATCGTTTCCGCAAGTTCGTATTGAATAAGTTTATTTCCTTGTTGAAGGGGTTGTTTATTTGGGTAAAAATGAGGTATTTCAAACATATGTGTATGTTTTGTTTGGGCTAAATTACGTGCCAAAATTGCATTTATTTCAAAACCTGATTCTGCCAGTTCGATGGCAGGTTGCATTACTTGTGCAAGTGATCGTTTGCCCAAGTCCTCTGATATTTTCTCCATCCCACGCACAACTCCAGGCACCCCTATATTGTACATGTCATGTACATGGCTAGGAGCTGTTTCACGATAATCATACACCATCGGTTCCTTTTTCGCTGGGTCAAAAATGAGCATATTTCCACCGCCACCGATGCCTGAAGCATACGGTTCGACAACCCCTAATGCAAAGGCCACTGCAATTGCCGCGTCTACTGCGTTTCCGCCTTCTTCCAGTACTCGTACACCCGCTTCCGCTGCTAACGGATGTGCAGCACTTACCCCATACGTCTGTTCTTTCATTTTATACGTCATCGGTGATTATTCCCTTTCCATGTTCAAGTGCATAATGACATGCAACCCATTGGCCCGGACGTTTTTCTAATAACTTTGGATCTACTTCCTTACACTTTTCCGTTGCTAGTGGGCATCTCGTGCGAAAGTTACATCCGGAAGGCGGGTCCACTGGGCTAGGAATATCTCCTTCAAGAATAATCTGTTTTCGTGCATCTCTCAACTCCGGATCTGGAATTGGTACAGCAGAAATAAGTGCCTCTGTATATGGGTGCATTGGAGACGAAAATAATTGTTCTTTTGTCGTAATTTCAACTATTTTTCCTAAATACATGACGGCAATTCTGTCACTAATCGACTTCACAGCTGGTAAAGCATGTCCAATAAAAATGTATGTTAACTGTAATTCACTTTGTAGCTTTTTAAGCAACTTTAATATTTGTGATTGAATGGAAACGTCCAGTGCAGATACCGGTTCATCACAAACAATCAGCTTGGGACGCAGTGCAATCGCGCGAGCAATCCCAATCCGTTGACGTTGACCTCCACTAAATTCATGCGGGTACCGTTTCGCATGAGACGGATCTAGACCGACAACTTCTAATAACTCTTCTACCTCTTTTTGTAGTTCTTTTCCTCTGGATGATTTATGCGTAATTAAAGGCTCTGCAATAATATCAAACACCTTCATACGAGGGTTAAGGGAAGAGAAAGGATCTTGAAAAATCATTTGAATATCTTTGCGCTTCTCTCGCATTTGTCGTTTAGATAAGGAATGAATATCTTCTCCATCAAAAATGATTTTCCCCTCTGTTGGAGCTAACATGTTCATAATCAAATTTCCGGTTGTTGATTTCCCACAACCAGATTCTCCTACAATGCCTAACGTTTCACCACGTTTGATCTTAAAATCAATTCCATCAACAGCTTTTAAGTATTTTTTAGAACTAGGAAAAAGTCCGTCTGTAACGTCAAAATACTTTTTCAAGCCTTTTACTTCTAATATATAATCTGTCTGTTCATCTGTTTTTGTTGTAGACATGCACGGTCCCTCCTTCCGAAAACTACTGATCATGGAGCCAACATCTTACTTTATGTCCTTCGTTCATATCTTCCAGCAGTGGTTCTTCCTTCTTACATACATCCATTGCATACGGACATCGTGGCTCGTATTTACACCCTTGTATGCTTTCATGCGTCTGTAGTACACTTCCTTGAATCGAGTAAAATTCATCCTCTAATGTATGAAAACGTGGTGTACTCTCAATCAACGCTTTTGTATAAGGGTGTTCAGGTGATTTAAATAAAGTATGCACATCTGTCTGTTCGACAATCTTTCCACCATACATCACAATCACTCGATCAACCATTTCTGCAATCACCCCTAAGTCATGGGTAATTAGCATAATAGCTGCGCCTATATCTTTGCTAATTTCTTTGAGCAATTGCATAATTTGTGCCTGAATAGTCACGTCAAGCGCCGTTGTTGGCTCATCGGCAATCAACAGTTTTGGGTGACACGAAAGAGCAATAGCAATCATCACCCGTTGTCTCATGCCCCCACTTAATACATGGGGATATGAAGAATAGACACTTTCAGCACGTGGGATGCGGACGCGATGAAGCAAGTCGATAGCTTGTTTTTTCGCTTCTTTTTTACTTACTTTTTGATGGGCTCGAATTGCTTCTGTTATTTGTTTTCCAATTGTCAATACGGGATTGAGAGATGTCAGTGGCTCTTGGAAGATCATTGAAATATCATTCCCACGAATGCTTTCCATTTTCTTTTCCGATACTTGCAATAAGTCTTCGCCATTATACAATATTTCCCCATCAACAATTTTTCCAGGCTGTTCAATGAGGTTCATTATGGATAAAGCTGTCACACTCTTTCCACTTCCCGATTCACCAACAATCCCAACAAGTTCTCCTTCATCCACGTGAAAAGAAACTCCATCCACGGCTGGAATCATGCCTTTTTCCGTATAGAAGTGGGTTTTCATATCTTTCACTTCTAACATATGGTCTAGTTGTTTCAATGATCTCCCTCCTTATCATTTCCCATTCATTTGTGTACGAGGGTCTAATATATCTCGTAACCAATCTCCTAAAAAGATAATTCCTAAAGTTGTAAAGGTGATTGCTAAACCTGGAAACGTAGCGACCCACCAACTCTCCGCTAAATAGTCTTTTCCAATATTGAGCATCACTCCCCATGAAACGGTTGGAGGTTGAATACCCATGCCTAAAAAACTAAGAGAAGCTTCAGCGATTATTGTGCTAGCTACACTTAGTGTAGAAATGACAATAAAAGAAGAGGCAACATTCGGAAGCAAATGTTTCATCATTATTTTTAGATCACTGACACCGATGGATTTAGCAGCTTTCACATATTCCCGTTCCTTCACACTGAGGACTTCTCCTCGCACCACCCGTGTATATTCCACCCAGTTCGTAATTCCTAACACAATAATAAGTGTCCACAATCCTGGTCCAACAACACTTAAGATAACGAGTGTAATTAATATGCCTGGTATGGCTAGAAACGCATCTACAATCCTCATAATAATCGTATCTATTAACCCACCATAGTATCCTGATAATAGTCCTAGAGCTATTCCAATAGCCCCAGCAATAATGACTGAAGTAATTCCTACTAATAAAGAAATTCTCGTCCCATATAAAATTCTACTAAATATATCCCGGCCTAAATTGTCTGTCCCTAGTATGTATTCCATCGATCCACCTTCTAACCAAGCAGGCGGTGTTAACATTTTAGTTGCATCCATTTGTGTTGGGTCATGTGGAGCAATTATGCCAGCTAGAGGTGCAACACATACAATGATTAAGACAATGATGAGGCCTAACGTTCCTGTTTTACTTTTTAACAGTAAACGCAGCCAATATGTAACAGGCCGAACTTCTTCTTTATTTTGTTTGTTTTTGTCTGTTTGCAAGTCTTCTGATTTTACAGTCACTGTTCGGCCTCCTAATGCATCTTAATTCGCGGATCAAGTAGTCGGTATGTAATATCTGCTAAAAAGTTCATTAAGATGACTGCCAAAGCAATCACAAATGTGGCTGCTTGAATCACGGCCATGTCCCGCATATGCACAGCTTGAACAAGCAATTGTCCAATACCTGGCCAAGAGAAAATATACTCCGTTATTAATGCCCCACCTAGCAAACTACTTGTTTGCATGGCCATCACTGTCACAACTGGGATTAATGAATTTCTCAGCCCATGCCGAAATAGTACAACGAATTTATTGACTCCTTTCGCTCGTGCAGTTCGAACAAAATCTTGCCCTAACACTTCAATTAAGTTCGAGCGTGTGAGTCGAGCGACTGTTGCAGCTAAACCTGTACCTAGGGTGATTGCTGGCAGCACTAAGTGCATCAACGATCCCCGTCCAGAAACAGGAAATATTTGAATGTTCACCGAAAATACAAGAATTAACATAATTCCTAACCAAAAATTCGGTATCGCTTGTCCTAAGACAGATCCTCCAGTAATCGCAACATCAACACCCGTATTCCGTTTTGCTGCTGACCAAATTCCGAGTGGAATAGCAATCAGCACACCAACAACCATAGCTGCTAGTGCCAACTCAATCGTTGCCGGCATTCGTTCAAGCACCAATGGCAATGCTGGCAAATCATAATGGAAGGATGTGCCAAAGTCACCTTGTACTAGATTGCCTACGTATGTACCGAATTGAACAATAAATGGTTTATCTAAATTAAGTGCTGATTTTAACGTTTCAATTTCTTCTGGAGTAGCATCTTCAGGCAACATAAGCGCAACAGGATCTCCTGCTAGGTAAACGAGTGTAAACACTGTAAAAACAATAATAAATAATACAGGTATCGTTTGTAATAAGCGCTTGATGATATAATTTAACATCGGGCTCCTCCCTCTACTTGCGGATTCCTTTATACAATAACACGAATAAAGCGAAACTTCATTCAGTGAGGATATCCCTATTTAAGTTATTGGTCTTGATGCAAAGATACTGAACCATTTTACCTTAAATGAGTTCAGTATCTTCATATATTGTTTATGATTATTTCTTCGTAATGTCTTTTGCAAATATCATTTCATCCGCACGAGGGGTGAATTCTAAGGCGTCATTCGTACCGTAATTAACCATCTCAGCATATAAATATACATATGGTAAATCTTCGGCAATAATTTCTTGCGCCTGTTTGTACTGTTCGGCCCGTTCGTCTAAATCCATGTTCACTTCAGCTTTATCTAAAAGCTCTTCATATTCTTCATTTTCATAGCCTTGCATATCTTTCGCAAAGTCTGTTCGCATACTTTCCAGAGGAAGAGAGGCGTCAAATTGAGAATTTCCATATGTTATGAAGAATCCATCGTCAAATTTAAAACTTTCGCGTAAATCAACAAACTTACTCCATTCCATTAAATCTAAGTTGACCGTAATTCCTACTTCCTCCAACATCGCTGCTACCATTTCTTGAACATCTCGATCCTTTGTATATCGGCCACTCGGACCGTTTAACGTAATTTCAAGTCCATCGCCATAGCCCGCTTCTTCTAACAATTCCTTTGCCCGCTCAGGATCATAGTTAAATGTATCATACAGGTCTTCATTTGCCCCCATATTTCCTGGCGTTACGCGCGATCGAACCGGAACTCCGCCACCGCCTAAAACATTTTCAGTGAGTACTTCATTATTGATTGCGAGATCAATCGCTTCTCGTACACGTGGGTCAGATGTTGGATATTCTTCTTGAAAGCGGAGTAAGTACATCGCTACTCGCTGTGATGTAGTTGATTCCATTTTCGTTCCTTCATTATCATCAATCCGATCCCATTCATGATTCGGAACATTTAAAGCAATATCTACCCCACCTGTTAGCAATTCTGCTACGCGTGTGGAATCTTCAGGTACGACTTTAAAAACAAGTTTATTCCAGTCTTCTACCGCCCCATCAAAGTAATCATCGTAAACCTCATAAACAATCTCACTATCCCGACTCCAATCAACAAATTTAAATGGGCCTGTACCAATAGGATTTTCTAAAAAGTGATCCCAGCCATTTTCATCGATATAATCTTTCGGTAAAATACCAGAGCCAATCCGTGAAAGACGATTCAATAAGATTGGGTCAGGATCGATCGTGTAAATCTTGAAATGATAATCATCCACTACTTCTACTTCATCAATCTGTTTATACTGAAAATGTTCCCGTAAACTTTCATCATGGGCAACACGTTCCAATGTAAATTTTACATCTTCGGCAGTTAATTCATCGCCATTATGGAAGGTAACCCCTTCTTTTAAAACAAACTCCCACGTATGGTCATCAATATTTTCATACTCTTCTATTAAATGAGGCTCAATTTCTCCCTCTTCATTTTTTTGAAATAAATAATCATACATATTCACATGTATGGACTCTGTTAATGTACTGTTGTGGTTATGTATATCTTGTGACGCCATATCTGCTGGAATAGCAACGACCAATGTGTCATCATCTTCATTTAACGGCGGATCATTTTCCACTTCTTCTTTATCATTTGAACATCCTGTAATTATAAATATACTTAAAACCCCAATGACTACCATTGGAAACCAAAACCGCTTCATGAACCAATGCCTCCCAACCATATTTTATGAACTGAATGAATTTCATAACTGCCACACAACGTTCTATATATGTAGTATGAAAATCACTCATGTTTATAATACCATAAACCATTTTTATCTTATATAAATTTCCCTTGCACGTTCGAGAGTTTCTCCTTATTATATGTCCAACACAAAAAAACATATGCAATTGTACATATGTTTTTTTGACGCTTACTCGATTTCTTCCAGCGCTTCTAAAAAGAACGCATCTAAACGTTCTATATATTCCTCTTTATTTTGTTTAAAAACCTCCACATGCCCATCCCCTTCAGCTAACCAAAACGAAAACTCATCTGGATGTTTATCATACATCATTTCACTTTCTTCATAAGGAATAGACGTATCCCCTTCGTTATGAATAAATAAAATTGGCCGAGGTGCAACATCATCTAAGACGGAAATGGGACTTGCTTCTTTCGGATCCAAATCCGTAATGAGTGGCATAATTGTTAAAATCATTGGTGTAAAAGGAAAGTTTGGTAAATCTGACCAGACTGGTAAATTCACTTTTAAGTAATCTTCCAAATCACTAAATGCACTATCAGACACTACCGAAACTACTTTATCTGTTTGAGATGCCGTGAGTATCGCTGCAGAACCTCCCATTGAAAACCCTAGTAAACTAATCGGTTCATCATATTCCTCAGCTATATAATCTACTGCTCCAAGCATATCGAGTTGTTCTTTCGCTCCAACGGTTGACATATCGCCACCAGATTCACCCGCATAACGAAAATCAAAGAATACAACACGATATCCCCGCTCGAGTAAACCATCAGCAATTTCAAAAAAAGGAATATGATCTTCATAGCGATTTCCTTTATATCCATGGCCAAAGATCACCGTCATTTGCGCCTCTTCTTCCGGATGAATCACCCAGCCTGACAAATCAGTTTCCCCATCAGCACTTAAAAACTCAATGTCATCGTACTCCATCCCATGGTCACTAGGAGTTTCTTCAATTGGTTTCTTTTCAGGATGTGTCATCGTATTTCCAACATGTATGGAAATTCCGACACAAACTCCGAAAGCGATTACAAATAATGCGATTAAACTAATAAGAAGCCATTTTTTCCACTTTCGTTTCTTAGGTGTATGAAATGAATCTTTCACATATATATCCTTCATCCGCTTGCTCCCTTCTAAAAATAGTACCGAAATGAATGATGTCATGATACATTGATATGTATACTCTTTAGTTTATCATAGAATTCGTTGTTTGGAACGGTTTTTATTTCTTAAGAAAAGGGGATTATGATGCCAAATAAAAATGTGTATGACCAAATTGCTCAGAAACGTTCGCAAATGAGTAAGTCACAGGTAAAAATCGCTAACTATATATTAGAACACCGCCATTCTGTTCCATTTCTAACAGGCAACAAATTAGCCAAGCAAACAGAAGTAAGTGAAGCTACAGTTGTTCGTTTTGCAACATTTCTTGGTTACAGTGGATACAATCAATTTCAACAAGCTCTCGTGGATTCCGTTGAGAAGCAATTAAATACTGCGGAGCGACTGCAAATGTCCCGGGACATGCACAATGAAACAGAACGAACGATCTACGATATATTCCAAGATGATATCGCGAATATAACGTCTACAGTGGAGTCCCTTAATATCGATGACTTTCAATTAGCAGCAAAACATATCCTTGAAGCGGAAAGAATTTATGTCGTTGCTAACCGGAGTGCCGTTTCTTTAGGTGTCTTCTTACATTATTATTTAGACATTATTTTTGGAAACACGGAAATTATTCATACAACCGCAGCCGGAATTGATCAAATGTATAATGTAACCGATCAGGATGTCGTTATTGGACTGAGTTTCGCCCGCTACACGAGAAATACCATTGAACTCGCTGCATTTGCCAAAGAGCGGCAGGCAACAATCATAGCCATTACCGATCACGAAACTTCTCCAATTACGACGTATGCAGATGTTTCTCTCTTTGCATCAAGCAACATGCCATCCTTTGCCGATTCATTTACTGCTCCACTTAGCTTAATTAATGCACTCATTACATACATCGGAAACCATAAATATGAAACCGTCAATACAAGGTTAGAAAATTTAGAGCAATTATGGGATCGTTATCAAGTTTTTCAAGAGAAAAAGGAGTAAAAATTTCATAAATGTAATAATTTAATTAAAATATGAAAGATATGTTGCATTTGTCAGAACTCTTGCATATAATGAATGTGAAAGAAAAAATATATGCGAGGTGTTATGCGTGTTAAATGTAAATGAAGAGCCCGAACGTCACGTGTCATCGAAAGAGTTGTTTGAAAAAGCAAGTAAAGTCATTCCTGGAGGAGTCACTGCAAATATTAAATATTTTGCGCCTCATCCAATTTTCATGGAAAAAGGAAGTGGAAGTCACTTATTTGATGTCGAAGGTACGGAATATATTGATTACTCATTATGTTACGGAGCACTCATTACAGGACATGGTCATCCGCGAATTACAAAAGCGACAACCGAGCATTTAAATACGATTGGAACAGCCATTTTAGGTACACCACATGAACTGGAAATTTCATTAGCTGAAAAAATTGTGAGCCATTATGATTCCATTGATCTCGTTCGATATACAAACTCTGGACTGGAAGCAACGTTGTTAGCTATACGCTTAGCCGTTGCGCATACAAATAAAACAAGAATTGCTAAATTCGAAGGACATTACCACGGTGGATTTAATAAAGTCCTCGTCAGTGTAAATCCAAGTGAAGAGGAAGCTGGGAACGATGATGCACCTAGCTCCGTCCCCGAATCCATGGGAATTTCTGGTGAAGTGAGTGATGAAACCATTGTTCTACCATTTAATGACCTGGAAGCAACAGAGGCGCTTTTACGTAAACACAAAGATGAATTAGCCGCTGTTATTTTAGAGCCAATCCAAGGTGGTTTCATTCCTGCAACAGATGATTTTATGCACGGTTTACGTAAAATAACGACTGAGTTAGGGATTGTACTCATTTTTGATGAAGTCAAAACTGGCTACCGTGTCGGACTCGGTGGAGCTCAAAAAGAATACGGTGTAAAACCTGACTTAACAGCATTAGGAAAAGTATTAGGAGGCGGCTTCCCAATTGGAGCTGTTGGCGGATCAGAAGAAATTATGATGCTGAGCGCAGCCAATAATGATAGTGACGTGTTCGCCGTCGGAGGCGACAGCAGTAAAGGTAAAAATGTTGTCTTTCATAGCGGTACGTACAACGGCCATCCAATCGTCCTTGCAGCAGGCTATGAAACACTCTGCATGCTGCAAGAAGATGGAGCGATGGAAGCATTATTTGAGAAAACAAATGAATTGCGTACTAAACTTGAACAGTTATATCAACAATACGGCATTCCGATGCAAACGATTGGGATGGGCAGCATTTTCAACATCGTATTCTCGGATGAAAAAATAGCAAACTATCGAGATATGTGGAACGCAAATACAGATCTTCGGGAAGAAATTGATACAGAGTTACTCAACCTTGGAGTGTATTTAAAACCACTGAATCGATATTCCTTCTCGACAGTTCATACGTCAGAAGATATACAGAAAACAGTAGAAGCGCATGAGAAGGCGTTGAAGATTGTGCTGGCTAAAAGAAAAGCGGTTTAGGTAGCAACAAAAGGTATAGAGGAGGGATTCCTCTATACCTTTTCATGCTAGTTAAGAATATCGACAAGTTTAATTTATGTATTATTGGGAAGCGATAAAGGAACTACAAGAGTCACAAAAACCATGTCCTCCTTCAATATTAGAATTATAGTACGTTTCACACCTCATACATTCTTCTATAGAATTAGATTGGTTATGTCCGCAACTCACACAAACACCAAAGGTATGAAATTCATCATATATAGATACGGTTTCCTCCCCGCACTCCTCACAATTAAAATCAGCCACGACTTCTGGTCCGCCATCTTTTACACTTTCATAATGCCAGCCTGATATTTCCTCGACTTTATTCGGAAAGCTAGAATCAATTATTTGATTAAGATCCTCAAGAAATTGATCATCATCTAGTTCCTCTAACCTGTTTTGCATCATTGGTAAATAGTTACTTTGTTCATCATCAAAATAAGCTTCTCCATTCTGATATACTATATTGTATGTATACTGGAGTTCTTGTTCTAGATATATTTCAATTATTAAATCGCTTGACGATCCAGGTTCATCTGACAAATATTTTTTTTGATAGAAGTTCATTTCATTCTCATTAACAAGTTTACTTTTAATATTAAAAAAATGTTGGTTTTGCTCACTATTATAGTCATGTAAAATCAGATCACTTCTAAAATGAAATTCATCTTCGATTAACATCATTATTCGGGATATTTCTTCATTAAAAATTTGATTTATTTCAGCATTATCATGCACTTTAATACCGGATTCTTCTTCCATAATTTCTTTTTCATTTTCCAAAGTTATTTTCTCTAACTCTATTTTACTTTCATCCGAAACAGCTTGTGAATGAAATTGTTGCAATGCATTATCAATTTTCCCTTGAATATTTATAATGTTTTCTTTAATGCTTCTGTTAGCAACCTTGTCTATAAGTTTGTTGTGAGCTATATGATTCCTGTTTTTGCAGAAGGTTGTCCACTCCTCTAAAAATGCATCGTCAAAATATCTACTGAACAGGCTTTTCCATAAATCAACTTGTATTTCAAATTGATTTAATAATATTCCTTGAATTGACTTTAAGTCTTTTGTTTCATTGCTGAATATTAATCTTTCTACTTTTTCATTATACTCAGGAATCCACTTTTTTTTCTTGTATTTCATTATTTGGGATAAATGATTTGAATTAAGGGACAAGAGCATTGTATCAATATTTTTATACATAGGGGCAGTGATTTTATAAGGAGCTTCTCTGTCTTTAAAGGTTTTAATCAGGTTTTCACTGACGTAGCTTTCCCACCATTTAACGCCCATTTCTTTTATCATAATTAGATTGATTAATTCCCTCAAACTATTTTCTGCATTATAAATTTGCAAATATAATTGGTGAGCATAAAGGGCGGATTGACTATCCTTCAACCATATGCATTCATCCCAATCTTTTATCAAATAATCTTTTATACCCGCTTTAAGCATGTAAGCTAGTTCATTGAAGTTTTCTGGATCAACTATATTAATTTGAATTAATAATTGCTTTTCCCCATTAAATGTAGCAATTTCAAAAGATAAATCACATTCACTATCACTCTCGTCAGATACTTTAATATGGACTAGACCCTCATTTAATAAAGTATCTTTGAATATTAAGGATTTTGCTTTAAATTGATCCTTTAGCCTTGATGATAGTTTTTCTAAATAATCTAGATCAGTATCGCCCTTAAAACCTACAAAAACAAACTGAATCATTAAACCTCTCCCGTATATCAACATTTTTCTATTCTTTTGTAATAGAGTGAATTTCAGCGTCTTTAACTTTTTTGCGAATATGGTCATAACTTTTTTTAAGATTTCTTGTTCCTCTTGTAACTTAAGCATTTGTTTTGTAACTTTGTATAATCATCAGGGATCATGGAAGAACCATATTCAAGATCCACTGGATTAAATTTTTTAGCCCAAGCATAAACAGTTACTTCTGATACGCCATATTCATATCTACCTAATCTTCTTTAACAAGGTTCTTAGTATATTCTAATAATTCTTCTATTCTTGCAACAATTCGCTTTTGTTCTTCTAATGGTGGAAGCGGAACAACGGTTTTTGCAAATTCAGCACCTGAAATTTCTTTAAAAGTTGTCCCTGATGCTCGACTTTGAATTTCATTAGTTCTTGATATTAGACAATAATAAAAATACTTTTTTATATCTTCTACTGCAGGAACTAGTGACTTAAACCCTTGATTAGTAGATATTATATTATCTGCAATGGCTAGGTAACCAATTGGTGCTCGGCTTGAGTAAACAATCGTGCCCTTTGGCATTAACTTTGCAGATGATTTATCTAGTCCTATTTGAGTTATATACCTTGACCCGCTAGAAATATATTTACCCTCTACATTCTTCATATCTGCTGGTGTAATCCAAGGTATTATCCCCTTTTCCCAGTATTCATTAACATTCGTTTTAGGAGTTCCACCACCAATAATTACTCCTAATTGGGATAGTCTAACCCATCTCCAAGTTTTCGGTATATCAAACGGAATTTCATCATCTTGAATTTCTTGAACTACTTTTTGTCCTCTAACTTTCATATCTCTTATTAAATTGTCTTTGCCAATTTCAATTTCTTTTAAAAGTGTATCGGCTGTTCCTTCTTCTTCATTTTGTTCTACTAATTTACCTTGTATAGCATACTGCAGAATAGACTTCTCCATTTCTTCCGGAAACTTCCTGTTTAATTCTGTTACTTCCTCATATGCATCACCATACCGCTCCACGTAAGGCATTAACTCTTCAATCTTTGCAACAATTCGCTTTTGCTCTTCATATGGCGGGAGAGGAATGGTAAAATCTTTAATTGTGCTCATAGATATATTATCATTAGTTGAATTTTTACTATTTCTTATAGTGCTCTGTATTACTGGTGATAGAACGACATAATTGATATATTCTGGCGTTAGCCCCGCATGAATTTTTATTGTAGCTACTCGTTGGTTAGTCATCATGGGTTCATTAAGTTCTTCAACAAACATACTTTTTCCGACAGTGCCACCTGTCATACATAGCAATATATCACTTTTTTCTATTAAATATCTTGTCAAACTCTCATCATATTCATGTCTAACAATTGCTTTATCTATAAACCCCTCAGTATTGAAGTCCGATATTCTTATTACTCTAACACCTTTTTGAACATAGTCTTTACTTTTGAAAGCATATCCACCATTTATATTTGCAAGTTGTTCTAATTTCACCCATTCCCAATTCTCAGGTATGTCAAACGGTATCTCATCGATGTTGGGAAATTCCTTTTGTTTTCCTACCTTTTTTCCTTTAAGTAACTTTCCTTTTTCAACTTCAATCTGCGTTAATAATTCTTTTGCCGTACCCTCTTCTTCCTTCTGTTCAACTAATTTCCCTTGTATCGCCAATTGAAAAATACTATTCTTCAAATCTTGTGCATTCATTTATTCCTTACCTCCGATGATGGATGTGATCTGTTCTATCACATGATCAATTTCATCATTTAACGAGGCTCGCTTTTCTTGGTACACCAGCATTAAGTCCAGTGGATCAAGAATAACCTCCTCTATTTGTGGAAAGCCACATAGATCAATATTATAGCCATTCTTTTCAATTTCTTCTAAACTATAAAGTTTTGCTTTTGGATGTCCTTCGACTTCAATTTCTTCTCTATTTCCCCACCAAGCAAAAGCGTCATCAAAGTGTTCTAATTTCATCGGTCTTGTTTTGGAAAAGTTCTTATAACCTTCAGGCATATCTAAGCGATAAAACCATGTTTCTTTTGTTGCTTCCGTATTATCGAAAAAGATGATATTTGTATGAATGGATGTATAAGGTGCAAATACACTATGTGGCATTCTTACAACCGTATGAACATTGAATTCGTTAAATAGTTTTTTCTTAATATTGAACTTGGCGTTATCTGTACCAGATAAAAAACCATTAGGTATAATAACTGCTGCTCGTCCATTTTTCTTTAAACGATACATAATAACGTTCATAAATAAATCTGCAGTTTCTGAACTTCTAAGTTCCATTGGGAAGTTTACTTTAACGCTATCTTTTTCACTTCCACCATAAGGCGGATTCATTAAAATCACATCATATGGTTCCATTTTACGTAAATCTCGATAATTCGTTTCTAAAGAGTTATCATGTAAAATGTCAGGTTCGTCTATATCATGAATCAACATGTTTGTTAACGCTAATAAATACGGTAAGGACTTTTTCTCGATACCATGAATCGATTGATTATATAACTCACGATTCTCTAAAGAATTACCAATCTGCTTTTCTAACTCATTTAATGTAGAAGTAAGAAATCCACCTGTTCCACACGCAAAATCGGCTATTCTTTCACCCAAAATTGGTTTTGTTACTTGTACCATAAAGTCGGTTACTGCTCTCGGTGTGTAAAACTCTCCCGCATTACCTGCACTTTGTAAGTCTTTTAAGAATGATTCATATATCGATCCGAATTCATTTCTTTCTTTATACTCTGTAAAGTCAATTTCATCAATGATATTTACAACTTGTCTTAACAATACACCATCTTTTTGGTAATTATTCGCATCTTCAAAAGCAGTTTTAACAATTATTTTGCGAATTGGTGTTTTTTCATCTATTTCTATCTTTTTTAGTGTTGGGAATAACTCATTGTTTACAAAATCTAGCAGCGCTTCGCCTGTTAAAGCCTCACCATCTTTTTCATCCACTGCCCATTCACGCCATTTGTATCCGCTAGGTATAATTGACTTATAGTCATCTTCGTATACTTCCCATATTTGTTCTTTGGCATCATAAATTTTTAAAAATAAAATCCAAACAATCTGCTCAATTCGTTGTGCATCTCCATTTACGCCTGAATCATTTCGCATTACATTTTGAATGCTTTTTACAAAACTACTCATTGTCTCTTTCCACCCTTATGCATAATATAATTCATTTGTTAATTCTCTAATTGCCTCTTCATACCCTTGTACCCCGCCAAATTCTTGTACAATCTTTATCGGACTACCAATTTGCGCAAACTCTTGTAATTGAAGTACTCTTCTATCTTCAATTTCTTTTATGCCATCATCTGCATACTTGTCTAGTAATGTGTCAATTACTTGCTGTGCTACTTCCGAGTATTGATACAAATAATGACGTTTTCGTACATTTTCAATTCGTTCTTTCTTAGTTAATGGTTTTTTATCATAAGCTAAGTGACATATTAAATCGAAGTCATCGATTTCATTCTGCCCAATTTCTTCACGCACGGCATCTAAAAACACACCATTTTCCTCTAACTCTTCAATAATTGCCTTCTTACGTTCTGCTGCAGTCCATGTACGTAAAAAGTCATCTAATTTAGCATAATGCTCTCGAATGTTTTTCTTCGTATAATCAATTAAGCTCTCTGTAATTAACTTCCCATTTCTGTCCATATACTGAACACGCTCTGATATAACACTGACTGAAACACCACTAACATAGTATTTCTTTGGTTTGTCATCTTCGTCTTCATCGTTTGGTGGAAAATCTATTGGAGGATCAATGATTATTTCTCCACCATTGAAACCATCATCCGTTGCCTGATCGCCTGATTCAGGTTCCTCAACTGGGTCATCACCCGTAATATCAGTCACCACTTCTGGTGTTCCATCAAATTCTGGATCTGCGAACAACCGGCTCGCATTACGAAAGTCCATTATTGTAAAATACGTTTTTCCATACTCTTCTAATAATCTTGTTCCTCGACCTATCATTTGCTTGAACTCTGTCATACTATTAATGTTACTGTCTAAAACAATTAGTTTACACATTTTCGCATCGACACCAGTTGTCATTAGCTTACTAGTAACCGCTATGACTGGATATGTACTTTCCTCATCGATAAAATTCTCTAGCTGTGCTTTACCCTCGTCGTTATCCCCGGTAATACGCATAATATAGCGATTGTCTTCTGTATATAAATCTTTATTTTCATTGATTAATGCCTGACGCATTCTTTCTGCATGTTCAATATCAATGCAAAATACAATTGTCTTACTGTAACGACCCGTATTCTTTAGAAACTCTGTAATTTTTTTTGCAACAGTAATAGTTCGATCATCAATTACTAGAGTACGGTCATAATCTTTTACGTTATATTCCCTATCTTCAATTTCATAACCGTATCTATCTAACTTTCCCGCTTCAGGACGGTAGCCTTCTAAATCTTTATCTAGCCCGATACGCATTACTTTATACGGTGCTAAAAAACCATCTTCAATACCTTGTTTTAAAGAGTACTCATAAATAGGCTCACCAAAATAAGTAACACTCGAGGCTTCATTGGTCTCTATTGGCGTTGCAGTACAACCAACATGTGTGGCTGATGAAAAGTAATCTAAAACTTTTCTCCAAGCTGAATCTTCTCTTGCACTCCCGCGATGACACTCATCAATTACAATTAAATCAAAGAAGTTTGGCTGAAATTGTCTATAGGCCTCTTCGCCATCATCGCCAACAAGTTGGTGATATAATGCTAAATATATTTCATATGAGCTATCTAAGTTCCTATTCTGTACTTTCGTCATACTACCATCAAAAGGCTTAAAGTCTCCAGTCATTGTTTGGTCTATCAGCACATTTCGATCCGCTAAAAAGAGAATCCTTTTCTTCTGACCAGATTTCCATAATCGATGAATAATTTGAAACGACATGAATGTTTTTCCCGTACCTGTAGCAGATACTAACAACACACGCTCTTGGCCACGTGCTATTGCATCAACAGTTCGATTAATCGCTACTCGTTGGTAATAACGTGGTTCTTTATATCCTGGAACATAATAATAAGGCTCCATCATTACTTTTTCTTCTGTACTCGTGATGCTTTTGTCCCTTTTAAATTTTTTATATAATTCTTCAGGTGATGGAAAATCTTCTAAACCGACTTCCTTTACTTCCCCTGTAATCAAGTTTTGCTCAACGAAGGCGTCACCATTTGAAGCATAAACGTATGGAACATCTAAATGATTTGCATAATCTATTGCTTGTTGCAGACCTGCTCCAATAGAATGATTATTATCTTTTGCTTCTATAACCGCCAAAGGTATATTGCTTTTATAAAACAGTACATAATCCGCTCTTTTTTGTTTGCCCCTTGCCGTCATCTTGCCACGCACAATAATTCTACCTGCTGTAAAAGCATACTCAAATCTTATTTTTTCTAAATCCCATCCTGCATCTGTGACTGCCGGTGTAATATATCTCGCTTTTATATCTTCTTCAGACAAATGACGTTTACTCATTCCTATCCCCACCTTTTCCGCACTGTATAAAATAGGTATATTAGTCTACTTCCAGTATATCACAGAAAACAAGAAAAGCCCTTACACATGTAAGAGCCTTACTTATACAATATTTCTATTATGATTTAATCGAATTTTCCCTCTTTATTTCTCGATAAATTGTTGGCTTAGATATACCAGTTATCTTGAATTAATGCCTGAAAAGAAACATGAACAAGACGAAGATGCTCTAGACTTGTTAGATTCGTTATAAGAGAACACAAAAAAGCACCGACATTTCTACCCGTGCTTTAAAGTAAGTTTTATCGTTGTATCAAAAATTGCATCAGAACCCGCATGCAAGCCCTTGATACGTCAACATTCGTTCTAACGTTTTGAGAATACCAACACAGGTTTCATGCATACTCAGTCCATCTTAATCCCTTTACATGGTGGTATATGACAGTTTAGTAATTATAGATATTACACTGTTTGCATCGATAGGTGTTATATTTTCAAAAATAAAAAATAAAATTCAAGCAAAGTATGATTGAGTATTCAACATATTTAGTCTTTTAACTCACTTACCTTATAGTAAATAGCTTTTTCTTCTGGCGCATCAGTTTGAGTGATGAAAAATCTATTTTTCTTTGCATCACTAGGAATAAACTCATCCCCAAACTCTATTTCACTATTTTCAGGATAGAAAAATAAACGTGCGCCACCTATACCGTCTTCTTCCATCAAGTTAAAAATACTCGATTCTTCATCCGAGTCTTCTTTTGTGAAATCAATGATTAAACGACTACCATCTTTATAGGAAAATTCATTCCCCTCAATTCTAACTAGACTCCCTTCATTGTCGTAGCCATTCTTCCATATTCCTTCGATTGCTGAAAAATCTCCATCCATAAAATCGTCATATACCGTTCTTTCTTTTTCTTTCTCTATGGCATTCCAATCAAGTGTCTTTATATCTAACGTATTTTCTAACTCTTTTTCAATGATTTCAAAATCTCCTTCTGTCAGTGAGACTTCGTATGTTTCTACATATTCCATTTCTTCTTCCTTTAATTCATAGATGACTCCATATCTTTCTCCCTTCCCACTGGCCGTTGTATAAATAAGGTTTCCATTTTCTGAAAGTGAAAAGCCGCTGCGCTTATACATGGCACTCGCTGACATTTCATCTGTAAAAAGAGAAATGACTTCTCCATCCACAATTGTGAACAGATCGATAAGCGCATAGCCGCCCGAATCTGTTCGAAGAGCAATCAGTAATTCTTCGACTCCATCGTCATTAAGGTCATAATAAGTTACAGAGATTCCTTCAAAAATGTTTCCGGTATATAAATAGTCATAGGCTCCACTTTTTACTCCTTCTAGAGAAGCATTTTCGGCCTCTTCCAGAGACATTTCCGTAAAAGTAGCATAGTTATCAATCACTTTATCGTATAGTGCTACATCAACTTTTTCAAATTCATTATTTGGGGAATTACTTTCATTTACTTCCTGATTTTCATTTGTTTCATTCGTTTCTTTTTTTACTGGAATTTCTGCTGTATTTGCCTGACAAGCAATTAATCCTAAAGCCAGTAAAGGAATGATTATTATCTTTTTCATGATTCGCTTCCTTCCACTTTATGTAATGACATAATTATACATTAAATTGACCACCATTCTACTATTAATAGTAGAACGGTGGTTGTCGACAAGAATTCCTGAATTCAAAACACAAAGTTCACTGTTGCATCTTTATTAATTAAAAACAAATTAATCATCCCCTGAGACTCATACTATTTTACTGTCATTCTAGACACTTAAAAACGTCAGTTAGTTCACGTAAAACACGACAAAGAAACGCTACTAAATATCATCTGTCAAATCAGATATTTTCAATTGGAACTGGAACCCTTCATTACTTCTTAATATCTTTCCAAGTTCATCCCATTCATAAGGTTTTCCATCGATAATAATTAAAGGGGCATCATCATTGTTTTCATCATAATCGAATGTACCTTGAATCTCGTCGCCAGTCATTGTAAGATGCTTTTGTTTGCTTTCTGGGAATGTCATCTCTTCAAGATACTGTTTGGAAAGATGATGCTTTACTTTATCTATTAATTTCTGAAATAACATGGATTGGTCAGAGTCCAATTCACCATGCACTGCAAAGGCATAACCTAATGAAACATTTTCTCTTGCTTCTAAAAATATACCATTGGGAAGAATTCGTTTTATAATGTTAAAATGATGCATAACTCCTTGGACATCTGGTATAAAAACAGCTTCGGGTTGCTCTTCTAGTTCTACTCCTAATTCAAAAGAGTTAATGTCATTAAAACAATCTTGGCACAATCTCACAGTACTTTCTTCTACTGCTAAATGAATAGTAATTTCAGCATTTCCACACCTCTCACATAGATCCATTTGGTACTCCCCTGTCTTAATAAGTTTTTTCTACTCATCCACTCTCGGAATATACCTCATCCCCGAAAACACTCCACGTACTTCTCCTTCTTCCCGCAAGAAGGCTATTTTTAATCCGCCTTTTGTTGCAAACAAATCTTCTTTAATCGGCATAAGTTCGATATCATTCCATTTTCCTTTCATATGAAGCTTCCCGTTGTGTAAAAATGTCTTAACCGTTTGCCCTTCTTTCGAACGAAATGTATGCACATATTGTTCTAGATGTGGACAATCGATTGGTTTGATTTCTTCTTGTTCTCCTACAAAGTAGTTCTGAATTCCTTTTGCAATGTCCCCTGCCGGAGCCTCCGCAATGTTCATGAGCACGACGATGGTGCGATGATTCTCTTTATCTACTAGAAAATAAGAAGAAACACCTTTCATTGCTCCACCATGGCCGAACACGCTATTTTCATGGGTAATTTGCAAGCCATATCCGTACTTGTTTTCGTTCGGTGCATGCACATAGGCTCGTGTCATTTGTTCCACAGATTCTTTTGAAAGTACTTCGTTTCCTTGATACTTTCCGTCATTCATATACATTTGTGCGTACGCTGTAATTTCTTCCGCTGTCGCTTTAAGGGACCCGTTCGTATAAATTTCCCCAACATCCCACCAAACGGGACTATGTTCAAAGGTTTTTTCTTCCCCATCCGCATAGGCGTATAATTCTGTTACATCTTTCGCTTCTTGTAAATCATCTACTAAAAAAGTCGCGTCATGCATGTTCAGGGGTTCAAATACATTTCTGTTCATGTACGTTAAAATATCTTCCCCGCTTGCTTCTTCAATAATGGCTTGGAGAAGTGCATAGCTTTCATTGGAATAATTACACATCTCCCCTGGACGAGCGAGCATGTCATAATCCGCTTCAGCGAGCCACTCAACAAGATCGTTTACATTTTCTAATCGTTGATCATACTCTGCAGGATCTAAACTAAATAACCGCTTCCCATCAGAATCGTTCTCTACACTGTTCATCCGTGCTAGATGGACCCCTTCCATGCCTGGAAATCCTGCTGTATGTGTCATTAAATGGTGAATCGTTATCTCTTCATCAAACGTTGGATCACTCACTTGAAAATCTTTGATCCATTTCGATACAGGATCATTTACTGACAAAACCCCCTTTTCAGCTAGTTGCATAATCGCGAGGGTCGCAAAGGATTTTGTAATCGACGCCACACCAAAAATCGTTTCACGAGTGACTGGATATTGTTTATCCACATCTCTATAGCCAATCATTTGTTCATGAATCGTACGTCCGTCTTCAGTAACAAGTACTGCTGTTCCTGGTACATTCGCATGCTTACACGTCGTTTGTATGTAATCAAATAGTTCTTCACTGTATGTTTTCATATGTATGTTGCCCCTCCCTTATATAAATAGAGGCACTCAACGATGAGCACCTCCATTTGTTTTATTTCGGTAAATTTCTTAAGAAGTTTTCTGAAGCAAACCCACGTACTTGATCTTCTGAGTAATGTTTTAACAACTCATTAATTAAATTCGGGAACTGTCCTGCATGTTCTAACTGGTCAATATAACAAGCAATCCCGTCAAAATCCGAACCGAATCCAATTTGCTTTTCACCACCGAGGGCACATAAATGATCAATGTGATTGATCAGATCTTTTAAGGTACCGCCTCTTTCCCCTTCGTTAATAAATGGTGGGTTGAAGACAACGTGAATAAGCCCATTTTTCGCAAACATTTCTTTAATTTGATCATCATACAAGTTACGAACGTGATCACATTTTGCTCGCGCATTTGAATGACTGGCGATGGGATAATCGGAATGCTCTAAAATATCCCAAAATCCATTTACCGTTGCATGGGACACATCGGTAAAGACTTTATGTTCGTTGTTTAGCTTGACGACTTCTTTACCAAAGTCGGTCAAACCTCCACCTCTAGATTCCCCTGCTCCATCCGCACAAAGGTTCGGATAGTTCCATGTCATTCCCATCGACAGAACACCTAAACGATAAAGCGTACGCAATTTTACCAAGTCATCCCCAAAAGCATCCGCACCTTCTAACGTTAAAACAGCTCCGATTTCACCATCTTTCAACGTATGGAAGTCTTCCCATTTCCGAATGTGTTTCATTTCTTTATTTTTACCAAGAATTTCCGTATAAAATAGATCAATTTGCTCAAGAGCGTATTGCCATTTTAAATCAAAAGGCACTTCAGGTTCGATAAAAATAGCGAAAAACTGAGCCATGACATTTCCTTGTTCCAACCTGACGAGGCTCGTTTCAATTTCATGAGATGTTCTAAAATCAATTGGTTCGACCCCATAAGAACTCCCGTTTTTTGCTAGTTGTAAGCGCAGTAATGCATCACAATGTGTATCAATTACTTTCATACATGTACATCTCCTTCTAATTATTCGAATCTTTTACTTATTGTACAGTATACCAAAGAAATCGTTTACTTTCCTTTCGGTTGTTTATACTACTATTGAATGAGCTTCATCGTATGGTTTTTGCACAACTTGGCGCGTTCATGTAATCTAATATGCATAACGTTTTTCTTTCGGAGGAGACTATGAAAAAAATATTATTAATCGCCATGGGTGGAACGATTTCTGCTCATGGAACATCAAGAATTGATCTAAAGGATTATATTTCCGGGCAACTCACGGGAGATGATTTTTTAGAGCACATTCCTGAACTCTATTCCATTGCCAACATTGATGTGAAACAAATGGTTAATGTGAGTAGTACCGCGATCAATGAACAGCATTGGATTACTTTACAACGAGAAATTACTCAAGCATTAACAGCTGGATATGACGGAGTCGTCATTACCCACGGGACAAATACGATTGAAGAGACAGCTTACTTTTTACACGTAACGGTCCCTACACAAAAACCGATTGTGATGGTTGGGGCACAACGTCCTTTTAACGCGATGAGTAGTGATGCTCAGATGAATTTGTTACATGCTTTTCGTGTAGCTGTTCACCCTGATGCGTACGGAAAAGGTGTTGTCGTTGTTGCGAATGACGAAATTAGTTGCGCACGAGAAGTGACAAAAACAAATACGTACCGCCTGGAAACATTTCAATCGGGGCAATTCGGTTATCTCGGATTTATTGATCCGGATAATACCGTACAATTTTACCGCACGCCTACACGGCTCCATACGTACCAATCCGCATTTGCCCAGAAATCCTATGATGACATGCCACGTGTAGGAATCATATATTCATATGCTGGAGCAACAGGTGATCTCATTCGACTCGCAACCGAAGCGAATGTATATGATGGAATCGTTATGGCAGGTACTGGCGCAGGAAGATGTTCTCCTGATGAGGATGTGGCTCTTGCAGAAGCTGCGAACAAGGGTGTTGTTATTGTCCGGAGCAGCCGTGTAGGAAACGGAAGAGTTGTTGGTATTGAACATTTTAATCAATATCCAGTCGTATGTGCCGATAATTTACACCCACAAAAAGCCCGTATTTTACTCATGTTAGCGATGACGACAACGAACAACATCACGGATATTCAAACAATTTTTGATACGCATTAGAAGTTGTTGTTCATCATACAGTTGAACGTTGTATATCTATGTCGTTTCTTCTATAATGGTTAATGGATTTAATAAAGGAGGCCAATACAATGAATCAGACAATCAAAGAAGTTGCCTTAATTATAATAGGTTCATTTATTTTTGCCGTCGGGGTCAACTATTTTGCTATTCCCAATCGATTATCTGAAGGTGGAGTAATCGGTATTACCATTGTAACCTATTATTTATTTGAATGGTCTCCAGGACTGGTGAACTTTGCAATTAACTCGGTACTACTTATAGTGGGTTATAGATTATTCGAAATACGTGTGACCATGTATACGATCGTATCAATTGTATTTTCATCCATATTTTTACATTTCACATCTAACTTCGGCCACGATTATGGTGACACATTACTTGCAGCTCTATTTGCTGGATTACTAATCGGTGGTGGAATTGGACTCATGTTCAGAGCAGGAGGAACATCAGGTGGTTCATCGATTCTAGCTCGCTTAGCCAATCAATATTTAGGCTGGGGGATCGGTAAAGGAATGCTCATCATTGATATTGCCGTTATTGCCGGTTCGGTTTTTGTGATTGGCCAGGAAAAAGCAATGTATACACTCATTTCGGTGTATGTCGGAGCCAAAGTGCTTGATATTGTTGTGGATGGGGTCACTGAACGAAGTGCTGTTCTTATTATTTCCAACAAACCTGAAGAATTGCTCCATCATGTCACCGATCAAATGGCACGAGGTTTAACGATTCTAGAAGGACGAGGTGGGTATACTGGACATTCAAAAGACGTCCTGTATCTCGTCATTAATAGCCAAGAAATTGTAATGTTACGTAAAATTATCCAAGATGTTGATCCAAAAGCTTACATAACTGAACATCCTGTACAAGAATTAACCCGGACAGGATATAAACGTTCAAAATAAAAAAATTCAAACAACAAGCAGGCGATGTGTATGTGATCGCCTGCTTCCTATTTATATAGAACCCTATCATTGATGCAGTCAACGATTGGTCGTTTCACCTTATTCCATCGCTTCATTTGAGCGTAATTTTTCGACGTGTTCAAACATTGATCCTGTCTCTTTTAATCGAGTATGCCATGAAAAAGCTTCTGCTAATACATGTGGTGTTTGGCCACCAGCATGTATTAGCAGAAGCTTTTTCATAATAGGATCTCATTTGTGCACGATAGCTAGGATGCACACAATTGTTTATAATCACTTCAGCTCTTTCACGTGGAGACAATCCTCTAATATCCGCATATCCTTGTTCTGTTATGACAACATCTACATCATGTTCTGTATGGTCCACGTGACTAACAAATGGAACTACACTTGAAACCAAGCCGTCTTTTGCGGTAGATTTCGTTACAAAAATAGAGTAGCGAGCATTCCGAGCAAAGTCACCTGACCCACCGATTCCATTCATCATATGCGTTCCACCAACATGTGTTGAGTTTACATTTCCATACATATCGAACTCGATTGCCGTATTAATCGAGATTAACCCGAGTCTGCGAATCACTTCTGGGTGATTGGATAGTTCTTGCGGGCGTAAGACGAGTTGTTCTTTAAAGTCTTCTAGTCTTCCCATCACATCATCCATTTTTCTATCAGACAGAGTCATGGAGCACCCAGATGCAAAGCGAACTTTACCAGCATCCATTAAGTCGAATACCGCGTCTTGTAACACTTCAGAGTACACATCAATGTCTTCCCAATCTGTTTCTAAAATGCCATACATGACGGCGTTCGCTACGGTACCAATCCCTGATTGTAGAGGTGGAAATTCCTCACCAATTCTTCCTATATCCTTTTCATGTTGTAAAAATTCAATTAAATGCGCTGCTATTTGTTCTGTTTCTTCATCTGGTTCTGTAATTGTCGAAAAGGAATCGGATTGATTGGTAATAACTACTCCAGCTACTTTATCCGGATCTACTGGAATAGCAGATGTACCAATTCGATCGTTCGCTTTCAAAATAGGAATCGGTCCCCTCTCACCGAAATCATTTATATCATACATGTCGTGTAAACCTTCTAATGCGATTGATTGTTCAATATTTAATTCAATAATAACGTGCTTCGCATATTTGGCAAAAAGGGATGAGTTTCCGACAGATGTTGTTGGAACAATATGACCTTCTTCGGTAATTGCAACTGCTTCAATCACTGCTACGTCAATAGGAGCTAAAACGCCATTGCGAATTTTTTCAGCCATATGAGATAAGTGTTCATCTAAAAAGAACATATCTCCTTCATTAATTTTTTGGCGCATCGTACGGTCCGCTTGGAATGGAATGCGTTTATGCACCATGCCTACTTCTGCCATAAGCTCATCAATTCGTGATCCAAGCGATGCTCCTGTATATACATTAACTTTAAAGGGTTCTTTTCGGGCTCGTTCGATGCAAGCGAGTGGAACTGCCTTTGCTTCTCCAGCTCGTGTAAATCCACTTAATCCAATCGTCATGCCGTCTTGAATATATTCGGATGCATCTTCTGCAGATAATATTCGATGTAAGTAGTCCGTATAGCGAATGCGTTCTTTCACTCGTTTATCCATTGCTACCACCAACCTTTGTCTATTAAATCAATTGATTATATCCTATCAATTGGTTGCGCTTTCTGCATGTGTTCTTGAATGAAAAGGCTTTTATTTGTAACGAGTATGACAATTCATGCATCGAAATTTCAGAAAAATAATTGGTTTCGAAAATATTTTGCATACGACTGACTGACAGGAACACGTACACCGTTTTTCATGATGAGTGTAAATGTGGAATGTGAGTCAGGATGAATCTCAGCAATTTGCTTCACATTAACGACATAGGAACGATGACAGCGCATAAATGACGCAGGTAACTGGGAACTTAGTTCAGTAATGTTTAGTTTGTGTATACCTTCCTTATCTAAACCATGCACAATCGTTCTTCTGCTTTGCGCTTCAATATAAACCACATCTTCAAAAGGCACCATGTGCCACCGATCTAACGTGCGAATGGCTAAGGAAGCCATCTCAGTAAATTGTTGATGAGATGGTCGGATAATCGTTACACAACCGCGAATCCTGTCATCATGAATAACCGGCATAGACATTCCATAGTAAGGCACACCAAATAAAGACCCATCTTTATGAGCAGTAATTTGTTCCTTTTTCATTAAGGCAGTATGTGTCACCGTCTTTTCATTCACTTCGTCACCTGGACGAATTTGCAAATTCACTTCTTTACTTGGGCGATAATAAATAAATCTCTCATCATCTGCTAAGGCAATAGAAGTGTCTGGTAAATCAAGTTCATTTAAAATGCGCATCATCGTTTGAACCGAAATCATTTCCACTATTTATTCCCTACTCTCTCATGTTATTGTTACAGTTAGTATAGCGTTAATTATTATTTTTGTCTGTGTACATTCGTAAACATTTGAGAAATATTCATTAATTACATGTTTTATTTCAAACAAACACTTCAAAGAATCGCCTTTGTACCGATATAATAAGGAAGAGTGTTTATTTTAGGGGGTACGTTCGTATGTTATTAGGATTATTTAAAAGTAAAAGAAGAAATTTAGAAGAAGATATCACATTAGAAAAATTAAGTGAAGGCATCACATCTACGTTCGAAGTTACCAAAGGTAGTGACCTTGAAATGCAACTACATATGCTCGACCTTACCAAGAATGACTTTATTATAGCCCGATCCATCCAACCTTTAATAAAAGAAGATGTTCACGCTTTAGTTAAACAGTTTTATGACAATTTATATACGAATTCAGATTTAATTGATATTATTAATACACATAGTTCACTTGATCAATTACAAAACTCTCTAAGAAGACATGTCGTTGAAATGTTTTCAGGAGTGATGAATGAAAGTTTTATCGCTCAACGAAAAAGAATTGCAAATGTCCATGTTGATATTGGATTAACACAAAAATGGTATATCGCTTCATTCAATAATTTATTTAACGGAATTGTAGAATCTATTGTCAAACAAATGACGAATCAAGATGACCGATATCAGGTGATTAAAACAGTCTATAAGTTACTAAATTTAGAACAACAAGTTGTCCTAGAAGCGTATGATGAGGAAATGAGCCGGCGCAAAGAGGCGGATATGCGAATAAAAATAGAACTCATTCAATCTCTTGAACAAACGGCAAATGAACTTGCATCTTTAGCAGAAGAAACGACTGCTTCTATCCAGCAAATGACCACTCAAGTGGGGATCATTACAGAGAGTTCGAAGCACGGTACTGAAGTTGCTGCATCAGCTAAAAACTCAGCCGATGAAGGTCAAACTCAACTAACGACGATGAGCGATTCTTTAGGGAAGATGGAAGACAGCACGTCAGAAGTAACAAGTGATATGGCTGAATTAGAAGAGCGATCCACGCAAATTGAAGATATTATCCATATCGTAAAGTCTATTGCAGACCAAACCAATCTACTCGCGTTAAATGCTTCTATTGAAGCCGCTCGTGCTGGTGAACATGGGGTAGGATTTGCAGTAGTGGCAGACGAAGTGCGAAAGTTAGCTGAACAAACAGGCCAATCGGTTACAAACGTAACGGAGCTCATTCATGAAACTGGTGAGCAAATTAATACAAGTGCCGCTTCTATTCAGCAAATGAGAACATATATGAACGAAGTACGCGAACAAATGAAAGTAACAGAAGCTGCATTCCATACAATCCATGACGGAATGGATTTAACGCAACAAAGCAATGAAAATATTCAAACGGACTTAGAGGGCATTAATCAGGCAATAAAAGAAGTCGATCAAGCTTCATCGGTCATTTCAGAATCTGCCGATCAATTAAATCATATGATTGATGAAACGAAAGTTACTTCATAAGTGAGTGAATTTCATAATTACCAAACCCAGCTATGTCAATACAACATGCAGTTTCGAAAGGTTCAACGAAACTACATGTTGAAGTGATATAGCGTAAAATACGTATTATGAAATTCATTAAAGTATCATTATAAGATGCATAAAGGAGGAAAACCTTGGACTTACAAAGATATGTCAATCGAATCGGTTGCCAAGTACATGAGCCGTCCCTTGATTATTTAGAAGTTTTACAACGAACACATCTACAAACGGTTCCTTTTGAAAATCTAGACGTCATACGGAACATTCCTATTTATTTACGACTTTCATCTATGTATGAGAAAATTGTTTCAAGAAACCGTGGAGGTTACTGTTATGAACTCAATGGATTGTTTCATTGGGCACTGCAAGAACTTGGATACGACGCGCGCATTGTTCCTGCTTCCGTTATGCGCCCTAGCGGAGAATTTGCTAAGAAACATACACACGTTGCTATTCTCGTACTCATCGACGAAACGAGGTATCTCGTGGATGTAGGATTTGGAAATTCACAGTATGCCCCCTTGCCGTTAGATGGAAGTGAGCATACGGATGTGAGCGGTACATACTGTGTCAATCATCAACATGACAATGTCTATCGCTTATATCGCAAAGATACAAATTCCTGGAAAACCATGTATGAATTTACAACGAACGAATGGACATTAACCGACTTTCATGAAGGCTGTGTATTTAACCAAGTCTCTCCAGAGTCACCATTCACCCATTCAGACCTCGTCACAATAGCGACAGCTGAGGGACGAATTACCCTAAAAAATGATGAATTAACAACGATTCGCAATGGTATTAAAACGGTCGATACATTAACTGAAACAGAAAAAACCGATGTATTACTGCACACATTTAAGCTGAAACTTTCCTGAAACGAGGTTGGGACAAATCAAAGTTGTATCTCCCAAAATACGAATAACATTCTAATGTAGCGTAGGAAATATACGTAGACTCCCGCGGGAGCAGAGGCATAGGCAAGACCCCGCAAGGCGATAGCCTGCGGAGGCTTGCCAGCCGCCCGCAGGAAAGCGAAGTATATTTCCGAAGCGAGTAATTCCACTTGTTAAATTAGAATGTTCTTATATGAGTTAACTTTAAATCTTTTGTCTCAGCCTCTTTCTGTTTCAGGAAAGTTTCATTCTACTCCCCCATCAATGCCACTAAAATTGCTTTTTGAGCATGCAACCGATTGGCGGCCTGATTAAACACAACTGATTGATCCCCATCAATGACGTCTGCTGTCACTTCTTCACCACGCTTGGCTGGTAAACAGTGGAAAAACAAACAATCTTCTTTTGCCTCTTTCATTAAATCTTCATTTACTTGATAAGGTTTAAAATGACGGACACGATTTTTCGCCTCATCTTCCCACCCCATACTCGTCCAAACATCTGTATAAATGACATCTGCGCCTTGTACCGCTTCAACAGGATCATACGTATGCGATATAATAGCTCCTGACTTCTGGCCTAACTGTTGCGCCTTGTTAAAGGTTTCGGTAGCTATTTCATATCCACGTGGACCAGTAATCGTACAATCAATTCCCATGATTGCACAACCAATAATAAGTGACTGTGCCATATTGTTCCCGTCACCTACAAAGGCTAACTTCACATTGGAAAATGACCTTTTCTTTTCATAAATAGTCATTAAATCAGCCAACACTTGGCACGGATGATCATCGTTTGATAACCCATTAATAATTGGTATAGAAGCATTTTCTGCTAGTGTTGTTACATTTTCGTGTTCAAATGTACGCACCATTATCCCATCCACATATTGTGATAACGTGTTGGCTGTATCAGAAATGGTTTCTCCATTACCTAGTTGTAAATCATTTTTCGTTAAAAATAATGCATGGCCTCCTAAATGAAACATTCCGGTTTCAAAAGACACACGAGTTCTTGTCGATGGCTTTTCAAAAATCATCGCTAACGTTTTTCCTTCAAGCAATCGGTGTGCAATACCTTTTTCCTGCTCATCCTTTAACATACATCCATACTCAATTAAATCGAATAATTCCTTTTTGGTAAAATCAGACAATCTTAAAAAATCCTCCGCCTGAACGATAGGTTTGTTTTGACATGTACTACTTATTGTCATTTATAAACCCCCTTCCTTCTTTACATATCTTTTACGTAATATCGTATATTATAGAGTGTATAAAAATAAAGTCAATAGTATAATTATACATTTGTTTATAACATAAAAACCACTTTGTGAAAAATCCGCAAAGTGGTTTTGGTGGGATATTAAAATGTCTGTTCATGACGACGGGTATATTTTTCGAGTTTTTCTAATTCTACCATCAATGTAACAATACTACTTGCTACTGGAAAGATCTCTATCCAACGATCGATCTCAGACTGCTCTAGTTCATTAATCAGATCATTAATGGTTAAATTCATTGCTGTAAAGCTATCTTTTTCCATGCCCTCTTGTGTGACGACTTTACCTTCATACGTTAACATAATATTTCCATGATAATCGATTATTTTTTCAACAAGCTTCTTCACCAAGTACGATTGGTTCTCCGAAATCTCTTCAATCTTGTCAATCTTCGTCTCCACGTTTTGGATCAGTTGGAATTCAAGTTCTACCACTTTTAGCATTTGCTTAAATACAATAATATCTTTCATGAATGTTGTTCGGTTCCGAATAAACATCCGGCCTTTCTCATCTTCAATCACTCGAATATAATCTTTAATTTCTTTGATGGTATCTTCAATTTCAGCTTCTTTATCATGCATTTCTTTTATTTTCATCGTTTTGCTTGGGATATAGCGTAGTAAGAACGTCGTTTGTTCAGTTGCTTTTTTTAAAAGGCCATACAAAATCTTTTGATGGTTCGGTGGAAATACGAGCATATTTACTAAAAATGCTGATAAAATACCAATAAATATCAGTGACAGTCTATTGACCAACTCCATAAAATTGATTGTATCTGAGCTCGATAGCATAATAACTGCGATCGTAATAATTGTAATATTTACTGTTTTTACCCAGCCTAATCTGATGTTTGCAGCGATTGCTAGCATCACTGTAATACCAATAGAGATAGGATGTAGACCAAAAATGTACGTACCGGCCAAAGCAAACACGACACCGATGATTGTTGAAATGACCGTTTCTTTCATATGTGTAATTGACCGCATAATTGAAGGTTGCATAGCAACAACTGCAGTAATTACAGCTATCAATCCATAATCAACATTCAACGTTTCAGTAACTAAGATTGCGAGTGCGACTGCAATACCTGTCTTCATTATCCGTGGGCCAATATTAAAATTCATTATTCATACTCCCTTATTCGATATATATCTAAATCATGTACACGAGTGTTCCTCTTTCTCTTTATATGCGTAAATCTTTTTCGTATGAATAAATTATATCATGAATTATCATTTGTCTATACTTTTTCACGTTAAGTTCTATTAAATACTGTTTCTTTTTCGAATTCTGTTTTATAATACATAGTACCACTGTTAGAAACGGAGTGAGCATTATAATGACACTGCTATATAAAGGAAAAACAAAAGATGTATATGACCATACGGAAAATCACGTCCGTTTACAATTTAAAGATGATGTAACTGGTGAAGATGGAGTTTTTGATCCTGGTGCGAATACGGTTGGAGCAACGATTGAAGGCGTTGGAAAGTCAGGTTTACGCGTCACTACATATTTTTTTGAACTACTAGAGGAGTACGGGATTCCTACCCATTTTGTATCCTCTTCATTAGACGATCGCACAATGATTGTCAAAAAAGCGGATATGTTTGGAAAAGGGCTTGAGGTGATTTGCCGGTATAGGGCTGTTGGTAGCTTTTACCGCAGATATGGTGCTTACTGTAAGGAAGGCGAACTTCTTCCAGCAATTTCAGAAGTAACGATTAAAGACGATGAGCGCAATGATCCACCTATTTCAAAAGAAACACTCATCGCACTAAATATTATTACCGAAAGTGTTTATGAAAAAATGATTGATTTAACAAAAAAAGTCACCGCTGTTGTGCATGAAGCTTGCTTAAAACATGGCCTTGAATTGTATGATATCAAACTTGAGTTTGGACTGGATCAAGAGACAGGCGAACTCATGTTAATCGATGAAATTTCTGGTGGAAACATGCGATTATATGCTGACGGAAAATATATCGAACCGCTCGAATTGGAATCTTATTTGTTTAATTAGAATAGAGAAGCCTTATGTAAGACTACTCGCTTACATAAGGCTTTTTTAATGCTTATTTATTTCGAATGCTCAGTTGATATTTAAGATTTCCCGCAATGAGAACGACTCCTATCATAATGACTGAAAACATTTGTGAAGGATCTTGTAAGATTGAATAAGTCGTTGCCAGCATCATTGCAATGACGAGCAAAGTATTCATTAAATTATGCGACTTGTATAAGCCTTGTAAAATAATTGCTCGCTCCCCTTCATCAGCCGCATGGAGAAACTCATCCGCATATGCATCACTCGATGTTGATCCATCTGCTTTTGGAAATTCTCGATCTGCATACAAAAATTTGGCTGCTGGATTCATTCCAGTAGATAGAAATAAGCTTACAATCACTAGGACAATCGAAGTCACAACTAGATAAACAGACATCTCTTGAATGAGTGTGAAAGCTAAGAGAATCATCGATACGACAAGAGCAGAGTAAGAACTTGTAGAGAAATCACTCGATTTTTTATATTTTTTCTCATCCGCTTCATCCTCTTCATCTCCAGTATAAGAAGTAAAGTGCAATTTTTTCGTTGATACATATAAATAAACAGACCAAATAAGCAACAGAACAATTAAAGCTAAACCACCATAAGCGAACATCGATTCAGAAGTACGTGCATCCCTAAAATATAAAAGTGCATAGGCACCAATAAAGCCAATAATTCCACCCATAATAAATTTCGTAAGTAGTTTCATTTATAATTCACCCTCCTCAAAAATAAAAACATCTTCTACTTGTTCATTAAAAATACGTGCAATCCGAACGGCAATTAAAATCGACGGCATGTATTCTTCTCGTTCAATTAAACTAATCGTTTGTCGTGATACTTTTGCTAATTTAGCCAGTTCTGTTTGATTATATCCTTCCCGTGCTCTCAACTCTTTTAAGCGGCTTTTCATACTAAATGGCCCCCTTTAACTTACTATGATTAAAACTATACATGATGTTTGTCATTTTGACAACTATGATAGTCAAATTAAGTATTATAGTTGTCAATTATTTTTCTAAAATAGATTATTGAACATGAAAAAGCCTTATTCATAAAGGGTCAGCGCCCCCTCAAGAATAAGGCTTATAACGGAATACTATATTATGAATGTTTAACGATTAAATCTTGTTTCATTTGCCACACACGTTCACTTAAATCTACAAAATAGGTTTGCGGATTCAGTAAGCGTAATGTTTCTGGCCAAATAGCTTTAATTTGTTGTTTATGATACGTTCGAATGTCATCGATGGATGGTAGGTCGTATACTAGTTCTCCATTTTGAAAAATTGGTTTCATTAAATTTATCGCTGTATAATTGTCGACAAATTTAAATTTATGAGGAAAAATAGGATCAAACATTTTAAGTGGTTGGTCATCTACCACTTCGTCCTCAAAAGCTAAATAGTCTCCTTCAGACTTGTTCGTGTCATTATTGATAATTCGGTACAATGTTTTTGCTCCAGGAGTGGTGATTTTTACAACATCTTCTGATAGTTTAATCACCGGTTCATATCCGCCTTCTTTTTCCCGGGCAACGAGCTTGTATACGCCCCCTAGTGCTGGACAATCAGATCCAGTGATTAACTTCGTACCAATTCCCCAGGAGTCTATTTGGGCATTTTGCATCTTTAAATGAAGGATTACTTCCTCATCTAAATCACTCGAAGCCATGATTTTCACATGATCCATTCCTGCTTCATCGAGCATTTTTCTTCCTTCAATGGATAAGCGTGCTAAGTCTCCGCTATCCAATCGAACTGCCTTTAATTGTTTCCCTTGTTTTTCAAGCTCTTTTCCTATTTTAATCGCATTTGGAATGCCTGATTGTAAAGTGTCATATGTGTCGACCAGTAAGATTGCCTGATTGGGTAAAGCACGGACAAACTGTTCAAACGCTTCATATTCTGTATCATGATTTTGAATCCATGAATGGGCGTTTGTTCCTTTCGTAGGAATGTGAAACCATTTTCCAGCAAGCATATTAGAAGTGCCCGTGAAACCAGCAATATATGCTGCTCGAGCTCCCCAAACAGCCGCACTCGATTCTTGCGCCCTTCTTGAACCGAATTCCACCACTTCATCTTCTCCTGTCACTTGCGTAATCCGACTCGCTTTCGTTGCAATGAGTGTTTGGTAATTCATGAAGTTTAATAGAGCGGTTTCAATGAGTTGCGCTTCAAAAATAGTTGCCTCTACCCGAATAAGTGGCTCATTTGGAAAAACAATTTCCCCTTCTTGAACGGCATATATATCCCCTTTAAAGGAGAAATCACGCAACTCTTCGATAAACTCTTTATCATAGTTTTCTTCTTGCATGGCTAAATATGCAAGGTCGTCTTCTGAAAATTTTAGTTGATTTACATATTTAACAATTCGTTCTAATCCTGCAAAAACGGTATATCCATTTTTAAAAGGATTTTTTCGAAAGTATGCTTCAAATACGGCACGTTTTTTATGGGTATTATTTTTCCAGTATGCATACATCATATTAATTTGATACTTATCTGTATGCAATGTTAGATCATTATTCATCATTGTGTTAGCTCCTTAAAGGTCATTGTTATGTAGTATGCTCACTATTGCACAATCGTTTGCAAAAATAAATGCTTTCCTATATAAATTGTAGTATACCAATACTTTAAGGCTTTTTCCAATCAAAATGTCCATATAAATACCCTTCACATGCAAAGTGAAGGGTATTGATCTATCTATTACACGTTACTTAGACACGTGCTCGGTATAGTCTGCAAGTAAACGCGCTCCAAATCCGGATGCACTTTTAGCATAATAGCCTTTTTCAGCAGAATCCATTCTTCCTGCCATATCCACATGAAGCCATTTACTATTTTCTGGAACAAAACGACGTAAGAATAGCCCTGCTGTAATGGAACCAGCTTCGCCTTTATTACTTATATTACTGAAGTCTGCATAATCACTATCTAAATAGCTGTCATATGCATCAACGAGTGGCATCGGCCATACACGGTCACCGTTTTCGTTTCCAAGTGAGCGCATTTCGTTGGATAATTCTTCATCACCAAATACTCCCGCAAGATCTGATCCTAGCGCAGCGACGACTGCACCCGTTAACGTTGCAATGTTTACAATATACTCCGCGTTTAATTCGCCTGCACGAATGAGACCATCAGCTAACACGAGACGACCTTCCGCATCTGTGTTCCCCACTTGAACCGTATGTCCGTTTTTATAACGAATCACATCTCCAGGGATGAGTGCATGTGCATCAGGCATGTTTTCAACAATGGAAATAAGTGCAACAACGTTTACTTTTGCTTTCGTTTCAGCGAGTAGCTTCATTGCACCTGCAACAGCTCCTGCTCCACCCATATCCATGCGCATATCACTCATGTCACGTGATAGCTTCAAACTAATTCCACCTGTGTCAAATGTAACTCCTTTACCAACAAGTGCAACGAGTGGTTTAGAAGGGTCTCCTTGATAAGACATCTCTACGAAGCGTGGTTCATGCATGCTTCCGCGTCCGACAGCAAGCATTCCTTGCATGTTTTCTTTTTCAATCTTTTCTTTATCATATACAGTTACTTCTACATCTGTATCTGCAAAAGCATCTTGTAAAATAACTGGGAATGATTCCGGATGTAACACACTAGGAATTTCATTTACAAGATCACGTGAGAATGCTGTTGCCTCTGCACGAGCTTCACCGAGTTCTACTTGTCCTTTAACTGTATCTTCATCAGAAAATGCAAGTTTTGTAGTAAATGCTTCTCCTTTTGTCTTGTGTGCGAGGAATTCATACGCCCCTAGGTGCCATCCTTCTACAAACGCTGTAACTACAGTATCTTTATGCACCGATGAAAAGGCTTTTGTTAAAGCTCCTCCATCAATCTGCGCTTCTTCTACTTTTTGCTTACGTAAATTACGTGAAATTGCACCAGCAACCATACGCACCTTTTCAGCTGTTTGTTTTGATTCTTTTACGTTTTTTACAACCACTTCTGCTTTTCCGTTATTTAAAACTTCTGTAAAGTCCCCTGAATGTTGTTCCACATACTCTTTCACTTGCTGATCTGTTACATCTTGTTCAAAAACAATTGATACTTGTTTACTCATTGGTTTATTCTCCCCTTCAATAAGATAAATGTACGTTTTATCACGCATTAAAACGTTTGCATTTTCATATGCATCATTAGTCGCTACGTACATTTATAAAATGAATACTATGTACACGAAAAATGAAAACGATATATTATTAGTATAAATTTCCCGCTATTATAATGCAAGTAGATGGATTTCACTAAAGTGTAACAATACCATTTTTATAAGGAGTTCCTAAGTGCAATTGAATATTGGTACATGTATACTTGTACGTAGTAATATAGAGAGAAAGGTCGAGTGAGAATGAAACGCTTTTTATACATCATTATTGTTGTTGCATTTTTAGATACATTTGTTCAACTCCCGATCATCACACCATATGCGATATCGCTTGGTTCCTCCCACTTACTAACTGGAGCCATCGTCGCTATTTACTCTTTTTCCAACATGCTAGGAAATATTGTCGGTGGTCATTGGATTGATCAATTTGGTAGAAAAAAAATGTTACTCATCGGAATGGCTGGAGTAGCGGTTATATTATTTTTCTATCCTGTTGCACAAACTGGAGAACAGCTATTATTCTTCCGCTTCATACACGGGCTCGCTGGTGGTATTTTAATTCCTGCAGCATTTGCGTATGTGAGTGATTTAACCGCTAGTCGTACCCGAGGAAAATCAATGGCATTTACCGGAGCTAGTATTGGTATTTCAGCAATTGTTGGTCCAGCGTTCGGGGGAATTATGGCAAGTAAAGCTTCTACGGAAGCAGTATTTTTATTCGTTGCTGGATTGTTTGTTGTCACAACTTTTTTTGTCATTTTCTTTTTAAAAGAAACTTACAAGGTGCCTGAACGAAGAAAATTAGACATTCAAGAATTTATCCCATTAATTAAACACCCGCTCGTTTTGCAGGCGTCCATTTCTGCCTTTGCACTTATGGTGAGTAACGGAACACTCGCATTCGCACTCCCATTACAAGTAGAAGACATTGGAATGTCTTCAGAAACTACTGGAATGTTGCTAAGTGTGTTTGGAATTGTTGCGTTAATTGTATTCTTAACTCCGATTAATCGGGTGTATGATAAGTATCCGGCAATCAACTTAATTATGATTGGAGTTATTGCCATTAGTATTTCACAATTTATTTTGAGCTTCTTTACAAGCTTTAGTTTCAGTTTAATTTCAATGATTATTTATGGTTTTGGATTTGCACTTATTTTCCCGTCCATGAATAAAATTGTCGCTGATGCATCAGCTGAAGTAGATCGTGGAAAAGCATATGGAATTTTCTACGCATTTTTCTCTTTAGGAGCGGTTGCAGGTTCATTCATTTCAGGAGCAGCTTCAGAGACGATTGGGAAACCATTCCTTGTCAGCGGAATTATTATGTTAACCATTATGCTTGTCATATTCCTACTTTCAAGAACGCGCAGAACCGTTTAATAGTCAAACAGAGGTTGGGACAAAAGATTTAAAGTGATCTCAAATACGAACATTCTAATGTAACAAGTGGAGTTACCCGCTTCGGAAATATACTTCGCTTTCCTGCGGGTGGCTGGCAAGCCTCCTCGTGTTAAGGAAGGTCGACTAAACCCGACCTTTGCGGCCAACGTCGACATACCCCTTGCCGGGGCAGGGTCTTGCCTATGCCTTTGCTCCGACGCATAGGACGTGCTAGTGTCGGCGGCATCACAGGACGTGATGTACTAAGCCGACCCGCGGGAGTCTACGTATATTTCCTACGCTAAATTAGAATGTTATTCGTATTTTGGGAGATACAACTTTGATTTGTCTAAACCTCTGTTTTTTAAGAAGATTTTCCAAGAACCCATTTACTTTTTGAAAACATGATCATACCTATTCCGAGAGCAATCAGAATGAATACGGTCGAGCTTCCTACAACGAGTAAAATACTCGTCAAATCATAAATACCATAGATCAGCTGTTTGATAAGCGCGTAGATATTCATAAACGGAATCATAAAGTACGTATTGGTAAACTCATGTGGTGAGACATCAATTAAAATAAAGTACGGGATCATCGCTAAAAATATGATTGGCGACACGTAATTTTGTGCTTCTTTCATCGTGTTTGCCACCATACTTATGATCATTTCCAGAGCTGAGACGAGTAACGCAAAAACAATAATACCAACCGTTAAGCTGCTCGTAAAATAAAATACATTATTTGATAAATCAAGCGCCTCTTTCATATTCGTCGTGAATAACTGTACAAAACCAACAAGGGTGATGACAGAAAATACTCCACTCATAATGCCAAGTGTCGCAATTGTAAGCCATTTTCCTAAAAGAATATGAATTCTGTTCACAGGTGTCATAATGAGTGCTTCCATCGTATTTCGCTCTTTTTCCCCCGCAAATAAATCACTAGATGCTGGGAGCCCACCCATCATGACCGCTATGACAATGACAAGCTGAGCAATGATGGTAATCATATATTTAGACAACCCATCGTCCGATCCAGTAAGTGTGCTCATTTCTACATCAAATGGTTGTAATACATCTGCAGTCAAATCTGCTGCTTCTAATTCAATGGCAACCATTTCTGATTGTTTCATCGTTAACATATTCATGATCTCATTTACAGCAGCGTCTGCCCGTGAACTTGAAGGATCTGCATATATCGAAATTACTGGCATATGACCTTCTTCTACCGCTTGGGTAAATTTAGAATCTATTTCCACTGATATAAGGAAATCTCCTTCTTTGCTTGCATGAAGGGGATCATCCAAAAGTTTTACATTCACTATTTCAACCGACTCTAGCCAATTAACTACTTCTGGATCAGCTGTTGTATTTATAGCAATATCGACGGGTTTTTCAGGCGTATCTGCGAGTAACACATTATCCATAAACAAACCTATACCAATCGTAAACAAAATTGGAATAATAACACTTAAAAAGAGTGTTTTTTTATCTCTAAACGCATCAATCATTTCTTTGGCATATACGTGCCTAAACATGTTCTTTCCCCCTAACGAGACGGGACATGAATATATAATTTAAATTATCCGTTTCTTCTTCTTTGTATAAGTCTTCTAATAACCCTTCATACACGAGCTCACCTTTATGAATCATTAATATGGATTCACATAGCTGTTGAACTTCCTCCATAATATGACTCGAAAAAATAATTGTTTTCCCTTCTTGACTCAATTGATGGATCAGTTCTCTAAATAGATTCGCAGAAGTGATGTCTAGCCCAGTTGTTGGTTCATCAAACAAGATCACATCTGGATCATGGATCAGCGTTCGAGCGATGGCCACCTTTTGGCGCATCCCTTTCGAAAATCCTTGTAATTTTCGGTCCAAATAATCAGTCATACCGAATCTCTTTGCCAATTCTTCAATTCGACCTTTCGTCTCTTGTTTATTGATGTTATACAATCGAGCAAAGTACGTTAAATTCTCACGTGCCGTTAAACGATCATACAGTCCTGTTTCACTACCAAACAATACGCCAATTTTTCTTTTGATATCCATTCCATGTTGATCAATACGCTGACCATCAATTTCTATCGTTCCTTCTGTTGGTTCTAGAATCGACGAAATCATTCGTAGCAACGTCGTTTTACCAGCTCCATTTTCACCAAGTAAACCGACAACCTCGCCTTTGTTTATATGAAAAGAAACCGACTTCACCGCTTCAATCGTTTCTTTTTTATCTTTAAATCTTCTTGTGACATCTTTGACGTGAATCATATAATCACCCTTTCGTTTTAGTTTTCTTTACGTATTATCATACGATGTTTGCATACATCTGTCTGCCGTCATGTCACAAAGAGTCTGATTGATGTCATGAACCGGTTGGGTGAATCTACATGGATGATTTTTTTACTAGATTAATGTATTTCATAATCCATATTTTTTTGCTAAGAAACTTCAACATGTAGTTTCTTAGCTGTTTTGGTAATTATGAAATTCATTCAGATGATAAACAAGCGCTGATGATGTATCATGGAAATACTAGAACAAATACTTTAATAGAGTGGGAGAATTATGATTCGCATTGGATTGGTCGATGATCGGCCGTATGACTTAGAAAAAGTTGAATCGATAGTTCAACAAATAGATGATGTACGTGTTGAGTTCTCAACGACAAATGCTGAGACTGCCTTGGAGTACTTGAATAAACGTCCGATTGATTTGTTTATCACAGATATCGAAATGCCAGATCTATCAGGATATGAGCTCGCTGATTTCATTTATAGAAATGGGCTCGATATTCAAGTAATCTTCGTGACCGCACATAGCGTTTATGCAGTACATGCATTTGACCTAGAAGTATTAGATTATATTTTAAAACCATACTCAACAGATCGTTTTATGCGCGCTATAGAAAGATATCGCATAAATCATGTACAGAACAAATCAGACATCCTTTTACTTGAATATAAAGGGGATGTACATATGATACAAAAGAAAGATATCCTTTTTATTGAGCGTACAGGCAGATCAACTACAATTGTCACGAACAAAGGAGATTATACAACGTATCAATCACTCGCACAGTTAGAAAATTCATTAAGTGATCGGGCTTTTTTACGTTCGCATCGAGGATTTATTATTCAAACAACCCACATTAAACGTTTTTCACCTTATACAAAGCATTCGTATCTCGTGTACTTTCATAATACAGAGAAAACAGCTGTCATTACAAAAGAAAAAATGAGTGTCTTGCAACATAAGTTATTATAGGTTTATCTTATTCTATGCCTTTATAAAAGGAAGATTTATATGCGTATATCGCTTTTTCTTGTTCTATTATTTTGTTGGTTAACGATTCTATTTGTCACTTTCATCGTACAGTTTCCAACGACTTTTTCGATTGGAAGTATGATTATCCTACTTTTCATTTGTGCTTTCGTAGGATATCAAGTGCATCGAAGAATGGGTAGTTTACAAGTCGATCAAAAAAATGTAATCGTAAGTACCTTTGTTCTTGTTACTTTGTGCATTATCATAGCACTATCAACAGATTCATTAATCATACATATTAGCATCTGGCTGATTGCCGCACTGCAGCTGTACATGACATTTTCTTTCATATTCAAATCATTCCAACAAAAGACACAAATGACATCTGTAAACGAGGAAATCGGTCAGTTTAATGACGCATTTTCACAAGTCAGCGCTCAGCGTCATGATTATATGAAACATATCCATGTGCTTGATTATTTACTAGACAAAGACGAAGCTAGCGAGGCTTCTCTCTATATGGACCAACTTTTACCGAATTATAAACGAGTGAACAAAAACATTAAAGGCGAACAAGGACATATCGCTTCCATCTTACTTACGTTCCAAACATTTGCATGTGAACATGACATTACATTTGGAACTCGGCTCGATCAGCCCTTGTCACAAATGCCATTAGAGCCCTATGAACAAATTGAACTCATAGGAAATCTCCTTGAAAATGCAATGGAAGCTGCTAAAGAAACAGAGAAAAAAGATGTATCCTTATCGTCTTCAAGAGTCAGTGGCATTTATAAGGTAGAAGTTGTAAATACAACAAATCCACTACCCGACGCAATCGTAAATCATCTATTTAACAAAATGCATCCATCTAAAAAAGGAACAGGTCATGGAGTAGGTACAACGATTATTAAAAACCTTGTACAGAAGTATGAAGGAACGGTTGACTATACATACAATGGTAAAAAGATGAACATTCGTATTGCTCTTCCATTAATAGACCGCACAATATCTAAACAATAAACTTTATAGTAAAATCAAATTTATATATAGTTCGAGTGGAATTTATAGTACTTATGAAATCCACTCAGTTCAGCTAGAGGAGTGAATGGTTGTATATTTTTCGGATAGGAATTCATTTTTATATAGTAGGAATTATCATTTTATCTTTAGGCATTGCTTTATGTATCGAATCTTTATTAGGTGCGTCTCCTTATGACGCACTCCTAGTTGGACTGTTTCGTACATTTGGCTTAACCATTGGTTCTTGGGAAGTGATCGTCGGCGCTGCAATGCTTATTGGAAATTGTATTGCAGAAAAAAGAATGCCCGAATGGATGGCTTTTATTACATCTATTTTAACAGGTATAGGAATTGACGTATGGTTATTTGTTCTGCAACCTAGCATCACGCCATCAACTTGGTCAATGAAAGCCGTTTTCTTAATCGCAGGTATCATTTTTACTGCTATTGGTACCTCTCTTTACTTACAATCACGTATTGCTCCAAACCCAATGGATCGTTCCATGCTTATTATTGTAGAAAAACTAGGGTGGAGTATATCAAAAGCCCGAATTCTCATTGGTGTGTTACTCGTAACCCTTGCATTTATCTTTGGAGGTGCGATTGGAATAGGCACCATTGCAAATGCTTTATTAACCGGAGTGCTCATAGGGATATTCATTCCTTACGCCCATAAGTTGCAAGTGAAGTTTACTCCAAGCAAGCGTACGAATACATAAAGTGAAACTTCATTCAGTGGGGGTATTACTGCTCGTTAATGCGTCATAAAAAAACGTCTCTATTCTCACTAAGAGAATAGAGACATTTTTACGTTTTTAAAAAATCGGTAAAGTGATGATAATCATATAAAAGAATAGAATGGTCAAATAAGCTAATGAATAAATAAAGTTTATATTTGCCCACTTTTTATCGTCGACGTTTTTACCAATCAGCCCTTTACCTGCAACAAACACCCACACAATATTTAATATCGTTGCAATAATTACAAAGGAAATTCCTATTTCTGTTAAGAAAAACGGAATGGGTAATAAACATAAAATATAAACGAGCGTTTGTCTTTTCGTAACAGTAAACCCATGTACAACAGGAAGCATTGGTACGCCTGCCGCTTTATACTCGTCATGTCTTCTCATGGCAATGGCAAATGTATGTGGGATTTGCCAAATAAATAAAAGCATAAATAATGCAATTGGAATAATGTGGAAGGAAGAGGTAATTGCCGCCCATCCAATAAGTGGCGTAAATGCTCCTGAGACACTTCCAATCATTGTGTTTAACGTATATCTTCTTTTCGACCAAAATGTGTATAATACAACATAGGTAAACCAACCTAGGATTCCATAAATGACTGCTTCAAGTGTTGTAAACGCAAGAAATACAAATCCTAATCCGGTTGCTCCAATTCCCATCCATAAGACAGTTTTCATGGAGAAAGTACCGGTTACTGTTGGCCTCTCTTTTGTTCGTTTCATTTCTTTGTCTAAATCGACTTCATACCAATTATTAATAATGAGAGCACCAGCTGTAATAAGCGTACTTCCAATTATGGTTACTATAAATATACCAATACTTGATTTCAATGGTGTATTCGTAAAATAAAGTGCAAGCATAAAACCAGCTAATACCGGTAACACATTTGCATAAAGGACTAGTCCTTTTGTAAGTAATTTCAATTCATGAAAAAACATTCGTATTAGTTGGCCTGTCGATTGCGCTGAACTACTCGCTATGCGCGTTGTTTTATCCATCCCATTCACCTCATGTACAAGTTGAACATCTATAAACAATATCATAATACGATTTCTTTACCCTCTGATCTTCACATCAGTTAGCAACGTTCACCCAACTAGATGTCATGATGAAGTAGTTTTGAAACATCATATGATATTGATTCCTATAAGGAATATTTCAATGTTTACGCATTAAATCATTTTTATTGTAACATGAATGGGATATTCAATCTATGAATCGACCCTTTTCTTCAGTTTTTCAACACATCTTTGTAACAATTTAGTAACAATTGGTTAAATCTGTTTTATTGTGCTTTTTCTTCTTTTTTATCAGGAATTAAAAGGCTGAACACAATTCCAAAAAATCCTGCTATGAAAAACGTTGAAAATCTAGACGTAATCATGCTATCAAGTGGAGTACTAATCCACAATATTGTAAAGACAAAACCTGACAACACTGTTGCGATCACACCCGCACTTGAATATCGTTTCCAGAAAAACGTCATTAAAATTGCAGGTGATAACGTCCCTCCAACACCGGCCCACGCCCAACTAACGACTAAATATACAAGTGATTGGGAAGTAAGGGCAATGACTACCCCAATGATTCCTGAGATAAGAATAACGATTCTAGAAAGCGAAACTAATTGTTTATCCGTTAGTTTAACTCCTAGTGTACGGTGGATGATATCTTCACTAACAGAACTTGTCACAACCATAATTTGCGAATTCGCTGTTGTTATAATCGCGGCTAAAATACCTGCTAATAATACACCTGCTATCCAAGGTGGCATTAAATCAAGAATCATATTCGGAAGGACCGTTTCTGTATCTGCAAATGAACCTTGCTTGTAGATCGCTATTGCAGTAAGACCAATGAGAAATGCCCCTACATACGCAAGCACTGTCCAAATGATGGCAACAGTAATGCCCTGTTTTGCTTCCTTTTCATTTTTCAATGCCATGAAACGACTACTGATCTGTGGTTGTCCCCCTAAATATCCAAAGAACCAAGAAAAGTTATTAAAGAATAAGACACCTAATGCAAATCCTGTCGTCCCACCCATCCATGAATTAAATTCACTTCCTGCTGTTAGTGAACCTCTCGGCACTGAAGTACCGAGCATCCAAAAATCGGATACATCAAAGATGTTTCTCGTTTCATAGAGCCGGGCAATCCCGCACTCTCCGCGAAGGCGCGTTCCGCACCTGATTATTTTTATGTAAGCTATTTATTGCATCCCAAGGTGCAGAATGTTTTTAGCCGCATTAATATCTCGGTGTTCCTTATACCCACAAGGACATTCATGCACTCTTTGTGTGAGTGTCTTTTTAACGATCTTTTTACAGTTAAAGCACATCTGACTTGTGTTATATGGATCGACACATTTCACTTGTTTACCAGCGTTTTCAGCTTTGTAAGAAGTAAATTGTATCAATTGATTCCACGCACTATCAGCAATGCTTTTTGCAAGGTTACGGTTTGTGGCCATTCCCTGAATATTTAAATCTTCAAAAACGATATAGTCGTACTCTTTAACCAACGTGTGAGAAATTTTATGAGCTGTATCTTTTCGCTTATTCGCAATATGTTCATGCCATTTGGAAAGTAGCATAACAGCTTTTTTCCTTCTGTTTGAACCTTTTTTCTTTTTAGAAACGGCACGTTGTAGTTGTTTGAGTCGCCTTTCGGCATATTTTAAATGTTTTGGGTTGTCAAAAAATTCACCATCTGAAGTGACGGCTAGATGGGAAATCCCGACATCGACACCAACTGATTTATTTGTTTTGGATACGTTTGTTCGTTTAGGCACTTCACACGACAGGCAAACATAAAAACGATTATTTCTATGGACGATTGTACAAGTTTTTATGGTTCCTTTTAATTTTCTATGTTGTTTGACGCGAACATTGCCAATTTTAGACAGTCTTATAAATCTTCCTTCCAATTTAAAACCGCTTTGTGTGTAAACAAATGAATGGTATCGATTTTTACTACGAAAACGTGGGAATCCGGCTTTTTCACCTTTTTGGAGTCTTGTGAAAAAGGAGTCATATGCCTTATCCAAACGCTTCACCACATCTTGCAACACTTGTGAGTGAACGGATTTAAAAGCAGGTATTTCCTTTTTTAAAACAGGAAGCTCTTTTTTCTGTGTATAGTAGGAAATGGTTTTGTTGTATGTTTTGTAAGCGTATATTTTCTGTTCCAAACAACTGTTATAAAGCCATCTACATAAATTGATTGTTTGCAGTATTTTTTCCTTTTGTTCTTCAGTTGGCTCGAGTTTAAATTTGTAGGTTTTCACCGGATACATTACCCCCCTTTATTTTGGTTTTCAATATACTTTTCCATCGATTCTTCTGATGTAGAACCAACAGTTTCGAGATAGAAACTTGGGTTCCAAAGCTTTCCTTTCCATAGTTTTTCTTTAATTTCAGGAAAATCCATCAACAATCTTCTTCCTGAAATTCCTTTTAGCATTTTCACAATGTAAGACGGCGCGATTTTGGGGTGAGCAGAAGCAAAAACATGTATGTGGTCCTGCTCAGCGACCTCCATCATAATGACCTCAAACTCCTTATCCTTCGCAATATTTTGGAATAAATCATTTAAATATTTTTCTATTTCTTCCGTTAAAACCTTTCTTCGATATTTTACAGTCCAAACGATATGATAATGTACATTATATACACAGGTTCTAGCATGCGTTAATCTACTTTTATTTTTCATACATATAGTATATGTAATAATCCATATTTACACAACATATATAAGAGATTTTTATTATCCATATGGTCTAGCTTTAAAAGCAATCATTCATCTCGGCATTAAAATACCGAGGATTCTGACCGAATATACCTAAAGATGTACTAATGGACAAGTCATTATTTTGAATATATATTAAAGCGACGATTGGTAAAACAACTAAAGTGATCAGCATCATAAGACTTTGTATCATATCTGTCCACACAACTGAAATAAATCCCCCGAAAAAGGCTATTGCAACAACGACTATTGCCGCAATTAAAATACCAGTTGTTTCACTAAATTCAAACGTTGTGAAAAATACTTTTCCAGCGCCAGCAAATTGAGCTCCCACATAAAACATAAAGAAACTAGCAACAAGAATACTCACAATCCAGCGAATAATATTTGCTTTTTCACCAAATTGGGAAGCTAAATAATCTGGTAATGTTAATACTTTATTTTTATCCGTCTCTTTCATAAACCTACGTGCTAGTACAAGCCACGCAAAGATAATACCTGAAGCTATCCCAGCAGCTACCCAAATCCCCGAAAGACCTGTCGTAAATACGAAGCCCGTAAACCCGAGTAGCAACCATGCGGACTCACCAGTAGCTCGCTCGGAAAATGCAAGTGCCCAACCTGGAAGTTTCTTTCCTCCGAGTAAGAAATCGGAGTGTGAGGTTGCACTTCTACTTGTAAAATATCCAATGGCTACAATAACAATAAAATAGACGATAAACTCACCAATAATAATTGAATGCATCTTTCTCCTCCTTTGTTTCATATATGAATGAATTTCATATAGACAACGACAGATGTAAGAGTTCATACGGTATATTGTTTATACTCATTGTTGGCATCATAATGTAGCGTATGGTCTTTAGCTATTCGTACATTCTTTTTTGTAATTGATGATGCAAATAGTCACTCTTTTCTTTCATTAACTTCGTTGTTTTATCATTTAGCGCAAAACAAACTGAAGAGTCATCTAATGTATATATAGAAATCCATTTATCGTTAAAGAAGCTCGCTTCTTCTAGAGGAACGTTTACTTTCAATGATATTCGTATGGGTTCAGAAATATGAAATAAAATAGGATTCGTCGTCACATGTTCCACGTAGAAAGGTTGTCCAATATGGCCCTTCTGCTCCGTTTGGTGATTGGAACACATATCAATAGGATTTTCCTTAGGATCTATATTTATGAGCATATTCATACATATAATCAATAGACCTAAAACATAATACAATGGGAGTGACTTAAGAGAAACTATTTTCATTTAGCAGCACCTCTACGCCAATATTTACATGGATCATCTAGGAATGCACATTGCTATAAATGAATTTTTATGACGTACGTTAAATGGTTTTATGGACTTTCATGCACCTTCTTAATAATTTCATTAACGTTCCGAACACTATTTTTCAATTATCATACTATTTTATTTCAATCAGCGATTTATTTACTAGGAAGTACTATTATAACTGAGAGATCAAACTAAGTAGGAGATAATATTGATGGATGTCTCAGTTGTTTTTTGATAATCTAACAAGGTAGTAATCTATGGTTTAGGAGATGCATACATGAAAAGAATATTATTATTCTTCATAGCGTCCTTTTTACTCATTGGTGTGAGTTGTTCAAGTGATACGAACAATGAGCAATCAACAGAAAAAGAAGCTACTGAGGAAGTTGAAGAAGAGGAAAGTGATGTAAGAAATACGGATGAGACGGAAGAAGATACTTCAGATAATGATGAGGAACAGGCAGATCAATCATCTGAAGACCAAGAAGTTTCTAGCAAATCTGCGGATGTTACCGATGATTTAGTCGTTCATTATATCGATGCCAATCAAGCAGATGCCACATTGTTGCAATATGTACATAACGATCAACCGTATACAGTCTTATTTGATGTGGGGGATTGGAATCGGAAAGATGTTGTCAACTATCTACATGAACAAGAAGTATCCTTCATTGATCTTATTATTATTAGCCATCCCCATGCGGATCACATTGGGCAATTGGCACAAATTATGGATGAATTCTCTGTAGAAGAAGTATGGTTTTCTGGAAATACAGCATCATCCGGTACATACCAAAAGGCTGCTGAAGCAGTGTTAGAAAGTGAGGCGGATTACTATGAACCTCGTGCTGGTGAAACATTTGACGTTGGCTCTCTAGGGATAGAAGTATTGCACCCAAGTACGCTGACGGGAGCATTAAACGAAGACTCTATTTCCGTAAAAATGACGTACGGAGACATTTCCCTATTGTTCACAGGAGATGCCTATCAAAATGAAGAATTACAAATGATTGATCGCACAGATGATATCAAAGCACACATTTTACAACTTGGCCATCATGGTTCAAGAACATCTACACATCCAGACTTTATTCAAGCGGTCCAACCCGAAGTTGCCATATACAGCGCTGGTACCGGTAATACATACGGGCACCCACATATAGAAGCGATTGATACCATTCGAGATGCGGATGTAGATTTATATGGCACAGATGTCCATGGTACAATCATTGTTACAACTGACGGAACAACGTACGAGCTAACCACATCATCTAAAGGGAAAATTACCCCAGGTGATTCTACTGATGAAGATACGAAATCAGAAAAACCCAAAAAAGAAGATCAACCAAAAGAGAATTCAAAACAATCTTCTAGTTCTTCTTGCATTGATATTAACAAAGCTTCCATCGAGGAATTGGAACAAATTAAACATATTGGACCTGCTCGTGCAGAAGAATTAGTCGATTTACGTCCCTTTGATTCGATTGAAGACTTATCAAAAATTAAGGGAATTGGACCTGCTCGGATAGAAGATATTATTGACGAAGGAAAAGCATGCGTAGGAGGAGAGTAAATGAAAGGTGTTTTAGACAGATTTTCTGATAATAACATAGCAGTCATTTTGATTGAGTCAATCAACAAAGAAATTCACGTGCCGAAAGATGAACTTCCGTCAGGTAGTCAGGAACAAACGTGGTTCCATATAAAAGAACTCAATGGAAAGTTTCTTATTGACTCGATCGATCACGAAAAAACGGCTTCAACGGCAGAAAAAGCAACTGATTTACAAGCAAAGTTACGAGAAAAAATGAAACGCAGTAAGTATAAAAGGTAATATCTCGCCCAATTACTTTTGTATGAATCTTCGATGAAACGAAATGCGACAAGTATTTCCTGGGAAATACATGTTCTATTACAAAAGAGGTTCAAACAAAAGGTTTAAGTTACTCGAAAGCACCCTGAACTTAAATTCTTTTGTTCGAACCTCTTATTTTTTCAAGACTCATTTAAATGAATCGCTTGTTTTGCTAATTGATCAGCCTGTTGGTTGTCTGTTTGGGGAATCCACTTGACAAATATATGGGGAAAAGCATTAGATAATTGTTGTATTTCTTTTACATACGGTTGGAATGTTTTGTTTTTTGTAAATTTTTTCTCCATCACATCAACAACTATACGAGCGTCTAAACGAAAAGATAATATTTCTCCAGGAAACCTTTCTTCACACATGCGTAATGCTCTCACGACTGCTTCAAATTCCGCTTCTTGGTTTAACTTCTTTCTTCCAATAGGTAACTTGTACTTCTCAACGTTATTTTCCGAATGAATCACAATGCCGATTCCGCTCCATCCTTCCCCATCCATGGCCCCATCTGTATATACAACAATCATTTTATTCCTCCTGAAAACAAACGTATTCATTTAATATTACCGTAACAAAGCACGCCACTACAGCTACATGTTGTAGTGGCGTGGAGAAAATATCGTCGATGTTTGTTTATATTAATCTTTTTTATCATCCATACGAATAACAATTCCCTGTACAACCCGGTCATTCTTATTGTACGCATACCCTTCATCTTCCTCACGCCAGTCCCAAGTCCTTACAATTTTAAACATCACAAAGCAAAAACTTGAGAGTTGAATCAACTTTAAAATACCTCCGGCTAACTGCTGGTCATACACGGCCGTAATCGCTGGGAAAATCTCCCCCGCTACTGCTTGATAAACCGGATAGTGAGCCGTCGGGACGAGTAAGAAGAAAAAGCCAATCGGCATTAGTGCCAGTGATGCTAAAAACACATACAAAATTCTAGCAAGTGGACCTACTTCGTTCAAACGAGGTACCGGACTTAAAATAGTCCACCACATAAAAAAGGCGTACAGAAACAATAGTATTTTATAGATTGTTAACAGTAATGTATGCACATGAATCACATTAAAAATAGACGGTACAAAGTAGACGGTAAATAAAGAACTAAAAATAATAAGCGTTACCCAAGGGTGACCTGCAATTTTAATCAACATACGTAACTTATGATTCCAGGCATATTTTTTAAACCATCTAAAAGGAAGTCCAATAATGAGTAATGGAATGACAACAAATGAAGTTAAGGCCATTTGTACCATCAGCGCACTAAACAAATAATAATCTGCAATAATTGAAAATGGACTACCTTGCAAAATATACAGCATGATTAGACCTGTGTAAAAGTATTTTAGATGCCTAGGTCCTATGTCATACTCAGGCGAATGAATAATATATTTTTTATATAAATAACCGATTAGAAGAGCTAATCCAAACCAAAGTGGCCCCCAAATTTCGAACAATGAATATTCCTGAAAAATTGAGCCTAACACTTTTATTTCCCCCATCCGTTACTCTCTATGCATTTCTAGTACATTCATCGTATCAAAATATCATCATTTTGAACAGAAATCCATTCTCCTAGGAGTTTCTACATCACCTTTTCTTTAAAATTAGACTAAAGACTCAATTTCCTAATTTTTGACAATTTTTCCAACCCGTTGTGGTAAAATTAACGAAAATCTGATAAAAAGTGATGGAGGGTGCATATGCAGCGGTTTATGAAGCAGTCATTTGTTTTTATTTTTTTCTTACTAATCCTTACAGCATGTGGCGATAAAGATGCCGAAGAAGAGGATGTGAATCTTTCTGAAAATGAGGAAGAAAATATAGAAGAGTCTGATGACGAAGATTCAGCTGATCAAGAAGCTGAAGAACGAGAAAAAGAAGAAAAAAGGAAAGAAAAAGAAGAAGAGGAAAGAAAGAAGCGAGAAGAAGCTGAACGTGAAGATGATGATAGTGACGATGATCACAAGGATTCGGGGGACTTTGGAAAGTTTACTGGTGACGAATCTACGAGTAAAGAACAAGAAGATCATGAAGCATTAGAAGCAACAGATGATGATTTAGAAATCGTCCAGGATGATGACGTAACAAAAGATGAAGACTTAAATCTCAAAGAAATTCATGGGACAGCCAGTGAAAGTAAAGATGGCTTTGAATATGATAAGGAGCATGGCTACCACATCCTACACTTACAAGTGGGACTTACAAATTATACCAGTTCAAATGTGTTTAAAGAAAAATGGATAGCTTTCGCCCTTCCAAATGGTGTGAGTGTCCCGGATGTAGACGAAGTTCCTAGTGGCATCGTAATTGTGACACTACCAGATGGGCATGAAGGTGTCGCCGTGAAAATACCTACTATCGATGGAATCGATAGTGAAACACTCTTTTTAGAACTACCTTTAATTGGTGAACCTGATGACAATGATCCAAACAACAACCTGTATCTCTATAATGCCGATGGAAATGAGCATAGCTCACAATTAATTGGTGAAATTAACTCTCAAAGAGATATTGACTTCACTCAATTAGAGGAAAAGTAAATGATTATGATTGATCTATAAGGATAAAAACTCCCAATGTAGTTGGATAATTTCCAGCTACATTGGGAGTTTTCAATTAGAATCTCTAAGATACACGTTGGTTTATGGTATAATTATTTTATGAAAGGACGTGTTAAAAATGAACTTCACAGGCTTTGAGCAAAAAGATTTTGATTCTTTTTTAATTGAAGGATTAGATGGGCGGATGGAAGCTATTCAAGAACGAATCCAACCTAAATTTCAGGCACTAGGAGAAGAGCTCGTGGATTACCTAGCAGCACATCTAGGCAATGAAATGCACATACATATTGCACGACACGCTCGTAGAACAGTCAACCCACCAAATGATACATGGGTAGCATTCAGCCATAACAAGCGTGGCTATAAAATGACTCCTCATTTCCAAGTAGGGTTATGGGATGATCGGCTCTTCGTATGGCTAGCTTATATTTACGAACTGCCACATAAGAAAGAAATGGCGGAGTTGTTCTTAAAGGAAATCGAACAATTTAAACAAATGATTCCTAATGATTTTGATATTTCAATGAATCATATGAAAAAATCTGATGATCAAATGAAAGATATTGATGTAGAAAAAACATTGACTCGTTTTAAAGATGTGAAAAGCGCTGAATTGCTCATTGGTAAACAATTCTCTTCAGATGATCCTGTTTTGAAAGATGGAGAAGCTTTTCTCAAAGAAGTTGAATCCATATTCGATACACTCATTCCCATTCAACAAATGTCTTTACAATTTGAATAAAAATGAAGCGGCCTTTTTCAGCCGCTTCATTTTTTCCGTTAAAATTCTTTGCGATCATAAATAAAGACAGACACGATATAAGAAACAAGCAAACAAACTACAGCTACTCCCCCGAAGATCATCGAAAACACTTCGTCAAAGTGTGGGGAATCCGTTAAAACCATTGAAAGAATTAACAGTAATCCAAAAAACAGTCCAAACGTAAAACCAATGCTCATCATCATAATCGAATCTGACTTTTCTGTCCCTAGTTTAAAGGTTAACGGAAATGTAGATGCAGCTAAGCAACATACAATTCCAAAACCTCTTAGGCCAAAATTAAAAAATGTTGCATCGATCACAGAATAGTAAAACATATGGGTCAAGAAGAATACAGTCCCTATTAAGAGAACACAGATGGCTACGAAGCAGATAAAAATCGCATACTTGCTTGCCACAATTTGTCTTCTTGTTACGGGAAGGGTCACTTCAAATGTATTCCATCCTGATAAAGCATCCGTTTTTAACACTTCAAAAGCTTGCACAGGAATTAATAAAAAAGGTAAAAACAAGGCTGCTCGTAACGCTATTGGTTCTTTCGTTAATACGAGAATAATTAAAACAGCACAAGCTAATACAATCGATGTTCTAGTACTTTTTCGGATCGAGTAATAGTTATTTAGAAACAAGCCACTCAATGTAAGTCTCCTTTCATGAGCATGACAGAAATATCGTCTAACGTATGATTTATGATGTTCATTGTAGATGGCACTTTTTCTGTATCCGTTACTAATACTTCCAACAAATCATGCCTTTTCCGAGTACAGATGATTGTTTCTGGACGTAAGTGTTGAAGCTCATCTTCTGTACAATGGATAATCCCAAACGTTTCTTGGACATCTTTAGTGCTCGCTTGCAACACTATTTCCCCTTCTTTAATAAAAATCAGTTCATCCGCAATCGCTTCTAGATCACTCGTAATATGAGACGATAGTAAAATAGAATGTGTACCATCTTCAACAACAGTAGATAACTCTTCGATGATATCTTCACGCGCTACTGGATCTAGTCCTGCCGTAGCTTCATCCAATAATAAAAGTCTCGCATCATGCGAAAGTGCTACAGCAAGAGATAACTTCATAGACATCCCTCGAGAAAATCCTTCAACCGCTTCATCCAGCGGCAAAGAAAATCGCTTAACGTAGGAAAAAAACATCTGTTCATTCCATACGTGATATATGCGTTTAAAAACTTTGTTTAACTGCTTCACAGAAAGTTTTCCTGCAAAATTCATTTCATCAAACACAACACCAATCTGTTCTTTTAATGCGACATTCTTTTGCTCTACCTCTTCGCCAAATAATTGCACTGATCCACTATCTTTTTGTAAGGTTCCAATAATCGTCCCCATCGTCGTTGTTTTTCCCGCACCATTCTCTCCGATAAAGCCAACAATTGCCCCATAAGGAATCGAAAAGGAAATATGATTCAAATGAAAACTAGTTTTTCGATACGATTTATTTACGTTTTTCAATTGTAAAATGTATTCCACCGTTTATCCCTCCTTTTGTAAATAAACCAATGAATAAAATTTATATTATGAACAGTACTAATTATTTTTCTTCAACTGGACAACACCAAAAATAACAGCAGCAATAACAGCTCCAATCAATATAATGTTATTTGATAATGGATCACTAATTCGCATCATTGAACTTCCAACTCCTAATACTTTTAAAAGTATTAGGATGCCTACTGCAACAACCACTCCGATAACTGAAGTGTTTTTCATTCAACGGCCTCCCTCTATTACGATCGATTATGAAACAAATAAACCAAAATGTTTTTCACACCAGTTCCAATTACAATTATGAAAAACAATAACGATACGAACTTCAAAAAAGGACTATGATATAGCGTAAACCAATCGAACTTCCCCTCGATAGCATTTGTTACAAAGCTGCCTATATGATTTACGTTTGGTTCAAAAATTGTTCCATCAATCAAGATAAATATCAATTGTCCTGTTAAAAATATCACAAACATTATTAACCATCTTTTGAGTGAATCTGTATGCTTTTTTTCTTTACTCAACAGCATTCTCTCCTATATTCGTTTGATATGGGATTACATCGAATCCCGTATAACCCTTTTATCATATTGAATAGATAAAAACGAAAAAATTGAATACAACATTGTATATACCACCATTACAATAACCATAGGGGTCCACATTTCTTTCCCGAAGATGAACCAACTGGATTGCACGACAAAATAACTATTGATTAAACCGATCAGTAAAGGTATTCCAAAATTCATCAACTGTTTCAATCGAATTCCTTTCAGTAATTCCGCTTCGGTAAATCCTAGTTTTCGGACGATTTCAAAGCGATTCTTTTCCTCATCACTCTCATTCATTTGGCGGAAATAAAGGATACATCCTGAAGTAAGCAAAAACGTTAATCCTAAAAACCCAGTAATAAAGGTCAGAAGCCCCATCGATTGTAAGTGCGCTGAGCGTATATCTACTTGAGATTCAAATCCCGTCCAGATTCCCTTCCACTTATTTAAGCCGAGTGCATGAAACATGTTATTTGCCTCTTCCATGTGACTATTCCTTTTCAGATCAATACCAATATATAAAGGAAATTCATTCTCAGTCGTAAGGGCCTCTTCGGATTGAATATGATCAAACAGTGCTTCATGTACAATCACAACAGGAAATCCTTCTGATAAGCGTGAAGGCAGAACACTTTCTTTTTGTACCTCTACCAATACAAGGTCTTCATCATTGCCTTTATTACATAAAGTAATTTGGCCACTATCTTTGAATACAAGCATTTGTTCGAGTAAATCTTCAGGTTTTGTTAAAATCACTTCGTCTTCTGCTAACTTCCCGCTTGAATCTTCTATTACTTTTAAAAGCAATTCCGGATGTTCATTCAAATCGATATTGTCATATGTTCCAGGAACAAGTGCTTCTCTAATATCAAAAAATGCATGACTAACTGGAATATAATGCGTTGTATAAGAAATATGTTGTTTTGTTAATGCATTTGTAAACTGTTCGGCATCCTCATCTGTGAAAACAGAAAAATCGTGAGGAATCATTTCCTTTACCTTTTCTTCCGCAGAGTGATAAGAAATGTATGCAATCGACGTTAATGTTATCGCTAATGTCGATAACAGAGTAATAATCGTTAACAAGAGCGCACTTGACTTGATCCGAAATAAAATGGTCGTTAGGGAAAATACGTTCGTAATCGATACATGCCCGTCTTTCTGTTTTCGAATGAGTTGTAACAGCACCCCGATAGAACCTCTAAAAAATAAATACGTTCCAACACTGATCAAGGCTACAATCGCAAACATCGCATAAAAGATTCCGTATCCAGAGAAGTCTCCACTAAATAGCTTCGTTGATAAAAAGTACCCAATCCCAATACAGGCAACTCCCAGCACTGCTTGAATACTTGTCGAAACAGTAATCCGTGGATCTTTCTGTTCATTTGTGGACATTTTCTGAAATAAATGGAGGATACTTTGACGTTTTAAGAACAAATGATTCATCATACAAATGACGAAAAATATACCAGTAAAGACTAGCAATGTTTGAATGAATGCCTCCATTGAGAAATGCAGGGATGTAATGGTTTCAATTTGGATAAACGTAAATAAAATCATGACGAGTAATTTGGAAAAGGCAAACCCGATAAATATACCAGCGAGCACAGAACTACCAAAGATCAGCATATTCTCTTTCACAAGTAAACGAAAAATTTGCTTTTTTGTCATTCCTACGAGTTGATAGATGCCAAGCTCCTTACTACGCCTACGGACAAATAAATTATTTGCATACATGAGAAAAATAAGCACAATGAACACGAGAAATATTGAACCGACTTGGATGACAGACGAGGCTTCTACTAAATCATTCAATGCTTCTAATGACACGTCATATTGCAGCGTAACAAAGGTAAAATACAGAGCCACACTAAACGTTAATGCAAAGATATATACAAAGTAATGACGAATGTTTCGTTTTACATTTTTAAAGATGAGTTGTTTATGTTTCATAATGTACTCCGCTTAATACAGCTTGTGTTTTTAAAATATCTGTTAAATATTGCTCCCTTGCCTCAGTACCTTTATACATCTGTGCATATATGCGCCCATCTTTGATAAATACAACCCTCGATGAGTAACTCGCTACGACTGGGTCATGGGTAACCATGACAATTGTCGAGTTGTTCTGCTCATGTAACACTCGAATATGCTGCAATAAATCAGATGCAGCTTTGGAATCCAGTGCTCCTGTTGGTTCGTCTGCAAATACGATGGCAGGTTCGTGAATCATTGCTCTTGCTGCAGATGTCCTTTGTTGTTGTCCACCAGATAGTTCATTTGGATATTTATACGCAACGTCCAAAATACTGAGTTCGGTTGCAATCCGTTGAAAAGCCTCTTCAGCAACCTTTTTAGACATATGTTGTACAGATAAAGGAAGTAAAATATTTTCCTTTACAGTAAGTGTGTCTAGTAAATAATACTCTTGAAAGATGAAGCCGAGATGATTCTTTCTAAATTCAGCTAGCGTTTGATCATTCATCTCTGTCAGCTCTTCGTCGTTTATTCGTATCGACCCTTCATCTAAACGATCAATGGAAGACAGGACATTTAACAGCGTCGTTTTCCCAGAACCAGAAGCCCCCATAATCGCAACAAACTCACCCGATTGAATATCGAGGTCGATTCCTTTTAAAACATAGTGTTTATTTTTTCGACTCCCATAACTTTTATGAATATTATTTGCACGTAACATATTCGTACCTCCTACATATCTATCGTAAAATTTATTAGTTGGATTGTCCTTCGATTCAACGAACAAATAACGAAAGCATGTGACAATCGTGTCACATGCTCATCATCCCTACAACTTCATTCTTTTTTGGGAATATTATTTTCACAGTAGTTCCTTCATGTAATACGGACTGCACATCAATCGTAATTCGTAAATGTTCAGCTACTTTTTTCACTAAATATAACCCCATACCTGTAGCTGCTTGATCTCTCGTTTCCAATGTTGACGTAAATCCTTTATCAAAAATACGAGGAATGTCTTTCGCTGCAATTCCTTTTCCAGCATCTTGAATCGTGAGCTGCAGTTGATCATTTTTCAATTTGCTTGTAATCGTAATATCACCATCATCACTATATTTAACAGCATTCGTCACTACTTGCCGAATGATAAATCGAAGCCATGTTTCGTCACTATATACATCCTTTGCTTGAATAGAGAGATCAAATCCAATTCCTTTTTGGATGCACCAAGACATCAGGTGTTTGATTTCTTTGTTGATGAGTGATTCAAGATTGAGCTTCTGAATCGAATAATCATTTTCGATAAAAGGGATTCTCTTTTGATGCAATTGTTGATCGAGCAATAAATCAATCCGGAGCCATTCAACCATGAGTTGTTGCTTAAGCATCCGATTGTCTACTCGATCGACCATCAATTTTATTGTCGTTAATGGCGTTTTTACTTCATGGATCCAAGCCATTAATTCATCTTTTTCTTGTTCCAAATAATATTGATTTTCACGCTTTTCAAGAGCATATTCGTTTTCTTGTGTACGAAAATGTTCATACACAATTTTCTCAAATGGTCGTTTCACTTCTTTATCCAATTGATAGACTGAGTGATCACTGTCCTCAAGCGTTCTATAAAAAGATGTTTCTTTATAAAACCGAATCACAAGAAAAACAATAACAATAATGAGGGATAAAAATACAATATAAGCAATGGATGCGATGGGAATGGCAGGATCAATCCAGGCGATGAACAGAAATAAACTTTGAATAAAGAGAACAAGCAAAATCCAACTACGTCGTTCAATCAAGAACCGTTTAATCATTGATCCCAGCCTCTTCTAACGCAATATATCCTTGACCAACTTTTGTTTCAATCAAGTGGCCCATATGCACGTCCGCTAACTTTTTTCGCAACCGATTTACGTTAACGGTTAACGTATTATCACTAACAAACCGTTCATCATCCCAAAGCCGTTCAATTAATTCATTTCTGGAAACAATGGATTGTTTTTGCTCGAGTAAAATACGTAAAATATACATTTCATTTTTCGTTAATTCGATTGTCGCTTCATTTTTTGTAACAGTGTTTTTTCCATAATCGACTGTCGCACCATTCCATGTTTGCAAACTTATTTGTTCCGTATTGTAATTATAGACACGTCTGAGCACAGCTTGAATTTTAGCAATGAGCACTTCAAAATGAAACGGCTTTTGTACATAATCATCTGCTCCTAATTCCATCGCCATCACCATGTCTGTCGGGTGTTCACGGGAAGATAAAAAGATAATCGGCACGTTTGAATGGGTTCGAATCATCCTGCACCAATGAAATCCATCAAACTTCGGCAGTTGAATATCAATGATGACGAGATCTGGCTGTACACGCGTAAATGATTCCATCACTTGGGAAAAGTCATCAATTCCGTGTACCTCTAATGACCACTGCCCAAGTCGTTCTTGTATTTCGTTAAATAAACTCTCATCATCTTCTATTAATAAAATGCGAAACATCTCTCTCACCACACGTATTCGTTTCTTTCATAATACATCATAGTTGTGCTTCGTTCGAATATTTTATTAATTCGCCTCCACAAAAGATAAAATATCGCTTTGTCTATACAGCTTTCCACCTTTGATAATGCGAGCGATCTTTTGCGTATTCGAAATGTTTTCCAGCGGGTTATCGTCCAGAATAACCAGGTTTGCTACGTAACCTTTTTCAACCGAACCGACTCCTTTTAAAGCAATCGATTCTGCCGCTTTATTCGTTGCGGCTTGAAGAGCTTCTAAATGTGTGAATCCAGCTTCCAGAAACAATTCTAATTCTCGGTGCAAAGACATTCCTGGAAATATGCCGGGAAGGGCTGGTGTGTCACTTCCTGCTACAACTGTTCCACCTAAGTCAGCATACGTTTTCGCAACTCTTTTGATAAATGTGTTCAAGAAGCCCGTTTGGTCGTGCACCGCTTCCGAATGTTTCAACACACCTTGCCAATGTTCTTCAAAGAATTGTTCAGATGAAGTACTAATCTTATTATTTGGATCCCAATAGTTTGGTAGTCTTTCCGCTTGATCTTGAACGATAAAAGTTGGACAAAGCTTTACGTTATAGGAGAGCATTTCTGTACAGAATTCCTCTATTTTTTCCTGATCTGGTTCTTGCCAATTAATATGAAGCCACTTGCTTTGATCTGCATGCACATGCCAACCTGGATATATACTTTGGGCAAATCCGGTAGCATGCTCAAACCATGTCACTCCAATTTTTGCAGCCGTACGTGCATCTACATCTTTTGCATGTAGTAAATCACAACTAACTTCTAAATGATGTTTTTTAGCCTCGTCAACAACAGCCTCCAAAACATCTTTTTTAATCATACAGTATACTTTAATAAAGGTAGCACCTATGTCCGCTTGCCTTTTTACTTCTGCTCGGGCTGCTTCAGGATCATCCGTCACAAAGTTTCCCGGCTGTGTTGGACCCCAAAGCCCTGGCTCCCCATCAATGAGTGCGTCACATGTATACATCATTGGTGTCGGTGCATCGAGTGGTGCTTCAAGTAAAGGTTTGAGCGCATCCCTATCACCAGCCGTATTACGAACAGTCGTCACACCTGCAGCAACAAAATGCGGAGCAAAGGTTTCCTGGATGTGACAATGCATATCAATGAGCCCTGGAATAATATATTTTCCTTGTGCGTCCACTTTTTCTACTTGACTAGGGTACTTTTCATGTTGTTCATACGTTCGTTTAATCATCCCGTCTTTTATTTCAATCGTTCCAGTCGAAACCGTACCACTTTCCACATCAATTACCTGTCCGTTTGTCAGTAAAAAATGATTATTCATGTGTCATCTCTCCCTCAAATGTTTTGTACCTTCATTGTAAGAGAGATTATTCGCAAGTCCTTCCAAATTGTCATATAGTGGAATTAACAATCGTGCGGAGGTGAAAATGATGGGAAACTACGGAGCTACGTTCCGAACATTTCGGAAAAATAAAGGCTACACATTAAAGCAAGTAGCGAGCGGAATCGTATCGATTTCATTTTTATCTAAATTTGAACGCGGAGATTCAGATATTTCTTTTTCAGTGATGGTGCAATTACTGGACCGGATGATGGTGACCTATGAAGAATTTTACTTTTTACATAACGCGGGAAAAAGCAATGCCATTGAAGAATTTTTTACTCAAGCCCAAAAGGCATATGTGCTAAGAGATGGCCCAACCATCAATCGACTTAAGAAACAAGCACTGGAGGACTATCAACGGACAAATCATATTCCCTTTCATTGCAACGCCCTACTTCTCGAAGTGTATCGGTCGATGATTGAACTCGATTTGCCTCAATTAGATCACGAAGCAAGCCAACAATTAACAAACTATCTGTTTGACATTGAGGTATGGGGATATTATGAATTGTCTTTGTATAATTCAACATTATTTTTGTTGGAACCAGAGTCAGTGATTGTTTTCACTGAATTGATTGTGAACAAAAGCGAGTCAATAAAAAAACTTCCCTTACTCCATAATGTGTTGATTCGCATTTTATTGAATACCATTACGTATTTAACTGGAGGACAAGATCCTCATTTTGCTTATGAAGAAGAATGTAAGACTTTCATGAAGTATTTAAAGAATAGTGACATTCCAGAGGAAGACATGTATGGTCGCATTGGGTACATGCAGGCTCAAGCATATATTGATGTACGTTTAGGAAATATTGATAAAGGTGAATTTGCATTAAAAAAATCTATTTCTATGTATGAAGAGCTCGGTGCTCACAAACTAGCACAGCACAGTTTGAACTATATGAAGATCATCCTAAGTAATCATCGTAATTAGTGTTATTGAAATCTATCAAAACAATGAGGTGACTAACAATGAACATTGCAATCATCGGTGGAGGAATAGGCGGACTTGCTACTGCTGTCGGCTTACATAAAATAGGAATAAAAGCTCATGTGTACGAACGAGCTGGATCGTTTAAACCTCTTGGAGCAGGGATTGGAATCGGCAGTAATGTCATGCTCGCGTTGCAAAAACTAGGAGTTGCTGGTGATATTTTAAAATCTGCCATGCCTCTGACAGAACAACGATTTTTAAATGGAAAATTTCAAGTGATGAACTCGATTGATTTCACATTACTGAAGAAACGATTTGGCGAAGAAAATATCACCATCGAGCGAGCGGATTTACATGCGGCTTTATTTTCAGCTGTTGATTCACGCGCGTTCCATTTTAATAAAAAAGTAGAATCTTTTAACCAATCCAATGAACACGTAGAATTAATTTTTTCAGATGGCACGAAAGAGACGCTCGATTACGTCATTGCTGCAGATGGAATAAATTCAATCTTCCGAAAAACACTAGTTCCAAATAGTCTTCCAAGATATGCAGGATATACGTGTTGGCGAGGGATTACGAAAAACAAAGACGACGTCACACCTCACATTTCTTCAGAAGCTTGGTCCAAAAAAGGCAGGTTTGGCTGGGCGCCGCTTCATAATGGAGATGTGTACTGGTTTGCATGTATAAATTCAGAAGCAAATCATCCAGTCTATGAGGGATTTTCAAAAGAGGATGTGGCTGATTATTTTTCTTTTTATGCACCTGTCGTTGAACGTCTGATTCGTGAAACATATGATGATTATTTCTTGCATCATGATATTTATGACATTAAACCGTTAGACACCTTTGTATATAATCGAATTTGCTTACTAGGAGATGCAGCACACGCGACAACACCAAATATGGGACAAGGTGCTGGCCAGTCGATTGAAGATGCGTATGAATTAATGGAAGCAATCAAGAATACACCTACAATGAATGACGCCTTTAAACAATACGATGCTACCCGTGTGAAAAAGACAAAAAAGGTCATCAATCTTTCCAGACAAATTGGTTGGGCAGCTCAATGGGACAATTCACTACTCGTTGGTTTTAGAAACAAGGTATTTCCACTCGTTCCTAAATCACTCCTATTTTGGCGGCTGACATTCTTATTTAAATGAACTATAATTCTCGTTCTTTATCATCTGAACGAATGATAATATCTACACCGAATGCCTGACCACCTTCTATATGTAGAGGCATTTGAGACACATCAATTAACGTATCAACATACACTGTTTTGGCTTGTTTAGCACCAATCGTTATTTCATAAGGAGCTTCCTCATTCATCATCTCAACCATTGGTGGATCATCTTCAAAAGGTCGATCCTCTTGGAATTCAAGTTGAAATTCAATATCCTCATTCTTGTGATTTTCAAACTGAAGAGCACAGTTTCCACTAATGGTATCGTCTTGAACCTTCTCAAATGTACACGTGCTCTCATCATGATCATACGAAATTGCATATATCCCTTGTGCAAAAGTAGACTGGTACAAGTATATTAAAGACAAGGGCACTATGTATAAGGCTACAATCGCAGCAACCATCATTCTTCCACCATATTTTTTCAGTGATATCGATAGCATGAATAGACCACTCAACACAAGCACAACAGAAACGATACCTACGATATGCAATCCACCATCTGTATGAATAGGTATGTTTAAAATAGTTGTTCTAGCTTCAATCAAAGGATATCTATTAGGAAAAGGGAAATTAAGGATCATGACGATTACGAGCAAGATGATTGATATATAAAGAAGTTTTTTATTTTTAACCAATGGCACGCCTCCTTTGTTGAAACGTTGCTTATTATTTTTGTAAACTATAGCATACTAATATCCAAATGATATCATACTTTTTAAAAGGAGTTTACTATGAGAAATGGGAAAGTAATTGTAATTATTTTAGTGTGTCTGATTATTTTATTTCGCGGAACAGCCTTCTTTTTTTCACATAAAGAAAAACCCTTCGATGCAATCATTCAACTTGATGAAAATCAATTTGATTCTATGTTGTTTACGCAAGATTATGCGAACATTGGAGAAGATAATTATTTAAACCCTTTTATGACAACAAACGTTGATGCAGCCAAGGACCTTGTGGATTTTTTAAGTCAGTATACAGTAAAGAAGCACTGGCGAAGTAAAAATCACCAAACAAATAGTAAATTGATTGCTCACTTTACTATATATCATACTAAATCACACCCAGCCTCATTATTTATATACGAAGACTTTTTGCTAACGAGTATTGGAAATTGGACATCATATGCTATTTTAGATGGACCGATTGATCAAGGATGGATTGAAGAGTGGAAACAAACATATTTTCCATAGACCTTTTCAATAAAATAACCGTGTTGCGATACACATGCAGAAAGCTTTCATGCTCCTATATGCGATCGCGACACGGCTGTTCTAATACATTTTAGTCATTCAAAAATGTCAACACATTCTGAATTTGCATAGCTACTCCCACAGGTAAAGCGTCTTCATCTATATTAAAGTTTTCCGTATGTCCTCCATGAATAATCCCTTTTTCTTCATTGCGTGCACCTAGTCTAAAGAATGCGCTAGGAGCTGCTTCGGCAAAGAATGAAAAGTCTTCGCCTCCAAGACTTGCTTGTTCAACTTCAAATACATTTTCTTTTCCTAACACATTTACTGCGGAATCTTTAACAATATCTACGATTTCATCTGTATTCGCGAGAGCAATATATCCATATGGATCAAGCTCGAATGTATAATCTGCTCCAAAGGTTTTCGTCGTGTGGGCTAAAATATCCTCAATCCGTTTAAGAACAAGTTCGCGCGTTTCGTTACTTAATGTGCGTACTGTTCCAGTAATTTTCACTTCTTTCGCGATAATGTTACTCTGCGTTCCACCTTCAATGACACCGAGGGTTACAACTGCTGAATCACGCGGATCAACATTTCTACTAACGATTGTTTGAAGAGCTTGCACGACGTGAGATGCGACAACGATGGAGTCTACTCCATTTTGTGGATAAGCTCCATGTGCATTTGTTCCTTTAATGGTCAACGTTACGGTATCTGTTGAAGCATTCATTTGGCCATACCGTACACCGATTTGTCCCGTTGGAATAAATGTGTCTACATGCAGGCCGAAAACAGCATCCACTTTAGGGTTTTCCATCACGCCTGCTTCAATCATTCGCTTTGCCCCGCCGATCGTTTCTTCAGCAGGCTGGAAAAATAATTTTACTGTGCCAGCAAATTGGTCGCGATGTTCTTGTAAATATTTTGCTGCCCCAAGAACAATTGTCGTATGTGCATCGTGTCCACATGCGTGCATGACGCCTTCATTTTTGGACTTATATGAAACATCGTTTTTCTCCGTAATCGGAAGGGCATCAATATCTCCCCTTAAAGCAACTGTCTTCCCTTCTTTCGTTCCATGAATAATTCCTACAACTCCAGTGTCAGCAACATTTGCTTCATATTCAATCCCAAGCTCTGTTAAATGTTCGATAATTTTATCATGTGTCCGAAATTCTTTCGTACTAAGTTCCGGATGTTGATGAAAATCACGTCGCACATCAACAAGCCAGTCTTTCATATCTTCTGCTTGTTTTAATAATTCTGATTTTTTCACGATTCGTTCACTCCTTACTATATTTTATTACATTCATTAAGAGAGATTTGATATGATCTTTTCTAACAATGAACAACGCTCTGTTAACGTAGGAATTTCTAAATATTCCTTTTCATTGTGAAGTTCTCCCCCAACTGGTCCCAATCCATCAATCGTAGCTACCCCTAATGCAGATGGAAACGAAGCATCTGATCCGCCACCTGTATGCACATGATCAAGATTAAGTCCCATTTTCTTTCCAATCTCTTGAACGGTCAGTAAAAGCTCTTTGCTTTGTTCATTTAGATGTAGTGGAGGTCGATTGATTCCACCACTTAAGGACAATGTTGTACCTGGTACCGTACTGGTCGAACAAATCGATTCAATCTGTTCTTCGATAGGACCACCTTGTTCAGGGTACGTAATGCGCACATCAATTTCGGCAACAGCTTGATCAGGAATCATATTTGTAGCTGCCCCACCTTTGATGATTCCAACATTAATAGAGATGCCTTTTTCATGATCATTTAGCTTTTCCAGTTCAATAATCTTATGAGCAAGTTCTTCAATTGCACTCACCCCTTCTTCAGGAGCAACACCAGAATGCGCGGCCTTCCCTGTGACCGTAAGTGTATAACCACCGCCGCCTCTTCTTGAAGACACAATTGCTCCATTAGCTCGGGCGGGTTCCATCACTAACGCATACGTTTTATCTTTAGAGCGCTCCTGAATCAATTCCTTGGAAGTAGGTGAGCCAATTTCTTCATCACTATTGAGAATAATTTCTATATTTTTATACGCTGCATCATTTTTCTCCTGTAAGGATTGTACTGCAAACAACAAACTTACTAAACTCGACTTCATATCAATGACACCAGGGCCATAAGCACGCTCCCCTTCTATATGAAATGGTCGATTAGCAGCAGTTCCTTTAGGAAATACGGTATCCATATGAGCGACTAGTAATATCTCAGGACTCGTTGCATCTTTATGACGGATCACTAAGTTGTTTCCGTTAGTAGGATTTTCACGTACATCAATCTCAAATCCTAATGTTTTATACTCTTCTCTTAAAACGTCTCCTACCCAATCTACACCTTCTTTATCATAGGAACCACTATCAATATTTACGAGCTTTTCCAATAATGTAAGCATCGATTGTTTCTTTTCTTCGGACATGTTTACTTTAACCTCCATAATTGTGAATTTAATACTAAAAGCCTTATCATGCGTATTTAATGAGACCTTTTCCATCACTTAATGGATAATGGCATGCTACAGAATGTCCTTCTGCAATCTCTTCATACGCGGGCGCTTCTTCTTTACACAATTCCGTCGCATATGGACATCTTGGATGAAAATGACATCCAGATGGTAAATTCATTGCGTTTGGAATGTCCCCCTCTAAAATACGTTGATTCTCTAGTTTTCTTTTTCGTGGATCTGGAATAGGAATAGATGACAATAACCCTTCTGTATACGGATGCTTTGGATTATTAAATAAATCTTCTTTTGACGCACATTCTACGATTTTTCCTAAATACATCACTGCCACTCGATCACTAATATATCGTACGGCAGGAAGTCCGTGAGCGATAAAAATAAATGTTAAATTCATTTCTTCTTGAAGTTGCTTCAATAAATTTAATATTTGTGATTGAATGGATACATCAAGTGCCGAAACTGGTTCATCACATACAACTAATTTTGGTCTAAGAGCTATTGCACGAGCAATTCCAATTCGCTGCCTCTGACCACCACTAAACTCATGAGGATAGCGATATGCATAAGAACGGTGCAGTCCTACAGTTTTTATTAAGTCAAACACGCGCTCTTCTAAATCCTTTTTTGATATTTTTAAATGCGTTCGTAAAGGTTCTGCGATAATATCAAACACACGTTTTCTTGGGTTTAATGATGAAAATGGATCTTGAAAAACCATTTGAAACTCTTTGCGTTTTTCTCGTAATTCTTTAACGGATAATTCGTCTAAATTAACTCCATCAAAAACAATTGTTCCTTCTGTTTTCTCTAGTAATTGAACGACTAAGTTTCCGGTTGTTGTCTTGCCACATCCAGACTCGCCAACAATACCAAATGTCTCGCCTTCTTCGACATAAAAGCTGACATCGTTTACTGCATGGACATATTTCTCATCTTTTTTAAATAAACCAGTTGATACATCAAATATCTTTGTTAAGCCATTAACCTCAAGTAAAGGTCTCTTTTGCTCTGACATCTTTTTCCCCTCCCTTTGAATCATCTTGGACAGACGGATTGTGTAACCAACAACGTACATCATGTCCTTCTGCTATTTCAAGAAGTGAAGGAGGTTCCAAACACTTATCAAATGCATGTGGACAGCGATCCATAAATCGACAGCCAGCCGGATAGGCTAATGGGTGCGCAACTGTACCAGGTATGGATACTAATTCTTCATTTTCTTCATGCACCTTTGGAGTACTTGCAATTAGTCCTTGGGTATATGGATGTTTTGGGTCCTCGAACAATGTAAATACATCCGTTTCCTCGACAATTTGTCCTCCATACATTACGACTACCCGGTCAGCCATTTCTGCAACAACACCTAAATCATGAGTAATCAGTAAAATAGACGTATTAAATTCATGAACAAGCTCTTTAAGTAAGCGTAATATTTGTGCTTGGATAGATACGTCTAATGCTGTCGTTGGTTCATCAGCAATGAGTAACTGTGGGTTACAAGATAAAGCCATTGCAATCATTACTCTTTGTCGCATCCCTCCACTTAGTACATGTGGGAATGAAGAGAATACTTGATCCGATTGTGGGATTCCTACTCGGTCCAGCATTCCAATGGCAATCTTCTTTGCTGTAGACTTCCCTACTTTTTGATGTAAAATAATCGACTCACATAATTGATTTCCAATTGTAAATACAGGATTTAATGAGGTTAGCGGTTCTTGGAAAATCATCGCTATTTTATTTCCGCGCATTTCTCGTATTTGTCTCATGGACATTTTGACAATGTCTTCATTTTCAAATAATATTTGACCATCTTCTATTTTTCCAGGTGCTTCAATTAACTGCATAATCGATAATGATGTTACACTTTTTCCTGACCCAGATTCTCCAACAATTGCTACTGTCTCACCTTTATCAACATTAAATGAGACAGAATCAACTGCTGGAACAACCCCTTGTTCTGTATGAAAATACGTTTTTAAATCCTTTACCTCTAACAAATGGTCCATGTTGATCCTCCGTTTCATTTATTGTTTTATTCGTGGATCGAGCACGTCACGTAACCAGTCTCCGAGAAAAATAATTCCTAAAACTGTGATTGTTATTGCAATCCCCGGAAATGTCGCTAACCACCAGCTTGTTGCAATATAGTCGCGCCCGTCACTTAAGATTGTTCCCCATGATATCGTAGGAGGTTGTATTCCTAATCCTAAGAAACTTAGTGATGCCTCTAAAATAATCGTGGTAGCTACGCTAAGCGTAGATATTACAATAAATGAGGATATGACGTTAGGTAGTAAATGTTGAATCATCAGTTTATTATTTTTCACTCCGATGGATCGGGCCGCTCTCACATAATCCTGTTCTTTGATTGAAAGCACTTCACCCCTGACGAGTCGTGCATATTGAACCCAATTTGTTACACCTAATACAAAAATTAATGTCATAACACTTGGACCAAATACTCCTAATATGACTAGGGCAAATAATATATTCGGAACAGCTAAAAATGAATCGACCAATCGCATTAATACCGAATCTACCCATCCACCGTAAAATCCAGAAATAAGGCCTACAACAACACCAATTATCCCCGCCAATACAACTGAAAAAACACCAACAATTAAAGAGACGCGTGCGCCATAGATAATTCTACTTAAAATATCATGGCCTACATGGTCAGTCCCTAAAGCATGAGTCATGCTTCCACCTTCTAACCAAAAAGGTGGTTGATGAACATTCATTGCATCTATTTCTAATGGGTCATGCGGAGCCAAGAATGGTGCAAAAATGGCTATAAGCGTAACTAAACTAACAATAACAAAGCCAACTAACCCTGTTTTACTTCTCCATAATAAACGAAACCAATTACGAATTGTTCTCCTCTTTGGCATCGAAAAATCCGATGGTTCTAGTTCCTTTACTCTCTCTTCTGCTTCCATTTTTACACCTCCCCTAATCATATCGGATACGTGGATCTAACAATCGGTATAAAACATCTGCTAACAAATTCATAAGTATAACGATAATCGCAATCATCATGACACTCGCCTGAACGATTGACATATCCCGTGTATGTACTGCTTGAATAAGTAACTGGCCAATACCAGGCCACGCAAAGACAGTTTCAGTAATTAACGTGCCACCGATCAATGTGGACGTTTGTAAAGCTATAATTGTAATAACAGGAATTAATGAATTTCTAAATGCGTGTTTATAAACAACATTTACTGTTCTTAATCCTTTGCTTTTTGCAGTGCGAACATAATCTTGTCCAAGTACTTCAATCATATTTGAGCGAATCAAACGTGTCATTTCAGCTGCAATACCTGTTCCCAACGTTATAGCAGGCAACACAACGTGCATGAATGTTCCTCTCCCAGAAACGGGGAAAATTCCTAAGGTAACAGAAAATATTAAGATAAGCATAATTCCTAACCAAAAGTTTGGCATCGCTTTCCCTAACACAGCACCACCTGTTGCAACTAAGTCAATTGGACTGTTTCTTTTCGTAGCTGACCAAATACCAAAAGGGATTGCTATAGCAATTGCTACAACAATTGCTGCCAGTGCTAGTTCCAATGTTGCAGGAAAACGCTCTAATACAACTTGTAATGCCGGTTCGTCATAACGAAAAGAAGTTCCAAAATCACCTTGTAATAGATTCCATACATAATTTCCGTACTGTACAAGGAATGGGCGATCTAAACCTAATGATTCACGTAGTAGTTCGACTTCCTCTTGTGAAGCATCTTCTGGAAGCATGAGAACAACAGGGTCACCAGCAACAAAAACTAATACAAAAACGATGAACGAAATAATAAGTAATACTGGAATGATTTGTAATATACGCCTTCCCAAGAAACTAGCCATGTCTTCAAATACCTCCTTTATAAACTTGTATAGATAAAATTATTGAGAGTGGATGATCCACTCTCAATAATTTTATTTCCTTGTAATACTTTCGACATAAATCATTTCATCCATAGTTGGAACAAATTCAACTCGATCGTTCACTCCAATATTAATTGATTCTTGGTGAAGAACGATAGCTGCGGCATCTTCCGCTAGTAATTCTTGTGCTTTTTGATACTGAGCATCACGTTCATCTAAATCCATATTTCGTGAAGCTTCAAACAACAAATCTTCTATCTCTTCATTATAATAGTCAAGTGTTCCTTCGAAGCGGTCGTAATCATACCAATCCAGTGCATTTGCTGCGTCAAACATTGAGTTTCCTAGTCCTAATAAGAAAGCATCTTCATTTTCTCCTGCAGACCGCATTTCAACAAAATTACTCCATTCCATATATTCAACATTAACTGTCACGCCAATTTCTGAAAGCATTCCAGCAACCATCTCTGATATCTCTGCATCTTGTAAATACCTTCCTCTTGGTGAATGAAGTGTCATTTCAAATCCATCTGGATAGCCTGCTTCATCCAACAATTCTTTTGCACGTTCGACATCATAATTATATGTGTCATATAGCTCTTCATTAAAACCAAAGTTTCCTGGTGCTACTCGAGTAATTGTTGGTGTACCAGATCCATCTAGTAAACTCTCAACAATTGCTTCGTTATTAATAGCAAGATCAAGGGCTTCCCTTACCTTTCTATCCTCAGTCGGATAACCTTCCGTCCCACGCACAAAAATCATAAGTGTTCTATTAGAATCTTCCTGAGCCAATGAAACCCCTTCTGTTTCTTTAATACGGTCCCAGTCACTTGGTGGCATATTTACAGCAATATCAACCCCACCTGTCAACAACTCTGACACGCGAGTTGAGTTTTCAGGAATGACTCGAAATACAATTTCATCCCACTCTTCGTTCTTTCCATCAAAATAATCATCATACACTTCAAACACTATCTTACTATCACGTTCCCACTCTACGAATTTAAATGGTCCTGTTCCAATTGGTTCTTTTAAAAAGTGATCCATGCCATTTTCTTCAATATATTCTGATGGTAATATTCCTGATCCAATACGAGAGATTCGATTTAAAAGTGCTGGTTCAGGATTTTCTGTATGAATACGAAAAGTATAATCATCAATTATTTCTACTTCTTCTATTTGCATATAGTTTGTATGCTCTAGTAATTCAGAGTCATGCGCTACACGCTCTAATGAGAATTTCACATCTTCAGAAGTGAGCTCATCACCATTATGAAATTTAACCCCTTCAAAAAGTTCAAACTCCCATGTTGTATCATCAACTAGTTCAAATGTTTCCGCGAGACCTGACTCCATCTCACCAGTATCATTATTTCTTTTTACTAAATAATCAAACATATTCACGTGTATTGCTTCGGTTGAAGTGTTCGTATGATTATGAATATCAAAACTAATCATGTCTGTTCCAACAGCAATTGTTAGTGTACGTTCATCTTCAGGGTCGACTGTCGGATCAGCATCGACCTCCTCGCTTCCCCCTCCTCCACAAGCCATTAAAACTAAAACTACTGAGATTAAAATTAAGGTTAACCATTTACGCATAATGCTCCCCCTTTATTTTCATTATGTTTATTCACTACGCAATCCTTTCATTTAGACATGAGATAAACCCATATTTTAAAACTAAGTAGTAAAAACAAATAATCTTTTGATCGATCTTTCCTAGTATCCTCACCCCCTAAAAAGTAATTAACGCAACTATAAAAGAATATTGCGTTAATTTAAGTTTAATATATATATGCTCTAATTTATAAGTGAAATATGTATTCGCTTTCAAATATATTAACTCGATGTGTTAGAATTGTCAATCGATTTTAATTATTTAGTTTTTACAACTTTATATATTCCACAACACGTATTTAACGCTATTTCATACGTCTATAGATTCACTCAATATTCCTTAACTACATGAAAGCTGAATTCAGTATTTATAACATCACTTAAGTTCATTTTCACACAAATATTTGATAAACTATAAAGTTACGCTTTACATTATATATAGAGGTGTGTACGTATGCTTAAAGGTTTAAAAATTATTACGCAAATTTTATTTTTATATGTTTTTTATTTAATAGGGAGTTGGATCCAATCGACATTTACGTTGCCCATTCCTGGAAGTATTATTGGGATGATCCTTTTATTTATATTCCTTCTTATAAATGTGATACATGAAAAGTGGGTTAAAGAAGGTGCCAATTGGATGGTAAGCCACCTCGTCTTATTTATCATACCTGCAACTGTAGGCATCATGAACTTCTTTTCATTTTTTAAGGGGAAGGGTCTATTACTCATTTTAATTGTACTTGTAAGTACCGCAATGGTACTAATAAGTACTAGTTTTTCTACTCAATGGATTATACGTAGGAAGAAGGATCATATATGATACCTGATTTTTTTATTGGAATAGTCATGATCGTTGGGACAATTATTGTTTACATTCTTTCTAAAAAACTGTACATAAAATTCCCATCTCCATTTTTATTACCCATTACTGTCTCTTTAATCGTCATTATTGTTGTATTATCGTTTTTACACATACCTTATGATACATATATGACTGGAGGTTCATGGTTAAATCACTTACTAGGTCCTGGGGTTGTTGCATTAGCTTATCCATTATATGAACATCGAAAGATCTTAAAGAAGCTTGCGGTTCCAATCCTTGTTGGCACAATAACAGGTGCTTTAATAGGGATTCTAACTGGAGTTGGATTAGCGTCTTTAGCTGATTTTAATGCCGATATTTTATATTCCATAAGTCCGAAATCTGTGACTACGCCTGTTGCTGTGAGCATCATCGAATCAATTGGAGGTATTCAGTCATTAGGAGCGGTATTCGTTATGATCGCTGGGGTCGGTGGCACGATGATGAGTGCATTTATATTTAATGCAAGTTCAATCACATCTCCCACTAGTAAAAGTATCGGTCTTGGATGCGCTTCTCACGTAATAGGTGTGACAAAGGCGATGGAAAGTAGTCAACAACAAGGAGCTATCAGTACAGTTACGATGATTTTAAGTGCTGTCTTTGTATCAATGACATTACCTTTCATTCTATTGCTCTTTATATAAGATTCATGCATAAAACAAGAGATTGTTTCTAACTTCTAGAAACAATCTCTTGTTTATGACTTCTTAGTATTTCTGGCGTCTATTTATTTCACTGTCAGAACTGGACATTTCGATTTTTGAATAACTTTATGGCTCACACTACCTAAAAACATTTCTTGGATCGTATTTAATCCACGACTACCTACAATGACTAAATCGTAATCGTTGTCATTTGCATGTTCTACAATCGCTAAACCTGGATTACTATAGAAAACAAACACTTCATGTTCAATTTCATTTTCTGTAAGTAGGTCTACAGCTGGTTGATATCTTTGTTTGCGTAATTCAGCTAGTTCTGAGTCGCTCGTTTGAATCATTTCACTTCTTGCTTCATCAAAGTCAATGACATTAATTAGGTCTACTCTTGCCCCTGTTAACTTTGCTAATTTTATCGCATGGTCCGTCGCGCGTAATGCGTTTTTTGAACCGTCTATCCCTAATAATATCTTTTTGTACATAAAACATCTCTCCCTTTGTAAAACATGCTGTTTCTTCATATTCCTTAAACAATATTCATCAACACATGTCGTATGTACAGTATATCGTTCATACACACTTCATTTCAACTAATCATTGATCATAAGCTTTTCACGGGTATAAGGAACAACATTTCATTCACAAGTAGAATCTATATTCTTTTTATTATGTATCTTCTATTAATTACAATAATTTTATGGTAGAATACTTAAAAATGTTCTATACGTACATATTATTATAGGAGGCTAATTATGAGTACACTACATCAATTCGTCAAAGACTATTTAGAAGAACAAGAGTCTTTCTTTCTGGATGTAAGCAAATTTGTATATACCCATCCTGAGACACGTTTTGAAGAATATAAATCGTCATCTTACATGGCAGATGCATGTGAAAAGGCAGGCTTTACAGTTGAGAAAAATACGGCCAATATTGAAACCGCTTTCGTAGCGACGTATGGAAGTGGGTCACCTGTCATTGGATTTTTAGGTGAGTTTGACGCATTAGCTGGTTTGGGACAAGAACCACTAGCTACGGAACAAAAACCCTTACATGAAAATAAAGGAAATGGTCACGGCTGTGGACATAATTTATTAGGCACTGGTTCTTTTGCGGCTGCCTGTGCAGCAAAAGAATATTTGATTAAAAATAATCTCGAAGGAACGATTCAATTTTTTGGTTGCCCTGGTGAAGAAGGTGGCTCTGGAAAAACATTTATGACGAGAGAAGGTGTGTTTGACCACCTTGATCTCGCATTTTGTTGGCATCCATCTCCTACCAATACGATTATGAGCTTATCTAGTTTAGCGAACTACCAAGTGTACTTTGAATTCAAAGGTACATCATCACATGCAGCGATCTCCCCTCATTTAGGAAGAAGTGCATTAGATGCGGTAGAGTTGATGAGCTCTGGAGTGAATTACCTACGAGAGCATGTCATTCCCGAAGCACGTATGCATTATGCTGTCACAAATACGGGTGGACATTCGCCAAACGTCGTCCAAGCAAATGCCGAAGTATTGTATTTAATCCGTGCACCTCTCGTTTCACAAGTAGACGATATTTATAAACGTGTTTGCAAAATTGCAGAAGGTGCAGCTTTAATGACCGAAACAGAAGTTACTATTCGATTTGATAAAGCATGTTCGAACTATATTCCTAATCGGTCCCTTGAGCGTGTTTTATATGAAAGTTTAGAACAAATTGGAGCTGGTACTCCATCCAATGAAGAAAAAGTATTTGCAAAAGAAATATGGGAGTCACTTCGTCCGGATGAAAAAGAAAATTATTTAGACGTTTCTAGAGGATTTGGGTATGAAGGTGATGGTTCTGAGTTTGAAGGAAAGTATTTATCTGATGAGATTTCGCCGTATATTCCTTCTGATGGGATGTTGATGGGATCTACGGATGTAGCTGACGTAAGTTGGGTCGTTCCTACAGCTCAATTATCAGCAGCAACTTCAACTCTTGGAACACCGCTTCATACATGGCAAATGACGACACAAGGGTTAAGCACTTTCGCACATCAGGGAATGTTTCGGGCAGCTGGTTCTATGGCGCTTGCAGCGATAAAAGCTTTAAACGAACCTTCCATTGTCACAGAGGCTAATGAAGAGTTTGAGAAGTTTATTGCGAAAAATCCATACACAAATCCAATTCCTACACATGTACAACCTTCTCAATTAAATGAGCGAATTTCATAATTACCAAACCCAGCTATATCAATACAACATATAGTTTCGAAAGGTTCAACGAAACTACATGTTGAAGGAACATAGCGTAAAATGTGTATTATGAAATTCATTAAAGTGATTAAACTATTTATATAAAGTGGGGGATATAAAATGCCAAAAGAAAAACAGAAGAAATCTTTATTTCAACGTTTCTTAAACGGAATTGAAACGTTAGGAAATAGACTGCCAGATCCGTTTCTACTCTTTGCCATTTTAGCTGGTGGTGTCATTATTGTTTCAGTGATCTTCTCGTTATTTAATGCAAGTGTTGAACACCCAGGAACTGGTGAAACATTAGAAATCAAAAATTTATTATCTAATGAAGGGATCGAGTTTATTTTAACCGAAATGCTCGATAACTTTACAGGGTTTGCACCACTCGGGCTTGTTCTAGCAATGATGCTTGGGATTGGTCTCACAGAGAAAGTTGGGTTTTTAGATGATGCGATCCAACGAACTATTTTAAAATCACCGCCTGCACTTGTTACGTATACGGTTATTTTCGTTGGTATTATGGGGAATATCGCATCAGATGCTGCGAACGTTTTGATTCCTCCACTAGCTGCAATGGTATTTTATCGAATTGGAAGAAACCCTATTGCTGGACTTGTTGCAGGATTTGCAGCGACAGGAGCTGGATTCACAGCAAACTTAATTCCGGTTGGAACGGACGCACTCTTGGCCGGAATCTCTACAGAGGCTGCACAAATCTTTGATCCTGACTTTGTCGTTACGCCTGTTGATAACTGGTATTTCAGTATAGTATCTGTGTTTGTATTAACTATTGTTGGTGGACTGATTACAACTAGGGTGATAGAGCCACGTCTTGGAACATATGAAGGGGACGAAGTGGAGCATGACATGAAAGAAAAACATCCAAAAGCGGATAAAGCATTTAGAAATGCGGTGATCGCTGGAGTGTTATTCTTAACGGTGTTAGCCGTCGTTATTTTCCTTCCTGACAGCCCATTACGTGGTGAAGGTGGAACGATTATCCCGTCTCCATTCATATCAGGAATCGTACCGGTTATTTTGTTCTTTTTCTTAACGATCGGTGTGACATACGGGATTACGATTGGAAGCATTAAGAAGAGCTCAGATGTTAGTAAATATATGACCGAATCGATTAAAGATTTGTCTGGATATATTGTACTCATCTTTGCCATTTCTCAATTTATTGCGTTCTTCTCTTGGTCAAATATTGGAACATGGCTTGCCGTGAATGGAGCAGACTTTTTAACAAGTATTAACTTTACAGGAATCGGGCTTATTATCGGATACATTTTACTCACAGCCAGCTTGAACTTCTTTATTACATCAGGTTCAGCAAAATGGGCACTTGAAGCACCTGTGTTTATTCCTATGTTTATGAAACTCGGATACCATCCTGGGTTTATCCAAGCTTCGTACCGAATAGCGGATTCGTCTACAAATATTATTACACCGCTATTTCCGTATCTTGTTGTTGTCTTATCGTTTATGCAAAGATATGACAAGAAAGCTGGACTTGGTTCGTTAATTTCGTTAATGATTCCGTATACACTCGCATTTTTACTTACGTGGATCATTCTCATTTTAATATTCTTTTTCGTTGGAATTCCATTTGGCCCAGGAATTACACCTTTCTTATAAAAAGTTAACTCACATACGAACATTCTAATGTAACAAGTGGAATTATCCGCTTCGGAAATATATTTCGCTACATTAGAATGTTATTCGTATTTTGGGAGATACAACTTTGATTTGTCCTTGTATTTTAGGAGAACCACCCTCTACGATGAGTCTTTATCTAGACAAATGTATACAGGGGTGTACACTTATACGTAATAAATGAGTACCGATTAGTAAAGGAGAATTATTGTTATGCATACAACAGAAGAACATACGTTAGAAGAGCAAATGATTCGTTTCCGTCGCGATTTGCACATGTATCCGGAAACTGGATTTCTTGAAATGCGAACTGCTTCCATCGTCGCGCATGAATTAACAAAACTTGGTTATTCATTACAACTTGGAATAGATGTAATGGATCCAAATGCTTGTATGGGGAAGCCTTCTAATGAGGAAACGGAAGCTCACTATGCGTGGGCGATTGAAAATGGTGCCCATCCTGATTTCGTTGAACATTTTAAAGACGGATATACAGGGATTGTCGCAACTCTTGATACGGGAAAGAAAGGACCTACACTTGCATATCGATTCGACATGGACGCATTAGATATTCATGAATGTGCAGAAGATGCACATGTTCCGGTGCAAAAGGGCTTTCGCTCTACACTAGATAATAAAATGCATGCATGCGGACATGATGCACATACATCTATCGGGCTGACAGTTGCAAAAGTATTGATGGAACAAAAAGATGAATTATGCGGCACGATTAAACTTATTTTTCAACCGGCTGAGGAAGGAACACGTGGCGCAAAGTCAATGACTGAAAAAGGGGTCGTTGATGATGTGGATATTTTTATCGCGTCTCATATTGGAACGGGTGTACCTTTTGGCCATTTCGTAGCAGCAAACAATGGATTTCTTGCAACTACGAAATTAAATGTCACCTATAAAGGTACAGCTGCACACGCAGGGAGCTCACCAGAAGAAGGAAAAAATGCTCTACTAGCAGCTGCAAATGCCGCAATTAATTTATATGCAATCCCGCGACACTCTGACGGAGCTACACGGATGAATGTTGGCGAGCTTCATGCTGGCGCAGGGCGTAATATTATCGCTGATACGGCAACGATGACGATTGAAACACGGGGAGAAACTTCAGAAATAAATACGTTTGTACGCAGCCAAGCAGAAGCGGTCATTCAAGGTGCCGCTACTATGTATAATGTCGATTACGAGATTGAAACTGTTGGAGATGCGCTTAGTAGTCAATGTTCCCCAGCGTTAGCAGAAAAAATGTATCACATCGCTTCAGATACTGGTGAAATGGAGCATTGTGAAAAAGAAGACAATGCTTCAGCAGGGTCTGAAGATGCCACATACTTTATGGAACGCGTCAAAGAACGCGGTGGCCAAGCAACATATGTTATTTTCGGAACCGAATTAGCCGCAGGACATCATAATGAAAAATTCGATATTGATGAACGTTCGTTACTTCCAGCAGTAAATGTGCTTGTCGAGTCAGCTATTACTCTTTCAAATCAATAAATGCTCATAAAAATAGCGGATGACTCTATGTAGAATCATCCGCTACTTATTTATTCACTTTCTGGGGTATACCGGTAAATAATAAACTTTCCATATTTCCCATGAATTCGTGGAACTTTCACCTTTTTAACTTTTTGCAAAGGTGTGTGCTTCATCACACGTTTGAATGCTGGTAGTGGATAATATAAGATGACCTCTGCCATGCGTGGGTCTTTCTCAAGGGAGGCAACGATGTTTGTAATCACTTGTTTAAAAATCGTTACGGAAAATGGATTGAATAAAAAGAATCGATTATCCGTCGGTTGGATGTCGTATTGTTCCGCCAGTCCATATTCAAAGTAAATTGGCGCATCTTTATCAGCTGCACGGTACCTGTAACTTTTTTTATTGCTCAATGCCGCTTCAAATGTTCGGTCATTATTCTCTATTCCTGTTACTGGCACATTAAACCGGTTATGTACGTAAAAAGATACTCGCCCCTCACCTGAGCCAAAATCAACAAGTGTATCGGTTTGTTCAAGTTCGTATTGTTCAAAAAACATTTCTAACGCCTCATAAGGTGTTGCTTCATATCGATTATATTTCTCTTCATCTTTCCCCTTCCATTCACGAACTCCAATCGTATGAATATTTAATGCTTCATCAAACGTTCTTTCTACCATTATCTTCTCTCTCTTTCTATCATTCTTGCACATTTATAAAAAATAAAAAGTGCATCTATCCGTACATATCATACATAGTTTCCTTGAGAGAAGCGAATAAAGTAACCAATGGTAAAAGATAGTTTTTGGCATGCATGTCTTTTCCCTTCTGTTATGATCGCTGAATCATGTATAATAGAAAGATAAACTGTGAAGTTAATAATGAAACTGTTCATTGTAACTGAATTTATAAAGGTGGGTTAAAATGATTATTTTAGGGTTCATGTTTCTTATTATTGGATTACTTATCATCACTGCATCTTACGGCCTCTATGCTTATGCATCATATGACATTGTTCGTTCAGATATTATCGATGCTACACTTACATCTTGGATTATTATTCCAGGAATCATTCTCATACTCTTTCTTATATTAGCAATCATTTCTATTATAATGATGCAAAGAGGGAAGAAATGGCAACCTGTATACATTGTAGCAATGGTGATTTATCTCGTCTCAGTAGCACTTTACTATCCAAACATTCCTGAGCCTTTGAAGGACTTAATTGTTTTCACATACTTATGCTTTATTGTAGCAACTGTTTGTGTCTTTATTGGACATGCACAAGTGAAGAAAAAGTTAGCTCAAGAAGGGAAAAAAGACGTGAATTAATTTTTTAAACAATCGTATGAATCAAATAAAAGGAAATCACTATTAGTGATTTCCTTTTATTTGAATAGCCACTTTATTTCTTTTTCTTAGACCATCTACCAAGTACGAATGCTCCTAAAGCAACGCCAAGTATTGTGTTTGTCTTCTTATTAAAGACTTGTTTTGTGATTAAGTTAATATTTTGCGGACGTTCTGCTAAACGGCGCATAAAGTATCCGTACCAATCTTCTCCAAATGGAACATATGTACAGAAGTTATAGCCTTCTTTTGCTAGACTTAATTGCATATCTTCACGGAAACCATATAACATTTGGAATTCAAACTTATCTAAAGAAACGTTGTTTGCACGAACAAATTCTTTCACATGTTCAATCACATGATGGTCATGTGTAGCGATTGATGTGAATTTACCATTGAGTAAGTGCCATTCAATGAGTTCAATGTAGTTTGCATCAATATCTTCTTTATCTTGGAACGCTACATCTGGCTCTTCCTTGTATGCACCTTTTACGATACGAAGGCGTTGATCTTTATGAGTATAAAGATCATCTTCTGCACGATAAAAGTATGACTGGATGACAGTTCCAACATTATCGAATTCTTTTAGCAGTTGATCAAATAGATCAAAGGATGCTTGTAAACGTGAAAAGTCTTCCATATCTAGGTTTACAAATATATTGTACTGATGAGCTTTTTCTACCACTTGATATAAGTTCTTATAACAGAAATCTTCTGCTATATCGAGTCCTAGTTGTGAAGGCTTTAGTGAAAGGTGTGCATCTACACCACTTTCGTGAATAGCCTCAATAAGAGAAATGATTGAGTTTTTCGCACGAGTTGCTTCACTACGATCACTAACAAACTCACCTAAATTATCAATGGTACATGAAATTCCTTGTGCATTTAAAACTTTAATGGTTTCAATTGTTTCTTCAACTGTTATACCCGCAACTACCTTATCTGCTCCAAGGTGAAAGCCCCATTTCTGAGCTCCTGCATTGAGTAGTTTATTATTAGATAATCCAATAAAAAAATCTCTTGTTAAGTTTGACATTGTCCTAACCTCCACATGTTTAAATTAAAATTGAGTTATTTTTTCATAATCTTTCTTATTATAACAGATATCGACATGTTTAATAAAGAAAATAGAAAGACTTCCTCTAAAACTTCGGACCATTTGAAGTATTTCAGTCACAATTACGACTTTTTTAATCATAGGAAGGATTATTCGGTATTTTCCCATCGCATCTCAGAAATAAATAAATACCCTTCATATGACGGATCAAATTGCAAGTTCGCTTTTATGGCATACATATTCTTCGGTTGCCATAGAGGTAACCATGCAGCTTGATCAACAATTTTCTTTTGGATCGCTTCATATTGTTCCGCGCGTTTTTTAGCATCATATGTTGTACTTGTTTGTTTCAATTCTTTTTCTATTTTTTTCTGATAAAAGCTACTAAATTGTCCATCTTTCGTAAATAATGGCTTCAGTACACTCTGAGCATCGTAGGATGGTCCCCATCCAAACAAAAACATGTCACCAACATCTCGATGTTCGATTCGTTGCTGATGTGTATCCCAATTATTCACTTGCACGTCTACAGAAATACCAAAGTCTCTCAGCTGTGAGGCTACTTCTTGTGCAACTTGTTGGTCCATTGGAAAATGGCCGCTCGTTGTTTCAATAACTAGTGATAACTCCTTGGGACTATAATCTGCTTTTTTTAATAATTTATGTGCCTTCTTTTCATCATGTGGATAAGCATCGACTTCCACATAGTCCGTCTGCCCTTCAACTACTGGGCCATTTATCAATGAACCATAATCCCCTATCGTATTTTTCACTAATTCTTCTCGATCAACTATGTGATTAATCGCCTGTCTTACATGCTTATTTTTCATTGGACCATCTGATACATTATTGAGAGCGATATAATTAACGGTTGGAGGAGTGATTTCTTTCATAACAAACTGTTCGTTATTTTCTATTTGCGGGATGGAATCATACGGAACTTGACCTAATAGGTCAATATCACCGCTTAAAAATGCGGATAGACGAGCATCTTTTCCATCCAAATAACGAAATTCTACGTTCGTAATCGATGGCACATCTCCCCAGTAATTATCATAAGCTTCTAACTCCAACGATTGACCAGATTCCCATTCGTCAAATGCATATGGTCCTGTGCCGATTGGATGGCTACCTGCCTCTTCAGTTCCTACTTCATTTACATATGTCGGTTCCATCATGAGTAAATCTGCGGCCATCCTTTCGATCATATTTACAAACGGCTTACTTGTTTTAATCTCAAGTTCTGTGGTGGATAGAACATGTACTTCATCTACTTTTTTCCACGCTGAACGAAATGCAGATTTGTTTTCCTTATTGAGGATATAATCAATATTAAACTTCACTGCCTCTGCGTCAAAAGGTTCCCCATTGTGATACGTGATATCTTCACGTAAGATGATTTTCCAAGTTTCCTCATCGATATTTTCCCATTCTTTAGCGAGCACGCCGATATACTCTTCTGTTTCGGGATCATACGTAATAAGAGGTTCATAGATATTTCGAATCTGTGTATCGATCACATGTGAATCATCTGTATTTGCCAGTAAATGATCTACATCATCTTGCAACCCGATGACAATATCATCCCGGTGGTTAGAGTCATTTTTTTGCTTTTCCTCAATCGACTCTAAGTTACAAGCAGTTACCATGAACAATGCCAAGCCTATTAATAGAAGGGATACAGCCTTCCGCATGTTATACACACCCTTTTATTTTTTGGTCTTACCAAAGTCTAATGAAGCTGACTGAATCATATATACAATTCAGACTAAATTCATTCATGTTCTTTGTCAAATAAGTGTATGTAACCGTGTTCACATCTAGCAGAATCAATCATGAAAAAACCAGTATTCCTATTCAGAATACCGGTTGTTCACACGTATTATTTTTCTTGATCTTCTGTGAAAGATATATCGATGCCTTTATCTTGTAAAGCTTCTAAGAAAGGATCAAAACGCGCACCAATGATTAATTCTTCGACGGGTAGGACACCTTTCTCAGTCACTTCACCAGAAATAATTCTTTCGGCAAGGAGTAAAGCTGGCATAGCTGTTGTTTTAGCCATTGATGTTATGTTTCTTTGATGATCATAAAAATCAACCATTTCCCATTCGTATTTTTTCTTCTTTCCATCTTTCAAACCTTCTACTGTTACACGTAAAACAGTTATATCTTCGTGGGATTTTCCTTTTAATTGAGGCTCTAAAATTTTCTCAGCCACCTTTACCGGTTGAACCGTCGCTCCTTCTACTTCAATTTTTTCATCTGAGAAAAAACCTAATTCAGATAACACAGCCATTTTCTCCCAGTGTCCTTTGTAGCGAACTGTTTTTTCATACACTTTGTTGGCTTTATCTTTTAGGGTGTGTGCTGTACTGTGGGCGTCGGTAACTACTGCCTCACAATTTCCTACAGGTTCTGGGAAGGTCATTTCTTCTAAACCTGTCAGAGGCTCTAAATGAACGAGCTTACCATTTTCAGCTGCTAGTGCTGGTCGTGTATATAAACCTATTAAACTTTCTAATCGAAAAACAATTTGATACCAAAGCGGCGGCAAAGGGTCTTTTGGAAGTCCGCCACAAATCATGACTACTTCATCAGCTTCATCAAGTAGTTCAATTCCCCGTGCAGCTAAAAAGTTTATAATTCCCGGTGCAACGCCACACCCTGGAACAACTAATACATCTGAATTCTTTGCTTCTTCGTGCAACGCCTTCTTTTCTTCAAATAATGAGCCGACTAAATCAACTATATGACAGTTTGCATCAATGGCTGCTTGGATGGCTGGCATGCTTAAAGCGTGAGGTAAGCATACGATGGCTAGATCAGCGTCTATCGCATCAAGTGCTTCGTAAATATCTTTTTCACCTTCAATTTGCACATGTTTTCCCTTCACTTTTTCCGTGTTTGCTTTGTCAACACATGTTTGGATATTTTTCTCTAAACCATCAACTACGTAAATGGTGTCAATTCCTTCATTTGGGATTAATTCTTGAACGACTGTAGTACCAATCATTCCTGCTCCTAATACCGCTACATTCATATATAGCCCTCCTTATTCCTACCTTACATCAACACATGCATACTGTTTTTTAAACATATTATTGTCCTTCAAAATTGTTCTACAATTCATGTAAATCTTACCTTGTATACGCATTCATTGTCAATCTTTTCTTTCTTTCACTTATTATTACCTATATACTATAAAGAAATAAGAGAGAATGATTAAGTTTTCACGAAAGAGGGTTTTTATAGTGTCCGAAAAAGAATCCATTAAAAATAAAGTATATAACACATTAAAAGAAGCGATTTTAACCAAAAAATTATCACCTGGAAGCCAACTTGTGGAGCATACCATTTCATCGAATTTACAAGTCAGTCGAACGCCTGTAAGGAGTGCGATTAACTTGTTAGCTGATGAAGGGTTAGTAGAAGTGATTCAAAATCGAGGAGCATTTGTCATTAATCCAACGCGTGAAGAGATTGTTCAAGCATATGAGCTTCGAAGAGAATTGGAAATAATGGCTGTATTGAAGTCTGTCGAGCATTTAACGGCAAATGATTTCATCGCCATGGAGAAGCTTGTCAGTACAGAAAAAGAAGTTTTAAAGAAACAGGACTTTGAATCCTATGTAGATATCAATGCGAAATTTCACCTAGCGATTACGAAAAAATGCCAAAATATATTTTTAAATGAATGTATTGAAACGCTTATCCAACGAACGTCTGCCTATTTAATTTTATTTGATCGATTTTTAGAAGGAGCAACATCTACACCATACGGATACAAAGAGCACCAAGAAATCATTGATTTATTAAAAGAAGAAAATAAAGAAAAATTAGAACTCGCCATACAAAAGCACTTTAATAACGCCATCGAAAGTTTAAAGATTCAAAAAGAATATAAAAACTTAGAAGACTTATTTAAATGAGTGAAGATTAGGGGGAGTGTCAAGGGATGATCCATTGTAGAAAGTACCTTTTTAGTATTCTTATAATGATTACTTGCACCATTTTAATGAGTTGTCAATCCATTGACCAGCTGAATACGGATGACTTCATCACTGAAGACATATACCAAGATCCGACCGAGGTTTCACCGTTTAACCAGCTGTCTTCTACTACTGGACAACCTACTGTTGACATACCTTTTGCAGATAGCTTTCCTTTAGAAATAAATGACTCTCCGGCTGACGGTTACGAAAAACCAACGGGAAAGTGGATGATGGCTGATGGTGAAGGTAGATTTGGATATACCATTCCAAATGGCATGATTGAAGCAGGTTCAAACCTTCAAGTAGGGTTAATTCATGCGACAGACAATAACAATGAGTTAGAAAGAGATGTTCGTGTGCAAATCAATCCTTGCTCAAATATCAATGCATGCGAAAAACCTATTATCGATCAAACACGGTTCGCTTCTAATATAGAAGACGAATTCATTGTATATGAGGGTACTATCCCTTCTGACGTAAATCGTTTATATCATATCAGTTTAGAAATCATTGATGATGATGGAATTATTGAAGATACTCTTACTTCCTATGTATATGTTCCTAGTGAAGAATTAAATACATCTATTGAGTTAGAGAAAGAAACGGAAAATCAATTGACATTCTTATTGACAAATTATGGTCCAACAACACTTACGATTGGCGAAGATTTTACAATTGAACAATACATGGATGACAAGTGGCTGATTGTTCCATATCAATCACTAGTACAAGATATTGGATGGATTGTATATCCTGGAGATCACACTTCCTTTACTGTAGATATTTCAACTTTTCCTAAAGGTTCCTATCGACTTGTGAAAGAACTTTACGCACACCCGTATGCATTAGAAGAAGTGATTGCCGCTCCATTTTCTGTTAAGTAATACATTAGCTTGAGAAAATTATTTTTTTATCAAAAACCACTAGCATTGCATTAATTATTACTAAAAATTAATAATTTTCTAAAGATACTGTATTTGGTTTTCAAGCAATAAAAAATCCTTTATAATGGTGGTAGGTAGTAAACCTATCCAAATCCAAAATAAAGGAAATCAGTATGGA
>JAPFDS010000040.1 GCA_026168805.1 Caryophanales bacterium | reverse complement strand
CCATAGCCTTGCAAAGAGCATTGCAGACAGTGCGTGGAATCAATTGATACAATTTACTACTTACAAAGCTGAAAATGCTGGTAAACAAGTGAAATGTGTCGATCCATATAACACAAGTCAGATGTGCTTTAACTGTAAAAAAATCGTTAAAAAGACACTCACACATAGAGTGCATGAATGTCCTTGTGGGTATAAGGAACACCGAGATATTAATGCGGCTAAAAACATTCTGCACCTTGGGATGCACTAAATAGCTTAAATAAAAATTTTCAGGTGCGGAACGCGCCTTCGCGGAGAGTGCGGGATTGCTCGGCTCTATGAAACGAGAAACATCTTTGATGTATCCGATTTTTGGATGCTCGGTACTTCAGTGCCGAGAGGTTCACAATGTGAGGGATCAAGTGAGCTTTATAAAAATTTGTCCGTACAAATTGCAAAGGATAATGATTTATTGCATCTATGTTTGCACGCAAGGGAAGGGCAACCTGTTCCAAATCTACTCTTTGGAGCTGTTCATTATTTATTACTCCAAGGTACAGATCATGAGCTGAAAGAATTTTATCCGAGTGTAGTGAATGAAGTGAAAAGGGAAGATAATCCTTTCCCATTATTTAAAGATTTTTGTATGGTACACACTGAGAAGATAAAATATCTCCTAAAAAACAAGCTCGTCCAAACAAATGAAGTACGGAGATGTGCGTATTTGTATCCGGTATTTTGTTTCATATACCAACAAACGCATAAGCCACTCACACTCATAGAAATCGGTACTAGTGCAGGGTTGCAGTTACTATGGGACCATTATTCTTACTCATATAATAGTGATCAAACCTATGGGAATGATGATTCTTTTGTACGTCTAACCTCCACAGTACGTAAGGGGAATATTTCTCATCGTTTATTGTCCGTAACCCCTCCAGTAAATGATCGATTAGGCATAGATTTGCACATTAGCGATCTTACCAATGAAGATGACTATGTATGGTTAAAAGCACTTATATGGCCAGAACATAAAGATAGGCTAGAAAACTTTGAAAGTGCAGTGAAGCAATTGCGATTACATCCTCCTAACCTCATAGAAGGAGATGGAGTGGCTTTGCTTTCGAAAGTAGTCAAAGATGTTCCCGATGACACGACCATTTGTATCTTCCATACGCATGTAGCTAACCAAATGCCGAGCGAAGTAAAGAGTGAACTAATTAAAAAGGTCAATGAAATAGGAAGCGATAGAGATGTCTTCCATATTTACAATAATATTGATGACAGAAAGCTTCATGTAGACTCCATTATTAACGGGAAAATAGAGAAACGTACCGTTGGAGAGACAGATGGACATGCAAGGTGGTTTGATTGGAATTTATGTGAAAATGTTTTGATGTAACTTGAAATCAAGTCTTCTAGAATCGGTCGCTTTCACATAATAAGGATGATGCATCAATGAGACCATTATGTTGCATCAGAAGGGTGAACGTATATTGTATGAAGGTTTTTAAAAAAGGAAGTGCATAAATGACTAGTGATAATAATGACCTCGAACAAAACAATAAAAACATCAAAAAAAAGATAAAATGGGTCTTTCTCGCTATTGTTGCGCTTTTATTAAGTCCAATTATTCTATTTGTAGTCATCTTTTCTTACAGTATGTATTTTAAAGAAGTTACACTTGTAGAAAGTCATTCTCCAAATGATGTTCATACGATTAAAGTTGTTCAAAAAGGTTCGGCTTTTTACTTTGGTCCATCCACCGTTAGAATTAAATACAGTTGGTGGAGACATTTGGATAAAAGTATTAGTAATGATGGGAAAACTCTCGATTCCTCAAACGTATCAGTACGTTGGAAAGGTGACTATGAAGCGACGATAACATTATACGGTGAAGAGCAGCAACCTGAAGTTGTGGAAATTAAAATGTAAAGGATGCCATTTATTAAAAAATATTTTACAATCAGGCGCGATTGTTTAATAAGCGATTGCTCCGACATCGTACAATCGGTCCATGATGTAGAAGCACAAATAAACTAAAAAGAGAGATGGAAGGTGATTGTATGGCTCACTGCATTGTACGAGGGAAGGAGGTATAGTCGAAATGAAGTTTAAAAGTTTTCTAGTTACTTTTGGAACGTTGGTAATCGTTACAGGTTCACTCTTTTTGCTTGGTCACATGTATTCAATTCCACTATTAATGTTTGACTTTACATTTGTGAACAGTTCAAGTGGTTTTTCATTATCCTCAGGATCCTACTTCCCATTAATTATTGGCTTAGTAGCATGCTTTTTTGCAGAGAAAATGTATGTTCGTAACTGTCAAAAAAACCACAGCTAGCAATATGTATTTAAAGGAGTTGTGTACATTTGGAAGATTTTATGAAAAATAAGAAGTCTGGTTTATTAGTTTTTGAGGGTGAAGATCATATAACATTTATTACCAGCAAGGTACAAGCTAGCGAGCATACACATAATTATATTCAGTTGACCATTGGCTTAAATCAAGCTTTCGACTTGGAGATAGAAGATATTAAAGAAACCTTATACGGCGTAATTATTGACTCAAATGTTCCACATAAATTGAAGGGTAATAATTTTTGGCAGTTCTATATGTTGATTAACCCTGAATCCTATTTTGGATTAGAAGTAAAAAGACTCTTCTTAATAGAAAACAGTACATATAAGTTGGAAGCTGATCTCATTGAAGACATTCTGCATTTGATCTCACAGATAAAATGTTGCAACACCTATTTCACATTTATCAAACAAGCAACGCATACCTTAGGAGTAGGGTATAAGAATTGTTATACTTTGGATAACAGATGTGAAGATGTCATAAATATTATTAAAAACACCCCCTTAAATCAGCTTACAATTCCCTCACTCGCTCAACATGTATTCCTTTCTGAAAGCCGTTTATCTCATTTATTCAAGGAGGAAGTGGGTATTCCCATATCCAGTTATTTGGTTCATGAAAAGATGAGAGAAGCTTTCCGTCTTGTATTTGAAGGAGAGACTTTAACCGATGCTGCAATGGAAGCGGGTTTTAGCAGTTCCTCTCATTTTTCACGATGCGTTCGCGAAAAGCTAGGGATGTCTCCAAGTATAATTACAAAAGATAGCAGATATATGAAAGTCTGAATCTCCTAGTCAATTTATAATTAATGACAAAGTAGGAGAAAGGACGCGATAAAACATGTCGAAGAAAATATATGAAGTTATCATTATTGGTGCAGGTCAAGCTGGTATTGCTATGAGTTATGAATTAAAACAAAAAGGTATTAATAATTATCTTATGATCGATTCCCAAAATCGTATTGGAGACTCATGGCGTTTCCGCTATCAGTCACTTGTTTTATTTACACCGAAGTCATACTCGGCTCTTCCAGGTCTGAAAATGAAAGGAGCTCCGAATTCCTATCCAACAAAAGATGAAATGGCGAATTATTTAGAGAGATATGTGGCGCACTTTAATTTACCTTATAAAATGAATACCCTAGTTACCAGGATTGCAAAAAAGAATGGCTATTTTAACATATATACTAAAAATGCGAAATTTCTAGCAAAGAAAGTTATTATAGCTTCAGGAACATTCCAAAAACCCTATATACCACCAGTAATTCAGAAGAGGGACCATTCAGTATACTATGTTCATTCTTCTTCATACATAGCACCGAAAACTCTCCGTAGTGGGAATGTGTTAGTTGTAGGTGGTGGTAATTCAGGAGCACAAATTGCCGTAGAATTATTATCAGACAGAAAAGATGTTATCTTAGCCATGTCTTCTCGTCCCAAATACTTACCATTACAAATTCTTGGGAAAAGCGTTTTCTATTGGTTAGACAAGTTACAACTTTTATATGCAGGAACAGATACAATTAGAGGGAGACAGTTTCAAAAAAGAAACGATCCTATCTTTGGAACAGAACTAAAGTTAGCCATCAAAGAACGAAAAATAAAAGTTAAACCTAGAGTAACTGAAGTTGAAGGGAACCAAGTGACCTTTTCTGATGGCAGTACGCTGAGTGTGGACAATATTATTTGGGCGACTGGTTTTGTTCCAGCATATGAAATGATTGATATCGAAGGAGCAATTGATCATAGCGGTAATCCCATACATGAACGAGGTGTAAGTCCAATCGATGGATTATATTATATCGGTTTGCCTTGGCAGTATAGTCGTGGATCTGGTCTTGTTTGTGGAATTGGAAGAGATGCTATATATTTGGTTGAGAAAATATATTAATATACTACGTTTGGGAGCAATTCTGAGTAAAAGGGGTTTTAAACTACCTTTCCGAGAGATTTATAACTAGAATCATGAGTGTATATTCTCCTCTGTTTTCTATGGTATTCGCTTATACTAGATTGTATAATCAGGTTAACCATTCATTCACTTATTTTAAAAAACAATCAATAGGGTGATAATATGAAAGAGTCACTGAGGGGATTTTTAATTATATTCGGTTCAACGTTCGGAGCAATAATTCTTATTATTGTTTTATTGTGGGTATTGTTCCCTGAAACACCGGAAAAGGATCGTACAGAAGATGAAGATGAATCATTTTTCGATTCATTTGTTTCTGCACATACGGATGAAGATATTGTAAGCTATGTAGAAAAAGAACATGATATGGATGTAGATGTTATTGATAACTATGGTCCGAAACATTTAAAAACAGGTAGAGGTGGTTCGGCAAGAGTAAAGACAAATGATGGTGTGGAATTTGATGTTTTTATTAATTCTTTTGGCGCCATTACTGGTGATAACTATGAGTACCTATTAGCCATTCCAAATATAAAAAGTACTATTGAAGACTCTGAAGAAGTTGACGAGATCATAGCTTCAGGTATAGAAGATGTTACATTATTAACGGATGACGAGAGCAAAAAGTTAGATGTTTTATTGGAAAACTCAGAACTATTCCATTCAGTAGATGAGCAATTTCTAGAACAAATCTTTATGGCCTATAATATAGTCAAACCATGGAAAGATATGATTAAAAGTGAACATGATTTAATGATTGACACACTTCAAATATCTTATGAACAAGATAGTGATGATGGATTAGCACCATCACGTTTGTTCGTTAGTATGGATGAAGATTTTCGTACAATAGAGGAATTAGAACAATATTTGGTTCAAAGAAATAGTCGAGTTTTTACGGAAAATTTTTTAGAGAATGATATGAAACAACTTGATAAAATTCGCGATCAAATGCCAGAGATGTTTGACTTTGTCGCTGATAATTATGGAATGGAAATGGAATGTACACAGTTTGCATCATTTGATACTTGTGACACATATAGATTGATTGTTGGTTTACATGAAGACGAAGATTTCGAATCGTTCAAACAATTCCGCTATGACAATGAACAAGTGATTGATGATTTATTTGAAATTACGCAACTCATCCAGACATTAGATTTGCCGCAAATTGAGCTTATCGTAGAGGACCTTTATGCTCCTGATGACTTAGGTAAGCAAAATTACTCAGAGGAACAATTACTCGATAAAAACCCTGATGAACAATTTTCGTATCTTACGGTTGAAGTTGTTGATGCTCAGCAAGTGACATCTGTAGATCAGATTGAATTTTTAGATGATTAATGGCTTAGTCGCATGCTTTTATTCAGAGAAAATGTATGTTCATAACTATCAAAAGAACCACAGCTAGCAATATGCACTATGTATTCCACATCTTGAAGAGCGGTGAAAAATGATATGACACTTGATTTTATTGTACTTGTTTCCATTGTTCTTGTAGCTTCCCTTTTGCAAACAAGTACTGGTTATGGATTTTCAATTATAGGTACGCCTTTTTTATTATTAATGTATCCGGCTCATACAGCCATTCAAATAAATATTGTTCTTTCTATTTGTCTTTCAGCTTTTATGATTTTTAACATTCGAAAAGAAGTAGACACATCTTTATTTATTCGATTGATTAAAGGCAGTATTGTTGGTTTGTTTTTCGGTATTTTTATCTATCTTTTTTTAGATATTCAATTATTAAAAATGGGTGTAGGTCTGTTAATCATTGTGTTAACGGTACTGCTTATTTTTCAATTGACAATACGTCGGACGATAAATAAAGATCTTGCAGCAGGGGGAATTTCGGGATTATTAACAACAAGTATTGGCGTACCTGGCCCTCCATTATTGCTATATTTCTCTGGTGCTAGAATTGATAAGGTAACATTACGTAGTACGACTTTGGCATATTATCTTTTTGTTTATTCCGCTAGCTTGGTGATGCAAATAACATTTGGCGGAACAAATAAAGAGATATGGATCGATTCAATGCTGGCTCTTCCCGCTCTTTTCGCTGGAATATTTCTAGGACAGTTACTGTTTAAGTGGATTAGCCAAGAAACATTTCGTGTCATTACGTACATTATTTTAATATTTACGGGAGTTTATTTATTCATAACGAGTTTTTAATGTATTTGGGTTTTAACAATCCAGGTAAAATTACGGAACAATGTAGCAAGGAGATAAAGAATCTTGAAGATTAGAAGGTTTAAAAGTTCAGATATGAATCAAATTATTTCTTTGTTTTATGAAACGGTACATTCTGTAAATGAACAAGATTATTCAATAGAACAACTTAATGCCTGGGCTCCAAAAGATGAAATTGACGGTAATATAGTAAGTTGGAAAGATTCATTAAGTGATAACATTACATATATAGCTGAAATAAATAATGAAATTGTTGGCTTTAGTGACATGACACATAATGGATACCTAGATAGACTTTACACTCATAAGGATTTCCAGGGACAAGGAATAGCAACGAATTTAGTAAATAAGCTAGAATCTGAAGCAAGAAGAATCGGACTTAAGGAAATTAATACAGAGGTAAGTATAACAGCTAAACCATTTTTTGAACGTAGAGACTACAAGACAGTTAGGTCTCAATCAGTTGAGCGGAGGGGTATTACACTGACTAATTTTCAAATGACTAAAAAGTTGATTCCAAATAATTCAGACAGTGACCCATTTTAGGAGGTAATGTGATGGAAGTCTTTAAAGGATATTTAGCCGGTATTGATTCCCCAGATCAACGGGAACGAGTAAAGGAAGTTTTAGCTTGGGTGACTCATAACTTTCCTCATTTGAAACCACAAATAAAGTGGAATACACCAATGTTTTCGGATCACGGGACATTTATCATTGGTTTTTCGACAGCGAAGCAGCATATGAGTGTTTCTCCCGAACAGGCAGGAATTACACATTTTTCTGATGAGATTGCAGAAGCTGGCTATAGTGCCACGAAAGGGTTATTTCGAATCAAATGGACTGAGACGGTTAACTATAACCTAATTCAAAAAATGATTGAATTTAATATTCAAGATAAGCAAGATGATGAAGGATTTTGGAGATGACTTTTCAAAAATCTTACACATAAATGAAAGCGTTGGCATAGTGACATTTTGAATGAGGTTGGCTACTCAACAGAGAATGGAGAATATATGGAGGGATGAAACGTGCGGACTATTTCTAATGAACATTACTTTAACATACGGGGGAAGGAATTATATGTTGAAATACATGGAGATACAGATGCTACCCCACTGTTGTATCTTCACGGAGGACCGGGGGAGAGTTGTTATGAATTCTCTTATCATCAGGCTGAAAGACTAAAGGGATCATTCAGACTCATTGCTATTGATCAACGCGGGGTTTGTAGGTCGGAGATGATTGAAGAAAATGAGGACTTTTCCATCGATGACATTATAAAAGATTGTGAAGAGCTAAGAGAGAAATTGGGTATCAGACAATGGGCGTTGCTAGGTCATTCATTTGGAGGCTACATTGCGCTGAAGTACGCTACCATGTTTCCTGATGCTATTAGTCGTATTGTATTTGAATGTCCTTCTTTTGATTTTGGACTTTCAAGCAGAAGTTTATTAAAGAAAATGGGCGAGGTTTTCAAAGAAGAAGAAATGGTAGAAATGACGGAAAAATGTAACGAGCTAGCTGAATCGGCTTTAACTGCAAAGGAACTAATGCTTCAATTTATTGAAATACGCCCTGATCTTGGTGAAAAAGGTATGAAGATTCATGTGCATAATTCAAAGCATAGGACTGATTATTCCCGTTACAAAGATGAAGAATGGGCGTACTTTCTTGAAAAATCGAATGTACATAATAATCGATTAATAGGAGGGGATGAAATGTTTGAATCCATTCTTCCCTTGCTAAAGAATTTGAAACATCCGTCAATTCTAATAAAGGGCCAATTCGATCCTGTCACGTGTGACAAGCAAATGGAGAAATTTCAAGAAGATGTTCCATTTGGTAACGTAGTCACTTTTTACAATAGTGGACACTTCCCCCACTCTGAGGAACCCGATACATTTGCAAGATCTGTTGTTGAATTTCTGACGTAAGTGCATTTGTATGGAGAGTTGCGGCAGTGGGAAGACAGTAATTGCATAAAATTCACTGATATTATTTGCAATCATGTACATATGCTGAATAAACAATCTTAGTGCATCTTTTAAAGAGAGGAGTGTTTGTGTGTTTGAACTGTTTGGTAAGAAATATCAACTCAATTTTATTGTGTTTTCATTTATTTTCATCATGAGTATTGCAATTATATTATTAAATGTTACTTATTTTATTTGGCTTGATTCTAGCTTAATGAATCTAAACATGGGTATTGGATGTACTTTATTTATCTATTCTTACTGGAATCTCTTCGTTAAAATAAATTAGCCGAAGAATCGAGTTTAAAAGTACATTGACATACTGGTTTAGTCAGAAATAACATTTTAAACACTTCATAAAATAAGTAGGTGCTTACACGCAATCAGACTTTTCGGGAGGATCCAATTTGAGAAGAACTCTTTTAACGTTACATTTATTAATAGGAATCATTGTTCTTATCAGTGCGTGTAATAACCTAGAAAAACACGAACATATTGAGGTTTATGTAACTGAATAATGGAGAAAAACAATGAAGACATGTTTGAAACAAGTGGGTATAAAAAAGTGAATGCCATTACCTACACAGGAGAGATAAATGAAGTTCAAAAACAGGGGGAAAATGATATTAAGTCTATTGAAGATTTTTATGATGTCGAAGGAAATTATGTAAAAACTGAAATCACACATGTAACATTTAATGGAGAGTCTGAAGAAGAGCATAAGGGAGAAATTCAGGAACCCTCTACAATTCTAATTTCAGATGAAGATATAGAGGATTTTGAATTAGATAATCTATCAGAAGAAGAGCAAGAAAAAGTAAAAGAACATGTGTTATCTATTGTTGAAGGTTTATAAAGAAATTATAATTCGCAATCAGGCGCTCCGATCCAGTAAAGGAAAGGCGCCTATTATAGAATGATAGGATGACCTTTTATCGTCACATTTTTTTGTTAAAAGTAATTAAGCAAATTGGCAAAGTCAGAATTGCGATCAATAGTGATAGTAACATAGCAAAACTAAACGATAGTACATTATAGTTCGCTAACAGAAAAAAGATAAATATTATTGCTAGAGTTAGTAAATAAGAGTAATAGCCACTTTTCATTCGAATATCTTTTGCGCGTTCATCATTGGGTTCATCTGGCTTAAATATTAAGTTATTAATGATGAGAAAGATTCCGACCAACATAAGTAAGCCATCTTTACTTAATGCATCTTGCACACTCAGTTGATTGGAGAAAGTATTTATTGTAATTTGAATAGAAGAAACGACAAATATAAAACCTCCCACAAGATATGAAAAAATATTTCTTATGTTATTCATCTTACTGATCCTCCCATATGAAAATGTCCTCAATTTGGCAATTAAAATATCGTGCTAATTTAAATGCTAATTCGATTGAGGGGCGGTACTTTTTATTTTCAATTGATATAATCGTCTGTCTTGATACTTCAACTCTCATTGCCAATGATTGCTGAGATAAGCCGTGCTCTTGTCTTATTTGTTTTAGTCGATTGTCGAGCATGCTTTTGCTCCTTCACAATGTATTAAGTGTTTCAATTGCAATTATATGTAAAGTTAGCTTTACTGTCAAGTCAACTTTACATTGTTGTCCCAGGAAATCTTGAAGAAGAGTTCCTAATGAGATGTCAAGGAGGATTATGAATGAACGCAAAGGAAAAAGCACTTTTTGCTATTTTGTGTGTTGTACTGTTCTATTTGCTGTTTACAGTGTTACAAGCAATGTTTAATTATGATGTAATACCGTGGACACCCTTAACTGACATACTAACGTGGGTGTTGTTTTCACCTATAATTTTAATTGTATCTGTGTTTTCATCTATAGGGTTGATTCGTTATTTAAAAGGTTAAAGAAGAAGAGGTGGAGTCGTTGGAACGTCCTAAAATAAAAATCCCTAAAACAAGAGCGGAATGGGTATATGATGTTATTGGCTATTCGCTTTACGTAGGCTCAATCATATTTTTAGCTGTTATCTGGACTGATCTCCCTGAAGAAGTTCCAGCACATTATAATGCTCTCGGTGAAGTGGACCGTTGGGGGTCAAAATGGGAATTGTTAATCTTACCTGGAATTGGAGCGTTTATCCTTCTGTTCATGCAAGTTTGTGAAAAGTTCCCTGAGATTCACAACTATCCAAAGAGACTGAATGAATCAAACGCAAAAAAGTTTTACTTGCACAGCCGTAAAATGATCAATCAATTAAAAAATATCTGTTTAGGGATGTTTTCATTCATTTTACTGGAATCAATCTGGATTGCTTTAGGTTGGGGGAATGGATTTGGTCCATTATTTTTACCGATACTCATTAGCGCAATATGTATTCCAATTGTCATTATGATCATTCGTCAAAGAAAGATTAAATAGAATATCAAAGGGTTAGTAGCCTCGTAAAGAATAGCATTATTATTGGATCTGGCCAAATTTTCATAGGTAGGTTTGATTGAGGAGGGAGCACCATCCATAGAAAAGGAATCGTTGCCGTATGTGTTCTTATCGTCATTTTATTCTCTGGTTGTGCCATGAATGAAAAGTTGGAAGAAATGAATAATCGTGAAACATTGATTGTTCTTAAGTGGCAATTGGGTATACCAGAATTTAAAGTGAGACATGATGTGCTTGATGAAGAGTTGATTCAAGAAGTGCATGAAGTTTTCGCACAAGTTGACTGGCAAGAGGATGACGAGGAGTTGGTTGAAGAACTGAATGAGGAATCTTCACAATTTCAGTGGGACTGGCAAAAAAATGATGAAAGAGATCGACCACTCCCACATTTTCAAATTGGAAACTACGAAGTTTGGCTCATTGATGAATTCGTTCATGCAATCGATATAGCAAAAGATCAATACGCAAAGCTAACCGAGGAAGATTCGGAGTTTATCCTACAATTTCTAATTAATATTGGTGTCGCTCACTGATGTCATCCAGAATCTAAAGATTAACACGGGGGAGGGATTGTGAGATGTTTTTCCTTTATCTATTTCTTTTTTTAGGAGGATTATTAGTAGGACTGATTACATGGTATTTGGAAAAGGAGAAGGAAGGATTTCAGAGTTTGTCTCGCAAGACTGTTACAACTTTATTTGTTGTATCGTTCGTTTTCCTTATGATTGGTTATTTCCTTGCCTATATAAGTATAGTTAGAATAGGATTATATATATTCATTCCGACATTGGCTGTGTTTTTGGTAAGAAAAACAATCCTATTTATTCGAACTGATGGGAGGAATGAACGTGTTTAAGCAAAGAATGATTATTATGGTTTTATTATCCATTATCTTAATGGGATGCCAAGATAACGCTGATAACGAAGATTCTAAGCGAGAACTATTAGAAGTTGAAAGTAAATACGATCATTCAGCTAATGAAGTTATTGAACAGGATACGAATGTTGGCGTTTATATCAGCGAAAGAAGCTATTCTCTGCCAATTACTAAATTGAAGGTGTTACTGGAAAACAAAGGGAAAACAGCAATTGAATATGATAACTCCATTTACCTTGATACATTTCAAGATGGGGGTTGGGTTCAGATTCCCTACAATGACGAATTGGATTTTTCGATGGAAGCATTTGAATTGAAACCTGGGGAAACGTTCGAACAAGCAATAGTTATTGAGAATTTAAATTATGAATTAACGGAAGGCGAATATCGAATTCGAAAGAGCATACAAGTTGGGACAGAAAACATCACCATTGCAGACAAATTTGAAATTGAAAATTGAAGGATTAGGATGTCGCAGTTGTTCCAATTTATTCGTTTTGCAACGACATTGGCTCTTTTCAGGATATATTAGTTGGAACATAACTCGATGATATTTATCGTGAAGCGAAGCAATTGACCTTTAAACGAATGAAATTTCGTATAGACTCTATTTCCAGTATGTGGACCAACCGTTCTGGACGTAAAGTTTTTATTCGCTTGAAACAGGGGTTTCACCGGCCAATTATATTAAAGGTTCCTAAGGAGTATCATGAACTATACTATGGATCATGATGAGATGATTGAAATTTAATGTTTTTTGAAGGAGGAATGAACGTGTCTATCAAAATTAGAAAGTACACAGAAGCGGATTTATCACAAATGATTGCGATATGGAATGAAATTGTGGAGGAAGGTGTAGCTTTTCCGCAAGAAGAACCATTGACACTTAAGGATGCAAAATATTTTTTTGCAGAACAGTCCTATACAGGGGTGGCAGAAGAAGATGGGAAGATTATTGGACTATATATCGTACATCCGAATAACGTAGGACGTTGTGGACATATTGCTAATGCTTCCTATGGTGTTAAATCTGGTCAAAGAGGTAAACGAATTGGTGAAAAACTAGTGCTCGATTCATTGGAAGTAGCAAAGACACTTGAATTTCGAATCATGCAATTTAATGCGGTTCTAGCAATGAATAAGGGTGCTATTCACTTATATAAGAAATTAGGATTCACCCAACTTGGTTTAATTCCTGGTGGATTCAAACAGAAAAACGGACAGTATGAGGATATGTATATCTTTTATAAAGAACTAACATGATAGGTAGAACCTTCTCGCTCATTCATAGCAAGAAGGTTTTTAATATATTAATTCATTGTTAAACCACCGTCTACTGTAATATTTTGACCCGTAACTCCATTAGCATTTTCTGAACATAAAAAGGCAACCATATTTGCTACATCTTGTGGTGTAGTGACTTTACGTAGAGGCGTTGATTCAGCGATTAAATCAAATACTTCTGGAGTAGTCACTGCACTGGCATCTGTTGTTTTTAATAGTCCGCCTGATACAACATTTGCCCTGACACCATGTTGCCCTAGTTCAGCAGCGACGTTACGTGTAAAACCGATCAGTCCTGCTTTAGCCGTAGTATATTCGTGATAAGGTACTACTGGATGTTGATATAAATTCGTTCCAATGCTTATAATACTCCCACTTTTTCGTTCCATAAATTGCGGAATAACGCTTTGAGATACATTAAATGCTGCTTTTAAAGTGCCATCTAGTTGTGTTTGATAATCGTCCCAAGAAAGATCGGCAAAAGATTTCTGCTCGGTCGGGTCAAATTTAAAACCTACTAACGCATTATTGACAATGCCATCTATCTGACCAAAATGCTCAGTTGCTTGTTTCACTAAATCATCTACTTCACTGCGATTTGTAACATCTGCTTGAATTGCTAACGCATGATCATTACCAATCTCAGAAACTAGTTTTTCTGCTTGATCTTTACTATTAAAATAATTAATGACTACATTGTATCCTTGTTCTGCTAACGTCTTGACAATCGTTGCTCCGAGTCCTCTACTACCGCCTGTTACTAATATCGTTCTCGACATAATACCCACTCCTATATTATTAATAGCAGCTTGCATAAAAAAATACACAACTTCCCCATAGGAAAATTGTGCAGATTAAAATAACTACATAAAACGGTAATTATGAACTTATGTAATTACAGCCTACACTTTCCTACGCTAGTTTTACCTAGTTCAGGTTCAAAGGGTTTGAGGAGTTCTCATCTCAGTTTTTAAACACCCCTAGTGCATATGTATGAAGCTATGTATAATGTTATAGGTTTAAATAAATATGTCAAGAAAACCAATGATAATTGCTATAATAGTAAAAATATTAAAAGTCTATTTAATTAGGTTAGAAACATATCTACAATAAGCCATGTTGATGAGAATAGTAGTGTGTAGAAAGCGAAGGTTCCATAAAATAACCATTTTGCTTTTTTGCTCATACTTGGAACATCACTCCGCAAAGATGAAAATCCAAGCATCAATCCACCTACAATCAAAAATATAGCGAAGTAGAAATGGACGGTTATTCCTAAAGTCATGCCAGTCATGAATAGACTGAACCCGACAAATGGGTGTAAGACTTTCTGGATCACCATTGTATTGCTCCTTTCATGTGAATACTTTATCTTCAGTAAATCGTTTGATCAATGCATCTTGAAATTCCTGGTCTGTAAGGCATCTTGAAATAAACGTTCCCATTTCTTCGCGAATCCATATGGTTTCCGTTCTGTTTAAAGCCTTCGTACATACTCCAAATATGAATCTATGTTGCTTTGGCTCAGTTATGCCGTAAATGATATAATTATTTGTAAATGGTGTGCCTCCGCCTATACCTCCAAAGTAATCCCATGTGCTTTCTTGTTCAATGGGTTGTCTTTTAAGTAAATCTTTTACCAATATAAAATGATTTTCTTCAAAATCCCCAGTATGGAAGATTTTATTCATGATTTGTCCATATTCCTCCACAGTACCTTGCGGGAATCGGGCAAAGATGGCTTTTTGTATGTCGCTATCCATCCTGTTCATTTGTGCGGATTGATGAATGAGATCATGTGCTTGTCGATGCTTTAGTAAGCCGTGAATAATTCCAGAATACGCTCTAAAATCCTCGATAGACATGTCTTTTAGTTTCTGTTTAACTTTTTTCTTAGATAGAGATTCTTCTATGTGCAAATAGGCAGGCAGAAGAAAAGATGCCGTAAAATAGTATATGTCTTCATGAGTATCTATGTTTAACCAATGAAGTGTACGGTTGATTTGATTCAAGTCTAACAGATCTAGTAAAAAAGCTGTGTTTGCATGAGAGTTATAGTGAAGCATTCCTTTCACGACGTCATGTAGACGAACTTTATCTTGATGAATCGTATTCATATGTTGCCGTTTAAACGATTCTGCCCATGCAGCATGAGCTCCACCGTCTGCATTTGGAATGTTATATAATTCTAAATCAGATAAAGAGATAATTTGATGCTGATCAATAAACCCCTTGGATACTTGACGGGTATATTCAATAGTGATTACAATACTAACTATGCTAGCTAAAGGCATCATTTGTTTGGGAGCAGATGCAGCTAAAACTTCATTGTTTTTCGCCACATAAAAGGTAGCTCGATGAGGATTTTGCTCAATGAAATCTAATATATCCCATTCATTTCTGTCTTGGTCATTTTTGGGATTTCGCGCCTTAGAAAAGACAATAATAGCTATAATAACTATGGCGATTCCTATAACAATAATGGTTTGTATCAACGTTAGTCTCCTATTCTTGAAATCTTATTCTGCATGGCTGGGTACTTTCCTTTATATTAACATATGATTTTGTTCGAACATAATGTAGTGTCTATTAAAATTAACCATAAAAAAAGAAGTGAATGCCTACTACGGAACTCACTTCCCATTAAAGTATTATTCTTTTTCTTCCGGCACTTCACAACCGTCTACTCCGCATGCACCATCAGCATCATTTCCGGCTGAAAGGTCTTGAAATTGTGGAGCTGATTTTTCTTCGTCAAAAATTTGTTGTAAGGCTTGCTCGAATGCTTCTTGTGGTTGAGCTCCTGATAGAGCATACTTACGATTAAAGACGAAATAAGGAACAGCAGTTACTCCAAGTGTTTGGGCCTCACGAATATCGTCCCGGACGTTATCAGCATAAGCATTTTCATCTTGTAAAGTAGTAAGGGTATCTTCACGATTTAACCCAGCTTCTGCAGCGATGTCAGCAAGCGTTTCATAATCACTTATATCTTCTGATTCAGTGAAGTTTCCGTACAATAATTTCTCAGCTACTTCTTTGCTTTTGCCGTGCTCATGAGCAAATTTAGTAAGACGGTGAGCATCAAATGTGTTTGTCGGCTTCATCGTTTCAAAGTTAAAATCAAGTCCAACAGTTTTAGCTTGTTCTACAATGCCAGCCATCATTTGTTTCGCCTGCTCCACACCTCCACCATATTTTTCAGCTATACCTTCATAGAAGCTTTTACCGCTATCACTATATAATGGTGTGTTTGGGTCAAGTTGATAACTTTTGAATTCGATCTCAATACTTTTTTGGGGGAACTTTTCAAGAGCATTTTCAAGTTGTTTTTTACCTATATAACAAAATGGACAAACATAATCTGACCAAATTTCAATTTTCATCATTCATCTCTCCTTCTAATTTTTTATAGACCTATAAACTTCAATATAACATGCAGGAAAAGCGAATCAATTAAGGTGCTTACAACACCGAAAGTTTGCTTTACGATAGGCGTTTGCTACAATACATAAGGCAATCAAAAACCTTTGCGAAAGGAAGTATTTGTAGATGACAAAGAAGCCATTACAAACGAAAGAACAAATAAAAGAACAAGTGTTAGAGGCAATGAATTTTCGCCATGCGACGAAAGTGTATGATGATACTCGTACAATAGCCGAGGAAGATTTTCAGTATATTGTAGAAGCGGGCAGACTTTCGCCAAGTTCTTTAGGTTCGGAACCGTGGAAGTTCATCGTTATACAAGATCCGACGTTACGAAAGAAAATGATGGACGTTTGTCCGGGAGCGATTGAAAAATTAAAAACCGCTAGTCACTTTGTTGTAATTGCCTCTCGTAAAAACGTACGGTATGGTTCAGAATATTTACGGAATCATATGAAAAAAGTTCAGTTTTATCCGGAAGATATGTTAGATACCATTACAGAACAATATAAATACTTCCAAAAAGGAAGTAATATTCTAGAAAGCGACCGCTCATTGAATGATTGGTCAGCGAAACAAACGTATATCGCTTTAGGCAATATGATAACAGCTGCAGCAATGATAGGGATTTATTCCTCACCAATGGAAGGTTTCCGTCCTAAAGAGTTAGATTCTATTCTTGATGCAGAAGGGTTACTTGAAAATGGATCATACGCTTCTTCTGTGTTAGTAGCATTTGGGTATCGTAAAGAAGATCCAAAGCGTGGTAAGACGAGACGTTCTATCAAAGATGTTGTTACATGGGTTTAAAAAAATGTACTATTATTCATGGAGAATAGTAGTACATTTTTATTGATTCCTTTCTGCTTCTAAGAGTTTCCGAATTCTCGCTTTATATGGATCCTCTGGAATGTGTGCGTCGACTGATTGGTACACTTTTGTTTGACAGCTTAAACGCATGTTATTCGCTAGTTGTACATCCCCGAGTTTCATACGTTCTTTCTTTTCAGGTGTTGAAACCCCTTCTTGATTATCGATTCGGACCTTGCAAGTCGTGCATGATGCTTGACCTCCACATTTATGCCTGAGGGAAACACGTCCTTGTTTTGCTGCACGCAAAATGGTTTGTCCATCACGAATGTTAACTCTGTCTACTTTTCCATCTGTATGAGAAAATAAAACTTGTGCCATCTATTCATCACCTTCTTTATTTACCTTGTCCGTATCATTTTATTTAAACCAGTCTATCACACTTCACCCTCTATTCGCCATTTCTCTTCATTTGATTACTATTTTGGTAGAGTTCATGTTATTATTTAGTAAAACGTTTAGTAAATACGTATTAGTATAAGAAAGTATTCTATAGAGTTCTATGAGCAATTTATATATTATTGTGGATTACATATGAAAAGGTGAATGATTATAGCAACAATCAAAGATATAGCGGAAAAAGCAGGTGTATCATCTGCAACTGTTTCAAGAGTGCTTAATTATGACGTTACCTTGTCCGTTGCAGACACAACAAAGAAACGTATTTTCGAAGCGGCAGAAACATTAAACTATCAAAAACGTTCCACGGGTAAATGTAAGCACAGAAAGATAGCAATTGTTCATTGGTATACAAAAAAAGAAGAGTTAAATGATTTATATTATTTATCTATTCGGTTAGGAATCGAGAGCCGTTCAAAAGAACTTGGGGTGGATGCTGAAGTGTATTTTTATGACAATTTAAGTGAAGTATCTTCAAATGAGATCGATGGAATAATCGCTGTTGGAAAGTTTAGTCATGAACAAGTCCAGACACTAAAGGAGGTCACATCACAGATTGTTTTTGTAGATTGTTCCCCAGAAGAAGAGAAGTATGACGCTGTGATCGTTGATTTTTCAAAGGTGATTCAAAAAATGATTAATTATTTTATTTCGACAGGTCATACATCGATTGGATTTATTGGAGGAAAAGAAAAGCTATTAGGAGTAGAAGAGCCGGTTGAAGACATACGTGAAAAAATCTTTTCTCAGTACATGCAAGAAAAAGGTTTGTATGATGAACGACTGACGTTTACAGGTTGTTTTTCGGTAGATGAGGGATATAAGCTCATGCAACAGGCCATTGATGATCTAGGGAAAAATTTGCCAACCGCATTTGTCATGAGCAGCGATGTGTTAGCTATTGGTGGAATGCGAGCATTACATGAAGCAGACATATCCATACCGAAACGCGTTAGTGTAATAGGAATCAACGACATTTCTGTCTCCAAATATATGTACCCTGCTCTTAGTTCTGTTCGTGTATACACAGAAGAAATGGGGGAAGCAGCCGTTGATACGTTGGTGGAAAGGTTCGCGGGTCGTAAAATAGCTAAAACAGTTACCATATCCACGACATTAATGATACGTGATAGTGTAATAAAATAAGTAGTAAACAACAAACGTAAAAAGCAACTGCTTGCTTTTTACGTTTGTTATACATGTCTATTCATCTGTTTGTATGATAGAAATTTGGATTGGATCCTACTTTCTTATACCATGGAGTAATTTCGATAGGATTTGTAAAAGCTACAGCCGAATAAAATAGCTAAAATGGCAGGCGCCAATTTTAATAAAACAAACGGTGTTTCAAACACGAATGCTTTCCAAAATAAAGAACCATCCATACTCCAAAGCCCTTCATGATATAATCCCGAAAAACCCATATCCGTGAGAATCATAGTAGTAAAGAATAAACTCATAAGAGCAAGACTTAAAGAATAGCCCATTAATCGTTTATAATAATTACCTTTTGACTCTCGATCTGAAAAAATATCGTTTTGCTCACCACTTTCTTTTTGCCAATATTGAATGCCACCAAAAGAGTATCCCTCGACATAGTCCCAGCCAAAGTCTTCGTATATAGTTTTGTATTCTTGGTGCTTTTTCTTTGGTAAGTACCCTTGATAATCAAGGCGCATGACATAGTTTTTATCTGTTTTATTGAACGTATAAACACCGAGCCAACTAATATTTGTGCAACGATAGCCTGCTTGTAATTGTTCGTTTAACCATTTTTCCTCTTTTTCAATATTAAAAAACATGTTACATTTCTTCATGTATCTCACCTTCCTCATATAGTGATAAAATATGGGATAGTCGATCGTGTTCGATGCTTAAAATCTTCATTCCATCTGTCGTTATTTTGTAAATTTTTCTTCGTCCTGAAATCCCCACAGGTTCAATCCATCCATGTTTGTTTAGGTTTTCAATCGCACCGTATAATGTTCCAGGGGCTAAAACAACCGAACCATTACTAATTCTTTCAATTTTTTGCATGACCGCATATCCATGAAGAGGCTCACGTAATGCTAATAAAATATAGTGCATCGTTTCGGATAACGGCAATAATTTATGTTTCATACTCTCACCCTCTGATCAGTTCAACTATATAGTATAACTGTATATTAGATTAATACAGTTCAACTGAATAGTCAACACTGTTCATAGGTGAAAAGTGAATAAAAAACGATTCACTCTATTCTTCAGATGAATAGAATGAATCGTCGATTGTATAAAAGGTCTGTTTTATATACTGGACTTGTTTTGTTGTTTTAATGTATGGAGGTCTAATTCTGTATCTGCAATTTTTCTATTAACAAAAAATACATCCTCGCGTACGGTACGTATTTCATTTAATAACAAATTGTCTGCGTTGATATTTTCTATACGGTGCCTGTCTAACTTTTTCTCTAGTCTTGCAAATCCAGCGTTCATATCTTCTCTTAAACTACTTTGCTCTTCCTTAACATCTTTTAATTCATCAGAAAACTTTCCTTGTTCGGACTTGATTTCTTTTAAATCATCGGAAAACCTTCCTTGTTCGGATCTGATTTCTTTTAATTCATCTAAGATTTGTTGAACTGTATTCTGCATCAATCGATTCACCTACCTATTTAAAATATTTTGTTTAAAGCGTGGAAATATCATTTGAGGTTAATTAAATTATATCATATAAAAAGATAAATTACTTGGAGATCTGATATGATTCAAAAAGACTTTTGAAAAAATATATGTGAAAGTACACGAGGAATTTGTTTTTTAGCCGTAACTTGCTTATACTTAGGATGGTAACAAAATTGAATAATTGTATTTTGGTTTTTCTACATTTTGTAGAAAGTTAAAAAGGAATCAGGTGAAATACCTGAACGGTCCGGCCACTGTAATTGGAAGCGCTCTCACATATGCCACTGGTAGATAATGCTAGGAAGGTGTGAGAATCGCGATTGAACCATAAGTCAGGAGACTTGCCAAAGTAAAAATATGTTAGAACCTTCCGGGAAAAAGGTACACATATGAATCGTGCATTGTTTATGAAAAATCATACATACGATCATACGTTGTCTTTATCTCGACTCTAGAGGTAAAGTTTTTTTCGGTTAAAAATGAAATATAGGAGGGGGCAATTTAAAAAGAGTCACATGATCAGAAGTAAAATATTTACTAAAAGGAGATAAGTCATTGAACAAAATTACAAATAAATTGAAACAATCATTTGCCATCTTTTTAATTTTTACATTGATTTTTGCAATGTTTCCAGGGGCAGTTGGTGCGGAAGATGAAAGTGAAGATCAAGAAGAGGTTACGGAACAAACAGAAGATGAGAGTGTAGAGGACGAAAAAGAAGATCCGTCTGGACAGCCGGATAAAGAACAAGAGAATTCAGACGAGTCATCTGAAGACTCAGACGAAAACAATTCCTCACAATTAGAAGACAAGAACAATAAAAAAGATGAAGAAAAAGAAGACAATGTAGATGAAAAAGAGGATACGTCTAACGAAAACTCAAGTAACAATGAGTCAGAGACACAAAAAGAAGCTGATAATACTGACGATAAAACAGTTGATAAGGGAAAAACCCAAAACAATGAAACGTCTGAACAAAAGTACGATTCAGATAAAGTTAAAGAGAGAGTAGAAAAATCATTAGAAAAGGCAAAGAGATATTATGAAGAAAATCCGCCGGTATATAATGACCAAAATAAAGGGTCTCATAGTGAATATTGGGTGTTTTCTGCATTATGGGGCGCAGGATATAAAGATGTGAGTGAAGATTTTCCTTGGGGAGATTCTAGCCCTTGGTCAGATGGCACTTATTGGTCAGAAGGAATACCAAAATTTGATGAAGATGGAAATGAAAACAGGGCAGGTAGTGCAAATGAAGAGGCAGGAATTATTGTTAGTACTATAATGCTAGGAATGGACCCACATAATTTTGGGGAACGTGACATAGTAGCTGATCTGCTAGAACGAGAAGGTTCAGACGGAATTTTTTCAACAATATGGGGAGAACCTTGGGTATTAATAGCACTTGATTTAGCTGAAGCAGATTATGATCGCCATAAACATATTGAATCTATTGTTGCGCAGCAAGATGAAGATGGCATGTTTGGAAATGATATCGATACTACTGCTTGGATGATGATGGCTTTAGCGCCATATCAGGATACAAACGAAGATGCCGCAAAAGCTATTAACAAACTAGAGAACTGGGCACATAAACTGTTTCTAGAGAATGATGAGATTCAAGGTGCTTGGGGTCCAAATGCTAATACGACAGCAGCAATTATTATGGGTCTTACTTCTATTGGGGAGGACCTATATTCTCAGAAATGGACAAATAAAAATGGAAGTATAGTAGAACAATTATTGGTTCTTCAACAAGATGATGGTTACTTTTGGTGGACAAAAGAAGATGAAGGTGCCCCTGGAATGGCTAATGACCAATCTTTCTTTGCTATAGCTACACTTGTAAATGAAGGATCGATTTTTATGGACTTTAAAAATTATAAGCCAGAACCAAAGCCAGAACCGAAACCTGAACCCAAACCAGAGCCAAAACCAGAAAAAACAGATACAAAAAAAGAAATTAGTGTTAATAAACAACTGAATATTTCTGCGGGTGAAACAGTAACTATTCATGATAGTAAATCTCAAATTTTATTACCAGATAATTTACCAGAAGGGGTTAAGCTGACTGTTACTAATCCTACGAATGAAAATAAACATGAAGGTTTAGAATTAGCAGGAGATTGGTTTGACTTTACCTTCGAAGGAATGGAAGGATTTACAGGAACGTTCACTATAACTCTAGGAGTAGATGATGAAGTCGACTGGGATAAAGTAGGTGTGTATCACTACAATGAAAAATTGAAACAATGGGAACTTGTTAAAGGTATTAAAAACAAAGAGGAGCAAACAATTACTGTGGAAGTGAGCGACTTCTCTATGTATGCGGTTTTTGAAAAAGAAGAGGAAGAAGCTGCAATAGAAGTAGCTGCTGAGAGTAATACAAATAAGCAAAATGAAACTGGCGAACGCCTACCAGATACTGCTACAAATACTTTTAATATAATGTTGGCTGGAATTGTATTGCTCGTACTAGGAAGTACATTGATTATTTTACGTAAAAGAAACCTTAAGAAAACTATATAATTTGTTAGGTTGTTGAAGGAGGCAATTAACAATGCAGATTAAAAAGTGGTTGACTCCATTATTCATTATTACTTTTATTTTCCTCATTTTAGGGGCCTGTGGGCATATTGAAGAAAAGCCCACAGGATTAGAAGATACTAAAAATAATCAAACAGAAAGTATAGCAAGAGCTGACGTGGATGAAACTGAAGCTGATGAAGATACAGAAGACCAAGAAAAAGACAAAAAGACAGAAGTAGCGAAAGATAAAGATGGTGAAAATAAACCAGAAGACAATACGGATAAGTCTAGCGCTAAAAAAGAATCTGATAAGACAAACTCTACAAGCAATAAAGAGCAAAAAGACTCTAAAAAATCAGATGTAAGTAAAGGTGATCAGTCGAAGAAGTCTACTGAAGATCAAAAAAAGAAAAAATCTAAAAAGCAGTCGACTAAGAAAGAAAAATCAAGTGAGAACAAAAATTCAGATGCGAAAGAAAGTAAAACTGATAAAAAATCCGGCGATCAACCAAAATCAGAAGACAAAAAACCATCAGAAAATAAACCTCCTCAAAAGGAAGAAGACTCAAAAATCACTATTACTCTTTCAATAATAGGTTTATCAAATGATGTCATTATAGGACAGGAAGACTTTAAAGTGAAAAAAGACAATAATGCTTTTGATGTCCTTTTGGATATTGGGAAAAATAAGGGATTGTCAGTAGAGTCGACTGGCACAGGAGGTACAGGGTATATACAAGGAATTGAAGGTTACCGGGAATTTGGCGAAGGTGATTTAAGCGGTTGGATGTACAGTGTGAATGGCACTTTCCCAAATATAGGTGCGGGAACCTATACGTTAGAGGATGGTGATGTGGTGGAATGGCTGTACACGACTGATTTAGGAGAAGATATCGGAGCACGGTAAGCTTGTTGAGCTTAAAAATGAAAACATGCATTCAAAAACCGACCAATGTTGTATACTGAACAAGGTCGGTTTTTGACTTATGATTGAAAGGGGTCGCCAAGGTATGGAAAATGGGATCAGGGGATATCATCCGTACGTTGTATTTTTTTATTATATATGCACGGGTTTTTTAGTGATGTATTTTAAACACCCTTTATTTTTAGCAACTGCACTAATAATTCTTATATGTGTGAACATTTCCCATGACCGAGGCAAATCTCTCAGGAAATGGATGATTCCGTTAATGGTTATGAGTTTGTTTTTTATGGTGCTCAATCCTTTTCTCGTTTCTCGGGGAACGAATATATTATTTTATTTTCGCGGAAAACAAGTGACACTCGAAGCGACAATGTATGGAGTTGTGATGGCAATTGCGTTAGTGAGTGTTATTGTGATGTTTGTTTCGTTTAACATTTTACTAAATGGTAATAAGTTTTTATACATATTTTCGAAAGTTCTCCCACGAACGGCATTTCTACTGATGCTTGCGATTCGTTTTGTCCCCCTGCTTAAAAGCAGGTTTGATGAGATACGTGCGGTGCAACGTGTCAGAGGTACGACGATGACGGTAGGCACCCTGCGGCAAAGAGCTCGAAATGGGATGTATATGATTCAAGTATTGTTAACGTGGTCGTTGGAAGAAGCGATACAAACGGCTGATTCGATGAAAGCGAGAGGATACGGAATTGGCAAGAAAACGTCTTATATTCCATATCGAATGGAAAAAAGGGACTGGGGTTGGCTAGCTACTTTGCTCGTACTTTTTAGTGTTTGTATATGGGGTGGTATGCTTGGGTATGGGAAAATTGTTATTTACCCAGAGCTCGGCACACTTCATTTGTATGTTCTGGATTGGATTTTGTTCGTTTGTATGACTATTATACTAGCATTTCCGCTTATCGTTGAAGGGAGGGAGCGTCTCAGATGGAAATATTAGCTGTAGACAACATTTCATTTCAATATCCGGATATGGATGAATATGTACTAGATCACTTTTCCATGCATGTTTCGGAAGGAGATTTTGTCGTTGTTTGTGGACCAAGTGGTTGTGGGAAAACAACGCTTTTAAGATTGTTGAAACATGAACTGGCACCGGTTGGAAAACAAAGTGGAACCATTACGTATGCCGGGAAAAACGTATTAGACTATGACGAACGAACGCTCATTGAAGATATTGGCTTTGTGTTTCAAGATCCGGAAAATCAAATTGTTATGGATGAAGTGATGCAAGAAATTGTTTTTGGCATGGAAAATCTAGGCTATTCAAATTTTGAAATGCGAAAACGTGTAGCTGAGATGGTGCATTTCTTTGGAATGGAAGACTTACTCGACAAGAAACCTTCCGAACTGTCTGGTGGACAAAAACAGATGCTTAACTTGCTCTCCGTTTTACTTCTGAAGCCGAAAGTTCTTTTACTCGATGAACCGACGTCTCAACTAGACCCTGTGGCTGCTAAAGATTTAATTGTCATGCTGGAACGATTGAACAAGGAAATGGGTATGACCATTATTATTGTCGAACACCGTTTGGAAGAGTTATTTGCCATTGCCGATCAAGTCGTCATGATGGAAAAAGGCGCCATTACATATAAAGGAACTAGTCGGGAAGTGATTGAGAGTGTCTATACAAATGACGACAAACAATTCATACCATATATTCCTTCTGTAGCACGCTTATACTTATCGGAAGAGAAAAAACCTATACAAACAGGTATCCCTTTAACGGTGAAGGAAAGTAAAGCATGGCTTGCCTCGTTAGATTCGAAGCCAAAAGAGACCCATGAGCAACCGATAGAATCTATTCTCGAACATACAAAACCTTTACTCTCCGTAAAAAAGGCGTATTTTCAGTACGACCGATATGCACCGTTGATTTTAAAAAACTTATCACTGGACATTCATCCAGGAGAGTTCTTTGCACTTGTTGGTGGAAATGGGTCTGGGAAGACAACATTGTTAAAATTATGTATTGGGATGATTAAAGCGCAAAGAGGATCAGCGAAATTTGCAGGGAAAGATATTCATAAGTTAAAAGGAAAAGAGCTCTATGAACGCATGGCGTATTTGCCACAAAACCCGCAAACCTATTTTGTGCAAGATACCATTGAAAAGGAAATGCGAAGTGTTATGGAGCAAAATGACATACAAGACGGAGAACAAGAAATGACGAACATGTTAGCATTATTTGGCATTCGTCATTTACGTCATCGTCATCCGTATGATTGTTCTGGTGGGGAGTTACAACGCGCAGCGCTCGCGTGTATGTTGCTTGCTCAACCGGATATATTATTCGTGGATGAACCGACAAAAGGTCTTGATCCTATTGCGAAAGAAAACTTTGCGAACGTCCTGAAAGACTTACACGAAAAAGGGCTCACCATTGTGATGGTGACCCATGATATTGAGTTTGCCGCTAAGCATGTGGAGCGATGTGCGATGCTATTTGATGGTGAGGTTACGGTCGATGGGACGCCCGATCATCTATTTAAAGGAAATTACTTTTACACAACAGCGATCAATCGCGCAACACGACTGAGTAATCGTCAAGAAGTGCTGACATTAGAGGAGGCGTTTGACCAATGGTAAATGCGCGCACATATTTAATCGTTTCTTCTATTGTTGTGTTAGTGCTTCTTGCATCATCGATTCTCTTTTTTCAACATAATGCCTATTTACTAGTGAGTTTTGTTATTATTGCTTGTACGATGATTCCGTTTTTTGCCCGGTTTGAAATACGAAAGATTACGGGTAGAGAAGTTGTTATATTAGCGATTCTAGCCGCAATCGCAGCGGTGAGTAGAGTTCCTTTTGCAGGTTTCCCAAGTGTGCAACCGACATCGTTCGTCATTATTGTAACTGGCCTCGTATTCGGTGCGGAATCGGGCTTTATGGTTGGGGCAATTGCGGCAATTGTCTCGAACTTTTTCCTCGGTCAAGGTCCATGGACTCCTTGGCAAATGTATGGCTGGGGCATGATGGGGATGATGGCAGGTCTTCTTCGTAATACGTGGTGGATGAAGAAAATGTGGGGGAAACTCATCTTTGGCTTTATTTGGGGTTACCTTTTCGGTTGGTTTATGAACGCTTGGATTGTCGTTAGTAATATAGAGAATATGACGTGGGAATTCTTTATTAGTATTTTTGTAGGTAGTATATACTTTGACCTCGCTCACGGGTTATCAAATGTCTTTTTCATTCTTATTTTCAGTACAAGTTGGATTAAGATTATGAATCGATTTAAGAAGAAATATGGGTTGTTAGTTTCGTCATGAAGCGAATAAACGCAAACCGCAAATGCGTTTAATTTTTCCTCTATGAAGCGGGATTTTTAAACGCAAACCGCAAATGCGTCTAATTTTTCCTCTATGAAGCTGAATTTTTAAACGCAAACCGCGAATGCGTTTAATTTTTCCGCTATGAAGTGAATTTTTTAAACGCAAATCATGAATGCGTCTAATTTTTTCCTCTATGAAGCGGGGTTTTTAAACGCAAATCATGAATGCGTCTAATTTTTCCTCTATGAAGCGGGATTTTTAAACGCAAATCGCAAATACGTCTAATTTTTCAGCTACGAAGTGAAATTTTTAAACGCAAACTGTGAATGCGTCTAATTTTTCTGCCATGAGACGAATTTTTTAGACGTAAACTACAAATACGTGACGATGCCCTAACATAAAAGAACCAACCTCTTTCCATTTTAAAAGAGGTTGGTTCTATTTTAATATCCTACTTCAATGGCAGCATTTACAATATACATTAAATCATTTTTATCCGCATGGTCTTCAAGGAAAATACCACTTGTTGTGGCCATTCCGCCTTGCATGACCTCAACTGTGACAGTTCCGTATGGGAATAACTTCTTGATTTCTGCTCGATCAAGTCTGTCAAGGTCTGTAGGTAGGGCGAGTTTCACATGGACTTTCATCTTGTTAATGTCTCCATCAGGTAAAATCGATCGCATGCCTGGTAGAGAGTTGTAGTGAATCGCGTCTTGAATGGCTCGACTGGCTGCTACATTTACGTCTTGCCCATGTACGTCTATGCCTGTTCCTGTTTCAATAAAAAATATTTGTTTCATTTGCTTTCCACCTCAATTTTTTTATGTCGCTCAAATGTGTCTTCGTTTAAATTGTATAGTTGATCTAAAAATGCAGGGATAAATGATCCCGGACCTTCTGCTTTTTTCATCGCCAACTCACCAGCAATCGCATAGCTGACAGATGATTCCACACACGCTTCGTACACGTCATCGGTAGCGACTCCAACGAAGGCTCCTAAAATAGCCGTATGTGTACATCCACTAGCTGTAATGTTTTCCATGATTTCATGTCCGTTTGTACAAAGGGTGACACGTGTACCGTCAGTAATGACGTCCGTTTCCCCTGTGGAAATAACGACCGTACCATATTTCTGGGCTACCTTTTTGGCAATAGCTGGATCGTTTTCTGCTAGTCCAGAGTCAGGGCTTGTTGTTCTGTCTAGAGCTTCGCCTAATACAGCGATTTCACCTGCATTTCCACAAATAGCTGCGAGTGTAACAGTTTCGAGTATGTTGTTCATAACATCTGTTCGGAACTTTGTTGCGCCTATTGCGATAGGGTCTAAAATAACTGGAACTCCTGCTTCATTCGCTGCTTGTCCTGCAATACGCATAGCTTCTGCACGGTCCTCACTTAAAGTTCCTACATTCAATACTACCGCACTGGCAAGTTGGCTCAATTCTTTTGCTTCTTTTGGTGTGTTAGAAATGGATGGAGATGCCCCGATTGCGATTAATCCGTTCGCAGAAAAGTTTGCTGCGACTTCATTCATAATGCTAAATACGTGTGGCTTTTGTTCGCGAACCTTTTGTACATATCTCATAGTAGTCATTCTCCTTATTAAAATGATTTCTATACAAAAAAACCACCCCAAAGTGAAGTGGTTCTTATACGCGAAACGTATCAGCCCAACTCCACTTTCCTCCGCTAGTATAATCTAGTTCAGGTTCAAAGGGATTAAGAAATAGTTCTTATCTCAGCCGGTTGAATAAGGTGGCCCCCCTAGTGGTGTAATGTATGTGATTGTATTCATTCCGAATTATTCTTCAGACACATGATATTCATATTGCCATTCGTTTACATTTGCCAATTCATCCTTCGTTACTTCGAATCCTCCGCCTAAATAAACGAGCGGGTCTTTTGTGGCAATAACCATAGTTTTCATGGGTGGATCACTCTTTAAGTGTTTGAAGACATCCCCAACATATGGCATATTCCCTTGTGGCCAAACGACTTCTTCAGGAACCAGTTCTTCCTCTTCTTCTGTTTCGATGGTAGGGTCTTGTATATCTATATCATTTGATTCACTCCATATTTCAGGAACCATGACCCAATATTCACGATGTTTAATGCCGTTAGATTTCGCACTTATAATGCCATTTGCTTCAACCTCTGCTACCATCTCAATCGCATTTAAGTAATGATGATCCAAGTAATCAGGGCTTGGATATACGACTAAAATATAATCGCCAACCTCTGCACGCTTTTCCTTGTTTAACGTATAAACGACGTTCTTAAATGTAAAGCGATCAAGATGTTTTGGTTTATACAGATCGATTTCTTTTGCAGTCACGAGTCTTTGCTTAAAGTCTTTCACACGGAGTAAGTGTACAGACTTCTTAAAAAATGGTTTTACACTATAGACTTTATGCAGTTGGTTTTGGTAATACACAAATTGGCCTTTTCGCACATTGAAGATATGCATATTCTCACCTCTTGAAATATAATTAATTACTTATGTTCTTTAATTGTTCGGTAAAAAGATAGTGCCATGAAAATGATGATGAAAGAGAAAGGTAATGCTGCAATAATTAGCATGTTTTGAAACCCCTCTATACCACCAGAATACATCAAAATAGCAGCCATTGCTGATAAAATGACACCCCAAGTAACTTTTACTGTATTCGATGGGTTCAAATCTCCTCCGGTAGTAAACATTCCAATGACAAAAGTTGCTGAATCAGCTGATGTAATAAAAAATATGGCGATAACGATGATTGTTAAAAGGGATAGTATAGTACCAATCGGATAATGTTCGTACATACCGAATGTCACTGTATCCGTAGCTAACGAAGATAATTTTGTTATCCCTAGTTGTTCCAAGTGTAAAGCAGACGACCCAAAAACTGCAAAGAAAATGATTGTTACGATTGTTGGTGCTAACAAGACTCCTGCAATGAATTGTTTAATGGTGCGTCCTTTAGACACACGTGCAATAAACATACCGACAAAAGGAGCCCACGAAATCCACCAAGCCCAGTAAAAGATGGTCCAGTCTTTTACCCATTGTTTGTGTTCTGTATTGGTAGGTTTTAAATCAAAACTCATCTGTATAAAGTTGGATATGTAGTTTCCGATGGTTGTTGTGAACATGTCAACAATGTAAATAGTTGGTCCAACAATAAACAAACAAACAACGACAACCGCAGCAAGGGAGATGTTTGTCGTACTTAAATATTTAATACCTCGTCCTAAACCAGACCATGCGGAAATAATAAATAAAGAAGTAGCGATGGCTAAGATCATCAATTGAAACCAAAACGTTTTTGGAGCATCAAATAAATACGTCAACCCACTGTTAATTTGGGCGGATCCTAATCCGAGTGTAGAAGCAACCCCAACAATAGTCGCAAAAACAGCAAGTGTATCGATGAGTGTTCCAGTAGTTCCCCGCATAAGATTTTTCCCAAATAAAGGTTCAAGAGTAGCACTGATTAAGCCTGGAGCATCCAAACGAAACTTAAAATACGCTAAAATCAGTGCAACAATACTATACAGTCCCCACCCATGTAATCCCCAGTGAAAAGCTGTATATTGTAAGGAATCTAATACAGCTTGCTCAGAACCAAGAGGGGCATTTGGAGAATTAATAAATGCATGGGAAATGGTTTCAGCTGTGGTGAAAAACATAAGTCCAATCCCCATTCCTGCACTGAACAACATCGCAAACCAGGCAAGTAAACTATAATCAGGCGTATCATCTTTTTTACCTAATTTAATTTTTCCGAAGCGGGAAAACATCAAGTAAATACTAAAACCAATGAGTGCAGCAATGACGAATATGTATAACCAAGCAAAATGCTCGGAAATAAAAGCGGTTGCTGCCTCTGTGACGTTATTTAAATGATCAGGTAAAAGAGATCCCCAGAGTACAATCCCAATACAAATGATAACCGCATACCAAAACACTTTTGTAATATTCAATATGAATAACCTCCCATCATGTGTATATCATGTGTATAAAGAGAGAATACATTCATACATGTATAAAGTTAGCATTATTCATCCATAAGCAATATGATGGAACAATCACAAGTGAAAAGAACGTTCAGAGAGGAATGTGTACATGTGTTTTTAGCATTGAATGAAATTAAGAAAAACAAGTTACGTTTTGCGCTCGTTATTGGTGTACTTATGCTCGTTTCTTACTTAGTCTTCTTTTTATCTGGATTAGCAACTGGGTTACAAGATATGAACCGTGAGTCGATTGATAAGTGGGACTCTACTCACATGGTGTTAACGGAGGAGTCAGATAAAAGTTTATTCGAATCATCTATGTCGATTGATGACAAAGAGGATGTTGACGCAGCAGATGTTGCCATTTTGGGCCAAGTAAATGCCATTGCACGAAGCGATGATCAAAAAGCAAATGTCTCTATTTTTGGAATTGATGAAAACGAGTTTATTATGCCGAATGTTACTGAAGGAGAAGCATTCTCTGCAGATAATGAAGTGATTGCGGGGGATGGGTTGAAGGACGATGGATTTGTCTTGGGAGATGAAATCCAGCTCTCCTCGTCTGAAGAAGTATTAACAATTGTGGGCTTTACAGATCATGCAAGATTTAGTGCTGCTCCTGTCCTATATGGAGATGTAGATACATTTCATCGGGCAAAATTTGGTGAAGCAGCTGATCAGAATGAAGATCACATTAATGCGTTTGTCATTCGTTCAAACGGAGAGAGTGTGAACGTTGAAAATGATTCTTTAGAGGTCATAGAAACGGAAACATTTATTAAAAATTTACCAGGATATACGGAGCAAAATTTAACATTAACATTTATGATTTATTTTCTATTTGTTGTTTCAGCAGTGATTGTAGCGATATTCTTATATGTGTTAACTGTTCAAAAGATTAGTATGTTTGGAGTAATGAAAGCACAAGGGATTTCAAATGGATATTTATCTCGTTCAGTCGTTGCTCAAACATTTATTCTTGCCTCGGTAGGCGTTATGATAGGATTCATCCTAGCCTTTATTACAGGAGTATTTTTACCAAGTGCGGTCCCTGTGTCGTTTGATTATATTACTATGCTATTTTATGGAATTGTTTTAATTGTTGTGGCAATTTTAGGTGCAGTATTTTCTGTTTTAACAATCATTCGAATTGATCCATTAGAAGCTATAGGAGGGTAAAAAATGACAGTATTACAATTAAAAGATGTAGAAAAGACATTCGGAAGTGGACGTAAAAAGGTTGAAGCGCTTAAAAAAACGAATTTTTCAGCAGAGCGCGGGGAATTTACCGCAATTATTGGCCCTTCTGGATCAGGAAAGAGTACATTATTAACAATTATTGGCGGGCTACTTACCCCTTCAGATGGATCTGTTAATGTAAATGGTGAAAATGTAACAAATTTAAAGGAAAAAGAGCGATCGCATATTCGATTACGAGAGATTGGTTTTATATTACAGGCATCTAATCTCGTCCCATTTTTAACCGTAGCAGATCAATTGAGACTACTTGATAAAGTGAAAAAAGGAAATATGAATAAAGAACAGCTTGAAGAGCTCTATAATGATTTAGGCATTGCTGATTTACGTGAAAAACATCCATCTGATTTATCTGGTGGGGAACGTCAACGTGTAGCCATTGCAAAAGCACTATATAGCAATCCATCAATTATCTTAGCAGACGAACCAACAGCGTCACTCGATTCAGATCGAGCTTACGAAGTGATGGAACTTCTAAAAAACGAAACGAAAAATAAACAAACAACAACGATTATTGTAACCCATGATGTAAGGCTCGTTGGATATTGTGACAAGGTGTATCGCATGGTTGATGGAGTTCTTACAGAAGAAAAACGAGAAATAAATAACTGAATAAGAGGATAGCTTCAAAAAAACACTTAGCATATTTTGGCTGGGTGTTTTTTATTGCCTCTTGACAATTATGTGTATACGGATATATAATTGTCGTTGTTAGAATTAAGTTTACCTAGGTAAACAAATTGATGGGAGTGCAACAAGGGGTGTGGATAAACAAGAACAAGCAACGCATAAAAAACAAAATCGGACCGTAAAAACGGCCGTTACGCTTATTGTTATGGTCATTATTTTAATTTTTGCAGGGATTGTCGGTGTTTCACTAGGACCGATTTCCATTCCATTCAAAGAGACGATTTTAATATTTTTACATAAACTTCATGTCATCAATTATGACGGTTTTACGGAACAACAGTGGGTCGTTATTACAGAAGTTCGATTGCCTCGTGTCATTGTTGCTAGTTTAGTAGGAGCAGCTTTAGCCGTAGCTGGTGTTTCGATGCAAGGGCTATTTCGAAATCCGTTAGTGGAGCCAGGATATATTGGTGTATCCAGTGGTGCAGCGCTTGGAGCTGTTTGTTCCATCTTTTTTGGTTGGTCTGCGATGAGTTCATGGTTTTTACCTATTTCAGCATTTTTAGGAGCATTATTTGCAACGTCTGTCATTTTACTCATTTGGAAAGCGACCAGACAGCAAAGTATTGCCGTACTTCTCTTACTTGGAATAGGCATTAATTCATTTTTCTCTGCAGTGATGAACGTGATGGTTGCAACATCTAAAAACGAACAAGAACTAAGAAGTATTGTGTATTGGCTACAAGGAGGACTCGAAGCACGAACGTGGGAGCATGTATCAATCATTGCGGTTCCAATTATAGCCGGAAGTATTTTCTTGCTGTTTTTTGGAAGCAAATTAAATATGATGTTGCTTGGAGAAGACCATGCAAGAACATCAGGAATTAATACGAGGCTCACGCGTAATATCGTTCTGACGATTGCTGCATTTATTACTGGTGCAGCTGTAGCGGTAAGTGGAGTGATTGGATTTATCGGTCTGATTGTACCTCATATTTTGCGGCTCATTATTGGCCCTGACCATCGACTGTTATTACCCGCAAGTGCATTTGGCGGAGCAGCCTTTTTAATTTTTGCGGATCTTATTTCACGGGTAATTATTCAACCAATCACCTTACAAGTTGGGGTGGTAAGTGCATTAATTGGTGCACCGTTATTTATTGTACTCATTTTAAGATCCTATAAGGGAGCATCACTATGATACAGGTTCAAAATTTGTCAGTTGTATTAAATGATCAACCAATCTTAAAAAATATTGATATAGAAGTGAAGTCGGGTGAGTATTTTGGACTCATCGGACCGAATGGTAGTGGGAAAACGACGCTATTAAAAACGATTGCTCAGTTACTGCCTTGTGAAAAAGGGAACATGACGATTGCGGGGAAACATCCATCGGATTATAAACAGAAAGAGATGGCTAGAAAATTAAGTTATGTGCCCCAAGATACAAATATTGACTTTGATTTTAATGTGAAAGATATTGTGGCGATGGGGAGGCATGCCCACGGCGGTTTTTTTAATAAAAACGATGTTGATGAAGAGGTCGTTCAAGAAGCGATGGTTGCTACAAACACATGGCGTTTTAAGGATCAATCAATTTTAAATTTATCAGGTGGTCAGCGCCAACTTGTATTTATTGCGAAGGCTTTAGCACAGGATACACCGCTAATTTTACTGGATGAACCTATTTCAGCACTTGATATTTATTATCAAATGCATATTCTCAAATTGTTGGAGGAGCTCACAGAGAAAGGGAAGACAGTTATCACAGTTCTTCATGATTTAAATTTAGCCGCCCGTTTCTGTAAGAAAATGTTGTTGCTTAAAGAAGGCCAAGTAGAAGCGTATGGGGAAACAAAAGAGGTGATCACGAAACAAAACTTGAAGAAAACGTATCGTATCCATGCAGAAATACGGGATGATCAATTGATACAAGCATTAAATGTAACACCATTATAATCGTAAGGGAGATTAATCATGCGAGCAAAATTTTTAATATACAGTATAGTAGCGACATTTGTATTCATAGTCGGATGTCAGGCAACAGACGAGGAAGAGGAGACGGTAGCAGCGGAGGAAGGACAAACAGAAGAAGGAAATGCAGCGGAAGATGATTCTTTTCCAGTCACAGTGGAATCGGCGGATGAGCCTGTTGAGATTCAAGAAAAACCAGAACATATTTTACCATTATCTTTGGATGTAACTGAAATTGTATTAGAACTTGTAGAACCAAGCCGAGTAGTTGCTGTGACCGAGTCACTAGAAGATCCAATTTTATCTACACATGCTGACAAAGCAGATGAAATACCAAATCGAGTGTCGTCAGCTGTACACATTGATCCAGAAGAAATTTTATCCTTTGATACAGACATCATGCTATTAACGAAAATGCATGGTCAAGAAGAAGACGCAAATAAAGTGTTAAGTGAAATTGATTTACCAATTGTAACCTTTGATACGATGGGAACAGTTGAGGCATTTATAGACAATATTGAAATCGTTGGTAAGGCCATTGGAGAAACTGAAAAAGCATCTGCATTAATAGATGAAATAACGAGTGATATCGAAGACATTCAAGCTAAAATTCCAGCAGATGAAGAAGCTCCATCTGTTCTCGTCTTATCAGAAGTAGGACCAGGTACAGGACCTTTTATGATGGGGCCAGGAAATGTTTCCTATGATCTTATTCAAAAGGCAGGAGCAACGCCAGCAGTCGATGAAATTAATCTGGAAAGCTCGACACCTGCATCTATTGAACAAGTATTAAAAATGGATCCAGACTATATCTTCTTACTAGATTTCGTTGGAGCGGGCGATGAGGTATTTGATGAATTAATGGAAAACCCAGGGTGGGATAGTTTAGAAGCTGTACAAAATGATCGCCTACAAGTACTAGACGTGAAGTATTTAATGAACCCAAATGTTCAGATGATTGAAGGTCTTGATAGGATGGTTGATTGGATTTATGAATTAGAGGAGTAGAGATATGAATATTCTCGTATTATTTAGTTATGGAAGTTTACGAACGCTGGATGATGTTGCAGGATTTTTTGATGATATTTATCACGGGCATGCAACAGATGAAGATATTGCATCTGCTGAAGAAAGATATCAGTCAATGGGAATGCCAGACCCCTTAGGAGCACACACGCATCGCATTGGGCGAGCTTTGATGAAGCGCCTGATTCAAGAAACCGGTGAAAAATGGCACATGTTTATCGGAAATCACCATGCACAACCATCGATTGAATCGGTTGCAGAAACATGTGCAGAAATGCGTCCGAAAAGAGTTGCAACATTTGGACTGACGCCTTTTGATTCAGTCACAGGAAATAAAGCATATGAAAAGAAGTTTAGAAAACATTTCCTAGCTTTAAATAACACAGCTGAACTGGTGCACATAGCTCCTTATTGTGATCACGAACCATTTGTCAAGGTGCTATCCGATCGAGCGGAAACAGCACGCAATTGGTTGCCAGCGGATGTACGAAATGAAGTGGAAATAGTGTTTACTGTTCATAGTTTGCCAGGTCTTCCAGAAGTCCATCAGAAAATGATTGGGCAGTATGAGGAACTTGCACGAAAAGTTGCTACTTCTGTACAGGTGAAGGACTATCATATTGCATATCGAAGTGGAAATCCTGGACAGCGTTGGCTTGAGCCAGATGTGCTTGATGTTGTATCAGATTTGGCTGAGCAAGATACACATGCCATTATATTTGTAGAAGCACTCTCAGTGATTGAAAATTTAGAGGTCCTCGAAGAAGTTACCGGGGATGCTATTCAGAAAGCTCGCAATCTAGGAATGCAAGCGGTTCAAAGTGAGTATTTAAATGATAGCATTGATTTTATTGAAGCGCTTGAGGAACATATATTCAATAGTCTTTCATAAAAAAACACGCAGCCTCATTTCGCTGCGTGTTTTTTTATGAGTATGAAGCGGTACGTTTCTTTGGTTTAAGCAAAAATATTATGTTAATGATCACGATGATTCCAATTGCTACAGACAATGTAGCGTACTGAAATCGAATGGTAGAAATTCCAGCTATACTTCCAATTCCGTCTAACACGAGAGGAGATAAAAATTGTCCTAAAAATGTAAAACTAGATGTAATCGCTACTGCTCGGTCAGCTAAATGCGGAAATACTCGGTCTAACACTTTAAGTGTAATGATCGGGAATAGAGACCCTTGTCCAAATCCAACAAAAGCAACACTAATAATGACAAGAGGCACACTACTCGTAATAGATAGAGTGAGAAATGCAAGGCCCATTCCAAGAAGCATAACCGGAATCATAAACTTCTCTAACAATAATTCAATTTGAACGAGGAATAAACTCGTAATCATACCCCCAACAGTCGTAAAGGCTACGACGATTCCAGCAAGTCCTGCTCCACCGATATCGTTTTGTTCTAAATAAAGTGCCATATTTGTTGAAATGGAATAGTAAGCAAGCATAATTCCACACATGGCTAACGCATATCCATAAACAGATAAAGGAATTTTTGTTTTGTTTTTTTGTTCGGGTCGTTTTTGAACTTCTCCCTTTGGTAAGAAAAAGAAAATCATGATAAAGATAAATAAACCTAAGAAATATACGTTAAAAGGCGTTCGCCACCCAAACGTAGCAAGCCATCCAGCAAATAACATCGTAATAATGCCACCGAAATTACTAAAGGCCGAGTTATATCCCATCATTTTTGTTCGTTCTTTTCCAGTAAAGTAGTCATTAATTAATGACATGGATAAAGGCATGACCAATCCAACTCCGGCGCCTAGTAACATGCGAAACCCAAGTAGCACACCAATGGAAGAGACAAATTGCGGTCCAATCCCTCCAATTAAGTAAATCAGGAGTCCAATCATAATAATTGTTCGTTTCGTAAACGTAAACGTTAAATAGCTCGAAAGAAATGAAAAAGGAATAATAATTAACGAAGGTGCAGTTAATATTAGTTTAATTAGCGTAGGACTAGCCTCGGGAAACGCTTTGGCAATGAGTCCGAGAGCTGGTGAAATAGCCGCTCCAGCCATAACTGTTGCCATGGAGATAGAAATAATAGTGGGTTTAAGCATTTTATTAATCGATAACACTTCCTAATCCTGTTGTATTCAAAGCTCACAAGCCTGTATTGCCATCAAATTAGCTGAAGTGAGTAACAAGTAATTATATATGGACTAATTTTTTAAAGCAATGAACTTGAATTTTAAAGGAATAAACGAATAAAGAAGCTAAAGTTCCTGAAAATATTGCAATAAAGCGTTCTATCTTAGATAATGAAGGAATAACGACTTGCAGTTTTAATTGGAGTTGCTCATCGTTTGTATTATGGATGCTTTTTTCCTAAGACCTCCAACTTACATTATGAATGTAAATATACTAATATAGAATGAGATATAAATAATAATTCACTGGAGGTAAGGAACTTTTGTGAGTGATCGAAATAAAGGTATTATACTATTATTATTTTCAGCAATGGGCTTTTCGTTGATGGCGATGTTTGTAAAGCTATCAGGGGACGTTCCGACAGTACAAAAAACGTTCTTCCGCAATGCTGTGTCGATGGTCATTGCGTTTGGGTTTGTACTATACAATAAGGAACGGTTATTTGGTAAAAAAGAGAACCAAAAGTTCCTTTTATTACGTTCAGCATTAGGAATGATTGGAGTTTTATTAAACTTCTATGCAATCGATCATCTGGTTCTTTCAGATGCGGACATGCTCAATAAAATGAGTCCGTTTATTACGATTATTTTCGCGGCTATTATCTTAAAGGAATACGTGATGCGATTCCAAATTGTCTCCATCATTATTGCTTTTGCGGGAACGTTATTTATCATTAAACCAGTGTTTGATTTAGAAACGGTGCCTTATGTCGCAGGTATCTTTTCAGCCGTTTTTGCAGGGGGAGCATATACTGTATTACGTGTACTTGGAAATAAAGAGCAATTTTATACAGTTGTTTTTTACTTTTCCATATTTACGTCAGCCATTTTGCTACCTTTCGTAATCATTTTTTACGAACCAATGAGCACACAGCAGTGGATTTACTTACTTGCAGCAGGTGTGTTTGCCACGATTGGCCAGTTTGGTATAACGGTTGCTTATAAATTTGCGCCAGCAAAAGAAATATCCATCTTTTTCTATTCCACAGTTATCTACGCAGGTATTATTAGCGTTGTTCTCTTTGGACAAATTCCTGATATGTGGAGTATTCTTGGGTATATTGCAATCTTCGGAGCATCGTTTTACATGTTTATTAAAAACAACCGATTATATAAAAAGACAAAAGAAGAATAGATCATTAAAAAGCCAGAGCAGGGACAAATCAAAGTATTATCTTCAAAAGTACGAATAACACTCTAATATAGCGTAGGAAATATACGTAGACTCCCGCGGGTCGGCTTAGTACATCACGTCCTGTGATGCCGCCGACACTAGCACGTCCTATGCGTCGGAGCAGAGGCCTCGATGAGAACCTGCCCCGGCAAGGGGTATGTCGACGTTGGCCGCAAAGGCCGGTTTTAGTCGACCTTCCTTAGCACAAGGAGGCTCATCAGCCGCCCGCAGGAAAGCGAAGTATATTTCCGAAGCGGGGTAATTTCACTTGTTACATTAGAATGTTCGTATGTGAGTTAACTTTAAATCTATTGTCCTAGTCTCTGGTCTTTTCCATTAATTTATTGGAAAAATTTGTTCAATGAGTTCCAATTCATATGCGTTTAGGTCGACCTTGGCAGCTCTTAGATTATCCATCACTTGCTGACCATTTCGAGCACCGGGAATAACGGTATCAATCGGTTTTTTCGTTAAGTAAAATGCTAACACTACATGAGCAATCTCTACTTTGTGCTTATGAGCAAGGGCCCGCAACTTATCTACATTTTCGACATGATCATAGAAAACATCTTCCTGAAATTGTGGTTTGTTTTTTTGATTTTCTTTTAATGTGTAATTTTTATCGTATGTTCCCGCTAGCAATCCAGATGCAAATGGGAAGTAAGGAACGAAAGAGATGTTATTTTTTTGACAGTATGGAAAAAGCGTTTCTTCATTGGCGCGTTCGATTAAATTATACTCATCTTGTACGACATCTACATATCCATCTTCGTTTGCTTCTTCTAATTGTTCCTGCGTAAAGTTAGATACACCAATCGCGCGAATTTTTCCAGCTTCTTTTAAGCGTTGAAGAGCTCCAACGGCTTCGTATTTGGGAGTTTTTTCATCTGGAAAATGAATGTAATACAAATCAATATAGTCTGTTTGTAGACGACGTAAACTGTCGTCAACTGCTTGTGTCAGAAAGTCTGGATGGTTATTGAGTATAATGGAATTTCCTTGAAAAACATGAGCGCCTTTTGTGGCAATGACCGCATCATTTCGTAGAAAGTTATCCTTTAATGTCTTGCCAATAATCTCCTCGGATTCACCTTTTCCGTACATGAATGCCGTATCAATAAAATTCATCCCATGTTCTATAGCGGTTTGGATGATTTTTCCGCCATATTCTGTATGCGTTGCCTCGTCAGCCTCACTAATTTTATTTGCCCCAAGTCCAATTGGGTGCACACGAATACCTGTTTTTCCAAGCTCAACTTCTTTACCCATAGTTATCTCTCCTTTTTAATAGCATAAATCTAAATGAAGGATTTTGCCAATCATCAAATGAACGAACATGAGAATTATTGTACAAGGATATATACGTGCGTGGTAAGATAAAGATACCATGTGTTTTAAAATAGAAACGGATCATATGTACGAATAATGTGGAGGTTAATTGATGGAGATCACAAGGAATGTACGAGTTTGTATAGTTGGGTTACTATTGCTATGTATATTCACTGCTTGTTCAAAAGAAGATACGAATGAACCAAAAGAAGTTGAACCTCGTGTTTCAATTGATCGTATGGTCGAAGAGATGTTAGATGTCATGGAAAATCCGGATGTCATGGAACTTAACGCAGAGCATATTGAGGACTTTTACGAAATGGATATAAGTCATCTGGAAGGATATGCAGTACGTGCCCCGTTATTAAATATACATACCGATGAAATAGCGCTATTAAAAGTGACGGACCTTACGCATGTGGCAGAAGTAAAGGAATCATTGGAGCAACGTGCAACAGATGTTCAAACCCAATTTAAAAATAAAGACCCAGACCAATATGAATACGCGAAAAATTTTGTTGTAAAAGATAAAGGAAGTTATATTTTATTTGTAATTTCTAAGCATGCAAAATCAGTGGTGGATACGTATGAACAATTTTTTGACTAAAGGAGGCATATCCATGGACATGCAAATCGTTCTCGCATCATCCTCACCTCGCAGGCAAGATTTGCTGCGACAAGTTGGGGTTCATTTTAAGGTTCGAGTTGCCGATGTTGATGAAAAGCAAATTACAGTAAAGAATCCAGTAGAAAAGGTGCGCCAATTAGCATTGTTAAAAGGCAGAAATGTTTCGATCGAACATGACAATGAAATAATTATAGCTGCTGACACAGTTGTGTCCTTTGAGAAGCAAGTATTTGAAAAGCCGGAAACTAAAAAAGAAGCCTATGACATGATACATGCCTTAAGCGGAACAACCCATGAAGTGTATACTGGTGTTTCTATGCGATCTGTCGAGCAAGAAAAAACGTTTGTTGAGAAAACAATTGTTGAGTTTTGGCCGCTGAAGGATGAGGACATCAAGCGATATGTCCAAACAGATGAACCATATGATAAAGCAGGGGCTTATGGCATCCAAAGTTACGGAGCGATATTCGTGAAGGGGATTACGGGTGATTATTATAATGTGGTTGGATTGCCTATTTCGCGAGTGGTTAGAGAACTGAATGCTTTTCAATAGGTGAAACCCCGTTGGAACAGGAAGTTCTAACGGGGCGTTGATCAAGCATTCATATTAAATTGTGCAAATGCGACACCTTCACCTTGATCACAAGAAGTGAAGCCGTTCTTTTCATAAAAATGTCTCACGTCAGGTGCATCTTCTGTTAACAAGACTTTTTGTCTTACGTTTGTATGTTCTGCTAAGACTTTCTGCATCAGTGTACTAGCGATTCCGTTGTTTTGGTAGCTGTTTAGTACAAGGATGTCCTGGATATACACAATCGTAAGACCATCACTTACTGTTCGAACGAGTCCTACGAGTCGTTCTTCATCCCAAGCAGAGATTACATCGTGCGATTGCAATACCGCTTGATGTAGCTGATTCATATCTTTCGTATAGGCTGTCCATTGTGCGTCCGTGTATAATTCCTCTAATGATTTTTTATCAATTGTTCGTTTATTCGAATACGTAATATTCATAAGTCAATACCTCCTCAATTTTAATTAACGAATTGAAGAGTTTTGGCGTAATCGTCCCACTGTCTTATACCTCCTTTCATATGTTCCTGAATGGTTTTAGTCATCATAAAAATCATTCAGTCGAATTTTCAATAATACTTTTTATTTGTTCATAAGCATCTGCAATGTTTGTAGCGTGAATGATTTCTTTGGCATTATTTACATGACTTTTGTTCGCGTGATCATACCGAGGATCGTAATAATACTCTAGCAAAAGTTGGATAGCAGATGCATAATCACCATCCTTTAAATCCGTCTCAATTTGTTTGGCAATGGGCGTATGAATATGTTTTTTAACAAACTGGAAAGATTCGATAAATTTTTCTGGATGATCTGCTGGATGATATTCATGTAAAATATTTTTAATTCTTTCTTTTACTGGCATGTCTATCATAAAGTATACCCCATTTTCCTTTTTACGATATAAAAACTCCGGTATCATGACTTTTCCAATTCGTTTGCTTTCCCCTTCGATGAATACAAAGGGCTCGTTTGTATACTGCATAAAGTCCTCAACTAATAAGGAATCAAAGGTTTTTTGATTATTGGGGCGCATACCAATTTGGCCAAAAATGGACCCGCGGTGGCCAGCTAATTTTTCCAAGTTTATCATCGGATATCCATCCGCAGCTAATTTTTCTAAAATAACTGTTTTTCCTGTTCCCGTATACCCTTCTAGCACGTATAGTGTGGGAGGAAAATGTTCCTTTTCGAGTTCTGATACGACCCATTGACGATATGAACGAATACCACCTTGTAGTCGATTGACATGAACATCCATTAAGGCAAGTGTCGTTGCGGCTGCTTTGCTCCGCATCCCGCCACGCCAACAAAAAAGCGTGATCGGTGTTTCAATCGCTTGGAATTCTTTTATAAATGCAGGTAGTTTTTGCGAGAAGATTTGTAATCCCCGTTCTTTCGCAGCATCTTTACTCACTTGTTTGAATCAATTTCATAATAGCTATTTTAAAAAATACAAAGACCTACAGAATTTTAAATATGGGATTTTTTTAATTAGAACTCAAATTTATGCAGATTGCTCTTGATATAATTGTGTACTAATGCGATCTGCTGCTAACTTT
>JAPFDS010000065.1 GCA_026168805.1 Caryophanales bacterium | reverse complement strand
TTATCCACCTTTATTTCCTCCATCACTAATACTATTAAATAATTAATATCATATCAGTGATTGAGTGTTTTTTGACTAAATAATTGAAAATATGTTCACTTTTATTTAGCGGAAACTGTACTATTTAGTTTATCAGTTACAAATGGGTGATTCTAAAACTGTCACCGGTAAAATTTAATATATGAGCATGGTGAATAACACGATCTACAAGTGCTGCCGTTAATCTAGAATCTGCAAAAATACGGTTCCATTGACTGAATTCTAGATTGGACGTAATAATAAGGATTTTCTGCTCATACCAATCAGAAATTAATTGAATGAATAGTTCTGCACCTTCTGTGCTAAAAGGAACATATCCCATTTCATCTAATATAATCAGATCAGTGTTTTTAAATTTTATCAATTTATCTTCTTTCCAAGCCATTTCTAAATCTGCGACCAAATCAGGTACCCGATAAAATCTTACTTCCATTCCTTGTTTGCATGCATTTGTTTTTTCACCTCACTTCTGACAAAATTAAAAGCACCTCAAGAGAGATGCTTTTAATTTTATTTATTTTTATTGTTATATTTTATTCTTTCAATTGCTCTATCAACTTTATGCTTTACCCCTATTCGGGCATCTTCAGGAGTTTCGTCCAAATAATCCTCTCGAATTCCTTCTCCCTGAGCGATTGCTCTATACATTATTCTTATACCTTCTCTTTCTTCATCAACATTAATCATTGTACCCTTATAGTTTTCAAACATTCTATCCCCTCCTGACTGCCCACTTCGACAAGAAAGGAAAAAATCCTACTTCTTCATAACTTATTGTATTCCGTTTCTATAAAGTTTGTTAAATCATCTATCAATTCTCCATCATAAAGTGCGTAAGGAACAATATCAGCTATAGAATCTAATGAATCCTGTCTGATGTTAGAGATTGATATTTGAATGAAATTTCCCTTATTAAAAGCCTCAGCCTTATTTTTATATTCTTCAGCTGAAAATCTTTCCTTCACAAGACTATAAAAGTCATCTCTTTCTTGCGCTGTTGTAAAATACCAAGATGAAGTTTTACTATTATAATTAAGCTCAAATTCGTAAATTGATCTATTCATACATCCCCCTCCTTGTTTATATCATACAATAAAGAGGGAATAACTTCTTATTTATCTATTTTAGCAGTTAACTACTCAACAGTTTGTTCCTATAGTTACTAAAGTCTAAATCTCTCTATCAAAATAAAATAAAACCATTTTATATACTCATACACAACTTGTTTTGCATTATCTCGATTTCGATACCAGTCTTTAGTTTCAAATTTGTCATAGGGTGTTGGATAGGAATAAATCACTTTATTTGTTCCCTTTAAAATTTTCTTGAAAATGTATTTAGAACGTGATGAATGATATTTAGATGTAACCAATAAAATATTATCGAATTTACCATGATCCATGAAATATTTTTTTACAGCAATTGCCTCATCTTTTGTGCTTTTTGTATTCCCTGGAAGGATAATTATGTCTTCTTCACTTATCCCTAATTCAATCAAGACTCTTTTACTTATCTCTGAAATATCTTCCAATTGAATTCCTATCGATTTCAACTTGTCTGTTCCAGGACTTGGTGAACGCACCATTATAATTTTATCAACATGACTCTTTTTAAATAACTCTGCAGCTCCGAGAGTTCGATCGGCAATACTACCCATTAATAGCACAATTACGGCATTATCCACATTTTTAATGTTATCCTTAGTAACAAGAAAACTTGCACCGTAGGATAATAACATAAAGACAAGGAAAGCTAGAATAATCAGGACAGATAAAACAAGAAATTTCATTAAGTTATTCCTCGCTTAAAAGAGTTAATTTTTCGTCTATTGAAACAATCTTCCTACAATACATAATACAGAACTTTAAATTTACTAAACGTATCCTCAGCGAATCATATGATATAGTCCTTGTTCTTTTGGGTGTTGCCAAACAAATCTACTCCACCTATCATTTCCCTCAATTAAAAGTGGACCTTTTTCTGATATAGCAACATCCCATCCTATACACCTTACATCCGGGATTTCAAGTGCTGCTTTTTTACACATTTCAATTACATCTTCCCATAATGGTATTTGGAAACCTTTTATTGGCTGGTTAGTGATAGGGTGATTTGCGAATTTGTCCCCCTCACTATTAAAAGCTACACTATCCAATTTACCATTTGTGATATCTACGGACGCATAGACTCCACCTTCCGCAGCATTATCTACATTACCACCATTCCCCATCCTCAAACTTGCACCTAATAACTTAACTTCATTATTTTCAACAAGCGTTATAAACCTAATAGTGTTTATTGCATCAGGATATAAGACGTTCATATCTTTATGTTGTACTATTGCTTCTTCTATTAAGTCAAGGTTGTTTTTTAGGCAAAAGTTAATAGTGTCATCTACGTTGGCGTCAATTTCTAACTTTGTTACTCCTCGCCCTTCAACACCTTTACTTGGCTTTGCAAATACTACCTTTTTATCACTCAACCAAGATTTTACTTCATCTGAATTGCTACCATCAAGACTCAACATGATGCTGTCTCTACCTAAATACTTTTGGAAAGCTTCTGCAAATCTATCTTTTTCTATGAAGATATTAGTTTTCTTTTTGTTATTCACCTTATCAAAAAATTGGTGAAGTTTTTTTCCAGTCACGTAAGTTTTTCTCTCTTTGTGATTTTTATTATAAAACTCGAAAATCAAGTAATCTTGTAGTGTTGCACCGTGAATCATTACCGATGATAAAAAATCTGCATATTGTACGACCTTAGACCTTTTAGCCTTCAAATGACTTTCTTTCATTTCTGGATGCCTTAACCAGGAATTTAGTGTAGAAAATTTTGCTTTTATTTTACTTATTCCAGATCCATGAACAATTTTATTGTAGTTTTTACCAGTATTCATATTTAATTCTCCCTCAACACTTCAGGTTTTTTCTGTTTTATTTAACATCATTTTAAAGCAACGTGGGGGTTCTGAATTCATTCGGTTGATAATAATGGGAATTTAATTAAAATAAATTCTGACCAATCCTCAATTATAGTAACGTACGCTCCTACGTACTATTTTCTTTAATATAATACTCTTGATGAGCGAATTCGCTTCCCTCAACATTTTATCTTGACAATTATTAATGTTGTGGGAGTGAATGAATGAGAAAGATAAATTCAACTAATCATGATTCCTTCTTAACTAATATTTCCTATAATAATAGCATTTATTATAATAAGGCTTTGTATAAATCCCTTGATTATTGTCATTATATATTGGGATTTAAACATATTATTTAAGCTATACATAATTAATTCCTTGGTATTGGAATAACATTGTTCTGTACATCGGAAAATAAAGTATTTAAAAGGTATTCCTATCCATCTACCACAGGGAAACTACTAGATTAATATGAACTAGAAAATCATTAAAAAAATGAAATTTTAGTTACTAACACAATGACCTATTTACTCAAAATTACAGAAGAAACTCATTTAAAACATCAATAACCTTCCCCTGCTGCTCCTCAGTCATATTCGACCCACTCGGCAAACAAATCCCATGCTCAAACAATCTATCTGACACACTATTCCCTTCTTCATGCGGATAGTACGTAACCCCTTCAAATAAAGGTTGTAAATGCATTGGTTTCCATACAGGACGTGCTTCGATGTTTTCTTCTTCTAGTCGTTTAATAATATCTGTTCGATCGACTCCGGTTATTTCAGGATCAATCGTTAATGCTGTTAACCAGCGATTTGATTTTGTATCCTTTAGTTCCGGTTGGAAGGATACTCCTGGAATATGCGCGAAAGCTTCTACATATCTGTCAAAGTTGGCACGGCGTTGTGCAACTCTTTCATCTAGCACCTCTAGCTGTCCTCTACCAATTCCTGCAACGATGTTACTCATACGATAGTTGTATCCTATTTCACTATGTTGGTAATGAATGGCTGGATCCCTTGCTTGTGTGGATAAGAAACGTGCTTTTTGGATGGCTTCAGCATCATTAGCAATGAGCGCTCCTCCACCAGATGTTGTGATAATCTTATTACCATTAAACGAATAGATCCCAAAATCTCCATGTGTTCCGCTCTTTTGTCCTTTATATTCACTACCTAGGGACTCTGCAGCATCTTCAACCACTGGAACATTATATTTGCGACAAACAGCTAGTAGCTCATCTACTTTGGCACTTTGGCCGTAAAGGTGAACAATAATTACAGCCTTTGGCAACTTCCCTTCTTGTTCCGCATCTTTTAACGCCCGCTCTAATGCTTCAGGTGACATATTCCATGTCTCAGGTTCAGAGTCGATTAAAACAGGAGTAGCACCTTCATAAAGAATCGGATTAGCACTTGCAACAAATGTTAACGAAGAAACAAACACTGTATCTTCAGGTGTTACATCTAGCAATCTAAGAGCCAAATGAATAGCATCCGTTCCAGAAGTTAACACGGCAACATCAGATATGTTGTTATATGAAGCGAGTTCTTCTTCAAAACCATTCACATTATTTCCTAAAGGCGCAACCCAGTTTAAATCAAATGCTTCTTGTATGTATTTTTGTTCGTGTCCGCTCATGTGTGGTGATGATAAAAACGTCTTTTGTCTATGTGGCATGATTTCACTCCTTGATATTGAAGTTAAGTCTATTTTAAATATTCTAAGAAAAAACGATGGTCATTGGTTGTTTGGTAGCTATTTATATGAACTATCATTTTATGCTTGGACATAGGCATATTATCAAACTGCAGAACCATACAAGCATTGATTAATCAATCTCGACTAAATACATCTCTCGTATATACTTTCTCTCGTACATCCTTAATTTCATCATCCAGCCTATTCGCAACAATTACATCGCTTTGTTCTTTAAACGCATCAAGGTCATTCACAACTTCTAATCCATCAAAGTGCGTGTCTTCAAGAACTGGTTCATAGATAACAACAGTTGTTCCAGATTCTTTGACATGCTCAATAATATCTTGAATAGCTGATTGCCTAAAGTTGTCTGAGCCTGTTTTCATGGTTAGGCGGTAAATACCAACAACTTCGGGTTTGTCCTTTAATATTTGGTCTGCAATGTGTTTCTTTCGTGTAGCATTTGAATCAACAATAGCAGTAATAATATTGTTCGGTACATCTTCAAAGTTTGCGAGGAGTTGCTTTGTGTCTTTTGGTAAGCAATAGCCTCCATAGCCGAATGAAGGATTGTTATAATGATCACCAATTCTTGGATCAAGTCCGATTCCGTCAACAATTTGCTGCGTATTCAAACCTTTTAGTTCTGCATATGTATCTAGTTCATTAAAGAAAGAAACGCGCATGGCTAAATATGTATTAGCAAACAACTTAATCGCTTCGGCTTCCGTTGAATCTGTAAATAACATATCGATATCTTCTTTAATTGCACCTTCAGCTAGTAAATTAGCAAACTGTTTTGCACGATCTGACTCCTCCCCAACAATTATGCGTGTAGGGTATAAATTGTCATGAAGTGCTTGACCTTCTCTTAAAAACTCAGGTGAGAACATAATATTGTCAGTATTAAACCTCTTACGTAATTCCTTGGTGTAACCAACTGGAATGGTTGATTTAATCACCATCGTTGCTTCTGGATTCATTTCTAATACTTGTTCAATAACCGTTTCTACTGAACTCGTATCAAAATAATTCGTCTCAGGGTCATAGTTTGTTGGCGTTGAGATGATAATGAAAGAAGCATCTGTAAAAGCTTCACGAGCATCTGTAGTAGCATGCAAGTTCAATTCTTTATTCTTTAAAAATTCATCTATCATACTATCTCCAATAGGTGACTGCTTACTATTAATCATGTCTACTTTTTCTTGAATAATATCAAGTGCAACAACTTCATTGTGTTGTGATAATAATACTGCATTGGACAGGCCAACATAGCCTGTACCGGCGACTGCAATTTTCATAGTCATCACTCCCTCTGTATAGATAAATTAAGTATTTTTGAAAAACTCATTTATAATAATAATAACCTTCCCCTGCTGCTCTTCCGTCATATTCGACCCACTCGGCAAACAAATCCCGTGCTCAAACAATCGATCCGACACACTATTCCCTTCTTCATGAGCATAGTACGTAACCCCTTCAAATAAAGGTTGTAAATGCATTGGTTTCCATACAGGGCGTGCTTCGATGTTTTCTTTTTCTAGTCGTTTAATAATATCTGTTCGGTCGACTCCTGTTTTTTCAGGATCAATCGTTAAAGCAGTCAACCAACGATTTGATTTTGTATCTTTTAGTTCTGGCTGGAAAGATACTCCTGGGATATGCGCGAAAGCTTCTTCGTACCTGTCAAAATTCGCACGGCGTTGTGTAACTCTTTCATCTAGCACCTCTAGTTGCCCTCTACCGATTCCTGCAACAATGTTACTCATACGGTAGTTGTATCCTATCTCACTATGTTGGTAATGAATGGCTGGATCTCTTGCTTGTGTGGATAAGAAACGTGCTTTTTGGATGGCTTCAGCATCATTAGCAACGAGCGCTCCTCCACCAGATGTCGTGATAATTTTATTACCATTAAACGAATAAATTCCAAAATCTCCATGTGTTCCACTCTTTTGTCCTTTATACTCACTACCTAGGGACTCAGCAGCATCTTCAACCACTGGAACATTATATTTACGACAAACAGCTAGTAGCTCATCAACTTTGGCACTTTGTCCGTATAGATGAACAATAATTACAGCCTTAGGCAACTTCCCTTCTTGTTCTGCATCTTTTAACGCCCGTTCTAGTGCTTCAGGTGACATATTCCATGTCTCAGGTTCAGAGTCGATTAAGACAGGAGTAGCACCTTCATAAAGAATCGGATTCGCACTAGCAACAAATGTTAATGAAGAAACAAAAACTGTATCCTCAGGTGTTACATCTAGCAATCTAAGAGCCAAATGGATTGCAGCCGTACCTGAAGTTAACACCGCAACATCTGATATGTTGTTATACGTAGCGAGTTCTTCCTCAAAACCATTCACATTATTTCCTAAAGGTGCAACCCAATTTAAATCAAATGCTTCTTGTATATACTTCTGTTCGTGTCCGCTCATGTGTGGGGATGATAAAAACGTCTTTTGTCTATGTGGCATGATTTCACTCCTTAATAATTTTGGCTGGTACACCAACTGCTGTGGCATTATTTGGTATGTCCTTAGTAACGACCGCTCCTGCTCCAATTGTACAATGAGAGCCTACGTGCATCCCAGGTATTACAACTGCACCTGATCCAATATGAGTATTCTTATCCACACTTACTCCACCGGCTAGTACAGCGCTAGGAGAGACATGAACGAATTCCCCTAAATAGTTATCATGTTCTACAGTAGAGTTTGTATTAATTATGCAATGACTCTTTATAGTCGATCCACCATTGACTACTACATTTGGCATAACAACTGTACCTTCATTTATAGATGAAGTTTCACTTATAATTGCACTTGGATGTATGAGAGTTGCAAAACTACCACCAATAGATGTTATTTTTCCCACTAATTTTTTTCTTATTTGATTATCACCAATAGCAACAATAAAATAATATTTTTCTACATTAAGTTGATGTATATATTCAGTTGTGTCATATACGATACCTTCTTTAGTAGTTCTTTCATTAACCATATCATCTAATATCGCATATAAATTATATCTGCCAGTTGCTCGAATAATATCTTTAACTACTTTGCTGTGACCACCGTTACCGATTACTATAATCTTATCCATCATTTGATATCTTCTCTTCCTGATTACCCGTAAATTTATCAGTTGTAGCTTGCCCTTCTTTACTGACTCCCTCAGATTTAAAGACTTTTCCAATCGTTAATAGTATTATTTTCATATCTAGTAAAAATGACTGATTGTCAACATACCAAACATCTAATTTAAATTTATCTTCCCACTCAATTGCATTTCTACCATTCACTTGCGCCCACCCTGTAATCCCAGGTCGAACTTCATGCCTGCGTGCTTGCTCTTCATTGTATAAAGGCAAGTATTCCATTAATAAAGGACGCGGACCAACAAAGCTCATTTCACCTTTTAAGACATTAAAAAGTTGAGGTAGCTCATCCAGACTTAATTTCCGAATAATCTTGCCCGCTCTAGTTAATCGTTCCTCGTCTGGTAACAATCTTCCATTTGAATCCAAATCGTTTGTCATTGTTCGAAACTTTTTAATATAGAATGGCTTTCCATTTAATCCAGGCCTTCGCTGTCTAAAAAAAACAGGAGATCCTATAGTAGTTTTTACAACTATTGCAGTTATAATAATAGGAATACAAAAAACTATTATCGCAAAAATTGAGACTATAAAATCAAATATTCTTTTCATTAAATCACCTCACATATTAAATATATCCTAAGTCAACTTTTAATGTTCTAGGTTGTTAATATCATGATAATTCATATTTGATAATTCATATAGGACAGCAGAAAACATATTGCAATATTTCCCATTATTATTTTAAGTTTTAATATGAGAGTGAATTTCATAATTCACAGCCCTTGCAGGGCAAGGGTTTCAAAGTATAAAAAAGGAAGTACCTCCCCAAATCTTGTATAATGGTAGTTGAGTAAAGACTAACCAAAAGACTGGAGGAGTACTCCCTATGACCATTATA
>JAPFDS010000021.1 GCA_026168805.1 Caryophanales bacterium | reverse complement strand
TATTATTACCTTGAATACTGATTTTACTCTATATCAAATCTCTTGGACGTTTCGAAATATTCCTAGATAATGGTCTTAGGATCATTTGGGACAATTCTTTCTCTCCTTGCGGATTTAACCGCATTAAATAGACTGTTTCCCAGTGTGCGTTTCGACCTTCAAACACGCAGGCTGTACGCCTTGTTTCTCGAACCTAGATGTTAGTAGCTCTAGGGCGGCATTCGATACAAGGAGAGTACTCATACACGAGGTTGCTGATCGGCGTCCACACTAGGGATATCTCAGAGCGTCCAAGAAACACGTTCCAATGATTCTAAAACGAAAGGAGTGTTTACCCCTATGAAATTATTTGTTGGTTTAGATGTTAGTTCCTTTGATATCAAAGCTTGTTTTTTAAATGGTGAAGGCGATCAGTTAAATTCCTTCACTGTTTCTAATGATTTACCTGGTGCAACGCAGCTAAAAGACGAGATTTTAAAGACGACCCAAAATCAATCGGTTAGTGAAATGAAAATCGGTCTTGAATCTACCAGTGTCTATAGCTTTCATCCATCAATGTTTTTGCACAACGATGAGTCACTTCGTGCTCTTGGTGGACAAGTATTAGTAATGAATCCAAAACAGATAGCTAATTTCAAGAAGAGCTATAGTGATATGGATAAAACAGATGAAATCGATGCCTTTGTTATTGCTGATTACCTCCGGTTTGGCCGTTTGCCCATGTCTATTGTTAAAGAAGAACAGTATGTTGCCCTTCAACAGTTGACACGTGCTCGTTATCAAATAGTACGCCAAATCACTCAGGAAAAACAACGTTTTCTCCAGTATTTAAGCTATAAATGTAATACATTCACTGAAGAAGTTGAGTCTTCCGTATTTGGTAAAGCGATGATGGATCTTTTTCTTGAAAGCTATAGTTTAGATGAATTATCCAGTATGCCTTTAGAGGAGTTAGCTGGTTATTTACGAACTAAAGGCAAGAATAGATTCCCAGATCCAGAATATGTCGCCGAATCAATTCAAAAGGCTGTTCGTTCTTCCTATCGATTAGACAAGGTTGTAGAAGATTCCATAGACACCATACTAGCGAGCTCCATCACGTTGATACGCACATTTGAAAAGCAGATTAAGGAAATCGATAAATCTATTAAGCGAATCATGAAAGGTGTGTCACAAACACTACAGACTGTGCCAGGTATAGGACCAGTTTTTGCCGCTGGCATCATTGCTGAAATTGGACAGATTGAGCGCTTCGAAAATGAAGCAAAAATTGCTAAGTATGCAGGTCTATATTGGCTAAAACATCAATCTGGTCGCTTTACAGCAGATGATACAACTTTATCGCGAAACGGAAATCAGTATCTCCGATATTATCTAGTTGAAGCCGCCAACTCGATAAGAAGGCAGATTCCTGAGTACTCCGATTATTTTGCGAAAAAGTACCAAGAAGTACCAAAGCATCAACACAAAAGAGCCCTCGTCT
>JAPFDS010000062.1 GCA_026168805.1 Caryophanales bacterium | reverse complement strand
TTTTCATACATATAGTATATGTAATAATCCATCTTCATTCAACATATATAAGACATTTTTATTATCCATATGGTCTAGCTTTAAAAGCAATCATTCATCTCGGCATTAAAATACCGAGGATTCTGACCAAATATACCTAAACTTTAGGCGTGCACATCACTGGGCGTATTTGTTAGCGAATCCATCCTGATTAATATTTTTTATGTTGAGAAGACTCTCCAACTCTCAGCGAAGTTAACTTCTTTTTTCTGCTTCAGCTCGATTTATGTCAATATGCTTTAACATTCTATTATCAGGAATTTGTCCAGCCATGAGCATTGTTACTTCTACTCGATCACTAGGAGCCATGAAGGTTGTTATTTTTCTATGAGTTTTATAATCATATACTGTAAGTAGGCCATTATCTCTTAATTCTATAATTTGATTTTTTTGTTCAGTAGACCCAGTTACCGTTGCCACTAATTCACACGTTTTGTAATATCCTATGAGATTCCCTTCACCGAACGCTTTTGTTAATTCATTACTCATATATCTTCATCCTTCCATTATAGTTATTTAACGTCTTTTTAATATGCACTTACTAGTCTTTCTGTACGTATTTTACAAAATGGTATGGGTATTAAATCACCCATACTTTTGTATAAACTATCTATTCGTTCCTTATATTCCTAATGCTTTAAACTGTTCGAATAGGCTTTCCAATTCCTTTGTCGACAGTTTACCTATGAGATTTTCCATTCCGATGGATTCTGTAAGTTGTTTCATACTACTATTTACAGTGAATGCTGATGCATTCATGTATGTACTACCATGGATCTCCCTTCGTCTTAATTCTAAGTCGATTAATGTTTTTACTTTATATTCCAAGCTACAATCATCCTTCACTTTGTCATATCTTTCTTGAATCGTCTCAAAATCTCGTTGTCTATTATGAGATATTGTTTGTTGAATGATATCTAATGATTTTTGCAGTTGATTACCAAGTGCGTCAACTTCCGAATGAGATATGTGTTTATAATGTAGCTTTTTGTATATTTGTTGATCTAAATCTTGTGCCACGTTCGATAATGTATGCATCTCTAACTCCATATCTCTCTGTTCAAAGTGCTTTCGCATACATTCAATATACCCTTCCGTATCATTCATAGGCGTATCAAGGGAATCTTCATTCTCTTTCCGTGCAAAGTCTGCGTTTTCCCGATGAAACCGTAGCTTCTCATTAATATATGAGCTTATTAATGATCTAACTATATGCTCTTTATATATTTCATATCCTAGCCTTAGTTCTTTTGCTTCTATCTCAGCCCCATAGGTTAAATGATGTTCTTGTTTGATATATTTTTCATAGAACTTCACCCCTTTCTTAAAGTGATTGTTGATATGCGTCATCGAGGCATGTTGCGTATGCATACTCAATCTCTCTAAAGGCACATCTCTCATGACATGTGTAAATGTTTCCATGTAATTTTGTAACGGATCATTGCCATTTAATTCTTTAACATATCTTTTTCTATCTGTAAAATAATGTTTCGTTACTTGTTTTTCAGTTAAAAATCGATTCGGATCTGTATGTTGACCACACGTACACTTCGATATAGGTTGAGGCCCTTGTTCAAATTCTTTTATCCAACTCTCTTTCTCCTGTGCTTTCTCTTTATAGTAATCCATTGAAGCTACACTAGTTTTTTTATTCGTGTTCTTTTGTGTGTGTTTACATGTACCCATTGTCATTCCTCCTATTGAAGTCTCGTATAGATTTAATGAACTGTACGAATCTCTATACTTATACATTACTAGAAACAATGGGTATTATTTTGCACATAAACAATATTGTTTTTGATATTTGCCAATTAGTTATAATCAAAAAAGCGGAACGGACAATTAAAAACAATTAGGGAGTATGAGCGTATACATGAGATAGCTTATCGGTGGAAAATACTATGGCTGGAATTGCAGTTAGATAAACAAACAACGTATGAAAAATTCTGATATGATTTTTTATTGGTCTAATCAAGATGGAGTGATATTTTTTTGGAAGGAAGAGTGATGGAATGGATTGATCATCATTTTGTTATATGGGTTTATAATAAAACCATGAACAGAATCACCATATTTGTGTCTCGTTGTAATTATGTTCTATTTTAATATTAATATTAAAAATTCCCTACCAAAAAATATAATGGTAGGGAATGTTAAATAGGCGTTCCTCAAAGAAAACTGTATCCTTACTCCAACTCAATCGTGGAGGGTGACTTGCTCGTAATATCATACACGGACTAGTTAATGCATCTCTTTTACACCAATGATTCATTTTTTATCTTATATTCATATCATTCGCTCAATTGTAAAGCCAAATGCATAATCATTTTATAAATTCGGACAAATTACGCTTGACATAAATAATCCTATGAATTTCAACAACCTGTTCCTTAACGACATAGAACACAGCATAGTTCTTAACAGGTAAAAGCCTATATTCAGTTTCTATACCTTTGATGGGATGATATAATTTGCAAGAATAAGGAAACTGCTGAATTCTTAATATGGATTCATCTAATGCATCCAATAAATCCATTGCAGCCTTTGGTGCTCTAAGGGTATTAGAAATATAATCTGTAGTTTCCCTTAAATCTTTTAAAGCTAAAGGTAAATATGTCAACCTATACATTTTCCTCATCATCTTTATTAACAATCCTTGACCTTAAATCTGAAAAAACTTCTTCATGAGAGTATCGTTTAGCAGTAGACTTGGATTCTAGCTCCGCTTCTTTTAGTTTAAAAAAGATTTCACTCTCAAACAATTTACTTTCATAGGCTTCAATACTCATTACCACCATGTCGCCATAACCATGCTTGGTCAAGAATACTGGTTCTGCTGTTTCATGTACCACCCTGGAAATATCGGCAAAATTGTTTCTTAAATCTGACACAGGCCTAATATGTTGCACATTATCACCTCTTTATCGACTTAGCATAATTTTATCATAATTACGCTAAGTCATCAATTGGTTTTATGCAAATGGGTTGGCTAAGTCATTTTGTACAACTTAGGAGGTCTCTCTTTTTTATTATCTTTCTTTGCTTGATTACGATGCTTTTGATTGTAGCTTTTCATTTGATTTTAAGGTACCAAAAGAAGTTTCCGAGTATTTGAATTCAAATTACTAATAGTCTTCCAGAATTGGGCGCGATTGTGAAATAAGTGATTTTAACAAAAAGGAGCTAAATCAACTAAGATTTAGCTCCTTTCTCTACCTCATTTATTTCCTTATATTTAATCAAAAATCCACTTCAGCAGGGTAATTGGCAGAGAACTACCTGCTTAAATATTGCTCAAAACAAATAACTTCGCTTTAAACCCATTTAAATCAAGGCTAGTTGCTCTTGATTTCTTTATTCCTTACTCCCACTCAATCGTGGAAGGCGGTTTACTCGTAATATCATACACAATTCGATTCACATGATCCACTTCTTCCACAATTCGTGAAGAGATCACATCTAAGACGTCATATGGAATTCGTGCCCAATCGGATGATGTTCCATCGACGGAATGAACGGCGCGAATGCCTACCGTATAATCGTACGTTCGAGCACCATCTGTCACACCAACACTGCGAATGTTGGGCAAAATAGCAAAGTATTGCCAGATGGATCGGTCTAAGTTGGCGTTTCTAATTTCTTCACGCAAAATAGCGTCTGCTTCGCGTACGATGGCTAGCTTTTCTCTCGTGATTTCGCCTAATACACGAATCGCTAGGCCTGGTCCTGGGAATGGTTGTCTCCAGACAATATGATCTGGTAATCCGAGAGCTGTCCCTACTTCACGCACTTCATCTTTAAATAAAGTGGCCAATGGTTCAATAAGTTCAAATTCCATATCTTCAGGGAGTCCGCCCACATTGTGATGAGACTTGACCATATCAGATGTACCTGTCCCACTCTCCAGCACGTCTGTATATAATGTCCCTTGTGCTAAAAAGTCAACATCTTTCAATTTCGATGCTTCATCATCAAATACATAAATAAATTCATTTCCAATAATTTTACGTTTTTCTTCTGGATCGTCTACCCCAGCTAATTTATCTAAGAAACGATCTTGTGCATCGATTTTAATAATATTCATATGAAACCCTTCATAAAGAGTTTCCATTACTTCGTCTGCTTCATTTTTGCGAAGTAACCCATGGTCAACAAAGATACATGTGAGTTGGTCTCCAATCGCTTTATGAAGAAGTGCAGCAACAACTGAAGAGTCTACTCCACCACTTAGGGCACATAAGACTTTTCGATCACCAACGGTTGCTCGAATATTTTCTAATTCTTGTGTAATATACTGTTCCGTTGTCCAATTTGTCGTACATTCACACACATCATATAAAAAGGCATGCAGTAATTGTTTGCCTGTCTCTTCTTCATCTAGTTCAGGCTGGAATTGGATGCCATATAATTGTTCATCCACGTTACTCATTGCTTGTACCGAATCGTGTTCTCCAGTTGCATCAATGGTAAAGGAAGGAGGAACATTTAAGACAGAATCAATTGTTGTATAATGCGCTTCAAATGTTTCATCAATTTTATTAAACAACAAAGAAGGATTTTCCGTCACGTTGACAACATGTACACCGTCAACTTTACTACTTGGCAGGGACACATTCCCACCGAAATGGCGAGCCATTAATTGCATCCCATAATTAATTCCTAAGATTGGAATCTCTAACTCGAATAACTCTTCATTGTAGCGAGCGTACTTGTCATCTTCCATCTGTGTTGCATTTCCAGTAATTATAATAGCTGTTGGGTCATATGTTTCGATTTCTTCAATCGTCATTTTCGATGAATGTAGTTCAGCATACATTCCCAATTGTCGCACTGTACGTGTCAATAATTGACTATGTTTGCTACCATAATCCAGCACTAACACTCTTTCATTACTTTCCATGGTTCTATCTCCTCACAATCGTGTCATTTTCCATAATTACGATGTTCTTCGTATTGTAGCATACATTCGAATATATACGCATGAATCAATTCATTTTTCATTGTCTTTTCACTGCTAATTACATTCTTTATATTCTACCTATGTCATTCATGAACGGTCAAGTATTAATTGCTGGATAACCTTTTTCCACGTTTGTGTATAATCATCCATTGCCACATGCTGATTTCTACTATACATATGCTTCTCATACATTTGAGTCAGTGTACTCATCTCTGTCATGCCATAAGCAGCATCCACCCGTTTAGCAAAGGAACGCAAGGTTTCTCCCGCTTCTTTATAAAGTTCTTTTTTCTGGCACATATACAAACAAAATCGCATCGAACGATCCATTGCTTTCATTTTACTCCCTCGATGTAAAGAGTACAATACAAGGGCCATCATAACTCGGTAGCGAAAGATGAATAAAGCGACTGCTCCAATAATGAGTAGTACACCAGCAACCCATACAACCACATTTGTATTGCTTTGATCTTTTTGATTGGCAGGAACTTCTTCTTCATCTTTATTTTCTTCGTTTTCTAGTTCTTCTTCAGGTTCTTCCTGCTCTACCTCTTCATCATCTACATCAAGTGCCTCTTCTCCTTCGCCCTCTTCAGTTGAACTTTCCTCTTCAATGGCATCTGAGCCAGAGAAGCCAATCGTCGGTTCAAATGGCACCCAACCCACATCTGTAAAGTATACTTCTACCCAAGAGTGTGCGTTAGCATTTGTAATTTCATACACATCTTCGTCTTCTGAAGCATCATCGAGCTTCGTTCCACCTGTAAATCCTTTCACCCATCTCGTCGGAATATCAAGGGTTCGTAGCATGACGGCCATCGAAGACGAGAAGTTATCACAATATCCAGATTGCGTATCAAATAAAAACTCATCCACATAATCAATTTCCTCATAAGGGATTGCGACGTCATCGGTCTCATATACAAAATTAGCTTCTTTAAAATGTTGTTCCACAGCTCGTACCTTGTCATATTGTGTATCATATTCTTCGGTAATTTCTTCAGCTAATGTATATACTCGGTCTGGTAACGAGTCAGGAATTTGCGTATATGACGCATGAATCGCCTCGCTATTTGCCGCCTTTGCTTCCCGTAATTCATTTGCCTGAAACTTAGGAAAGTCATACAAAAGTGTATAGTTTTTCATCTGTGATGGGTCATTATTGATGGTTGGTTGAATCGTTCCATTCGACAAATGAATTAAATACTGATCTATAGGTTCATCGGTTTCAATTCGTTTGATTCCATATGGATACACGATTTTATCCATCTCTTGTTGATCTAGGAAAGAAACTGTCGCTTCCTCTTTTTCCGTATCAACGTTAATACCTTGGAAATTCAACGGAATATTTGCATCAGAATATGTCCATTGTTCATCACGTTCTTCCGCGATCCAGCCTTTCCCTGTATAAATTTCTTTTGATTCGACGCGCCAATAATGTTTTTCTGGGCTATGGACTTGAAATAGTGGAGTGTCATCAAATTCAAATGCCCCACCTAAATGTTCATCATTATCTCCATAACCTACTTTACGCGTTCCACTAGCACCTGAGCTCCCATCACCTTCTTGATCATTATTAAAGTAATGGGTAATATCTGCAATCGGATCTTGCCATTCTCCTGCTGTTTTAGGTCCAAATACGCCTAGACTAACGGCAATCATTGAAAAAATGAGGACTGGGATCAACCATTTCACATGATGTTTTCGAAACGTAGATAGCGTACGTGTTCGTTCTGTATCTTTCATAAGGTTGGTTAAGCTTATAACAAACATCACCAATACAAACGTTCGCGCAATTGCCCAGCTTCCATCATAAGGTGTAAATGTATCAAGCATGCCGACATAAATAAATGTACAGATTGAAAATACCAGAGTCTTTTTTACAATAACGAACCAGTAATAGAGTAAGTAGCTCATTAACCAAATAAGTAACATAAACAAAAATGTACGAAACAGCCCAGTTAACAAGTGAAACTCTCTATGTAACATATACTCTATGTTTACTTGGATGTCTTCCATTAACAATACGACCCAATCTAGGTCAAACAAAGAAGTGTTAAAAAAGAGTCCTTGAATAATGAAAATAAATGCCGCACCTTTAATGACATTCCCTACCACCCAATACACTTGTAAAAATGAAATGAGAAAACAAAATTGCGCAAACAACAAAAATATAAAAAAGTGGTCTGTTGTTCCTAAAAGATGGAGCGGATAAAGCCATTCTAAAAATAAAAAGAATCCGCAAGCGTAAAGTATTAAATGATACCCTAATGGAAACTGATTAGTTTTTTCCATATCCAACCACCTCAATCGGGTCTTTTACAAGTTCGTTTTCTGATAACACGCATACCTTTATACCTTGTGATTGTATCTGATAGAGTCGTTGGCTAACGTCCATTGTTTGTTCGGTTTTGGACAGAATACAAACAAACATGATCTCGCCTAATGTGAGATGAGCTTTTTCCAAAGCTTCTACCATATCATTCGTGATCCGGGTTGAAATGACACACGTGACGTTCTGTCTTTGTACATGCATAGAGAATTCCTCTAGTTGCTTTGCAAATGAAGTACCCTTTTCTGGAACAATCCGCATGAAATGATCCGCGACCTGGCCTTCCGTAAGTGCTGCGCGATCCAGATCAATATAAACCACTTCTGACCCTATGGATGCCAGTGCGGTATGTGTAGCTTTTCCTTGAGTATCATGTAACAGAGCAACAGCCGTCTCGATCGCACCTTCAAACGCGAGCATGTTCATTCCTTCGTATAAGTGATGATCAAATACAAATAGCACACTCGTGTCTTTTTCACGTTCAAATTCTTTCGTCATCATTTCATTTGTTTTCGCCGTTTGTTTCCAGTCGATCCACGCAATTCGATCACCTGCTTCATACTCTCGTACTCCTGTTGACAAGATCGATTGAATTCCCTTTACTATTGAAGTTTGGGAACCGTCATCTTGTTGGAAAGCACTTGTGTCACTTATGTATGTAGCAGGTCGAACGCGCGGATATACATGAATGTCATTTACATGGCGGAAGACAGCTTCCTTTTTAATACAGCCAAGTAAGTCGCTTGTTTTTAATGTGAGTGTATGTAACTCATGCGCTCCCCTTGGAACAAAAGGAATAGAGTATTTCAGAATAATTGATCGCTTAAATAAAATCGGTAATAAAGAAACAAATGATATTTTTTCATCGACCGTTTGATGACGACTTAATTCTTGAAACTTCACATTTGAACGATCTTTTCGCTGCAAGGATGGGTTCAGTTCTTCCTCACAAAAAGCATAAAAAATGGGGAATGGGATGTTTCGCTTGAGATGAATTTCTACATCTACTGTATCCCCTGCTTCATACGATTGTTCGGTGATGAAGCGTGTCACTTTCCATCGCTGAATGGGATAGAGATATGCTCCTAAAATATACAGAACAACGACAAAAAAGCTATAAAATAAAAACCAACTAACAAATCCACCCTCAATCATTGCAAAACTAAAAAAACCTACAAGTACAAGAAGGGAGGCAATCACATACACATTATTTCTTAAAGATTGTTTCATGTCCGGCTTTCCTTCCGAATCGGAACTGGAGTTGTCTCAACGAAATTGCGAATAATTTTTTCGACCGTCACTCCTTCATACTTTGCCTTAGATGTGAGTAGCATACGGTGCCCTAGAACATATGGGGCTAAAAATTGCACATCGTCAGGAATGACATAATCTCTACCATCTATGTATGCGTAAGCTTTTGACGCACGCATTAATGCAATTGAACCTCTCGGGCTCACTCCTAAGGAGACAAGATCACTTTGTCTTGTTTGGGCAACAAGGGAGACAATAAACTGTTGGATCGTTTCGTCAATGTATACGTGCATGACAGCCCGTTGCATCTCTACGATTTCCTCTTGCTTCAAAACAGCGTTTATTTGTTCAATGGGATGTCTTTCAGATGTTCTACTTAATATTTCTACTTCTTCTTCCATCGTCGGATAGCCCATCGTTAATTTAATTAAAAATCTGTCCAACTGTGCTTCAGGAAGTGGATAGGTCCCTTCATATTCAATCGGGTTTTGTGTGGCCATCACTAGAAATGGTTGCTGAAGCTCAAAGGTTTCTCCATCGACTGTTACATCTCCTTCCTCCATCGCTTCTAGTAAAGATGATTGAGTTTTTGGGGATGTTCGATTAATTTCGTCAGCTAGTAATATATTGCCGAATATAGGACCTTTGCGAAATTCAAAACGCATGTCTTTCGGATGATACATGGAGACTCCGGTAATATCTGAAGGAAGTAAATCTGGGGTGAATTGGATTCTCTTAAATTCACAATCAATCGATTTTGCTAGTGTACGTACGAGCATTGTTTTCCCTACACCTGGTACATCTTCTAATAATATATGCCCTTCGGCTAATAACGCTACGACACAAAGGGTAGCCGTTTCATGTTGTCCGATCATTACTTTATGAATATTATTCATTAATTGTTCAACTTTCACTTGTGGATTTTCTACAGCGTGCATCATTTTTCTCCTCTCATTCAACCAACTAAAACCTATTTTATCTATTATACTAAAAAAGAACGACCCTATACAAGCGAACTATGAATCTATTCGTACTTTACAGTTTTTCCAATAATTATCATTTTATTCAAAAATGGCCGGGACAAATCAAAGTTGCATCTCTAAAAATACGAATAACACTCTAATGTAGCGTAGGAAATATACGGAGACTCCCGCGGGAGCAGAGGCATAGGCAAGACCCCGCAAGGCGATAGCCTGCGGAGGCTTGCCAGCCGCCCGCAGGAAAGCGTAGTATATTTCCGAAGCGGGTAATTCCGCTTGTTACATTAGAATGTTCGTATGTGAGTTAACTTAAAATCTTTTGTCCCAACCTATTTCGCTGGATTACCCAATTTTAATTCGTTTCGATTGATCTACACACGTACGTAGCACGCTCATTGCGGCTAAATAACTCGTGCTTGGGTTGGTCCGTAGTGGTTCATTCGTAACCGTCATTTCTGCCGAACCAAATTCACCTTTGATTTGAATTGCATGTGTATTTTTATTCGTCTGAGGATCTGCTACAACCTGGACCGTAGTTTCATCCATACCTTTACCCGCAAGTGATAAGACAATCGCGACGTTGACGTTCTTTGGGAATTTTGCAATGGCTTCCCGAGCAGTCCCGGAAAAAATGACCTTTTCTTCCGTCAACTTCTCATCCGTTAATGTGTGCGCTGGCTTCCTTGTCGTTAACGTTACGTGTTCCACCCCATTCAGTGCGTGTGCATTTTGGAGTAAATCCAATCCTCCAATCGCTCCTGACGGTAAATAAAGGGATGTGCCATTATGGGTTGCAATTTCTTTAAGGTTTTCTGAAAATGCTTCGTCCACAAGTGCACCGACACTAATTAAGATAACATCCTTTTTCTTTAGGGCCGCAGGAATGGTATCTTTCACCGCTTCAACGGTTGCCGCTTCAACAACAATATCTATTTGTGAGTCTAAAAACTCTTCTATTTTTGTATACAGCGTAATTCCATATTTTTCAAGATGTGCATACTTTTTAACATCACGAACAAGAACACTTCGGATATATATGTCTTTTATTTTCTTTTGCTCAATTTCTTCTAGTAGGAATGTGGCAATCGCTCCTCCGCCAATTAAACCAATATTCATGACATACCTCCTCATTTGTTTACATGATAACATGTACTACACCAAACAAAAAACTACTCCATAAAAGAGTAGTTTTTACTCGAGCACACTTTTTACGAGATGACGTGGCGAGTTTTCAAAAAAAGACAAATAATGCATGGGATGTTTTTTTGGAAATAATCGTTTTCGGATCGCACGTGGGGAATGTCCTTGTTGATGGAGTGTGCGAACTTCTGACTGCACCTTTAGTAAATAAGTTAATTTATGTTCGACTGCTTTTCTTCCTTCCTCAATAATTCCAGCGTGAGAACAAATATAAACGTCAAAATCATACGTAAGGATTTTTTAAGAGAAGCAATCATCTCCGGTAATGACTCAAAGGCAAACATACTTTTCGGTGTTGGATAAACGTATAAATCGCCACCAAACATCCACTTTTTCTCACGATTATATAACGCCACGTGATCATCCGCATGTCCTGGGGTATGAATCACATCCCACGTATAGTTCCATGTTTTGAACGTAGGGGAAAGCGGAATTGCTTGGAACGGGCGTCGGTCCCCCCAGTAAACCCTTCTGTATAACGGCATATGTGCTCGTGTTGCACAAAGCTTTGCTCCTAATTCATGCATGTAGATCGGGAGGTTATATTTATCTGCGATTGCGCGTGCTCCACCTGTATGATCTTCATGGTGATGTGTGCAAACGACACGCTCGACATTCCATGCATCAAATAATGGAAGAACACTATCTACCTTTTTAGAAGGTCCCGTATCAATCACCATACCATCTATATAAAATATCGAAACATTTAAACGTTGTCCTGCCATCGTGTTGTATAGTTCTACTTGTTGTAAATCTTCATAATGACTCGTTTTCACGTGCGGATAACTCCTTTGAATTTTTGATTAAAATTGCTGAACCTTGTATCATCTACCATATAGGATACAATCCGATAGAAAGTAGGGGGTTCATATGCAAATTGCTATTTTTGACTTTGACGGAACGTTATATGAAAAAGAAACATTCCAGTTATTAATGAATCATTTAAAAACACACCCTGTACACCATACCAAATATAAGAAGTTTATTCGAGCTTCCATGCCTCGTTATATAGCGAACAAAATGAAATTGTATCCAACACGTCGCATGAAAGAAAGACTCATGCAGATTTACGTGCGATGCTTACATGACATACCTGAAAAAGATATCCATTCCTTTTTTGAAGAGTTAGCTGTTAAAATGAAGCCGAACTTCAATGATGAAGTATGTGCCCGTTTACAAGAACACCATGAAAACGGAGTCTATATTATGGTCGTCTCAGGTGCATATGATTTATTACTTGAAAAGTCATTAAAGCACCTGCCAATCGATACGCTCATTGGTACAGTCATCCCCTTTAAAGACGGTAAAATCGATGAAAATACAGCTATTTATCCGATTCAAGTGGAACGTAAAAATGAAAAGATTGAAGAGTTTATTCAAGATCAAGAAATTGATTGGGAAAATAGTTATGCCTATGGAGATAGTTTAACAGATGTCAGTGTCCTAGAACTCGTTGGACATCCCGTTGCCGTGCAACCGGAGCCGTCCTTAGAAGATGTAGCCAACGAGCGTGAATGGGAAGTCATCGTATAGTGTGAGCCTCTTTCATGAAGAATCAACGCTCATATAGTATACTTTACAATAGAACTTTTAAAAGGAGTGGTATTTATGGAAGAATTGATGCGTTTATTTACGTATTCTCGTACATCTACCCTTATTTTATTAAATAAAATCGACGAAGACAAATGGGATGTGCAGCCCGAAGGTTTTCCAAATACAGTCCGCTGGAATGCTGGACATGTGTTTTGTACCGCTGAAGAATATTTGCATGATGCAGATGAGAATTATGAAATGACAAACCCTGCATGGAATGACTTGTTTTTAGATGGAACGCGTCCTTCTGAATGGCCTGAGGATGTTCCGAGTCCTGCGGAAATTAAACAAGCATTAAAAGAACAAGATCAACGAATTATCGATTATTTCAGCGACAAACTAGCTAATAAAGCATCTGTCGTACGTGATGTAAATGGTTGGGATTTAGAAACGGTTCAAGCGTCCATGCAATTCGTCACATGGCACGAAGGCATTCATTTAGGTTTCACAAACGGGCTGAGCAAAATATTATTAAAATAAAAAAAGCATCGTCTTCTTTTTAGAGAGAAGACGATGTTTTCTTATTTTATGTCCGTTCGTTTTTTGGAAGTTCGGAACGTTGCAGCGATGAGTGCAAATAAGAGGAACAATCCTAAAAATCCGATCGTTGGATAGAACCATTCGACTAATTTTGTAAATCCAGCAAAACTTACACCAAATGCAAGCATGACTGTGACAAATAAAAAGGCATTCGCTTTTTTCGTTTGCATCTCCACAAAACGTGCTGTAAATGCATAGAACATACTTAATCCAGTGTTGAAAATCATACCAAATAAAACAACAGCCATAATCACTCCAAGAACTGGTGAAATCATATCTACTAATTTTAACAGTGGTAATTCATAGGATGCTACGACATCTATTCGTGATAAAATAGCAAAGTAACTTAAGATAATGAGAACCCCAAGTCCTAAACCTCCGAGTAATCCTCCCATACGAGCAACTCGTTCATTTTCTTCAGCCCCTCCCATAACAAGAGACATGGCAGCTCCTACCGCAATATTAAACGATACATAGTTAATCCCTGATAATGCCCAATGCGGAAGTGCTGAATCTGACTTCTGAGCGATGACACTCAGCTCTGAGAATGGCAATTCTACCGTAAATAAGGCATATACACTGACAAGAGCAATAGCCACAATTAAAAATGGCGTAATACTTCCGATAATAGCAACAACTCTATCTACATTGAGCATACCGGATAAAATGATTAACACGACTAATAAAAGACTTCCATAAATATGCGGAACCCCAAACTGCTGGTTTAAGTTTGATCCTGCTCCAGCAATCATGACTACACCCACACCAAAAAGTGTAAAGATAATTACGGCATCAACAATGATCCCTAAATACTTATTTCCACTAATTTCGTAAATAACTTTCTTATGTGACTGCGCTTTCATTCGACTACCTAAAGAAACGAGCGTCATACCTAAATAAGCAAACAGTACAGTTGATAGCACTGCAGCGAATATTCCCATCAAACCAAAGCTCGTAAAATACTGCAGTATTTCCTGTCCAGAAGCAAATCCTGCTCCTACAATGATTCCAATGAAAGCACTTGCAATTGTAAAGACCCTCTTCATTCCATCACATCGTTTCTCTAATTATATTTTATATGTAAATGTCCCTACAATAGATTATCATTTTATAGAAAGTGTAGCAAATATTAATCGTATACGTGTTACCAGCGTAGAAAACGCTCAACTGTATGGTTGAGCGTTAAAAGAATCTTTTTTAATTATAAAACCCAATGACATAGAGGATCCATACAAACAATACGAGAAAACCAAAAGTAATGAGTGTTGTGTACAGTGCAACCTTTAATTCCTTCGTTTGTACGTACACAATCACTGATACAATAATCGTTATAATACATCCAAACATTAACGCCACGATAGGATTTGTTGGAACAATGAAATCGTGAACAGTAATATTTTCCACGTCATCCCCCCTAATATGAACTATTGAAAAAGTGTGAGCCGCTACTTCTCATGTACATATTCTAGTTTCTCCATTAATTCCAGAACCTCTTGCTGGGTAATGGAAGAATCATTTACCCAAATTTCATATACATATTCTTCCTCCGCCCAAATATATATATCTTGATTCAAAGAAGAATTGTAATAAACCGTTTGATCATTCACTTGTAATTCTTCCGGATGTTCATCATAGTTAAAAATTTCCCGTTCCTTCTGAATAAAGAATGATATGAAAGGCAAACCATCTCTTACATAATCCATCTTGTAATATCCATCTTCTTGACTTTCTATTAATTCAATTTGAACAGTATCATCCTCTGGGAGATACCACACCGGATCCTTAAGTTGATCCATCATTTCTTCTAACGAAATTTGATTTGTTTTATCTATTTCATCCAGATCAATGAGTTCCATATCATCTGTTTGCTCAATCGTAAATAAATCTTGATCCAAGTCATCCCTTACCTCGAAGTGGGTATAGTTTATTTCACTTTCAGTATCGCCAAATGAAGATTTGTTTTTTAGTCCCAACCCATATTGTGCATCAAACCAAAACTCCTGCTCTCCATTAAGAGAGGTTTTATCTCGAGGGGTTGCTTTGATATGATGTGTCTTTCTTCCAAGAAGATCTTCTTCCCCTACATATTCAATGGTATGTGTTTCTTGTATGCCCTCAATCAACATGAGCATCTCTTCCTTCGGTGAATAATTTATTTCTTCTAAATCACCAAAACTACCTTCTAGCAGTTCATTTGATTCTGTATCGTAAATTTGTATCGTCTCTGTATTATTTGCAATAATCATCTCTGCTCCATCTTCGTCTACCGTTTCAATCCTCATGCTACCATCTTTATAAAACCACTCTTTTGCTGTCGTTGTCATTTGTTCTTCCCCATTTTCTGAGATGACCGTCTCATGTTCGGCATAATAGGAAATGGATTCATCACTATTGAGTGCATTTTCAATGACTTGATCTGGTCTAAAATCAGTTCCTTTGGAGAAACATCCTGTCAACAGAATACCTATAGTACATATGGAAATGAATATGTGAATGGATCGGTTCTTCATTGAAATCACCCTTATAATTTTGGTAGTCGACAGACAATGCATACTCCATACTCTTTTTCTGAATACATACGTACATCCCCGCCATGCTTTTCAATAATTTGTTTGGTAATACTTAATCCAAGACCTGTTCCATGATCCGCTTTCGTACTACGAGCTTTGTCTACTTGAAATAATGGATCAAATACATGTTTCATTTCATCCTCTGGTATTTCTTCACCTTCATTTTGAATACACATATACATATGATTTTCAGTATCAAATGTTTCGACTGGTACGGAAGGGAATATCCACGTAGGTATATCCTCTTTGGACGAAAATGCTCCTAGCCAAATGTTGCCTTCTTTAGACGTATGATGGATGGCATTTGATACTAAATTATCAACCACTCGCATCATTTGATTGGGATGTATTTCATACTGACCTGATACATGTACGCTTGTATGCAATGCAAGATTGTTTTGTTCGCATACGCGTTCATAATCAGACAGCAACATTTCAAAAAACTCCTCACCGTCCACAACGACAAAATCCAGCTCATATGAAGGAGATTGTAAGAGTGTATATGTCAATAAATCATCAAGCATTTCTTTCATAAATGTTGCTTTTTCTGTAATGACTCGATTATACGATTGGTACTCTTCTCTCGTTAATCCTTTTTCTTTTTCAAGTGCTTCAGCATATGCACGAATGGATGTAAGTGGCGTTTTTAAATCATGGGACAATGTCGCAATCATATATTCTTTATCTTTTTGTTGCTGCTCAATCGCTTCGTTCGCTTGAGCAATTTGCGACCGCATGGAATAAAATTGTTGTTTTAACTTTCCAATTTCATCTTCATTTGTTTCAGTTTCCCTCAGAACTTCCCCTTTAGCAAAAGCAGACATTTCAGCCATTAAATCTGTTAAACGGAAGTTCAATTTTCGATTGACTAAATAAACAATTGTTATATATATAAGAATAAATGCGATTATAAAAAAACCTGTTACTAAATACGCTCTGTGGCCGACACCTTCTGTCCATTCTTCACGAGCAATCGATATATTAAAAAAACCAATCACTTTATTGTTTTAAAAAACGGGCTCTTTGTACGTGAATGTTTTATACCCTTGTTTATATTCATACAGACCTTCATATAAATGTTCTTTATTTATACTTGTAGTGAATTGATTTGTTGAAGGTTCAGACGTATACAAAACAAACCCGTCTTTATTGTAAATAGTGATCGCTCTATGGTCATCAACGATTTCTTCGATTGGACCATAATCTGCGAACCCCTTATAGTATGTTGGGTCAACTAATTCCCGCTTGATTTCTTGGAAGGTGTTCGTTGACTCGATATATTCAACAAAATGCTGTTCATCATTATATGATTGAATCCATGCAAATAGGAAATAGGCACATATCAAAGGTAAAAACATCACAACGAAATAAGATAAAAGCAACCAAGTTTTTAATTTCACAACAACTCACCAATAAACCTATACCCTTTCCCCCAAACCGTTTCAATAAATGAAGGGTTCTTTGGAGATTCAGATAACTTTTCTCGTAAAGACCTTATATGAACAGTTACTGTATGTAATCCCTCTGCTTCCAGTTGACTCCATACATGCTCGTATAATTCTTCTTTTGAGAAAGTGCGCCGTGGGTGCTCGACTATTAACTGAAGGACATCAAACTCTTTATTCGTAAGCGATACTTCCTCATCATGTAAAAACACTTGTTCATGTTTCCAATGTATTTTTAAACCATGTTCGTACATGGATAATGGTACAGCTTCTTCAATTCCTCTATATCGCTGCCATCTTCTTAGTTGTGCATCTACTCGTGCTTTTAATTCGATGACACTAAACGGTTTTTCAACGTAGTCATCCGCTCCTAAGTCAAGACCTGATACTTTATCTCTTTCATCTGTTTTAGCGCTAATAATAATCATTGGTAAGTCACTTTTCAGTCGGATGTTTTTACATAACGTGAATCCGTCCATTTCTGGAAGCATTAAATCAATTAACACTAAATCATAATCACCCTGCTGAAAATCTTCCCATCCTTCAAGTCCGGTTGTTGCCCAAGTAACGGCATGATCCTTTCTTCGCAAAGTATCGCGGATCACTCGTGCAATTTCTGGATCATCTTCTACGAGTAATATATTCGCCTGCACCATAGTCCCTCCTTTATATAGACAATGTATCATGTAATCATTTCTCTACGGAATAGTTTATATATATTTTAGCACTAGCGTTGCATAAATATAGTTCCAATATTCTGTCTATATGCTTAGGTATAAAATAAAAAAAGCTAAAACACCAAACTAACGGTAGTAAAAATCCATTTTTTCAACTATAACTAATGGCAGTCGCAACAGTGGTTAAAA
>JAPFDS010000024.1 GCA_026168805.1 Caryophanales bacterium | reverse complement strand
TTAGCGTAGGAAATATACGTAGACTCCCGCGGGAGCAGAGGCATAGGCAAGACCCTGCCCCGGCAAGGGGTATGTCGACGTTGGCCGCAAAGGCCGGGTTTAGTTGACCTTCCCCTAGTACGAGGAGGCTTGCCAGCCGCCCGCAGGAAAGCGAAGTATATTTCCGAAGCGGGTAATTCCACTTGTTACATTAGAATGTTCGTATGTGAGTTCACTTTAAATCTATTGTCCCAGCCTCTAAGTGTAAGCAACACAACAGGCAGTATATTAAATGACTCCTTGCATAAGCATCGCCTTTGCAATTCGCTCGAAGCCAACGATACTAGCCCCTAAAACAAAGTTTCCTGGTTCTCCATATTGTTCAGATGCGTTCATGCAATTTCGGTATATTGTTTCCATGATTTTTTGGAGTTCTTCGTCCACTCGTTCAAAAGACCATGCGACACGCGCACTATTTTGAGCCATTTCTAAGTAAGACACAGCGACTCCGCCAGCATTCACTGCTTGTGCTGGGCCGAATAATACATCGTTGTCATGAAATATTTTTATCGCTTCTGGCGTACATGGCATATTGGCACCTTCCGCAATGACTTTGACGCCATTTTTTACAAGTCGTCGTGCAGAAGCAGCGTCCATTTCATTTTGGGTTGCACAAGGAATGGCAAGCTCACATGGAACAGACCAAATACCAGCACTGTTTTTATTAAATTTAGCTTCCGGATGTGTTTTGACATATTCTTTAATGCGCCCTGATTCGGCTAGTTTTATTTGTTTGATCGATTTTAAACTGAGTCCGTTTTCATCGTACACATACCCACTTGAGTCACTGCATGCAACGATGCGGGCACCGAGTTTAATAGCTTTTTCCATCGCATAGATCGAAACATTCCCAGATCCAGAAATAATGACTTTACTTCCTTTTAATGACTCGCCACGGTCTTGGAGCAGTTGTTCGACAAAATAAATAGCTCCATAGCCTGTCGCTTCAGTTCTACCAATACTTCCGCCAAAATCAATTGGCTTGCCGGTAAAAACTCCTGCTTCAAATTGTCCGCGTAGTCGTTTGTATTGCCCAAACATATAACCGATCTCTCGAGGGCCTACGCCAATATCCCCTGCAGGTACGTCAAGATTTGGTCCAATATATTTAGAGAGTTCCGTCATGTAACTTTGACAAAAGCGCATTATTTCAAGGTCAGACTTTCCTTTTGGATCAAAGTCTGCTCCACCTTTTCCTCCACCCATTGCTTGCCCAGTCAATGCATTTTTGATGGTCTGTTGAAATCCAAGAAATTTAATGATGCTCGCATTCACAGAAGGATGGAATCTGATCCCACCTTTGTACGGTCCAATGGCTCCGTTAAATTGTACGCGGAATCCACGGTTTACTTGGACGATTCCTTCGTCATCAATCCACGGGACTTGAAAAGTAATGAGGCGTTCTGGTTCAACGAAGCGCTCCAGTAAACCGCTTTCCATATATGAAGGATTTTCGGAAAAGACAGGAACAAGTGCTTCAAAAAGCATTTGTACGGCTTGAAGAAATTCAGTTTCATGTGGGTCACGTTTTTTAACATTTTCATACACATTGTTCATATATTCACGTACTTCTACATGTGTAACTGTCGCTACCATTTTAAATCGTCCCCTTCCCTAAAAAACAAATGCATTGTTCATCATGCTTGATGGGCGTCAATGCACGAATTGGGAATGTGATTTCCAAATCGATTCGATGTATGATGAACATATAGCCAATTATACTAATAGTATCTTTTAGAAACAATCTATGCAATAGGGAAATTAGATGTAAATCATGCTAAAATGAGATGAGTTCGTGAATTTCCTCATTGTACATGTGCGGTTATACCATTATATGTCGTAATGATGAAATTTATTAAAGTACATACAAAGGATTGAGACAAAATGGAACTTAGACAGATAGAATATTTTATTGAAGTAGCTAAACGAGAACATGTGACAGAAGCGGCGCACGCTCTGCACGTTGCACAATCAGCCGTAAGTAGACAAATTTTTAATTTAGAAGAAGAACTTGGAATTGACTTATTTATTCGAGATGGAAGAAATGTCCGATTGACGACCATAGGGAAAATTTTCTTAGAACATATGGAACGAGCGATGAATGTCATTGATGACGCCACTCAAGTTGTTAGTGAATATACAGATCCTGAGAGGGGAACGGTTCATATTGGCTTTCCGAGCAGTTTGGCGACGTATATTTTGCCGACAGCGATATCAGGGTTTCGTGAGGTGTACCCACACGTTCAGTTCGATTTAAATCAAGGTTCACAGGCGCAATTAACAGATGCAATTGTGAAAGGGGATGTCAATATTGCTCTTGTTGCACCCGTTCCAACTAAAAATACGAAAGTAAAAGGAACCATATTATTTCGAGAAAACATTCATGCACTACTACCTGCATCACACCGCTTAGCAACGTCAGAAACCTTAACACTGAATCAACTAAGAGATGATGACTTTATTTTATTTCCTGAAGGATTTACCTTACGGACAGCGCTTGATGATGCTTGTAGACAAATAGGTTTCAAACCACGAGTGTCCTTTGTTGGGGATGATATTGATGCGATAAAAGGTCTCGTATCTGCTGGTTTAGGTGTATCCCTTGTTCCGGAAATCACATTGGTGGATAATGTTCCACGGGCGACAGTGTCGATTCCAATCGTAGAGCCTGAAGTCACACGGACCGTAGGAATCATCGTTCCTAACGATCGACAAATGTTACCGACGGAGCAGCTGTTTTATAATTTCATTAAAGACTTTTTTATGCGGTTAGAAAAATTTCAATTTTAAAAACTAATACACAATGAAGGAAGCAATACACAGACTATTCGCATGTGCATGAATAATGTGGGATGTGCGTTTAATCGGAAAGTTTACTTCTTCTTTCTTGTGTGGTAATTTATATCTTGATTCATAGATGATATTCATAATATATCTTCCACTATATCATTCTATAGAATGAATTTCATAATTACCAAAATCAGCTATGTCAATACAACATGTAGCTTCGAAAGGTTCAACGAAACTACATGTTGAAGTGAATTAGCAAAAAATACGTATTATGAAATTCATTAAATACAGTGGAAATTGTGGATGTCACTACCATCAAATGTTTTCTAACAATCGTGAAAGCGTTGCCTACTTTAGAGAGGATTTTAACAACAATGCGAAACATACGGTTCTAGGGGAGGATATATATGGAATTTAGTGCGTGGTCTTTATTCACGGATATAGGTTTAATTTCTTTGTTACTTGTGATCGGAATGGTGCTTCGTGCGAAGGTAAAAGTCATTCAAAAAATGTTTTTGCCCGCAAGTATTATTGCTGGAATTCTTGGACTAGCCTTTGGTCCGAACGGTTTAGGCTGGATCCCTTTTAGTGATTCAATTGAGGATTATCCAGGAATTTTAATTGCAGTTATTTTCGGGTCATTACCACTGACATCACCGAAAATTAACTGGGCGGTTATTCGTGAACGTGTTGGTGGCATGTGGGCGTATTCCCAAATTATCATGGTTTTAATGTGGGGAGCAGGCCTTGGTTTTGCCCTTCTTCTCATTAATCCATTTTGGAGTGACTTAAACGCAGGCTTTGGATTGCTACTAGCTGCTGGATTTGTTGGTGGTCATGGAACAGCTGCTGCCATTGGGGAGACGTTTGCTAACAGTGGTTGGGAAGAAGCTACTTCACTAGCAATGACGTCAGCAACAGTAGGTGTTATTTGTTCGATTCTGATTGGGATTTTATTAATTAAAAGAGGTTCTTCGGCAGGGAAAACAAGCTTTCTATCTTCATTTGATAATTTATCGGACGAGCTTCGTACGGGGTTAATACCTAGAAGCAAGCGTAAAGGAACAGAAATGAATACGGTATCGTCCATTGCGGTCGAACCATTTATTTTACATGCAGCGCTTGTTTTTGTCATTGCTATGAGCGGGTATTACTTAAGTCAATGGGGAGAAGCTTTAATGAATGACGTCGTTTCTATCCCAGCGTTCTCACTTGCATTCCTCGTCGGACTTGCGATTAAAAAGATTTTAGAAGTAACGAAAGCAATGGATTATATTAGTCCAGAGGTAGTCAATAGCGTCAGCGGGAGTGCGACAGATTTACTCGTAGCATTCGGTATTGCATCGATTAGTATTGCGGTCGTCATTGATTACGCATTGCCATTAATATTATTATTTGCATTCGGTTTATTACTTTCATATGTGTACTTCAAGTTCATCTCTTCACACTTTTTCGGAACGTATTCGTTTGAAAAAGGAATCTTTACGTGGGGTTGGTCGACAGGTACCGTTGCAATGGGAATTGCTTTACTACGTATAGTAGATCCTGACGCTGAAAGTAAAACGCTTGATGACTATGGACTTGCATACATTCCAATTGCACCCGTAGAAATATTGTTAATTACATTTGCACCTGTTTTTGTCATCACAGGAAATGCATTCTGGTTTGTGGCTATTGCAGCTGCGGTAGTCCTTGGAATTTACCTCATTGCACGTAAAGGAAAATGGCTCAATCCAAGTATTTATAAGAGGCAAGGGTAAACATTCAAACGGAAATCAAACGAAAAGCTAGCCTCCATCAGGGGGCTAGCTTTTTTTCTGGGTGCTAATTACATTCTTTATGCATCATACCCGACTTCTTTTAATTTTTCTCGTGTCTCTTCTGTTCCAAACTTATATAAAAATTCAAAAACTTCGTCTAAATTATCGTCATCTTTTGCACGCATTTGATCAACTTCCTCTTCAGCAAATGGTTTGAATGGAATATTTAAAGCTGCAAAGGAAACATCTCTTTCATGGTTCTCATCAAGTAATTTGTTCAGTTTAGCAATGTCTGCAGGAGTAGCATAGATTTCATATTCAACCGTATCAGGAACGCTTACTTTACTCACGGTACCTTTCACTAGTGAAATATAGTAATAATCTTTTTTGTTCGTCATGGATCTCACTCCTTATATCCGATGTACTTGACGTATAGTTTGTATATCATTCAGAATACCATTGTTCTATATGGATTTAAACCCTTGTGACATCCTCTCGCCATTGAAATGGCAAGCTTCCAAAGTGAAAGTTCGGTAGTTGCTCGCTAGCATGGAGAAAAATAGCTTCAAAACCTACTTTTCAGTTGTTCCATTTCTGACCCACATTTCAAACACGACAACCCTACCTAGTGTCACACTAGGCTCTTATGCAGACTGTGCCACATAAGCACTTAGACTATCGGAACTACGTTCCTACACCGCTAAGCTAGTGCTTGTTGCTATGTTGTTGCTTGCATTCAAGTCT
>JAPFDS010000037.1 GCA_026168805.1 Caryophanales bacterium | reverse complement strand
CAAAGTTAGCAGCAGATCGCATTAGTACACAATTATATCAAGAGCAATCTGCATAAATTTGAGTTCTAATTAAAAAAATCCCATATTTAAAATTCTGTAGGTCTTTGTATTTTTTAAAATAGCTATTATGAAATTGATTCATGAAAGTGTTTTTCTAATAGATTACGTTATATAAGATGAATTATTTAATGATATTAATTGTAACTCCCACCCAATTCTGCCATATGAGGTATATCCCTAATTATTAACTCATCAAATAACATTACTTAAAAAGTCCCAATATCAATTTTAATATACTTCTTTTAATTACTAGTCTTCTATTTTTCCTAAAATACTTTTCCAAACTCTTTTGTAGTTAACACCGGGTGCTATAGTCCCTTTTGGTAAATCACCATCAAATTTTTTAGGTATACCTTTAATATCATAGCTATCTATAAATTTTCCTGGCTTATTTTTATATCTATATAAAAATTCAAAATCTATAACTTTAAATTCTCCTGAAGGTGTAATAATTATATTTTCAGGATTAAAATCGATAATTGCATAGCCTTCCTCATAAAAAAATTTTAAAAAACTCAAAATATCTTTTTTGTACTTTAATAATACTTTTTTCTTTTCTGAAATATTCATCGTGTTTAATACATTTTCATAGTAAGGTATTATATAATAGGAATCCCCCTTTTTAAGTAAAGGCGGGATAGCGTCATTTTTACGTGATAATTCTCGATATACATAAATTTCCCGATTAAGAAAACGTTTTTTCCCATATTTATATGTTTTTTTTACTGCTTTATTATCCTTATAAGCTATTACTTCCGTTTTAGATCTTGTATTATAACTTGGCAGTGTAGTAATAACTTTATAATCAGTATTGTATAGCATAAGTCTTTTTTGTAGTTTTCTCTCAATATTAGAGTATAAATTAGCATCAATAATATCTATGTAATCTTTTGCTTCAGTAAAATCATCACTTGAATGAATGCTATTTACCCATTTAGTCATTAACATTTCATTATTTATTTTATCTCTAATTTTCCCTTTTATAAAAACATTCGAATTGGTAACAAACGGATGTGTTGAAATATCTTTGTTTTGCTTTGGATGATAATCCAATGTAATGACTGCCAATTGTGGCAATCCCCCATCTACTGGGTAGGGACCCTTACTCCAATTACCTCCCCTTACCTTTTTAGCTACTCTATCTTTTATATCCCCATCTAAATATTTATAGCTAAGTATCTCTAGGTTATTCTCTGCTATCGTATCAATAATATCTATTACTTTATTATTTTCAAATGCCCAATCCCTCACAAAGAATACAATAATATCATAAGGTTCTATTCCCTGAATTGTTTCACTTTGTATAGCACTTAATAAAAACTCACTTTTTTGTTTTATGTATAATTTTCTAAGAGTATCTATTTCCGGACTAAAATCTTTTTTTTGCAGGAAGTTATGAAGTGATAATAAATTTATGTTATTTTCTAGTTGTTTTGAATATGAAAAGCTCCTTATAACACTTGTATAGTCATGATCAGCTTCTCTATATACTGGTAATTCATTTTCCGATAATGGTAATCCTGACGATTCAGATTTATGATATACAATATGATATAGCAAACTTAAAAAGTGTTCTTTTTCACTAGGAACATAAAAGGTACCTTTAAACAGTTTCTTCGTTTTAAGAATTCTTTCTCCTATCTTAGGTGGATAATAAGACCCAGCATTCCCAAATCCTCCGCCCTTTGTTCCTTTCAATGTATATACATCTGTTTTAATTCCCTTCGGCTTATTATTAAATAAGTCAAGAATCCTCTCAATATCCTCGTCTCTTATTAAAATGTCTATATCTTCGTCAGAATCCCATTTAGGTAAATTCTCAAACCATCTCAATATAACATATTCTACTTTTCGTTTATTTAACTCTTTAAAAAAACTTTCGATTGATAAATCAGGTCTAATATATTTTCTAGGTTGATTCTTATAATTCTTTTTGTAACTAAGCTCTTTTATCTTCCTCCATAAATATCCATTTCCATTATTGTCCTCTATTTTTAAAAGTTTTTTTATTTTTCTTGCAATAATTTTATCAAGTTTTTTTAATGTACTGATTTTAATCAATATATTATTTATAAAACGTAAAGATATTCCTTGTAATCCTCCCTTCTTTCTATAATAAGAAACATAATTATTATAATTCATATATTTATTAATCATTGATTACCATTCCCCGTATCTATAAATTAATTGTTTAAAACTATAACAACTGTCAAAAACTAGATAATTCGAATAGAGTTGCATTACTATTATAAATTTAATCCAAATAATTAATCTATGTTATTAAGTCTTTTGCTTGTTAAAATACTTTCTTACACTTATATAAATATTTTTATCAAATAGTAGTGTAAAAGCAAAATAAGATATAACCCCCAGTACTATAGTAACTATTAATGTCAGGAAGTCATTCGCTATTGTGTTTATTTTATAATAAAACAGTATTATAAAAACCATTATAATTGAATTAATCACGGGCATTTTTAGTGTCGCTAGGTATTCATAGAAATTACCTTGTAATGATTTATTAACGTGGATTTGTAAGTACAATGATTTTAGTAATACAAACAATACATAAATTAAAGCTATTATTATGGCACCCTTCCTAGCAATTAAAAATAAACCTAAAATGTATATAGTGTTTGTAATCAGGTCAATTTTTAAAACAATTCCAGGTTTATTTAGAGAATACAATAAAAAGGTAGCCACACTAAAAGTCAATAACATTGGTATGAGTCCTAGTGATATAATCCGAAATACATTTAAACTATCAACCCATTGTTCACCAAATAAAAGAGGTATAAACAAATGTGCTGTAACTGCAATTCCTATAAATGTTGGGAACGCAATATAAGCTAAAATTTTTGTAACACTATAATAAGTTTTTTTTAAAGCCGGGATATTATTTTGTAATTTTGAGAAATAAGGAAAGAGCACCCTGCTAAACGATGACGTTAATAGTGTTCTTAATTTTTCCAAAGTACTTTTAGCAAAGTAATAAAGTCCAAGTACTTCTGAAGATAAAAAGATCCCTATTAATATTTCGTCAACTTTTAAAACTATCTGTGTAAATATTTGTTTCACCGATACAATAAAACCAAATTTAAAATATGGTAAAATAACCTTTAAATTTGCAGGTTTATTAAACTTCACTAAATTTAATGAAAAACAATATGTAATCATACTTACTGTCATGACTATACTTCCAGAAATTAATGAAATAATTACAGAAATTACACCAAAACCTAATTTAAGTAAGACCACTAATACTATTAATTGAATTATATTTCTGAGCATTTCAATTATAGATAGGGGTTTCATTAATAACTCTTTTTGCATTACCGCTTTTAATATTAATGATGGACTTAAGCATAATACAAATATTATTAATAAATTAATATAATTAACTAAATTTCCAAGTTGATATACTTCTTGAAGTATTGGAGATATAAAATACAATATAGCACTTACCATAAAACTTAATATCATATTTATAATAAACATACTTGTGAATATAGTATTATCAAAATATTGGTTTTGTATAATTGCTTGGCTCATTCCCATATTTTCAATCACATTTACTAAAGCAACAATAATCATTATTATTGCAACATAAGCCATTTCCCCTGGACTCAAGTATCTAGCTTGAAAGAACAACGTTAAAGGTGCTAATAATGCAACTATACCTGTTTGTATCGATGTCCACTTGACCCCATTTAATGCCTTTTTCTTTGTACTATCCATTATTTTCTCCTAACATCGGTAAAATCATCTAATAAGCTTTAAATAAATATCTTTTAAGATTATATATGACAAATCCTTTAATTTAAATATTAAATTATTCTTTTTAAATGTTTTTAAATATGCTATTAATTTGAATCTTAAGTGAGAATTTAGATTGCTGATTGCTATTAAGCTTGATCTATGTATTACAGAGTTAAAAACTTCTTTATTAAATATTCCTTTTGATTCATTGTATTTGATTATCTTATTTAATAGTTTCGATATTTCATTATGACTTATTTTATTGTATATATTAATATTATCTGAAAAAAACATATTATATAATTCTATCTCTTGATCAGAAAGAGGTATGTTATAATAATTTATTGCATCTTTACGAATACCATCTATAATAGTCTTTCTTTTAATCGCTTTTGTTTTTCTCGTTATTTTAGAAATATTTAAGTGACCTGTTCTATATTTAAATAAACAAACAGGAAGTATCTCTAGCTTGCCAACTTTTGACATCTGTAACCAAAAATCATAATCCTGTGCAACAAAACATTTTTCATTATATTTTAATTGATATGTTTTCACTGTATCCATTCGGATCATAGCAGTCGGGTTAGCAATTGGACTAGAAAATAACAATCTTACTTTTATTTCTTCGGGATAAATATACTTATTTCTTACTTTTCTTTTTACTCTTTTTCCTATATATTCATAATCTGTTCCTAGGGCATCTATTTGCTTGTTGTCTTCCATATGTTTTACTTGTTTTTCAATTCTATTTAAATTAGAAATATCATCTGCATCCATGATTGCTAAATACTTCCCTTTGGCGTTTTCTAATCCAATATTTCTTGTATATGGGATCCCCATATTTTTTTTGTTTTTTATCAATCTAATTCTATCGTCCTTAAATTCTGCTATTTTTTCTCTTGTAGAATCAGTTGAACAGTCATCTACTATTAATATTTCTAAATTATCGTATGTTTGATTTATGATGCTTATTAAACTCTTAGTTATATAATTTTCAGCATTATAAACCGCAATAAATACTGTAACTAATGGAGTTTCCATAAAATCACCTTACTTTTCTTGAGATATTTCTCTATTCTCTTTAATTTTGGTTCTATTATAAAGGAAGTATAAAAATAAAACATTTTGTGTCATTATAAGGTATCCTATTACATCACCTTTTAGATGAAGAATGGATAAATAAGTGAGTATTAAAATGTTTTGGAAAACCAATAACCTTTTCCAATTAAAAAATAAAATCTGATATATAAATAAGGTTATAATACCGAAGATTCCATAATATAATATATCTCTCATATATCCAGCATCGGTCCTCATATAATACGAGCCGTCTTCATTGGTATACCTTCCTTCACCAATAAGTACTGTTTTTGTTTCGGGTAAAAAGTACATTCTGCCAAATAATGCATCAGTTGATGGGGTTGAAACATTCCCTGTTTCTTTATAGTTATAATAAAATTGAAATGAAAATTGAATTAACTTATCTATCTGCTGATCATTATGATTTGTTCTAATACCAACAGAACCAATTATTATTAGTATCATAATGGCAATCACTGATAGAATAGCATTCATTCTCTTTATCTGAAACATTTTTTTTACTCTAAACCTTTTTTGGAATAATATAATTAAAATGGAAAATACAATTCCTATTGATAATCCAATCAGTGATGTTCTCCCTGCAGAAAGACCACCAAATATCAATAGAACAAATGTAAACACCTTAACAACACTGCTTTTAAAGACAACATCTTTCCAATTCATCAAATATATTAAAAAAATTAATCCGTAAGTTGACGATAATCCAAAAAATGATGAGCTGGAAAGTGATAAGCCTCTTATTCCCCCATAATTCTCTTGGCCTTTTTCAATTACTTTGTCGGATCTAAAGTTATTAAAGAAATCATTTACAACAGGAAAAGTAAATGATGTAAATTGGATAATTGCCTGTATAATAAAGACTACTATTAAGTGTTTTAATAATTTTGTTTGTTTACCTTTATAAATATAAAGAGAATACAACATTAGACCAATTAATAAGTTAATAAATTGATTGATAAATGTTTTTATTATTGAATAGTCATAAGTGCCATGAAATGTAGGGAATGCTAAACTTATTATTATTATAAATGTTAAAAATACAAATATCATGAAAACTCTTTTATTTAAAAACTGACTGAAAAATAGATCTCTATTCTTTTTATGAAGAATTAGGTAAAGTAACAAATAAATTCCTAAAAAAATAGATGAAGTAAATATAGAGTTTTGAAAAAGGTTGAATGAAAATATATACATAAAAAGATATACTACTAACATAAAATAATCTCCACATTTCACATTTAAAATTTATATTTAATAATCTTTGTAAGCAATCCATCTTTCGATTAACATTTAAATTTAAATCGATTTATTATAGTCTTTACTACCTCTTATCATTTGCTTATAAGCATTATACATAGTAAGTTGATTAATAAATAACATTCTTTTTCTCAATAAAAATTGCAATATCATCAGCCTTGTATAAACGCTATTTCTGCAGATGGCTGCAAATAAAGCCCCTTTATTGTAAAAATATTCTTCGTTAAATCCTTCAAACCAATATGATTCATCTTGATTTACTTTTCCTATTTTTTTTGTGGATGTATATATTTTTAAACCTTTATTCAGAGCGTCTACTATAAATAGACTGTCTTCACCACTCTTATATTTGCTGCCTCCACCAAATATAAGTGAAAAGGAAATATTATTATTTTTTACTTTGGCAGTTCTTGCTGCAATTCTAACAGTACCATATTTTAACGCATTATATATTCGTATTCTCTTTTCCTTTTTATTATCTGGGATTGGTCTTTCCGGATTCGTACTATCCAAATTGAATAATATCATATCAGCCTTTGGATTATTCTTAAACTCGTTAATAATGATATCTTTATATTGACTGTCATAAATAACATCTTCATCTGCAAACAATATAATTTCATTATTCGCCCTCATTAATGCATTATTTCTACTTAAACCAATACCCCTTTCGTTAAAAGAAAAGTATTTTATCTTGTTATTGTTATATTCTATTTCTTTGTAATCATGACTATCACATTGGTTGATAATAATTGCATCAGATTGAATATTCATTTTCTCTAATAATTTTAATTCATTTTCTTGGTGCATAACCGATGCCAAAACCTGTAAATTCATAACATAACCTCAATTTCTTAATTTCTAAGTAAATAAACATCTATCACCTAGTACTTTCAGCCTTCTCCCAAAACGGTTTTGTTTTCCCAGTCAAAACATTGTATACTCCAACCCATTGTGCAACTATTGTAACGCAATAATAATAAATCAGGCACAGAAGTTTATTATTAGATTTAGAAAATACTTTTAATAACGCCAGAGTATAAAATAAAAGCTGGCCTATAAAAGCTGTTGCGTATATCCAATGATGCTTCATTAAAATACCACTTGCAATGAATAGTAATAAGTGGGCTATCCATAATAAATATCTACAAGTTCGGTGACCAAAGTAAAAATAAGAAAACCATTTATATTTAAATATATTTAATAGTCTTATGTCTGGTAAAATATGTTTTAATATTACTCTATTCATTCTAACTTTTCTTTTAAATTCATCCTCTATTACTTCTCCGGCTTTTTCATATGCAATAGCTCTATGATTAGCTATTGCTCTTTTGCCCTTCAATCCATAATATAGAGGCATAGAGCTATCGTGACTAAAAATCGGATTAAAATCATAATATTCCTTTGTCCTACAAGCATATAACGCACCATTACCTGCTGTTATAGTCTGAATATTAGATTCGATTTCTCTTGTTGTTAAGTCAGAGTCCCAGTAAGATGCCTCAGAGTTACTTACATCCGTTCTTAAATTATTTGAAAATGTTAATCTTCCAGTCACATATGATATATTCTTGGAAGTAAAAGCTGCCATAAGCTCTATTACTGAATTTTTATCCAACATAGAATTTGCATCAGTCATAACTGTGAACTCCGTTGTTATAGTTTTATGTGCTTCATTTTGAGCATTTGTTTTTCCCATCCGTTTTTCAACTTCAAAAAGACGAACATTCATTTTAGGGTAACTTTTTATAAAATCTCTTACAATTTCATTTGTACCATCAGTGCTATTATCCGAGACTATAACATATTCAATTTTATCCTTTGGATACTCAATCTGTACAATATTATTTAACTTGTCCAATATTACTTTTTCCTCATTATGTGCAACTACCATGATAGTAACTGATGGTTGATTAGAATAATTTCTTGTTATTTGTCGTTTCTTATATAGCTTTCCAAGAATTCTTACTGATAATGGATATCCTATCATTGCCCAAAAAATCACAAATGCGCTGATATAAAATAATATTTTTAAAGTAACTATCATACTTGTTCCCCTTATTCATATTGTCGGTTATTAATGGCACTTAAATTTTTTTATAGTAAAGAGAACACACTAAATTTCTACTTTATCCACATTCACTTGATTCATTTATCATTTGTACAATTGATGTTTGTATAACAGTGTTATTTCTTTAGTGTATTAATTTAAAATAACTTTTATATCTCTTAGATTAATTCTCTTGACCATACTGCAGATACCTCGGAAACCTATAAAATATCTTTATTTTATCTTTATCTCTTCCAACTTGTGTTGTAAATACCTGTGCAATTCTATTTTAATTTCTTCATTCTCTAGTGCTAAATCAACCGTCGTTGTAACAAATCCTAACTTTTCTCCCACATCATACCGTTTTCCATCAAAATCATACGCATACACACTTTGCTCTTCATTAAGCTTTTGAATCGCGTCTGTCAATTGGATTTCTCCACCCGCACCGATTTCATGTTCACCTAAGAAATCGAAGATCTCAGGAGTGAGTACATATCTCCCCATAATCGCAAGATTAGATGGCGCTGTACCTAATTTTGGCTTTTCTACGAATTCTTTTACTTTATATCTGCGATCCACTTTTTCACATGGATCAACAATTCCGTAACGGTCCGTTTCATTATCCGCTACAGTTTGAACGCCTACTACAGAACATCCTGTTTCATCATATTGATTGATTAATTGTTTTAATCCAGGCGTTTCCGCTCGAACAATATCATCCCCGAGGAGTACAGCAAATGGTTCGTCACCAATGAATTTACGAGCACACCATACAGCATGTCCTAACCCTTTAGGATCGTGTTGACGAATGTAATGGATTTCGATCTCAGCTTGTTTTACTTTTTCTAGCAAATCAAGTTTACCATTCTTACGTAAACTTTCTTCTAACTCAAAGTTTGAATCAAAGTGGTCTTCGATTGCACGCTTTGTTTTTCCTGTAACGATAATAATATCTTCTATACCAGATTCAATAGCTTCTTCAACAATATATTGAATGGTAGGTTTATCAACGATTGGTAACATTTCTTTCGGCATTGCTTTCGTTGCAGGTAAAAAGCGTGTTCCCATTCCAGCTGCAGGAATAATTGCTTTCTTAATTCTTTTTTTCATGTCAAACCCTCCGTTATTTCTCTTTGTTCATTGTTTCTTTTGTACGAGTTTCATAACTGCTTGTTCAAGTGTTGCTAGTTTGTCTGTACTTTCTTGTTCCGTATCACCTTGGACGCCTATGTAAAATTTACATTTTGGTTCAGTACCAGATGGTCTGATACAAAACCACGATCCATCTTCTAATGTATATTTAAGTACATTTGATTGAGGTAATGTGATTTCTTTGATTGTATCCGTTAAACAATACAGTTTTTCACGAGATTCATAGTCTTCGATTGTTTCAACTTTACAATCGGCTATTTCCTTTATTGGATCATTTCGAAACGCATCAAGGAGCGCTTGCATTTTTCCTACTCCATCTTTTCCTTTTAGCGTAATTGACTGAAGTGACTCTTTGTAATATCCGTATCTTTCAAACAAGCTTTGTAATGCTCCATATAATGTAAGACCTTTTTCTTTATAATAAGCTGCCATTTCTGCAATGCAAACCGTGAGCTGAACAGCATCTTTATCTCGAACAAAATCACCAATTAAATAACCATAACTTTCTTCATATCCAAACAGGAATGTATAGTCATTTGTCTCTTCAAAACGTGCTATTTGTTCTGCAATATATTTAAACCCTGTTAGTGTATCAAGTGAATCGACTTCAAAATCCTTTGCGATTACTGCACCTAGTTCTGAAGTAACAATTGTTTTAAGGATTAACCCGTTTTCTGGGAGTTTTCCTTGTTCTTTATATGTTTGCAACAAGTAATCAATCATAAGTGCACCTGTTTGGTTCCCAGTTAAAACTTCATAAATGCCATGTTCATTTTTCTCTGCAACACCGAGACGATCTGCATCTGGATCTGTTGCCATTAAAATGTCAGCATCTACTTTTTCTCCATATTCAATCGCTAAAGTAAATGCTTCGTGTTCTTCCGGGTTTGGACTCTCAACTGTACTAAAATTAGGGTCTGGAATGTTTTGTTCTTGAACAACTTGTACGTCTTTAAATCCAAATACATTTAGTCCTTTACGAACAAGAGCACTTGCTGTTCCATGAAGGGGTGTAAAGACAATTGATAATTGCTCATTTACTTCTTGTGTATTCGTTTGTAGAGCTTGTACACATTTGATGTATGCTTCATCGACTTCTTCGCCGATATATGTAAGAAGTCCCTTTTCAAGAAGTTGTTGTTCTTCTTCTACTTGAATATGTATTTCTGGGCCGATTGTTTCTGCATAATGAATGACTTGTTCCGCAGCTTCAGGCAACATTTGTGCACCATCATTCCCATACACTTTAAACCCATTATATTCTGGAGGGTTATGGCTAGCCGTAATGACTACTCCTGCGTATGCCTGTAAATGCCGAACAGCAAAGGATAAGACTGGAGTTGGACGAATATCTTCAAAAACATACGTATGGACATCAAATGCCCCTGCCGTTTTCGCGACTTCTAGGGCGAACTCTTTTGAGTAGTGACGTGAGTCATATGCGACTGCAATTCCACGCTTCATCGCTTCAGCACCTTCACTGACAATATATTTCGCCAGTCCAGCCGCTGCTTTACGGACGGTATATTTGTTCATGCGATTCGTTCCAGGTCCTAACAGTCCGCGCATACCACCTGTACCAAATGCTAGATTCGTATAAAAGCAGTCCTCTAGCTCTGTTTCATCCTCTTGTATATCAAGCAACTGTTGTTTGAGTGGATCGTTATCTTCTATATGATTTATCCATTGTTGTGCTGTCTCTTTCCAACTCATCTTATCTGCCCCTTTCTCTTTCCTTTAGTTCATCTTTGAAGCGACTAATTGTGGGACGAATTCTTTCAGTCGTTTTTCTAACATTTCTTTTTGTTGCTCAAATCCAGGTTTCCCAAGTAACGCAAACATATTTTTCTTGTATGCCTCTACTCCTGGTTGGTCAAATGGATTTACGTTATGTAAATAGCCGCTCATGGCACAAGCCTTTTGAAAGAAATAGACTAAATAACCAAATGTATAAGCATCTAGTTTTGGCACGTGAATCGCCATATTTGGAATATCCCCATCTACGTGAGCTAATGTTGCACCACTCACAATCTTTTCATTAATCGTATGGATTGTTTTGTCAGCGATATAGTTTAATTCATCAATGTTTTCTTCTTGGTACGGTACAGTTATTTGTTCAACCGATTCATCAATCTGAATAATAGTTTCAAACAAATCCTTCCGTCCATCTTGGATGTATTGTCCAATCGAGTGAAGATCTGTTGGGAATGTTGCATACACAGGAAAGATCCCCTGCTTGTTCTTCCCTTCACTTTCACCAAACAGTTGTTGCCACCATTTTGAAAAGGACTGCATGTTTGGTTCGTAGTTTACGAGTAATTCAACGGTTTTACCTTCTTCATGCAGTAAATATCGAATCATTGCGTATTGATAAGCAATATTGTCCATTGATGCCTCATGTAACTCTTCAAACGCTTGATGAGCACCTGCCATCACTTGGTCAATATCAATTCCACTGACGGCCATTGGTAAGAGACCGACAGCTGTAAGAACCGAATATCGTCCCCCAATGTCATTAGGAATGATGAAGGTTTCATTTCCTTCTTCTTCTGCAAGCTTCCGGAGTGCACCTTTTTCTTTATCTGTAGTGATATATGTGCGTCTTCTTGCTTCTTTGACTCCATACTTTTCTATTAATATCTCTTTAAAGATCCGAAAGGCAATCGCTGGCTCTGTCGTCGTGCCAGATTTAGAGATAACGTTAATCGAGAAGTCTTTATCTTGTAAGACATCTTTTACTTGAGAAATATACGTTGAACTCATGTTATGCCCGACGAAAATGATATGAGGCGTTTTTCGTGCTTCCTCACATAATAAATCTCGAAAATTATGGTGAAGCATTTCAATCGCTGCGCGAGCGCCTAAATAAGAACCTCCAACGCCAATGACGAGTAGGACATCCGAATCGTTCTGAATGTTGTTTGCTACTCGTTTAATTTTCGTAAACTCTTCTCGTTCATATGTGTGTGGTAAATGCACCCACCCTTTATACCCTTCTACATCTGCATGTCGGTCATGCAACGTCTGATGGATTGCATGTACACGACTAGCTTCTGCTTGAAATCTATTTTCATCAAAGAAAGATTTCGCGTGTGTATAGTCAAAAGTAATATGAGTCATTGTACCACCTCCATAAGTCCTCGTTTACTCCACATAACTAAGCACCTTCAACTCTTCCATTCTAAAGTTCGCCATATTAATGAGATGCTTGGATAACTCTGCCTCATCTTTCTGCAAGAAATGAGTAATCATATCTTCCACAACTTCAAAGTTAATTTCCGGTGTTCTTCCTCGATAAATCTTCTCAAAGACTTGTCCAGGTATAATTTCATCTTCGCCAAGGAGTTCTTCATACATTTTTTCCCCTGGTCGAATGCCTGTATATGTAATTTCAATATCGTCTTCGCTATAGCCTGAGAGACGAATTAAGTTTTTCGCTAAATCAACAATTTTAACTGGTTCACCCATATCTAGGACGAAAATGTCGCCACTTTCTGCCAACGTGCCTGCTTGAATAACAAGTCTAGATGCTTCTGGAATAGTCATGAAGTATCTCGTCATTTCTGGGGCGGTAACTGTAATCGGTCCACCTTCATTTAATTGTTTACGAAAAAGTGGAATAACACTCCCTCTACTTCCAAGCACGTTTCCAAATCTGACGGCTGTAAAGGTTGTGTTGCTAGTTTTGCTAATATTTTGGATAACCATTTCTGCAATTCGCTTCGTTGAGCCCATGACATTTGTCGGGTTCACTGCTTTATCTGTTGAAACAAGAACAAATGTATCAACCCCGGCATAATCAGCCGCTTCAGCAACATTCCTCGTTCCAAGGACGTTGTTTTTCACTGCTTCATGCGGGTTGTATTCCATGAGTGGCACGTGTTTATGGGCCGCTGCATGGTAGATCACTTTTGGCTTGTACTGTTTAGCAATTTCAAAAATGCAATCGCGATCTTTTACGTCAGCAATGACTGGTGTAAAAATTGTTTCTCCAACACGATTGTTCGTCAGTTCCATATGAATGTTATAAATGCTGTATTCCCCATGACCGACAAGAACAATTTCTGCTGGATTAAACCGAACGAGTTGCCTACATAGTTCAGAACCAATCGATCCGCCTGCACCTGTGACGAGAATCGTCTCGCCTGTTACATATTCGGAAATGGAATTGATATCTAAACTCACCGGTTCTCGACCGAGCAAGTCTTCTACTTCCACATTTTTTAAATTGCTGACAGATACTTTTCCAGTCATTAAGTCTTCCAATTTTGGAATCATCTGCACTTGAATATTAGGAATCGTACATGATTCGACTATCTTTTTAAGTGCCCCATTTTCTAGCGATGGAATGGCAATGACGATGTGTTCGATATCATGTTCCTTGACAATCCCTTCAATTTCGGATACATTTCCTAACACTGGCAAATTGTAAACGTCCATATGTTGTTTTCGTAGATCATCATCAATAAATCCAATTGGATGAAGCTCGGATTCGTTTGAACTTGTTTTTAATTGACGGGCAATCATTGCTCCTGCATCCCCTGCGCCAACAATAAGTGTCCGTTTCTGATCGGAATGATCGGTAATGAACCGGTTCCGGTACATACGCCACGCAAAGCGTGAACCACCGATGAGTAAAATGTGCATCATCCATGTGACAATAAGCGCTCTTCGGTAAATAACAAAGTCGTTAATTAAAAACTGTACAACACCTGTGACAAGGATGGATAATGTCACGGCTTTTGTAATCGATAGTAATTCTCGTACACTCGCATATGCCCACACTTTGTTATATAACTTATAAATAAAAGCGAAGATATGGTGGGATAAGAGCAGTGTAATCGAGCTCCAGACAAAGACGGTGATGTCGATGCTCTTCGTCGCAGGAAAAACAATCCATAACGCTATGAAAATGGCTGTGCTCACGATGAGTGAGTCAAGTGTCATTAGTAATATCATTCTTTTGCGGTAGGTCACAGCAATTTCTCCCTTACTTCTTTTCAGTAGTTTCGTAGTTTATTTTTCAATAGTTTTTTCAAAAAAACCTTCTTAATCAGTCATAAAAAACTTCAATAGGACTAAAGACACTATACTGGATGTCTACGCTCTTTTCAACACATTTCTACATATTATTCATCGTGTAAATTATCTGTTTATTGTACATAGTTCCCATATGTGTGGACACCAAGCTTTTTTAAAAAAGCAATGGCTTCTGCTCGGTTTGACACATGTAATTTTGCATACAAATCACTGATATATGTTTTCACTGTTCCTTCAGCTAAGTCAAGAATACTTGCTAGTTCCTTGTTTGTATAATCTTGATGCAGGAAGAATGCAATTTTCAGTTCGTTTTTCGATAGGTCAATGCCATGTTCGTCTAATGCTAGTCCTAATATCGCTTCTTTCTGTCCTACGACTTTCGTAATAAAGTCATTTAATATGTGAGCGACGTGTTGAGAGCGAACGTTATATCCGTCATAGACTAATCGAATAATTTCTTTTAGACGTTTCCCATCAATAGAATGCGGAATCCCACCATCTATTTTCGCTAACAGTCCTGGAATCACAAGTTCTTCTTCAATATATTCCGTAAGTAAGATTGTCTTAATGTCTGGTTGGATTTCTTTTGCTTGAATCGCAAATTGAATGGGATCACAATGGTTCATATGCACGTCAATGAGAATGACATCAATCTTTGCACTTTTCAAAATCTTTAATGCATCTTCTTCTTGTTGAGCCACATGAGTCACTTGCATGTCCTTTTCATCTGCACAGATTTTTTGAATACCTTCCGCAGCTAACCTAAGTTCATCAAATACACAAATCTTTATCATTTGTCCACCTACCTTATTCTATTGTTTGTCTACAGTAGGTCATCTATTTAAAAGAGTCCTAAAAATTTCTTGCGTTTAATCGGTTGTGGCTCCATTTGATGAACCATTCTCCCACTAACAATACATTCAGCATTTTCAATAAACATGTAGTAATCATCAATACCGAAGGTTTGATTCACATGTTCAAGCGCTTCGGCTAAGACGTTGTTTCTCGACGTAACATTATGTGCGTCAGATGCGATGAAATGAGTTAAGTTTGCTTCAATCATTTGATGGCTAAACTTCTCCATGTCTTTACCGAATTTTCCAAGCAAGCTTGCCGCTGTTAGTTGTGTCAGCGCTCCATTTTGAACGAGCGTGTATAACAAATCTGGATTGCGTAAGATCTCTCTGTTTCGTTCTGGGTGGACGATAATTGGAATATATCCCGCCCGTTGGATGTCGTATAACAACGTCTGCGCATACCGTGGTACACTATCAGACGGCATTTCCACGTGAACGAAATTCGTATGATTCAGTGGTAAGACAGTACCCTCTTCCAAACCCTCTACCATTGATCCATGTATACGCGATTCTTGTCCAGGTAGAACCGTTAACGGTATACCTTTTTCATTTAATAAGTGTTGAAAGATCGTCGTATTTTTTTCGATGGACGCAGCTTCGTTGTCATATGTACGATTTTTATGATGCGGAGTCGCGACAATCGTCGTAATCCCCTGCTCCACAGCCTCAACCGCCATATCCAAACTCCCCTGCTCATCCCCCGGCCCATCATCAATCCCAGGTAAAATATGTGAGTGAATATCAATCATCCATACCGCCTCCTAAGTAGACAGTTGTTTTAGTTGTAGCTATACATAAATTAGTTAGAGAGCTAATACTTCCATTCAAAGAAGGTAACCCCTCTTATCGAGCTCAGGGAATATGCGAGACTCCCGTGGGAAGTGAGAGTCAAGATGAGACCCCGCAGAGCGTCAGCTCGAGGAGGCTCATCACTCGCCCACAGGAAAGGGAGCATATTCCCTGAGCGGCTATCATAGCTCTATCCTACACTAATTCCATTAGATACAAATATACCCTCCCCCTGCAGTGCACAAGAGAAGAGTATGTTGTTATTCTGCTCCGTAGTAGTAATAAGAGTTTTCAGCAGTTTTTTCTGTATCGTTTAAGACCGTACCTAAAATACGTCCGTTCCCCTGCTTCAACGCTTCAGCAGCCTTAATAGCCCCTTCGTATTCCGTTTGCTTACTACGAATAACGAGCAATGTGCCGTCAACAATTTGCGATAATATTTGCGAATCTGTCACCGCAAGCGTTGGTGGCGAGTCTATAATAACCATATCATATAACGTTTTCGCATGCTCAAGCATCGCAAGCATTTTTTTGGAACCTAGCAACTCTGCAGGGTTCGGCGGAATTGGCCCACTAGACATCACATCAAGGTTATCAACACTTGAAGTCGAGATCGATTCTTCTAACGCATTATCACCAATGAGAACATTGCTCAGCCCACGTAAATTGTTTAACCGGAACGTATAATGAACTGTTGGTTTACGTAAATCCGCATCAATCAATAATACCTTTTTCCCAGCCTGCGCATATACAATCGCTAAGTTTGCGACCGTAATTGACTTCCCTTCCCCTGGATTCGTCGACGTTACTAAAATAGAATCAAGCGGATGGTCAATGGCAGAGAACTGCAGATTTGTTCGCAGCGTTCGATACTGTTCCGTAATTGGGGAACGCTGATTTAATTGAGCAATTAATTGTCTCGGTTGATTTGCAACTCGTTTATTTTTGCGTGCCATAAATTCCACCTCGCTCTCCCTGTACTTGTCGTTGTGCAAATTGCTGTCCACGAACATCGCCCGGTTCGATCGTTGAAATCGTTCCTAGGACTGGAAGTTGTAAATGTCTATCAATATCTTCTTCTGTTCGAATCGTATTATCTAAGTACTCTAGCATGAAGGCAATCCCAACACCAACCATTCCCCCGAGCACTACCGCAATAGCGATGTTTAACTTTTTGTTCGGTTTCACTGGCGTAGGATTTTCCCCAAGTTCAGCTGCAGTTAAGATCGTGACGTTATCAACATTCATAATGTCTGGGAGTCTTTCCTGAAATATTTCCACAGTCGTATTCGCAATGTTCGCTGCCGTTACAGGACTTTCATCCTCTACCCGAACAGTAACGACCTGTGAATCATTCCCACTAGAAACCTCAATTCGATCCGCTAACTTATCTGCTTGCACATCTAAATTTAGTGTTTCAACCACTTCTTGAGAAATGGCCGTACTCTTGATGATATCATTGTATGTATTTATAAGTTCAACATTATATCGCACGTCATTTACACTATAATTAGCTGTTTCATCTTGTTTCCCTTGGTTCACAATAAACTTCGTACTCCCTGCATATACAGGCGTAAGCACAAAATAACTTACCACCGCAGCAATCACCGCTGCCGCACAAACAATTGCAACAATTAACACAATTCGTTTCTTAATAACCTCAAAAATTTCCTTCAGAGAAATCGTCTCTTCCATTACTAGTACCTCCACAATCCCCTCAACGAACCCCTAGCGAATGTTCATTTTGTTAGTTTATTATATTGCTGTATTTTCCATCAACATATTATCTAATTCTATTTTTACACATATATTACAAGCTTAACACAGTGATATAAAAACATCATTAGACAATTTAGCCTATATAAATCTATCTTCCCTCTCAATACTCGAGCAATTATACCTATAAAGAACATAAACATCAACTATTACATTACTTATTTCTGTTTTCATACAAAAATCTCCATTTTTTGTAAAAATAGTGTATACTATTAAATAATTATATACCCTATTAGTTTAAGAGAATGTTTCATTCTATAAATCAAGCAAAACGAGAGAGGAGAAACACTGTTGTCAAAGAAAAAAATGCTATTTTCAGTAACAGCTGGTGCCGCGATTGCTTCCACATTTGTAGGAGCTAATGACGCAGAAGCCGCAGCTCATAAAGTAAAAAGCGGTGATTCACTATGGAAGATTGCAAACTCGTACAATACAACCGTTGATGAATTGAAGGCAATAAACAAGTTAAGCGGGGATATCATCTTTCCGAATCAAGTCATCCAAACAAGTTCTAAAAAGGAAGAAAAGCCTGCGAATAGTTCATCCAATTCGTCATCTTCATCTAAAGCCGAAACATACACGGTAAAAAAAGGTGACTCATTAAGTGTGATCGCTTCAAAGTATGGTGTTTCTTTTAAAGACATCATGAAATGGAACGACTTATCGACAACACTCATTTTCCCAGGAAACGTGCTTAAAGTTTCTGAAGGTACATCTTCAGGCAGTTCGAAGCCAAATCCACCGAAACAAGAGAATAAGCCATCGACGAACACAACTACATATGTTGTGAAATCCGGAGATACTCTTTCACATATCGCTAAAGATCACGGTGTGTCTGTTAGTAACTTAAAGAAATGGAACAACATTTCATCACACATCATTCATATCGGACAAAAATTAACTCTTAAAGATAATGGAAATTCAGGATCCGTAGAAGATAAACCTACGGCAAGTAAACCACCAGCAGCACATGATAGCTTTGATGTAGATAAGCTACTAAAAGCTGCGAACAGTGTCATGGGCACTCCATATGTATGGGCTGGACAAACACCGAGCGGATTCGATTGTAGTGGGTTCATTCATTTTGCATATGATCAAGCTGGAATGAATACAAGCCGCACGTCAACAGACGGTTATTTTAACCGGTCACATTATATTGACGAACCTCAAGTGGGCGATTTAGTCTTTTTCAAAGGCACCTACCGAGCAGGAATATCACATATGGGTATTTATGTAGGCAATAACGAATTTATCCATGCCGGTTCTTCCACAGGTGTAACAAAAACAAGCTTAGACAATCCATACTGGAAACAACATTTTGATAGCTTTAAACGTTTTTACTAAAAAACGTCCTTCTCCCCTAGCAGTAAATTATTTACGTGCTAGGGTTTTTTATTCCAAATTTTTAATGAGTATTTACTCACACATTATAAACATGCATGTAAAATGTTTGTTTATACTTTCATAACCGACTTCCCTACATCTGTTGTCATAATTGTAACAACACCATTACAAGTGTATAAAACAGGTGACGTGATGGAAAAAATTGTGTATAATAGATGAGTATATACACCTACTATACAATGACTTTTTGTATAGAATTTGTAGAGATGAATAAGCTATTAAAGTACATGATTCAACTCCAAACACGTGGTGTCGATAAATACAGATGAATGAGGTGTCTAGGACATGTCTATTTTTGATGAACGCTTCGTACAAGTAATCGAACAACCTCTATCGTGGGAACAAGCTCTCCAAGCAAGTGGTGATTTGCTGAAAAACTACGGAAAAATTGAGCAAGAATATATTGATACGATGATTGCGAACGTCCACGAGCTTGGTCCATACATAGTCATCGCACCTCGAGTAGCTATGCCACATGCACGACCAGAACATGGTGTACATGAAAAAGGAATTAGTGTTGTGACACTAAAAGAACCTACGCAGTTTAGTGAAGATCCAGCACACACTGTTTCACTCATCGTTTGCTTAGCCGCAGTCGATTCCGACTCCCATTTGGAGTTACTACAAACCGTATCAGGCTGGCTAGCAGATGAGGATGTTTTAAACGATTTAATAGGCGCTGCTTCGACAGACGAATTGCAGCATAGATTAGCGGAATTTTATTTTTAAGTGAGTGAATTTCATACATTCACTAAAGAGAAGGGGAAATGTTTGATGAAAATTTTAGCCGTATGTGGAATGGGTTTTGGTTCAAGTTTAATGTTAAAGATGACAGCGGACCGTGTGATCAAAAAGAAAGATATTAAAGCCGACGTCGAAGCAACAGACATCGGCACAGCAACGAGCATGAGCGCAGACCTCATCCTAACAAATAGCGAATTCGCCAAACAACTCCAAGGCGGAAACGCCACAGTCGTTGCCATCAAAAACGTCGCCAGCGAAGACGAAGTAGGCAAAGCAATTGAGGAGTATTTGGAGAAGTAGGATATCGTTAACCCGTAAGGGTTAGAGCCTTTTTCACCGCTCAGGGAATATACTCGCTGGATTCAGAGTAATCTTTTTCTTTATTTATCAGCTTGTACACTCTAGTTTAGACATATAACTACTAATTAAGTTGATTGGAACGTAAGGCGGTGACTCCTGCGGGAATAGCATGAGTCTTGAGACCCCACAGAAAATCTATTAAGGTAGGTCGACTAAAACCGGCCTTTGCGGCCAACGTCGACATACCCCTTGCCGGGGCAAGGAGGCTCAAGCCATGTCCGCGGAAAGCATCCGCCTGAAAAGGAGGCTCAAGCCATGTCCGCGGAAAGCATCCGCCTGAAGTGGAAATCAACGAGGTTACTCTCTATCCCATGTTTTGGTTATATGGTCGCACAATCTCTATCAACCTAAGAAGAGGTGACGCACGATGGTGTTTTTTGAATTTCTAATGAATGAAATATTAAGCATACCAGCGATTCTTGTAGGTCTTATTGTATTTGTGGGACTTGCGTTGCAAAAAGAAACTGGGTCAAAGATTTTTTCAGGAACCATCAAAAGTATTATTGGATTTCTCATCTTAGGTGCAGGGGCTGATGTCATTACAAGTTCCCTTGACTCCCTCGGTGGGATCATTTTTGACCGCTTCGAGATCCAAGGCGTCATCCCGAACAACGAAGCCATCGTCGCACTCGCACAAAAAACACTCGGAGCCGAAACAGCACTCATTATGGGGTTTGGATTCGTGGCGAACATCTTATTCGCCCGCTTCACACCAATGAAATACATTTTCCTCACCGGTCACCATACCTTTTTCATGGCTGCCCTCCTCTCCGCCGTACTCGGTACAGCTGGACTTGAAGGAGCCGTTCTTGTCGTAACCGGATCTGTCATTTTAGGATTTATTATGGTCCTCATGCCAGCACTCGCCCAACCTTTCGTCCGCCGTGTTACCGGAGGAGACGACATTGCCATTGGACACTTTGGCACATTTGGCTATGTTGCTGCAGGACTTGTTGGAAACGTGGGGAATACAGAAAAGAGTACAGAAGACATCGAAATTCCCGAACGTTGGTCGTTCTTGCGTGATTCACTCATTTCAACAGCACTGACCATGATTGTCATGTTCATCATTCTCGTGCTCATCGCAGGACCAGACATCGTCGGAGCCTATGCAGGCGATCAAAACTACATTATGTTCGGAATTATGGAAGGGATTACCTTTGCCGCAGGATTTAGTATTATTATGTTCGGGGTACGGATGATTTTAGCCGAAATCGTTCCCGCATTCCGCGGAATTGCCGAAAAACTTGTACCTGGTGCCAAGCCGGCACTGGATATTCCAGTCATTTACAACTATGCACCAACCGCTGTGATTATCGGGTTTTTATTCAGTTTCGTCGGAGGACTCATTAGTATGTTCTTCCTCGGCATCTTCTCTTTAGCGCTCATTATTCCAGGACTCGTCCCCCACTTCTTTACCGGAGCTGGTGCGGGAGTGTTCGGAAACGCGACGGGCGGAAGAGTTGGAGCTGCGATTGGAGGCTTTACCAACGGAGTCATTATCAGTTTTATCCCAGCATTTTTAATACCAGTGCTCGGAAATCTCGGTTTCCAAAACACAACATTCGGTGATTCAGACTTTGGAATCATTGGAATACTCATCGGATTTATCGCAAGTTTATTTCAATAGAATGAATTTCATAATTACCAAAACCAGCTATGTCACTACAGGATGTAGTTGCGAACGATCCAACGAAACTATATATTGTAGTGATATAGCATGAAACATGTATTATGAAATTCATTAAATATTACATAGATATTTTCAGTCACTAAAGGCTTCACCGCAATGAAGGGGTGAAGCCTTTGAGCTGAAGGATGGGAGGCAAAAGATGACACATTTACACGAAGTAGCTCGTCAAATACGCATTGGTGTGGTTGACACGGTTTATCATCAAAAACAAGGACATGTTGGTGGACCTCTTTCCATGGCTGATATTATAGCCGTGCTTTATTTTGATACGTTGGACATTGACCCGAACAATCCTACGTGGGAAGGTCGCGATCGATTCGTCCTTTCCAAAGGGCATTCAGGTATTGCCCAATATGTAGCACTCGCATTGCGTGGGTATTTTCCGTATGAAGAATTACGGACCTTTGACGACATCCACTCACGATTACAAGCCCATCCAGATATGACGAGATTACCAGGGATTGACATGTCGACTGGTTCCCTTGGACAAGGATTTTCAGCCGCTGTTGGAATGGCCCTCGGTGCTAAATTACAAGACCGACCCTTTCGGACATTTACGATGATTGGTGACGGTGAAAGTCAAGAAGGTCAAATATGGGAAGCTGCTCGAGTGGCGCAGCGGTACAAATTAGATAACCTCGTTGCGATCATCGACAACAATCAACTGCAACAATATGGGTGGCCAGCACTTGGAAATATTGGTCAGCGCACGTCACCAGAAAAGGACCACGCTAGTAAATGGCGCGCGTTTGGTTGGAACGTTGTCGAAATTGATGGACATAATATCCCTGAAGTCCGGATGACACTGGACGCACTTAGGAAGGAAGACAATGGAAGACCACATATGATTGTCGCTCATACGGTGAAAGGAAAAGGGGTTCCTTTTATGGAAGGTTCGTATACATGGCATTCAAATGTTCCGACAGATGAGGAATATAAGCAAGCAATGGATGCATTGAAAGAAGGTGCCCTTGATGAGTAAGGATGAAACGAAAAGTATGCGAGATGCATTTGGCCATAAATTAGCAGCCCTTGCGCAAGCGAACAAACAAATTGTCGCTCTTGATGGGGATTTAGGCAATTCGACGCGACTGTCTTTTGTAGAAGATGCAGTTCCGGAAAGCTTTTTACAAATGGGCATTGCGGAGCAAAATATGGTTGGTGTTGCTGCGGGACTTGCGACAACAGGAATGATGCCTTGGACGTGTAGTTTTGCGGCCTTTATGACGAGACGCGCCTATGATCAAATTGTTGTGAGTGTGGATCAACCTCGATTAAATGTAAAATTAGTCGGATCCTACAGTGGATTGCTCACGAGTAATACCGGGAAATCCCACCATTCTTTTGAAGATTTAGCGTTATTAAGTACGCTTCCGAATATGGTTGTTTTGTCCCCTGGAGATGCACGGGAAACGGTCCACATGATGGACGCAATGGCTGCCTATGATGGACCTGTTTATTTACGTTTATCACGTGATGAAACGTTAGAATATTTACCAGGAACAGATGAGGCGTTTGCGATTGGAAAAAGCAGAACATTGCATGAAGGAAAACGTGTCGCTTGTTTGTCGACAGGTGCGATGAGCCCGCGGTTATTTGCGGCAGTGCAGGCACTTTCTGCAGAAGGAATTGACGTGACATTTGTTCATTTCCCAACTGTAAAACCACTGGATGAAGAGCGCATTGTTGAGTTAGCGAACACCCACGACCATTTGATTACGATGGAAGAACATTTTGTTTCGAGTGGATTTGGGAGTGCGGTCAGTGAAATCACGAGTCGAACGGCACCAGTGTTCATGACACGCATTGGGATTGAAAATGAGTATAGTCAATGTGGCAAAGATGCTCAGCTCCTTGAATCCCACGGACTGACGACGGAGCAATTAAAAGAACGCATTGAAACAATCTATCACGAGGTGGAATATGGAGTTTAAAGCAATTGCACTTGATATGGATGGAACGTTATTGAACCCGGAAAACGAGTTAGATGACGATTTGGCCGAGTTTTTACAAGACATTCGCGCCCAAGGTGTGAAAGTTTTCCTTGCATCTGGCCGATCGCGCGTGGAAATAGAAGAAGTGTTGCCCGAAGGATTTGTCTTTGACGGGATGGTATGTGCCAATGGAATGGGTGTGTATGCGGGTGAAGAAGAACTTGCCCAGCATGCGATTGATCCTGCGGTTATTGAACAAGCCGTAGCAGGAGCCCGGGAAATGAACATGTACTACGAACTGCATCCCCTTGTCGGAACGCGGTTTGCGTTAGCGGCCGATCAAGAAATGTTATCCGCTGAAATTCGTGGCGACAAACCGGACACCATTCATGCGAATGAATGGAATTCCCGGATGGAAGCTGTCGAAAAGATTATTGAATGGAAAGAGAACATCGAAACCAACAACATTATTAAACTATACTTTTTCAGTGAAAGCCAAGTGCGATTAGCTGACTGGATGGAAAAACTAGAAGTCATGAAAGAAGAATTTACGTTTAGTACGTCCTCTTCTTCAGCCCATAATGTAGAAATTATGGCTGCTGGCGTGGATAAAGGAACAGGCATGGAGCTGTTACTGGAGAAATATGCCATCGATGCAGACGACATGCTTGCCGTTGGTGACGCGGAAAATGATTTACCAATGTTTGCGATTGCCGGACTTGCAGTCGCTATGGAAAATGCCCAACACCACGTAAAAGCTGAAGCTGATGAAATGACAGATCTGCCGTATGATGAAGGTGGATTGCTCGATTACTTGGAACAGCATTTTGATGTGTAAGTGACAACACTCTCAGGAATCCTGAGAGTGTTTTTGTATGGTTCAGCTTTAGTTCCTCGATTCTGCGGGGTGCTCGAGATTAGGGCACTATCTCCGGCTTTAGTGCCTGGATTCCGAGGCCGAGCTGAAATCGAGGGACTATCTATAACTTTAGTTCCCCGATTCAGCTGCCTGCTCGAGATTGAGGCACTATCCTCCGCTTTAGTTCCTTGATTCCGAGGTTGATCAGTCAAGTCCTTATTTATGTGTAAAAGAGAAAGTATATGTTTTCGACAAAGATTTATTTAATCTATTTAAATTAAATAGACAACATAAATTGAATTTATATTGCATATTTAAGTATTTGGGGCGTATTTAGCCACGTTGATTTTCACTGCAGGTGGATGCTTTCCGCGGGCATGGCTTGAGCCTCCTCGGAAGAAAAT
>JAPFDS010000051.1 GCA_026168805.1 Caryophanales bacterium | reverse complement strand
TTAGCGTAGGAAATATACGTAGACTCCCGCGGGAGCAGAGGCATAGGCAAGACCCTGCCCCGGCAAGGGGTATGTCGACGTTGGCCGCAAAGGCCGGGTTTAGTTGACCTTCCCCTAGTACGAGGAGGCTTGCCAGCCGCCGGCAGGAAAGCGAAGTATATTTCCGAAGCGGGTAATTCCACTTGTTAAATTAGAATGTTCGTATGTGAGTTAACTTTAAATCTGTTGTCTCAGCCTTGTTTTATGCATACAGGTGTTTTGTGAAACCGTGTTGATCAATTAATTCATACAATAACTTTTCGGCTTTACGTGCGGTGGAAGGATTGGTAACTTCCTCCAGTTGTTGAAATAAGTATACGTGGTCAGATTTGGATAGAGGATCAAAATCAGTCGTTTGGAGAAGATGGTGAATTTCCTTTGCCTCAGAAGGTTGAATGGAAAATCCATAGGAATGAGCATGTTGTAAGATATTTGCAACAGAAAGCCTCCGAATGTGACTTAAAACAATGTGCTTGATAAAAAATGACATCGACATAACTCCTTTTTAATCAAGTGAAATTTCGTAGATCTTATACCATCATATGCTCTCAATCAGAAGAAGTTTCACACGAATTTCCAATTGCCAATATATACCTTGATAGGAACAGTGAATTCTCCACACACTATGGATGTCAATCCTTTACTTGTGAAGGGAGGTTGATGTCCATGGAAGGTTGGCGAGATAAAAACATCGCACCCTTTGATGAAAATGACGGTGATGATTCTTCATTAATCGATCCAAATTTAGAAGGGTATCGTAAAAATGTACCGGATCATACGTGGGATGAAGAATTTAGTGCCGATATGACCTTAGATGATACAAATATCGATACGGAATTAGAGGAAGAAGACACACACGATGAAAAATCGTATCAAATTACGGGTTGGATTGCCGTTGCACTCTCCCTTATTTCATTTTTCGTCATGCCAATGATAATGGCTTCCGCCGGAATCATTTTAGGGGTCATTAGTCGAAATAAAAGGACACACACACTAGGAAATACAGCAATTATAATAAGTATTGTATCGTTTGCGTACTTTTTATTTATTCGGCCAATGATCTTCTAACGGCACACTAAAAGCTGGATTGCATGTATAGCAATCCAGCTTTATTTTTGTATCCCACAAAATCTGAAGTGTCATGTTATAATGATATTAATACGTATACACTGGAAAGTAATACGATTCATGTATCGTTAACTCATAAGGATTTACACCTGCATTCAGGTCTTTAAAATCTTGAATCACTTGTTCAAAGTGAAGAGAAATGTCTTCTCCTTGATGGATTTCTTCTACAATAGAAAGAAGAGTATCTCCAGGTTGAACAGTGCGATGCATAAAAAGTGTATCATGAATGGTTTCAGAATTTTCAAGTGGAGGGGAATATGAAGATTCTTCTTCGCCACGAGTGAGATCCTTGTATATACTAAGGATGACTAACAAACATAATATATATATACATAGCTTATTTTTACGAGTCAATACATTCACTTCCTTCATGAAACATTTCAACGCTTTGAATCGTATATGTATATATATATGTCTAGGAGGGATAAATTATGGGTATATTAGAACTCGAATGGATTGGGGTTCTCATTACTGGATTAGGTACATTGTTTTTATTTGGTGAAATATTAGTCAATGCTCGAGGTATTTTCGGTTTGCTTGGTGTAGGGTTTATGACCATTTATTTTACAATTTATATGGAACCGAACTCATTATTGCTTATTATTGCTATCTACATTATCGGACTTTTACTCATTGTAATTGATGGAAAAGTCGTTAATGATGGAACATTAGCGACACTTGGAGCTGCAAGTATGTTGCTAGCAGTCGGATTAGCAGCGGATAGTTTAGTTGCAGGATTATATGCAGTTATTGGTGTAATCATCGGAGGAGCGGCATCATTCTTGTTTTTAAAAGCATTTAAGCAACGCGACATGTGGTCGAAACTAACGTTAAGAGATCAGTTAACAAAGGAATTAGGATATATTTCCATGAACACAGAATATGAGCAATTAATCGGCCAGAAGGGCGTAACATTAAATGACTTACGACCAGTAGGGACCGTTCGGATTGATTCCCAAGATTACAGTGCAGTATCTAACGGACAGTGGGTTGAAAAAGACACCGAAATTGAAGTCGTAGCAGTCGATGGAACGAAGATACTCGTTGAAAAGGTAAGTGATTAAATATTTATGTAAAGCCCCTTATGTACGGAATGTTTTTGGAATGTAAATTTAATGTAAAAAAACAGAAACATCCTTTACATTGTGTCGATTAAAACCAATAATGATGATAAAGCTTTAATGAATACATTTACATGTGCGAAGGGGTGGAGCACCTTTGGAAATTGAGGTACAAAAACTCATATTTGAGTTTATAGGTGGATTAGGAATCTTCTTACTTGGACTTAAGTTTATGGGAGAAGGTTTGCAGAAATCAGCAGGAGATCGATTAAGAGATATTTTAGATCGATTTACCAGTAACCCATTTTTAGGTGTATTAGCCGGAATTACAGTAACGATATTAATTCAAAGTAGTTCTGGCACAACTGTATTAACGGTAGGACTTGTAAATGCTGGATTTATGACATTAAGACAAGCAATAGGAGTCATCATGGGTGCCAATATTGGTACAACTGTCACGGCCTTTATTATTGGATTTAATGTCGGGGAGTACTCATTACCAATTCTTGCAATTGGTTGTTTCATGTTGTTTTTCTTTAAGCATGAAAAAGTGAATGCCGTTGGACAAGTTATCTTTGGATTTGGTGCATTATTTTTTGGTTTAACATTAATGAGTAATGGGATGGCTCCTTTAAGTAGCTTAGAAGCGTTCCATGAATTAACCATCCGTATGAGTGATGATCCAGTTCTTGGCGTCGTAATTGGTACGGTATTTACGTTAGTTGTACAAAGTTCTAGTGCCACGATAGGAATCCTGCAACAATTGTTTTCTGAAGGTGCGATTAATTTACAAGCGGCATTACCTGTTTTATTTGGGGATAACCTAGGTACAACAATTACTGCAATTTTAGCTTCCATAGGTGCGTCAGTAGCAGCGAAACGTGCAGCATTTACCCACGTAATATTTAACCTGATTGGGGCGGCTATATTTTTATCGTTTTTAGGTATATTCACAAATTTAGTAGAATATTTACAAAACCTATTTGATTTAAATGAAAAAATGACGATTGCTTTTGGGCATGGGACCTTTAACGTGTTAAATACAATTATTCAATTTCCGTTTATCGCTGGATTAGCTTGGATTGTTACGAAGTTGATTCCTGGAGAAGACGTTACGATTGAACATCGGGCAAAACATTTAGACCCTATATTTATTAAGCAGTCCCCAACACTCGCGCTTTCTCAGGCGAAAACAGAAGTCATTCGAATGGGCGAGTATGCTAGCCAAGGTCTAGAAGAAACAAACTTGTTTTTAACAACAAAAAATCAAAAACATGCCGATTTAGCCATGCAAATTGAAGAGGCAATTAATAATTTAGATCGAGAAATAACACATTACTTAGTAAATATTTCAAGTAGTACAATTTCGGAACAAGAAAGTGCTAAACATACAGCATTAATGGATTCCGTTCGAGATATTGAACGTATTGGTGACCACTTTGAAAACTTAATCGAGTTAATTGAGTTCAAAATTTCAAATAAAGTAGATTTAACAGAGCAAGCAAGAAATGATTTAAATAGCATGTTTGATTTAGTTATTTTGACGGTGAAACAGTCTGTGAAGGCACTTGAGAACATGAGTCGCGAAGAAGCATTAGCCGTTGTTAAAAAAGAAGATGAGATTGATGAAATGGAAAGAAAGTACCGTAAAAAACATATTATTCGAATGAATGAGGGTATGTGTGTACCATCTGCAGGCATTATCTTCGTTGATATGGTCAGTAACTTAGAGCGTATAGGGGATCATGCAGTCAATATTGCGGAAGAGGTCTTAGGAGAAAGAGTATAAAATATATGATATATACGTTTAGAGTTGAATAATATATATATCCGTGGTATTCTTACTAATGTCGTTAATAGAACGAACGAAAATCTAGTAATATTGTTTTGACAAATAATCTAAACGATGGTATATTATTCTTTGTCACTAATTTACAGGTAACGTTTATTACATATAACATTCTACTTCAAGAAGCTGACTTAACGACACATGGTGGTTAGTAGCTACATATCTAACCGTCAGCTTCTTGAAATGAATATGAAAAATTATAAACCTTTATTCCACAGTAGCTCAGTGGTAGAGCAATCGGCTGTTAACCGATCGGTCGTAGGTTCGAATCCTACCTGTGGAGCCAAATGGCGGCGTAGCTCAGCTGGCGAGAGCGTTCGGTTCATACCCGAAAGGTCGTGGGTTCGATCCCCTCCGCCGCTACCATTTTCTGTTGGACCCTTAGCTCAGTTGGTTAGAGCTATCGGCTCATAACCGATTAGTCGCAGGTTCGAGTCCTGCAGGGTCCACCATCTATAAAATTGAAAAATATCCGGAGGAATACCCAAGTCTGGTTGAAGGGGTCGGTCTTGAAAACCGAAAGGGGTGTCAAAGCCTGCGGGGGTTCGAATCCCTCTTCCTCCTCCATTTTTTTTACTTTTTTTACATAATACAATAGTGGCTCAGTAGCTCAGTCGGTAGAGCAAAGGACTGAAAATCCTTGTGTCGGCGGTTCGATTCCGTCCTGAGCCACCATCTATAAGCCAATAAGGCTTATTTTTTTTGGGTTACATATCCTTAGATGTAGGTTCTTCGCTTAATGGAAAAACAAAGCGTAATATTTGCATAGGTTGGAAAGCTTTGTTAATCTTATAATTGTAAGTAATGCATTTAAATTACTTCAGTATTTAAGGGAGGAATCAAATTATGGCACAATTTACATTACCAGAATTACCTTACGCATATGATGCACTAGAACCAACGATCGACAAAGAAACTATGAACATTCATCATACGAAACATCATAACACGTATGTAACAAATTTAAATGGTGCTTTAGAGGATCACCCAGAATTGCAAGAGAAGTCATTAGAAGATCTAATTAGCGATCTCGATGCACTACCTGAAGCAATTCGCACAGCAGTACGAAATAACGGTGGTGGACATGCAAACCATAGCTTATTTTGGGAAACGCTATCACCTAATGGTGGCGGAGCTCCAAAAGGAGAACTAGCTGAAAAAATGGATGCAGCATTTGGAGACTTTGATACATTTAAAGAGAAATTCCAAGCAGCAGCTGCAACACGTTTTGGTTCAGGATGGGCTTGGCTTGTACTTGATAATGGAGAACTGAAGATTACAAGCACACCAAACCAAGATTCACCTATTATGGATGGCTTAACGCCACTATTAGGACTAGATGTATGGGAGCATGCATATTACCTTAAATATCAAAATAGACGTCCTGAATATGCAGCGGCATTTTGGAACGTTGTAAATTGGGATGAAGTTTCACGTAACTATGAAAATGCTAAATAATATATAAAAGATGTGGGGGACTTGTTCCCCCACATTTTTTTATGTGCACTATTTGATAGAAAATCAATAGATGATAATCATTCCACAAATCTGTTAGAAATGATATAATAACTATATATCATTGCAATTTCTGGAGGAAAATTATGAAAAAGAAAAGGAATCAAGCACAACTTCCCTTTCGTTTAAATATATTATTTCTAGCTGTTTTTGGTATGTTTTTTATATTAATTATCCAGCTTGGATTTGTTCAAATATTGAAAGGTGAATCTTATCAAGAAGCGATTGATGCAACTACTGAAGATATTACAAAAAATCCAGTTCCAAGAGGTAGGTTATATGACCGAAATTATAATGTTGTAGTGGATAATAAACCTCTATATTCAATTACATATACGCCACCAAAAGGCATACAAGAGGAAGAAAAGTTAAAAGTCGCGAAAAAATTATCCGAATTTATTACATTGGATAAAGATGAAATACCAAAAATCAGCGATCGCAATAAACGAGAATATTGGTATTTAAATAATGAGGAAGAAGCGATGAAACGCATCACAGATAAAGAAAAAGAAGACAATGATGACGGGGAACAATATCAACTTGCATTAGAGAAAATCACAGAAGAAGAAGTAGAGTCTTTAACCGAAAAGGATATGGAAATAATCGCTATTAAACGAGAATTTGATAAGGCATATGCATTATCTCCGCAAATTGTTAAAAATGAAGGAGTTACGATGGAAGAGTACTCCCAAGTAGCTGAACATTTGGATATATTACCCGGAGTAAATGCGACCACTGATTGGGAGCGTGACTATCCATATAAAGATACATTTAAACCATTCTTTGGGTCAATCACTTCTCAAAAACAAGGAATTCCTGCAGATAATGAACAATATTATTTAACGCGTGGATATAGTAGAAACGATCGTGTCGGTAGAAGTGGACTAGAATTATATTACGAAGATTTACTTAAAGGAAGAAAAGAACAGGTTGAACATACAACTACAAACAGCGGAAAGGTAGTCGGCACGAAAGTTCTTGTACCTGGAGAGCGAGGGAAAGACCTTGTTCTAACCGTGGACATGGAGTTTCAAGAAAAAGTCGATGAAATTGTTCGAGAAGAATTGAAAAAAACAAAAGAGAAATATCCACAACAAAACCAATTTTTAACAGATGCCTTAGCTGTTGTGATGAACCCAAAAACAGGCGAAATATATGCTATTAGCGGTCAATCTTACAATAAGGACAATAAAAAATACGAAAACCAAGCATATAAAGCTCTTTATGATGCACATGAAGCAGGTTCCTCTATAAAAGGAGCAACCATTTTAGCTGGCTATCAATCAGGAGTCATCACACCAAATGAAGTGATTTTTGATACACCAGTTAAGATACAAGGTACGCCACCAAAAGGATCATACCTGCCATTAGGTTCGGTGAATGACTTGACGGCGTTAAAACGCTCTTCTAACGTGTATATGTTTCATATTGCTATGCGCATGGGTGGAGAATTTAACTATACAAAAGATAAATCAATCAGATTCAATACGTCCGCATTTCAAGATATGAGAAGTTATTTTAGTCAATTTGGATTAGGTGTTGAAACAGGGATTGATTTTCCAAATGAAAGTACCGGGGTGAACGGTGGGATAGGTGACCCAGGGAACCTCATGGACTTAGGAATAGGTCAGTTTGATACGTATACAACATTACAACTTGCTCAATATGTATCTACGATAGCGAACGATGGCTATCGTGTACGTCCTCATTTGCTAAAAGAAGTGAGAACTTCATTGCCCAATGAAACAGACTTAGGGCCTGTGTATGAATCGGTATCCACAGATGTCATGAACCGTGTTCAAATGAGCGATGAACATATTAAAAGAGTTCAAGATGGATTTTGGCAAGTGTATCAAGAAACAGGTGGTACTGCAGCATCAACGTTTAAAGGGGTAGACTATAAAGCAGCTGGAAAAACGGGTACAGCAGAAAGAGAGCATTTTAAAGATGGAGTAAAATATGATATAGAGAATCATACGCTTGTGGGTTACGCTCCATTTGATGATCCTGAAGTAGCATTTGCAGTAATTGTTCCAGGATTGGGTAAGCATGCTTCGAACCAGCTTCCGGTGAACAGAAATATTGGTAAACGGATTTTAGATACTTATTTTGAAATGTATGATAGAGATTAAAAAAACATTGTGCGAACATATTCGCACAATGTTTTTTAATTTGAACGGGTAATGACTTTAGCAACTTCTTCTTGACTCATATCACTAGAAACGTCAAATGTTCCTATTTGAATCAGTTGACTATAATCATTATCCTCTAAAAATGTATTAAATTTCGAGGCATCTTTAATAATGTTTTTTTCTTCTAATAAGTTACTTACATCGGTAGGTAACATATCTGGATCAATCTTAATGGAATACTTAACTGTTGATTCTTCTTTGTCATCTTTTTCTTTATCATCATCTTTGTCTTTGTTCTCATCTTCTTTATCTTTATCCTTATCTTTCTCTTCTTTCTTGTCTGTATCTTTGTCTTCCTTTTCTTTATCTGTATCTTTCTTCTTGTCGTCATCTTTTTTATTATTGTCTTCATCTTCATCATCCATACTATCTTGAAGAACAGATAAACGAATGTACTCAGATTCTTCCATTACATGATAGCCATGGTCATTGATTGTAGAAATAAGCGTTTCTATCTCTACGCTATCAACATTTTCTTGTGGCTTGTCAATAAACTTATACACTACAAACAATGCTAAACTAGCCACTATTAATCCAATTGAAAAGTAACGGATTGGTTGTTTCATAGAATTCCCCTTATTGGTTATTTGTAATAATTGTTTGGATATCGTGATTCGATAATTTTGTTCGATGTGCAATATCTACTACGGATAGCCCTTGTTCATGTAACTGAATAACTCGTTGAATGACTCGTGGTTCACTACCTGTATGTTTAAGCAAATTTGAAGTAAGATTGCCATCTGTCAGTAACTCTTCTTCTAAAATCTCGATTTTTTTCTTCATCTGATATGTATCTTGCATGGTCGATATAGAAAACTGCTCAAACTGACTTTCTAATTCTGAAAAGCGATCTGACATGAAGAATGAAATGATCAGCAAGACTACTCCAATTGCTAAAAGTGTACTGATTACATAAATCATATTTTAACCTCCATCCTTTATTCCCCCTCTTTAGTTATATCATAAAATGTGCTAAATTAAAATCTCAAAGAGATTACAGTATGAGTAAAATGTTTGTGGGGGAACATACGAACTATTTATATAACCTGGATTGTAAAATTAAGCGAGACATTAAAAAGACATGTCATGATATACTCAATCTATAACCTACCAAAGTTAAGGAGAGTGTATCAGACATGTCCTACACACATCTTACCAAAACAGAGCTAATATTCATAGA
>JAPFDS010000032.1 GCA_026168805.1 Caryophanales bacterium | reverse complement strand
TTTTCATACATATAGTATATGTAATAATCCATCTTCATTCAACATATATAAGACATTTTTATTATCCATATGGTCTAGCTTTAAAAGCAATCATTCATCTCGGCATTAAAATACCGAGGATTCTGACCAAATATACCTAAAGTAGCAAACTTTTCAAACCATTTAGCGACCCTTTTATTATCCACACCATTCTCCACCCTTTTTGATGTCAATCCCTTCCTCTTCCAACCCTACTATTTAACGAACTCGCTAGGAGAATGAAAACAGGCAATAATCCTGGCCATAAGTAGGTTATGCTTTGTTTTACTACAGACAGTACTACAAAAATAACAAGGATGAACAGTCCGGTGAAAAGAGAAACCTTTTGAAAATTAGTCATTTTACACGCTCCTTTTCAAAATACTTTATGTTTCACTTTCATTATATTCATAATTCAGAAATTTAATCTTATCAATAATACACGATCATTTCTGTATTCCTATTGTACCATATCGTTCCTTCCACTTTCCGCATCTATTCTAAAAATACCCGTAACAAACTCAACCCCAACTCAGCCGAATTGGGGTTGGATATAATTATTCTTCTACTGAGATTGGCACAAATTCAAATGTTTCCACATCTACAAGACCTAGGTCTGTAATTTTCAACTTCGGAATGACAGCTAGGGACATAAAGCTTAAAGACATAATCGGGTTCACGTCTTCTGCAACACCTAATAGATCGTGTGCTGCTTTCGTTACTTTGTTTTGTTGTTCGGTCACTTCTTCTCCAGAAAGATTACTCATAATGCCACCTACTGGTAATGCCATACGAGCAATGACTTCACCTTTGTTTACTACAACGACTCCTCCGTCTTGTTCCTGCAGTTCTCTCACGACTTGAGACATATCCGCATCATTCGTTCCAGTTACAATGATGTTATGAGAATCGTGGGCAATTGTCGTTCCGATAGCACCTGTTTGGATTCCGTAATCTTTCAGCAAGCCAACAAACACATTGCCAGTATTTTTATGTCTTTCAATGACCGCGATTTTGACAACTGGTTTGTCAGGATTGTACACAAACTCTCCTTGTTCATCTCGGTCTACGTGAACAATTGCTTCATTCGTCAACGCTTCTGTTTGAATGACTTCAATCACCCGTGCTTTGTCTGTTTCTAGCGGTAAGCGTAGCTTTTCTTGTGCAAATTCCTTAATATGTACACTAGATTGTACCGAAGAAATATCTGCTTTCGTAACGTTTGGAATGTATTTCCCCTGATCTGCAACAAGTTCTCCATCAATATATGTTTGTCCAATCTCTACGTTATTTAAATCACTAAAGATGACTAGGTCTGCTTTTAATCCTGGTGCGACGGCCCCACGATCTTTAAGGTCGCAAGCTTCTGCAGTATAGATTGTCGCCATTTGAATCGCTTGGATGGGATCAATGTTTTCTTCCACACAAATACGAATGGCATGATCTAAATGCCCTCTGTCTAAGATTGTTTTAGCTTGGACGTCATCACCACATAACAGACAACGATGTGCATTGTCCCTGGTCACTCCTTTGAGAAGCATGCGTAAGTTTTGCGTAACACTTCCTTCTCGTAAAAAGACATACATCCCTTTTGAAACACGGGCCTGCAATTCTTCTACAGTCGAGCATTCATGGTCATTTTCTACTCCCGCAGCAATATATGCGTTCAACTCTTTTCCGTCGACCATCGGACTGTGCCCATCGATTCTTTTGTTATGTTCTTTAGCAACTAACAATTTATCAACAACGTCATCTTGTGCATGAATGACTCCTGGAAAATTCATGAACTCTGCCAGTCCATCCACTTTCCCTTCTTTCATAGGAGCAACCATATCTGAAGCCGTTAATACGGCACCGGCATTTTCCATATCTGTCGCTGGAACACACGAAGGCAACATATACCGAATATCTAGCACGGTATGACTAGCCGCTTCAATCATATAATCAAGACCCGTAAGCCCTGCCACATTCACAATTTCATGGGGATCGGCCATGACGGTTGTCGTTCCACGCGGTACGAGTAACCGGCCAAATTCTTCAGGTGTCACATAAGATGACTCCACGTGCATATGGGGCTCAATAAATCCAGGTGCAATATAACGCCCTTCTAAGTCAACAACTTCTTTTCCGGCATACGTTTCTCCAATACCAGCAATAACCCCGTCAACAATGGCTACATCGCCTTCTAGAATACTTCCTTGATAGACATCAACAATCTTACCATTTTTAAATACGAGATCAGCAGGCTCACGACCTGCAGCTACATCGATTAATGTAATTAACTTTTCTTTTTGCATGAGCATTTCCGCCTTTCACAAGCAGCTTCTCTATTATTATTTGAGTAGATATTTCATTTCACTATACCATTTGTATGTTATTGTGTTCAATGTGTAGTTACCATGAAACCTAGAAGTTTCATGGTACATTCATTAAACCCTTTTTTCTCAGATGTGTATAAGGACGTACAAAAGTACTTGATGTTTTAAAAATCACAATAATGATGTATAATGTATACAAATCACCATAATATAAGTAAAGACCGTCCATGATGCACATGGAACGGTCTCGTGTGTAATAACCCTTCAAAGGGGCGACTCACATACATGGTAAAAATAACTACCCTACATGCTGTCAGGCTTAAATAGGGTAGTTATTTTTTATTTTGCAAACAACAGTATCGCGACAATTAAACTCCCAAAGGAAATCATGAGAATTATGCTTTGAAAAACTGTCATTCTATATCATCCCCTTCCACTTAAAAGGGGTGAGCCACCGCTATGAAAGCCTTATCACACTCATTTAATTATACCACAACTCTCAATTCCTTAAAGCTATTTGTGAACGTGCAGACCTACTCATATCTGTTCGTAATGGAAAGTATCTCTTTAAACGTGCACCACGAGTTAATGAAATAGAAGTTGTTTTTTTACTTCTCAGTAGAAACCCTTCTTTTAGAATTATAAATGATACTCGCTGTTCCCACACCAATCACTGGAAAAATTATAATCAAAGTGCTTAGTAGATTGGCTTGTATATAATTGTTAAATAGTAAAAAGCTTAACAGAGCTACTATGAAATAAACCGGGATGAAATTTCTAGACCAGAGAACGGAATTTTCCACTTGTATCCCCCTTGTCACAATAAAAGAATATACATTTATTCTTCCTCAGCTTCAGCATCTTCCGGTATTTCTTCCTCTGGTGGTTCGTCTGGTACATCCCCTAAGTCATTTGAAGGATCAGCCGGTGCTGAAGAATTATTACTAATACTGATTTCCACCGTGTAAGTCATTGGTACAAATTCATTAAACGTACCCATGTCGACTACCGTTCCTTTCACTTCTGGTGAATCAACATACTTTACAATATAGTCAATATCAGCACCTTTTGATTGATATTCTTCATGGAACAGTTGTGCTAAATCACCTTCTAATTGGCCACGATAATCTTTCAAGTACGGTCTCCCTAGTGAATACGTAACAGTTACCTGGTTATCATCATCTTCTGTTAACTTCGTGTCTTTTTCAACGGATTGTGCGATCAATGTCCCATAAGCAACTTCCGAATGGTACACCTGTTTTACGTTCACATTTAAATCTGGATAATTGCTACTAGCTTCTTCTGGTGTTAACCCCCAAAAGTTTGGAACGACAATTGCCTTCCCTGTAGATATGACAACTTCCATCTCGTCTCTTTTGGCAATTTTTTCATCTGCCGCTTCACTTTGACTAATCACATTTCCTATCTCAATTTTGTTAGAATCCTTTTCCTTATATGTGATGTCAATCTCATTCTTTTTTGCCCACTCTTCTACTTCTTCTTTTGGTTTCTCTGTAAAGTCAGGTATGGTAATATCTTTTTCGAATACTTCCTCCCCCTTCGAATAGTAGAGGGCAGCATTGTCTTTTCGACGATAGTCTGATTCATCAATTCCACTATCGTTTATCGTAAGTTTGATAAATGATCCTTCGTCAATATCATCACTATACTCTGTGACAATCTTAAGGTTTTCTGCTTTATGTTCTTCAATCCAGGCCATTGCTTCTTCCTGATTCATTTCCGAAAAATCCGCAAGAGGAATAACATCGTCTGGATCAGGACCTAAACTGCTCGTTAATTCGAGTGTTTTCCCTTTACGGATTTTTTTCTCAGCAGGTACACTTTGAGCGATAATTTGATTGGCATCATATTCCATGCTGTGTTCTTGTTCCAATTGAATCTCTATATCATTTTCCTTCCCCCAAGCGCGCGCTTCTGAAACAGGTTGATCCACAAAATCTTCAACCGTGACATGTACAAGCATATAGTAGATCCAAAAAATCAGTAGACCAGCTAAGACGCTCCCTGAAATAATCATCCACAATCGACGGCGCTTTTTCTTACGATAATCTGGATCAATCTCTACATCTTCTTCTACATGTTGTCGCCGAACGCTTCTAGAGATGGATGACTCTGGCTCAGCAGAGGTATCCTGTTCAGAAGTAGTTTCTATGTCGTCAACAGTCGTACGTTCTTCCTCATGCTCAACCGCTTCTTTATCTTTTGATGTATCGTCTGTTTGTTCATTTACGAGGTCCTCATAATTATCTTTGTTAAATTTTGATAGAAAATCACTCATATGTGGACAATACACCTTTCTTTAAATGAAAAGCTTGATCAGCCTGCATAGCAATTTCTTTCGAGTGCGTGACGACAACGACGCACTTTTCATGTTCATGTGCTAACCTTTTAAAGATATCAACAATCTCTTGTTCCATATCCTCATCCAGATTCCCAGTAGGCTCATCGGCCAATATCAATTCAACATTCGTCGCTAATGCACGGGCAATAGCTACACGTTGCTGCTCCCCTCCAGATAGTTTGTTGACATAACGGTCCGCTTTATCTTTTGCAATTCCAATGTAATCTAATAAGTTATAAACGACTGTTTTTTGATCATCTGGAATTTCATTTTCTGTAATGGACATAGGAACGAGAACATTTTCCATCGCCGTAAGTTCAGGGATTAAATTATAGCTTTGAAAGATAATTCCTACATTGTTCCGACGGTATTTTTCGTACCCAATTTTTTTAATATCTTGTTCATTAAATAACACTTTTCCACTATGTGGTGAATCCAGTGCACTTAGCAATGATAGTAAAGTCGTTTTCCCTGAACCAGATTGTCCTAGCACGGCATAAAACTTTCCTTTTTCAAAAGCGACGGACGTATCTTTTAAAATATAACGAAGCTGCTCACCATCTTGATAATAATAATTTAATTCTTGCGCTTCTAATAACATCATTTACACCTCTCTCAGTGAAATATTACATTAATATTTTTTTCGGATTTAATCGTACAATATACACCAATGGAATTGCTGTCGAAATTAAAATCGTTAACAAACTAATGACATAAAAACCAATAATATAACTTGCATTTAAATTCACTTCATAACTGTCTATGACATCATCTGTCGTCATATTTGTTTGCATTTCGCCCACAAACATCATATCTTCAAATGAAGGTTCATGATCGTCCGCCTTCATCATCGTATCCGATACTTGTTCAGCTAAGATTTTCCCACTGAATAAAGAGATTGTCAGACCAATGAACGCAATAACCATAACTTCAATTAGAATCTGACCGACCACACGTGCACGTTTTTCTCCTAAAGATAAATAAATACCTAATTCATGTTTACGGTCTCGAAGGAATAGTAAAACTACTAAACCAGTAATGAGCACAGTTGCAATCACGGAAGCAATTAAAACATATTTTGCTAGTTTAGACATTGAATCTATTGGTCCGGAAATACTATCATATTGATCTGTAGCACTCACTACTGTATAAAGTTCTGGTAACAATGGGGCTACTTCTTCCTCAAACGCTTCACTATCTTCAGGATTATTTAACACAAAGATAGGCGTGTAATTTTCGAAAGTTACCTCTTCCTCCTCTAGCATGGCTGCAAATGCTTCATCCGCTTGCATTAATTGTTCCATTTGGTAATTTTCCTCGGCGATGACAACTTCGTTTGGCACATACATCGTATTTTGATATTCACTGTCCATCATATCCATCATGCCGTTCTCCGGATTTTCATCTTGGTCCTCTTTAATGGAACTAGGTTCGAATATGCCGATGATTTCTAAGACAACATCCCGAGATCCAATCAAATCCTCTTCTCCATTCTCGTCAAAGTCATAGACTGCGCTGTCTAATGTAAACGTATCGCCTACATGGAGGTTGTTTTTCTCAGCTAATTTTTTTGAAATAATGGTTACAGAGTCGCCTTCATCTATCTCTTCTTCTGTGAAGACACGGCCGTCAACTAATTTCCCCTTTTCCTCTTTAAAATCAAGCACAGGAGCATAGTTAATCCCCTTCAGCATAAAGTCCATGCTGGGACCATGTGTGATGACTTCTTCTCCCATCTCTTCATCCTGGTAACTCTCGATATTCTCTGATCCTAAATAGGTTGGCATGCTATAATCATAATATTTCACATAAGATAGCCCCCCTATTTGTTTAATCAAATCAATATCTACGTCCTGAATCTCTAGATCCATCAGTTCTGCTTCACTTAGCTCGTCTATTGCTTCGTAATCAAGCTCAACTGTTGCGGAAGAACCTAGCTTTTCTTTAATGGTTGACTCCACATTGTCAGTTGATTGTTGAATAGACACTGCTCCGGATATTAAGTTTCCTAAAATGAAAATAACTGCTAATAAAATTAATGATTTCCCTTTCTTTCTCGTAATCCCTAAAAATCCACGTTTAATAAAATTCATCCCTAACCTCCTACGAATAAATTATTTCTGTTATATTCAATCTTGTTCGCACAACAATTTAGGTAGCGATTTCAAACATTACACCACCTTAATTCACTTCACCTTACCATACATTTATCGAGTAAATGGAAGTTTATAAATGTTTTATATTTGTCGTCCTATATAATAAAAATCCACCTGAATGAGATTGTTCAGGTGGATTTTTATAAGATTCTATTTTTTAAATCTGTTTCCTGTATTCGTATATATAAGCATATATGCAACTATGACCAAAAATAAAACAAGACCAACATAAAACAACCAGTTAATATCGTAAGCTTCACTGATAAACCATAAAAAAATACTAAATGACAAAGCAAACATCATTTTTCCCATAAATTTACAGAGAGCAATTGTATCATATGTCTCATTTTCTTCTGGCGCTATTGTATTGAAGCCTGCAATTAAAAAGGAGCCTTTGCCATTGATGAATACAATTCCTAATCCAATAAATAATCCAATCAGTAATAATGTAATAATCATTTCAATCCCTCACTAAAAAGTAAATTGTCGCGGTATTTTATAACAATCTGGCCTGATTGTTGAATCTCATTACTTCTTTGTATTCTGATAAGTTTATATACAATCATAAAAGGCATTTCGCAATGCTATTTCCCTAGGGTCATCGAACATATACATTCCTACCTTTGTCATAGCATAAGCAAACCCCACTTTATTATCTGGATCTGCAAAGCAAAATGATCCCCCAGCTCCCGGATGACCAAAACATTGAGTGTTACCATAATTTGAACCCGTTTCTAGTGGCTTGAAAAAGCCTACATGAAATGAAGTATCAACAGTTTGAACTACGTCTCGATAGCCATTGATAGTTGGTTCAGGATTCTTCTTTAACTCTTCAAACGTATCGGGATCTAGTTCCAGGCTGATTGCCCCATTAGAAAACTCACTATATATCTTAGCCATATCACGAACTAACCCAATCCCATTACCAGAAGGAAATTCAATTTGACGCATCTCTTTCGTATTAAAATTGGAATGTGCTAAAAGATTTTTCGAATCAACCATACTTTTGCTTGTTAGTGATTTAGGATTCATAAAAGCAAATAGTAGACTTTTGGGAAAACTTCGGAAGTTTTTAAACAAATCAAACACAGAACTAATACCTTTAATTGTCGATACTCTAGAGTGATCTATAGATTCAGGTAAACCGATGTAAAACTCTGCTTCCAATGGCTCTGCAATCTCTTCACGAAAAAAGTCCCTCAATGAACGATTTTGAGGGTCCGTTCTTTTGATTAATTCGCTCATTAACCAACCAATTGTCCAACAATGGTAGCCATGTTTCGCCCCCGGATTCCATGCAGGTCTCTTTATTTCCATTTCTTCTATAATATTTCTAGTATCAAAATCACTTATTTCATATATCGGAAGGTCTTTAATGGTACTTAATCCAGCTTGATGGTTCAACAATTGTCTAATTGTAATATCTTCTTTCCCATTCTGACCAAATTCTTCCCAATAAGTCGATACTTTTTCATCATAACCAAAGTATCCTTTAGAATGTGCTAATGCAATCGCTAATGCCGAAAAACCTTTTGTGGAGGAGAAAACTGTTACCATTGTATCCTTTTCCCAGAGTTCCTTTGTTTGGTGATTTTTAAAACCACCCCATAGGTCTACGACTTTTTCTCCTTTTAAATAAATGCAACAAGCTGCACCGAGTTCTCCACGTTTTTCAAAGTTTTTAATGAATTCACTTTTCACTTTTTCAAAACCCGGTTTAACGTATCCATCTATTGAAGGAAAATTTAAATTTTCTTTTTTCATTCTATTCGTTTCCTTTCCGGAGAAAATAAGTGGTATAACCTTCCTTAGATAAATTTCAGCATGTTTTTTATTAAGTTATGGCGATTCATATATCCCCTTGGCATCAGCTGGTAGATGCTTAATGTGACGTAGAAATGCAGTTATATTGCTGTCATCCTTGATTGGATATGAATAATTAAAATGTGCAGCTACATCCTGCGATAAGTTTCTAAACAAATCACAAGCAGTAAATATAGACTGCCACATTTGTGTGTAGTCAGAATTAGAATATGTTCCTTGGTACATCGTCCAATATGATGGAGGAAGATACTTCTTAAAGTATTTTCCAAATTTTCCCGTTGAAACTTGGAAGTTTTGCTCTATTCCAATCCACCAATTCACCATTTTGTCTAAAGCATCCCTTACAATATATTCATACATTGATTGTGCATATGGAAGTTCATCACGCCATATACCTTTCGCAACGTTTTGGAGGCACCACCAAAAATTACTCGTACAACTTTCAAAATGCCCTTCTGTTGGCTTTTTGATGTGGTAATCAATATCTGAGGGAGGGGGGAATGAATGGCAAAATCTCATCTTTATCTATTAATGGAATAGTAAGTTTATCTTCACCATACACTCGAAGCATTTCTTTTTTAGTTTGGAGACGTAAATCTATTCTATTGCCATCTGTAAATAACATTAAATATGCGTATGTACGGGTAAAATCCATATCCATCCCAACGCTCTTATCGAGTTTATCTGGTTCTTGAGTCATTAGAATATCTCCAAATACGTTTATCCATTGATCATCTTCTAGGAAAGGGATTATTTCCGTTACTACAAAAACAACATCATAATCTTGGAAAATATCCTTGGGCACATTCGGATTTGTTCTTGAACCATTCATATAAACAGCTCTAATCCGCTCATCATTTTCAGCAATATTTTGTATTAAATCATATATTTCTTCCTCGCTTCTCATCCTTTTCTTCCCTCCCTATTCTTGAATCTGGACACAGCAACTACACAATAAATGCGCTCGATAATGATAATGGAACAAACTTTTTAGCTTTTCTGTGTAAATGTATGGGATTTTCCTTCTTCCTGTTTAAGTTTTTCATTTTCAAAGTACAAACCTGCATCATCCTCAATACCATAGCCAATTGGTACTTTTGTTTTTTCTATAGCAGTCATTAAATTTTCCTTTTCATTCCATTTTGAAAAGTGCACACTTATGACACATTCCCTAATAAGACCTAAACCCGAAAGGAAAAGATGTTTACTTTGTGAATTATCAATTGGAGGTATTACGCAATTTGAAGGACATATTAAAGCTCCTGCTGAAAATCCCGCAACTGGAATACCCTTCTTATACAATTCCCTTATTCGTTCACCTATTGGGGTATCAACAATAAAATCCCGATAAAGTTCAGTCTGTCCACCACCAATAATTATACCTGTACAAGATGTTAATTCTCTGAGAATTTTATTTTGGGATTCGGAATTAAGTGGCACAAAAATAAAATTTTTTATATGATTGTTTTCTAACACACGAGTATATTTCTGCATATACTCTTTCCACCCATCTCTTTCTAAAAATAATATAACAATCTTAGCTTTTTGATTTAATGAAGAATCGGCAAACATTTTTCCAAGCGAATCAGTAAATGGAGGGCCTCCTCCAAACAAAAATAAATGTCTGTTTTTCATCTTTTCACACTCCCTGTGCAACAATCTGCCAGTTATTGGATATTTGTTTTGACACAAACATACCCGCTAACTGAACTTATTCAGCATACAGATCTTCCTCATCATATGCTTTTGTCCAATGATATGGTTGTATTTCCTCTAGGGTTTTAAATGTTACATTCCCATCTCCGGAAGTGACTGCTGCCTTTACATCTGCCCCCCAATAATACAGTCTTTCTTGACAGACTCCACAGGGTGTTAGTACTTTAAACTTTGTATTTTCATCATCCCGTACTACACACAGAGAATGTGTTATTTTTTTATTTAGTTTATGCGCTTCAAGAATTGCACCTGTTTCCATACATAATTCAGTTGAAGCATTGATAACATCTGGCGATACACTGGTTAGGATTTGACCGTTTTCGGTATACATCGCTGCAGCTCCACCCCAACCAGAAGGATATCTGTTTTTTATTAAATCAATTGCTGCATCATAAAGTTTTTGTTCAATGTTCATTTTCTCTTTTCTCCCCATCAATTTTTATCAAACTTACGTTAGAAATTACCCTATTTATCTCTGTTCATTAGATTTACAAATTAAACAAAACACCCTGTGCGGAACATCGATGATACTTGGATAATTACTTTGTAATAATTTCTTGAGCTGATGATCAAACTTCGTTATCTTTTCTTGAGAAAGACTAGCTCCCACTCCAGCACTTGCTCTAATTCTTCCTCTCCATTGCTCGTGATTATATGTAATAGAATGATCAAATGTAAATGTTTCAATATCGGTATAACCACCTTTGGCAACCTGGGTTAGCCACTCCGGATACACCCCTGTACCACCGCTTCCTTTCCAACTAGGATTATATGATAAAATCAGTTCTTCGGTCTGCGCTACAATATTATTGTCTAGTGGTATCCAATCCGAATGTACAATAACTAACTTTCCACGTTTGTCTAAAACACGTCTTACTTCTTCCAAAACTTTTTCACCGTCAAACCAATGCCAACATTGACCAGCAGTAACTACATCAAACTGAGAACTTGAAAAAGGTAAATTCTCCGCTTTTGCATGAAAGTACTGAATATTTATGTTGTTTTCTTGATCTATTTTTTTAGCTTCTTCCAGCAGTTCTTCTGATATGTCAACCCCTGTCACATTAGCCCCTTCTTTGGCGAAGTTTCTAGCAAGATAACCTGTACCGGTCCCGATATCCAATATTGATTGACCTTTCATTCCAATGCCATGCTTTTTTAGGCGTTTATATAACTCATGTGGATAACCCGCTCTGTATGTACGATAATCTTTCGCCGTTAACCCAAAATCTATATTCATTGTGTCTATGCTCCTTTGCATTTTTAACATTCCGAAAAATGAATTGATTTGAAAGCAACAATCTCAAATGTATCTGCAACTGTACTTAATACTTATTCATTCAGTTTCATTAAGTACTCTTTTGTTTCTGTTACCCAATCTTTATATTCATCTTTCACCTTATTGAATATAATATCTTCAATTGCATTATACCGTTCATTACTGGAATTTTCTCCGCCTACTTTCCTCTCTTGACCTTTTTCATAAACCGTAATTCTACTACCACTTCCATCCATTACATCATAATCGGTCACATCTTCTGGGATGGAGAGAAAACGATTTTCTTCTATCACTTGTTTTATTTCTTTGACCTCATTTTCAGAGATTTTCTTTTGAATGGTTGGAGCATCCTCTTCAACCTTCAGTTCAACTTCACCAGTCCAATCGACTACTTCTTTTGTAAACACATGCACACTTCCATCATTTGATACGGTAATGTGTTTCGGAAAATGATCCAAATATGTACCTGATGAGGCGGAATATAATTCTAACTTCACAAAGGGTCCCTCATCAACAAAATTTATGGCTTCATTTTCATCTTGACCATTATTGTTTTGAGGATTGTTTACCTCATTATTTCCGTTATTAGTATCATTGCTGCATGCCATAAACACAAAACTACACATGAAAAGCATTGCTGTTAACGTGATGCGTTTTTTCATGCTCTTATCTCTCCCTTTATGAACTTCACACTTCACATACTATTTCGGTTACTACATCAATTGTGTTTGTGTAGTATTCTGCAGAAGTGACACGATCAAAGGCCTTTTATGTTTACGTATTCCTCAACAAAACCTCGATCATTACCGGTTAATTTACTCGGCAAGTTATCTAGTGCAAAATATTTCATATCTTTGGATTCACTATAATCAATCTTTATTGTCCCATTGAAATCTTTGGTGTAATAAACAGCTGTTGCCGAATATAATTCATCGCCATTAGGAGCTTTTAAATAGTAATTTGAACCAGAGTGCACGTTAAGCAATTTCAAATTTTCAATCGTTAATCCTGTTTCCTCAAAAACTTCTCTTTTAGCTACTTCTTCAAAACTTTCTCCTAAGTCCATTAAGCCGCCAGGTAGTCCCCAACTTTCATCGTGTCTTAATTGTAATAACACCTCGTTCAGTTCATTGATAATAATGACGACTGATCCAGGTAATATAATTGGCCTAGAACCTACATATTGTCTGATGTATTTAAAGTACTCCATGCACCTGCCCCTTCCCCCTAAACAACCGATTAATAAAGAATAATTAATCTGTTTGGTTAAATCTTCTTTTTAACATCGTACTAGTCCGATAGATTAACTTCTGCCTTCGGAAGCGGGTAAATATTTTGTAAAGTATGCACCAAAAATTAATAAAATAACGCTAATTGACCAACTGACGATTCCCAAAAAGTTTAACCAGTATGCTAATAAATTTGTTATAGCTAGCAAGTATAAACAAATGGAAGTTAGTGCACTTTTAATTCCTGTAACTTCTGCTTCTCTCCTTTTCCTAATCACAACAGTTATAGAAAATATAATTGCGATAATTAGTACCGCAGATAAAATCGCAGGCATTACCATTTTTATTCCTCCTATTCTTCAACAACTTGTGCCCTTCACCTAATAATTGTTACTCTTTTTAAAAATAACAAAAAACCATACAATTTGAATGATGAATGCAATTATAAATGCAACCAACAATACTATAAAAGCAATTAATTTTAACTCAGGTGTTTGAGGTATACCTGCACCGTCAACTTCTCTCGTCCAAACAATATAAGAACCTATTGCAAATAGAACAATCCAAATGATATTTGCAATCCACCAAACAAACCAACTACCTCTCACAGTATTCTCCTGCCTTTTCTTTAATGTCCGAAATTAAACTACCAAACACATGCGAACGTTTTTCAGAATATGACCATCAAAATTATCGTTGTATTCTTTAATTTTCTTAAAGCCTTTTGCTTCATAAAAGTTTTTTCCTATTTCATTTTCTTTTTCAACATCAATAAAAATCTCTTTAACCCCTTCTAGTTCTCTAATTCCTTTCTTTAATAATGCAGTACCAATACCATTGCCTTGATAATCAGAATACAGATAGATAGCGCTTAGCTCTGACTGCCCTTCATCGTTAACTGGCATGAAATTGGCGAAACCTACTACTTTATTTTCCATTTCTGCTACAAAAACAATTGACTTATGTAACCTTTTTTTCATCATTTCATCACTGTAAGCAGCTTTCAGAAACTTTTCCTGTGTATCTTTTGGGATAATTCCCTGGTACGTCGAATTCCAACTTCTTTTCGCCACATCTTGTACTTCTTTAATGTCCTCTTTTGACATATTACGAATGATAAAGCTCATACGATTAACCCCCTTTTCATTTAGAATCCAGTCCATGGACGCACTTAGCTGACTTCACTTGTTATTATTTTTTAATGATTGGATTTCCACCTGTTTTATTAATTGAATCAGAATCGTCACCAGTGGCATAAAATTGACTGATTTGATTATTATATAGTTTAAGTCGATAGCGGCCTGCTGGTATACCCTTTGCCTGCTCAATGCGTTCATGGATGTCATCATATATATTCTCATCTGGTTCAACATCAGGTTCTTCCATATGGAGATATATAACGACAGCTACATTATTTTCTGAATCAAATTCTTCCATTTCTATTAGAGCTCTCACTTCTTCCTTATTAATATCTGGGTTTTCTACATAGGCCTCTGCTAGAGAATCTTCATGTACCTTTAAATAGTAATATGGAGTTTGATAATTGTAACCATACGTATTTCGAACGACTTCCATGTTTAAGCCAACAATCGGGTAATGTTGTGCTATTTCTTCAAACAAAACATCTAATCTTGCAAATACTTCTTCATAAGCCATTACATATAATCCGCTATTAATTGCACTTTCAATTTGGTAATCCTCGGCTATTATTTTATCTGTTTTAACTTTATTCGTTTTTGTATCAATCGGGACTCTCACGGATGAATAAAAGTGTGGCTTTCCAACAGATTCTGTATACGCAACTACACCATTTGAAGCCTTTACAAGATTATGCACCTTAACTTTCGTTTTAAATTCGGTTAAATAGTACTTTTTGACAGCAGCAATCACTTTCCCTTTATTTTCTTCAGCAATTTCCCCTGATTTTTCAATAGTACTTTTAAATGCTGGGAGTTCAGCCACTTTATAATTTTCTCCTTTGTATTCCTGGACAGGCACTAGAGTGTCTTCTTCAAAGCATCCACCGAGGAACAATATAATAGGAATCGTAACTGTTATGAGTATATGTTTCCATCGCACGTAATCACCTCTTATTTTTCTGTTCAAAGCGAATAATTTCTAATACAGTGTATTATTTGAACTTTAATAGTGAACCTCTCGGCACTGAAGTACCGAGCATCCAAAAATCGGATACATCAAAGATGTTTCTCGTTTCATAGAGCCGCGCAATCCCATACTCTCCGCGAAGGCGCGTTCCGCACCTGAAATTTTTTATTTAAGCTATGTATTGCATCCCAAGGTGCAGAATGTTTTTAGCCGCATTAATATCTCGATGTTCCTTATACCCACAAGGACATTCATGCACTCTTTGTGTGAGTGTCTTTTTAACAATTTTTTTACAGTTAAAGCACATCTGACTTGTGTTATATGGATCGACACATTTCACTTGTTTACCAGCATTTTCAGCTTTGTAAGAAGTAAATTGTATCAATTGATTCCACGCACTGTCAGCAATGCTTTTTGCAAGGCTATGGTTTTTGGCCATTCCTTGAATATTTAAATCTTCAAAAACGATATAGTCGTACTCTTTAACCAACTTGTGGGAGATTTTATGAGCTGTGTCTTTTCGCTTGTTCGCAATATGTTCATGCCATTTAGAAAGTAGCATAACAGCTTTTTTCCTTCTGTTTGAACCTTTTTTCTTTTTGTCAACGTCACGTTTTAGTTGCTTGAGTCGTCTTTCGGCATATTTTAAATGTGTTGGGTTGTCAAAAAATTCACCATCTGAAGTGACAGCTAGATGGGAAATCCCGACATCGACACCAACTGATTTATTTGTTTTGGATACGTTTGTTCGCTTGGGCACTTCACACGACAAGCAAACATAAAAACGATTATTTCTATGGACGATTGTACAAGTTTTTATGGTTCCTTTTAATTTTCTATGATGTTTGACGCGAACATTGCCAATTTTAGATAGTCTTATAAATTTTCCTTCCAATTTAAAACCGCTTTGTGTGTAAACGAATGAATGGTATCGATTTTTACTACGAAAACGTGGAAAGCCGGCTTTTTCACCTTTTTGGAGTCTTGTGAAAAAAGAGTCATACGCTTTATCCAAACGCTTCACCACATCTTGCAACACTTGTGAATGAACGGATTTAAAAGCAGGTATTTCCTTTTTTAAAACAGGAAGCTCTTTTTTCTGTGTATAGTAGGAAATGGTTTTGTTGTATGTTTTGTAAGCGTATATTTTCTGTTCCAAACAGCTGTTATAAAGCCATCTACATAAATTGATTGTTTGCAGTATTTTTTCCTTTTGTTCTTCGGTTGGCTCGAGTTTAAATTTGTAGGTTTTCACCGGATACATTACCCTCCTTTATTTTGGTTTTCAATATACTTTTTCATCGATTTTTCTGATGTAGAACCAACTGTTTCGAGATAGAAACTCGGGTTCCAAAGCTTTCCTTTCCAAAATTTTTCTTTAATTTCAGGAAAATCCATCAACAGTCTTCTTCCAGAAATCCCTTTTAGCATCTTTACAATGTAAGATGGTGCTATTTTTGGGTGAGCAGAAGCAAAAACATGTATGTGGTCCTGCTCACCTACCTCCATCATAATGACCTCAAATTCCTTATCCTTCGCAATATTTTGGAATAAATCGTTTAAGTATTTTTTCTATTTCTTCTGTTAAAACCTTTCTTCGATATTTTACAGTCCAAACAATATGATAATGTACATTATATACACAGGTTCTAGCATGCGTTAATCCACTTTTATTTTTCATACATATAGTATATGTAATAATCCATCTTCATTCAACATATATAAGACATTTTTATTATCCATATGGTCTAGCTTTAAAAGCAATCATTCATCTCGGCATTAAAATACCGAGGATTCTGACC